>NZ_RYFD01000020.1 GCF_004138135.1 Candidatus Oscillochloris fontis
AGGGGTCGCGACTGGGACGAAGTCGTAACAAGGTAGCCGTAGCGGAAGCTGCGGCTGGATCACCTCCTTTCTAGGGATAGGCCTATCAACCTATCATCTGGGGTGTCACAACCCCGCACAACCACACTCGATTGGGAAGATGCACCCCCACGGGCGTCGGCAGGAATGCCGGCGCCCGTGGGGTTTTTGGCATGGGCAAAGTTCTTGGGGCTGCGCCCCAAAATGTTTGTTGTTGTTTGGCGGCTTCGCCGCCAAACAACAACAAAATAAAGATCTGCGGGGGCGGCTTGCCGCCCCCGAACCCCCACCAGAGCGGAGCGCACTACCTTCGCGCAATACGTTGGTAGATCGCCTGAAGCATCGCCACCAGCATCTCTGGGGTGAGGTGCGCTGCCTCTACCTCGGCCATGAGCCGGATCTCATCGCCCTGTTGGGTGGCCCAGCGTACCAGGAGTGGCCCCGCTTTCCAGGGTGTCGCCGGCAGGCGCGTCGCGGCGCTGTTGTAGTGCGCTGGGTTGAGTCGCAGACGTAGTGTTACCCGCTGTTGCTGGCTGCGCTTCACCGGTTTCCATTTGGTTTTGCCCGAAATGCTGCCGCGTCGGTTGTGGCCTGGGCGTACCTTGACCCGCTCGCTGATGCGTAGGCGCAGTTCGTTGCCGTCAATCAGGCGCACTTCAAGATCAAGCCAGCGCCGCAAATAGTAGTTGACGATGGTGTTGCTAAGACCCGGCGCGGTGCGGATCAGGTTGGCCGGATCTTCGGTCGGGTTGAGGTCAATCACTCCCACCATGCGCCGCTGCCGCGACAGATCATGCTTGAGGTCGCTCAAGAGCCATGTGGCGAGTGCACAGCGCCCGCTTAGGTCGCTGGGCGGGTGTTCTTCGAGGGCGCGGAGTTGTTTGCCGATCTTGCCTGCATACCACATCATAAAGCCTTCGCCAATGATGGTGATGAAGAAGAAGATCATGTGGATGTTGATGCCGATCAAGAAGCCACCGAAGCCGAGAACGATGATCAGCCCAATGAATATGGATTGCTCGCGGGTGAGTTGTTTGCGCAGGGCTGCATCGGCTTGCACCACAACGGCATTCTCTTGGGCGTAGCTGGCGATGCGGGCAATATGCGGATCGAGGTGGTCAGGGCGCTGGTTGATCGAGATCGGGGGAATGAGGTGTCCGGTTGTCATCGGTTCTCTTCTCCGCTACAATACGCCTCGTGAAACATATCCTCTACACAGCCTTCGATGTGGTGCCGAGCCCCAAAGGCTCTAGCACGCATATTACCGCGTTTGTGCAGGCTTTGGCAATCGCGGGTTATCAGGTCGATCTCTTGACCCCCGGCGATGCCCACTTGCCAGCCCAGGATCACCATGCCGGTGCGCGGCTGTTGCGTGTGGCACTCGATCCGGCGCTAAGTATGTTACGTCGGGCGACGCTTTTTGATGCAGCGGTGGCGGCGCATCTTGCGACCCACACCTACGATCTGGTGCATTTCCGCTCGATCTGGGGCGGGTTGGCGGCGCTGCATGCCCAGCCTCAGTATGGCTACCGCACGCTCTTTGAGGTCAATGGGTTGCCGAGTATTGAGTTGAAGTACCACTACCCCGGCCTCGCCGATGGGAGTAGTGCGGCGGCGGCGCTGATCGCCCAACTGCGGGCGCAAGAGGCTATGCTGATTCGCCAGAGTGATCTGTTGATCACCCCGGCGGCGGTGACGGCAACCTTCTTGGCCAGCCTCGGCGCTGATCCGGCGCGGCTGCGCGTCATCCCGAATGGGGCCACGCCACTTGCCGATGTTCCCCCACCCTTGCAGGGCGATCTCCCGACGCTGCTCTATATCGGCACGCTTGCCGATTGGCAGGGGCTCCATACGCTGATCGCCGCCTTGCCCATGGTGCTGGCGGTGCGCCCGGTGCGGCTGCGGATTGTCGGTTCGGGGCGCTCGCGTCAGCGCCGCGCCCTCGCCAAGCTCGCGGCCAAGTTGGGGGTGAGTGAGGCGGTGCAGGTTGAGGAACCCGTGCCGCACGCCGAGGTGGCCGATCTGATCGCCAGCGCCGACGTGTGTGTGGCTCCGCTTGAGCCGAATGACCGCAATGTCACTCAGGGCTGTTGCCCGATCAAGGTGATCGAGTATATGGCGGCGGCGCGTCCGCTGGTGGCCGCTAACCTGCCGGTGGTGCGCGAGTTGCTGCGTGAGGATGTCGAGGGTCTGCTCGCTATTCCCGGCAACCCCCGCGATCTGGCGCGCTCTATCCTCAGCCTGCTGGATGACCCGGCGCGAGCCGTCGCGATGGGCCAGCGGGCGGCAATGCGCGTGCGCAGTAGCCTGACATGGCAGCACGCCCAGCAGCGCTTGTTGGCGGTGTATGAGCAGGTATTTACGTCAGATAATGCAAAAACTGGGCCGGGGTCAGTACTTTGAGTGACGTGCCTGCAAAATCACCACCGTTACGGGTGACGATCATCTCTATGCCTAGAGCAGCAGCGGAAGATGCCTGGACAGCATCTTCAAAATCTACAATCGAACTAGCTTGGGCTACATTGAGCACCGAAGCATCTACTGGAGCCACACGGAGTGTGGTCAGAATATGTGCGATATGTTGTCGAGCAGCACTGAGTCCTATCTGCTTACGACCGATATACCAGATGGTTGTGACGCTGATCGCTGCAACAAAGCCAATACAGCGTCCTTCCTCACAGGCAATCCATATTGCACGTGCATCAGTCGCAAATGGCTCACGTGCTAACAAAAGATCGAGTAACACATTCGTGTCAATAAGTACACGTATCACGAGTGTTTTTCCATCATTGCCTCAAAGCGAATCCGATCAACCTCTTCGTTGCTAAGCTCCTGATGGGTAGGATTAAAAGCCCCATACAACCGATCCACTGCGCTTTCATGTATGGTATTTGGCGAGACATCTATTTTGCTGAATTCGGCATTCAGCGCACGGCTTAGGGTATCGAGCAGCAGTAGTTGCTCGCGAGTTGTAAGTCGCGGGATTTCGATCAGCATCTCTTGGAGAGTCATCTTCTGCATACCTCCTTTCCCATTTTAGTCACTGTATGGTACAGGTGGCAGTATAGCACTTCTTCCCGCTGAAACCCGTATTTATCCAACACATGCTATACTGCCCTCCATTATCCTCTGGTGTATAAGGGTCTTTTTCTATGTCCGCATCCCAATTACCGCTGGCGCTGGTACAGCACCACGCCAATCGCCAACTCTTTGCCGACCGTTACCTCAATGAGACGTTGCCGCGCCGTGATGCGTGGCGCGATCTGATTGCTGAGGCGACGCCGGTGTTGGCGCAGGTGCGGGCGATCTTGGCCGCTTTTACGCCTTCTTCTAATGAAAGCCAGACCGAGCGTGAGGTGGTGCGCCCGGTGCTGGAACTGCTCGGCCATACGTTTGAGGTGCAGGCGAGCCTGCGTACCCCCAAGGGCACCAAAAAGCCCGATTATCTCTTCTATACCGATCAGGCGGCGCTGCTGGCGAATAAGAACCGGGTCGTGATGGCGGAGGATCTGGGGGCGGCGTTTGCGGTGGGTGATGCCAAGTATTGGGAGCGCCGCCTTGATGTCTCTAGCCAGGGTGAGCATGATGAGATCAATCGCGTGCCATCCGATCAGATGGCGTTCTATATGCGCCATACCAGAGTGGCCTGGGGTATCCTGACCAATGGGCGATGTTGGCGGCTCTACCACCACGAGTCGGTCGAGCGCCAGGATCGCTTCTATGAGGTTGATCTGAAGGATCTGGCCGAGGCGAATGATCCAGAGGCGTTCCTCTATTTCTATGCCTTCTTCCGCCGCGCTGCCTTTGCTCCGGCCCTGCCGGAGACACTGACGCTCGCTGCGATGCTGCGCGAGAGTGTGGATTATGCACGCGGCCTCTCCGAATCGCTCAAGTTGCAGGTCTTTGATGCGCTGCGCCATATCGCCCAGGGGTTGCTCGATTATCCACGAAACCGCCTGGAGCCGACCGCCGAGCATCTGGCCCAGATCTACGCGCATAGCCTGATTGTCCTCTATCGGCTGCTCTTTATCCTCTATGCCGAGGCGCGTGAGTTGTTGCCGCTGCGCGAGAGCCTTGCGTATCGCGAGCAGTATAGTCTCTATGCGCTGGTACGCGAAGTGGTGCGCCGTCTGAATAGCGGAATGACGCTGCTGGCCGATACCGGGCAGACCTGGGCGCGGCTGAATGATCTCTTTACGATCATCAATCTGGGTAGCCCGCCGCTCAAGGTGGCGACGTTTAATGGCGGGCTGTTTGATCCCCAACGCCATGCGTTTCTGGATCGCTATACGGTCGGTGATGCCCAACTTCAGCGGGCGTTGGAGAAGTTGGCGCGGGTACTCAATCCGCAGACGGGGTTGCACGAGTTTATTGATTACCGCGACCTCGCCGAGCGCCACTTGGGCACGATCTATGAGGGCTTGCTCGAATATCATCTGGTGCCGGTGGAGCGCGGCGCGGATGGCCTGAGTATCGAGTTGGTCAATGCGAAGGGCGAACGCCATCGCACTGGTTCCTACTATACGCCCGATTTTGTGGTGCAGTATATTGTTGAACAGACCCTCGCCCCGGCGCTTGATGCCGCGCTGCGCGGCAAGCAGGGCGATGCGGAGCAGATCGCGGCGGTGCTGGGGGTCAACTGTGTTGATCCGGCCATGGGCAGTGGCCACTTCCTGGTGGCAGCGACCGAGTATATGGCGCGCTCCTTGGTTGATCTGGGGGTGCTGCCGCCCGCCGAGGCGGGTGACGAGGCCGATCTGGCCTACTGGAAGCGCCGCGTGGCCCAGAACTGTATCTACGGGGTGGATCTCAATCCGCTGGCGGTGGATCTGGCTAAACTCTCGCTGTGGCTCGCCACGGCGGCCAAGGGGCGTCCGCTCTCGTTCCTCGATCACCACCTGCGCTGTGGCAATGCCCTGGTAGGAACGCGGGCCACCGAGTTGACGCATGCGCTTGCACCCAAGCCGAATAAGCGCCGCAAGCAGGTTGCCGCTGCCGAGAATGGCCAACTCAGCCTGCTGGATGACCCGGCGTTTGCCGGGGCGATGATGAGCGCGGTGGGTAGTATGTGGCTGATCGAGGGCAGCGCCGGGCGCACCGTGGATGATGTCAAGGAGCAGGAGCGCATCTATGAGCAGGTGCGGGCGGGCTTGACCGAGCGCTTTGCGGTGCAGGCCGATCTGGTAACGGCATCCGGGTTTGGGTTGGCTCCAGATCGCAGCCTGTGGCGTTCATTGGCCGAGTATGCCAGCCAGCGCGAGAACGGGACGTTCGCTACCCCCGCCTTTGAGCGCCCGTTGGCCGATCTAGTTGCGTTGCGCCAACGTCAACGCTTCTTCCACTGGGATCTGGAGTTTCCCGAAATCTTCTACGACCGCCACGGCCATCCGTTGGGTGATGCGGCGGGCTTTGATGTGGTCTTTGGCAACCCGCCCTACGTGCGCCAGGAAGAACTCAGCCCGCTCAAGATCTATTTTGAACACGCCTTCGCCGCCACCTATAGCGGTACCGCCGATCTCTTTGTCTACTTCTTCCACCAGGGGATTAAGTTGCTGCGGGCGGGTGGGGTGTTGGGGTATATCAGTAGTAACTCCTGGCTGCGCGCCAACTACGCTACCCCGCTGCGGGCCTTCTTGCGCGAAACGGTGACGATTGAGCAACTGATTGATCTGGGCGATAACCGTATCTTTACCGATGCGCCCGATGTCTATCCGGCCATCCCGTTGGTGCGCAAGATCGCACCGCCTGCCGAGCATATCGCTCAAGTGGCCACCTTTAGCCGGGGCGAAGGTGTCAAGGAATTTGCCGACCAAGTGGCGGCTAAGCTGGCTCCGGTGCGGATTGATGATCAGTCGGATAGTGGCTGGCAGATTGGTGGGGATGATCTGCGGCGGGTGTTTCTGAAGCTGACAGAGCAGGGAATACCCTTAGAAACATGTGTAGATGGAAGAATCTACTACGGGATCAAGACGGGTGCAAATGATGTCTTTATTATTGACAGTAGCCAACGCGAACAGATCGTGAAGGATGACCCGCGATCTGAGGAGATTATTAAACCGCTGCTGCAAGGTGAAGATCTGCGTCCGTGGTATCAGGAAGATGAGGGGCGTTGGTTGATTCTCTTCCCAGCCCAATGGACGGAAACCACCTTTGGGCCAGGGTTAGATGAAGCTACCGCATGGACAAAGCTGTGTGAACGCTACCCATCCATTGCGGCATATCTTGAGCCGTTTGCGGCTGAGGCAACGGCGCGTAGTGATAAGGGCGATTATTGGTGGGAGTTGCGTGCTTGTAGTTACTATGATGTGTTTACAAAACCACGTATCTATTGGCCCGATATTGCCAAATTCCCAAGATTTTCTTGGGACACTAGCAACACCTATCTAGTCAACACCGGCTATATTGCAACCGTTGATGATCCTTGGATACTTGGGTATCTATCATCGCGGTGTGCATGGTTTCTCATATCACATACTGCGGCAAGTCTTGGTGAACGTGCTGGAGTAACACGTTATCGCCTCATTGATCAGTACATGCGCCCACTCCCCATCCCCGACGCCCCGGCAGCCGAACGCGAAGCCATCGGCGCACTGGCGCTGCGCATCAGTGAGGCGGCCAAAGTGCGCTACGCCCTGCACCGGCGGGTACGCAAGCGCATCAGCAGCGACCTGGGGGGCGGGAAGAAGCTCAACCAGCGCCTAACTGCGTGGTGGGATTTGGATTTCGCCGGTTTCCGCAGCGAAGTGCAGAAGGTCTTTAAGCGCGACATTGCGCTAAAAGAGCGCGACGAGTGGGAAGAATGGCTGAGCCTCCAGTGTGCGGCACACCGCCAACACAGCGCCGCGATCATCGCCGGGGAGCGCGAACTGAATGCACGGGTGTACCACCTCTTCGACCTAACGCCGGACGAGATCGCGCTGATCGAGGCGCATACCAAATATGGGTATGGTGAGGTGTAAGGTGTTCCATAGCGAGCGTGCTATACTGATTCCAGCATACATTCAGGCGCGATACGTGGTATGTACGAACTTTGCACGGAGGTTGAACGATGAGCGACATTGTTGAGATTGATGAGCGAGGCATCATTCAGCTACCAAGCGACCTGCTAACATTTGTGAAGCCGCGCACCCGCTTTGTGCTCGAAGTGCAAGGCAAGACTCTGGTATTACATCCGATAACCGATCTGCCGTTTTGGCAGATCGCAACCCCGCAAGAGCGGGCTGAGGCTGCGCGGCACTGGGCTGCGCTTGAGCGACCAGTAGCTCCGCCTATCCCTGATGTAGCCTTGCATCGTGATCAAATGTACGACTGATGACTACCTATCTCTGTTCGTCCTCTGCGTACCTCTGTGTCCTCTGCGGTTAATCTGGTTCACCACAGAGAACGCGGAGGAGCGCAGAGAGATAGCGTGCTATGCTGATTCCAGCATATTACGCAGCAAAATCAAAAACAGGCGCACGCATGATCTTCTTTGGGGTAGCCCGTGATTGAAGAAGCACATGAATACGCTCCACGGTTTCAGGCGCAAATAATCGTTCACCTGTTTCGGTATTGACCCGTGCAGGAACGTGTTCAATAACAATGATTTCATCGCCAAGCTCAAGAATATAGGTAACTTCTTGAACCTCGAATGGCTCATTCCAATCAAATGGTATCATTTCGCTCCCCTCCGTATGCGGTTGTGCTCCCATCGCCGAGGATCTGGCTCATACATGGTGATAATTTTCAGGAGTGGACGTGACGGGTAACTACATTGAATATGGATTGGTCGGTGGTGGGCGGTAAAACCGAGCAATAAGACACTCGGACCATATTTATCATACGGATAATCCTCGATAATTTCTGCGGTTGCTATCGCTTCTTTCAGTTCTTGAAGCGTAATAGACCGGAGAATGCTTTGAGTTAGGGCATGTTCAGAAAATTCATAGGCGTTGCGGAGTATTTTATCGTGTATGGCTTGGATCATCGCTGGTATTCTTGATCGTTCTCATTGCCTGAATACCGTATAATGATACCACAGTGAACGATTGCTATCCAATGGTGGTGCCAGACTTTACTTTGCCCATGCCCTATTCCCTCCCTCCGTAACTATTCACACTTCTCCTAGCCTCCAGGTTTTGACGCAAAGACGCCAAGACGCAAAGCCTTCAATAAAACCTTCGCGCCTTTGCGTGAACAATAGCGTTTCTTTTACCCCAAGTGTGAACAGTTACCTCCCTCCCCACCTTGCACCAGTGCCGCGCCCAGAGTATACTGGCGCTTCAGTGTGCCGTATGCGAACGAGAAAGAACCATGAAACTTGCAATCATTGGGTTGGCGAACAGCGGAAAGACCACCGTCTTTAACGCGCTGACCCGTAGTACCATTGAGACCGCCGCCTTCTCTTCGGGGCAGATGGAGCCTAATCTGGCGATGGTGAAGGTGCCCGATCAGCGGCTTGAGGTGCTGGCGCAGATGTTTAAGCCGCGCAAAGTGACCTATGCCGATGTGCAGTATGTGGATGTGGCCGGGATTAGTGGTGGGGATGGCCAGGGCGGCGGGTTGCCCCCGGCGTTGCTCAACTATCTCGGTACTGCCGATGCGTTGGTGCATGTGGTACGCGCCTTTGCCGATGAGGCGGTGGCGCATCCGAATGGCTCGGTTAATCCTGTGCGTGACGTGGCGACGGTGGATCTGGAGCTCTCCTTCTCGGATCTGGCGATCATCGAGAAGCGTCTGGTACGCCTGAATGCCGAGATTACCAAGATGGCCACCAAGGATAAGGAGTTACGCCTCGCCGAGCGCGATTTGCTGGTGCGTCTCCAGGCGGCGTTGGAGGCCGAGACGCCGATCCGCAATGTGGAGATGAGTGAGGAGGAGGAGCGCATGATTCGCGGCTTCCAGTTCCTCACGGCCAAGCCGATGTTGATCGCGCTGAATGTGGGTGAGGATGCGATCAATAACCCGCCCAGTATTGAGTACCCCTTCCGCCATAGTGCGGTGGTGGCGTTGTGCGGCAAGATCGAGGCCGAGTTGGCGCAGCTCGATGATGCCGATACCGAGTCCTTTATGGCCGATCTGGGTATTAGTGCCCCGGCGCGTGATGTGGTCATCCAGCGCTCCTACGAACTGCTCGGCTTGATCAGTTTCCTGACCGCAGGCGAGGATGAGGTGCGCGCATGGCCGATCCGCCGCAATACTCCGGCGGTTGAGGCGGCGGGTACCATCCACTCCGATATTCAGCGCGGCTTCATTCGGGCTGAGACGGTCGCCTATACCGATCTGATCAGTGCCGGGGGGATGACCGAGGCGAAGAAGGTGGGGACGGTGCGCCTTGAGGGCAAGACCTATATCGTCCAGGATGGCGATATTTGTCATTTCCGATTTAATAAGTAGGGATTCGTTGTTGTTGTGTGGCGGCAAAGCCGCCACACAACAACAACGAATCATCGGGTTAGGGGTTGACCCCAATCTCCGCTAACGCCTCATCGGGGTCAATCAGGTTAGCAGGCCCCGCGATCTTCCCCCGGATCGTTTCGAGACCCAGGCCCAGCCCCTGGATCGCTGCCACCAGTGCATCCTCGTGGTCGCGGTGGGTGATGAAGACCACCGTCGGCCCGGTGTCGGTCGAGGCGTAGACCGGTATTCCCCGCTCGCGCAGATCGTTGCACATGCGGAAGAGCGTGATATTCTCCGGCTCCCAGCCGACCAGTTTGTTCTCGCGGCTGCCCGACATGGTGATACCGTGGAGGCGCATGCTGTCCATCTCGGCCAACTGCCCCACCGTGCGCCAGTCCCCACCGCGAATCGCCGCTAGACACTCGATAATCTCGTCGGAGCGGCTCTGCATCCAACTGCGGAAGAGGCTACTCTCTGGCGCGTCATGGTGCGCCGACTCGGTCTTCAGGCCGATGCTCGAGTCAATCGGCACCGTCACCAGGCTGACATGTTCCATCTGGCCTTCACCGTCCAAACGCACGGCGAAGCTGTCGGCGTGGCTGAGGCTGGGGTAGCTCAACCAGAGCGCGAGGCCGCCAGCGGCACTGCGGCAGCCCGATCCGGCCAGGAGGCGGGCGAAGCAACTCAGGAAGCGCCGGTTGCTGGCCAGTTCGGGGCCATAGAGGGCGGCCAACGCCGCAGCGGCCAGCGCCGCACTCGCCGAGGCGCTGGTGCCTAAGCCCTTGCCCGCCACCCGCGACTGAAGCACGTTGCGTGACATCACGCGGGCACGAGTCTGGCAGCCGGTGAGTTCGCGTACCGCATTGAGCGTCTGCACCACCCGATCCAGATCGCGGCCAGTGGCGGTGATCCCACCAATCTCGGCGCAGTCGGCCTCCAGATCGGGGTCAAATTCGACATAGGTGGTGGTGTGGGCGGCACTATTATTGAGCGAGATCGAAGGCAGGTAGGCGATGCGGTAATGCCAATCGCTGAGGCCGTGGTACTTGAGGACACCCTGCATCGGATAGGCGCGGGCGGCAGCACGTCCGGTTGGGCGCGGATCGGGGATACGCTCCGGGTAGGGTTCATAATGAACCCCGTGCTCGGCCAGAGCGGCCAGAATACGCTCGTGGCCAGTGCGCATCACCTCCAACATGTCGGAAAAGCCTACGGGGAGTGTGGTGGTTGTCATAGTTTCAGGAAGAGGTGCGGGCCAGCAGCAAGCCACCCGCACCCCGACAATCAGCGGCGCTCGTAGTTGGGAGCCTCTTTGGTAATCGTCACGTCGTGGGGGTGGCTTTCGATCTGCCCGGCCATGGTGATGCGGATGAAGCGCGCTTCACTGCGCAGCGCCTCAACATCCTTCGCCCCCACATAGCCCATACCGGCGCGTAGCCCACCAACCAACTGGAAGACCGTATCGCCCAGAGGGCCTTTGTAGGCCACCATGCCCTCGATCCCCTCCGCCACCAGCTTCTTGCCCTCGCCACCCTGGAAGTAGCGGTCGCCCGATCCCTTGCGCATCGCCCCGATGCTGCCCATGCCACGGTAGGACTTGTAGCTACGTCCTTCATAGAGGATCGTCTCACCGGGGCTTTCTTCGGTACCGGCAAAGAGCGACCCGATCATCACACTATGCGCCCCGGCTCCAATCGCCTTGGGGATGTCGCCGGAGTACTTGATCCCACCATCGGCAATGATCGGAACCCCATGGCGCTCGGCGGCGCGGGCACAATCCATCACGGCGGTAATCTGGGGCATGCCGGAGCCAGTCACCACGCGAGTCGTACAGATCGAGCCGGGGCCTTGGCCGACCTTGACCCCATCCACGCCGCGCTCGATCAGTGCAATTGTGGCACTCGCGGTCGAGACATTCCCGGCAATAAGCTGCATATCAGGGAAGGTCTCGCGCAGCCGCAACACCGCATCGAGAACCCCTTTGGAATGCCCGTGGGCGGTGTCAATCGTGAGCACATCTGCGCCAGCACGGGCGAGCGCGGCGGCACGTTCAATAAAATCGCCACCCGCACCTACCGCCGCCCCTACCCGCAGGCGACCCTGCTCATCCTTACAGGCGTTGGGGTGCTCAATCTGCTTCATGATGTCCTTGACCGTAATCATGCCGCTGAGCTTCCCCCGACTATTCACCACCAACACCTTCTCGATGCGATGGCGATTGAGCACCGCCTTGGCCTGTTCAAGCGTCGTACCCTCCGGCACCGTGACCAGATTCTTACTCGTCATCAGTTCGCTGATCGGGCGCGAACGATCCGTCTCAAAGCGCAGATCGCGGTTGGTGAGAATACCAACCAGATCATTATCGCCGGTACAGATCGGCACGCCACTGATGCGGTACTCCGCCATGAGGTCAAGCGCATCCCCGACCGTCTTATCGGGCGGCAAGGTGATCGGGTCGGTAATCATCCCACTCTCAGAGCGCTTCACCTTACGCACCATCTCGGCCTGAGCCTCGATAGACATATTCTTATGAATAAAACCGATCCCACCCTCACGCGCCAGCGCAATGGCGAGGCGATGCTCGGAGACCGTATCCATCGCCGCGCTCACAATCGGAATGTTCATGCGCACCTTGCGGGTGAGCCACGTACTCACATCAACCTGAGCGGGCAGCACCCCCGACTCAGCCGGGATGAGGAGCACATCATCAAACGTCAGACCCTCACGGGCGAACTTATCTTCCCACTCGATGCTCATTCAGGTTCCTCCGTAGTGGGCGCGCCAACGCTCGCCCTGCGAGTGATGAGTTACAAAAAGCCCCCGCGCAATAGAGGGGCGCAGGGGGCAGCGGCGGCAGCTTCTCGGATGTCGGTCGCATCTCTTCGACCCTATTGCGTACAGGTACCGAAGATGTGTCCGGTACTATACCCCGCGATGCGCGGATCGTCAACTTTTGTGACGGGCAGCCTCCCCATTGGGGCACAAAGTGGCATAAATTTCACCCTAACATAACGCTATTTGACTATATAATAGATATACAAGAGGAATAAATTGGCGGTAGAGACGGCCCGCCGGGCCGTCTCTACCGCTGCACACAACCTATAAAAAAGGATGGACTATGGCTGCTATGGTACTGGATGGCCGGGCGCTGGCCCGTGAGATGCGCGAAGATCTAAGTTTGCGGGTCGCGGCGTATGTGGCGCAACACCACCACACCCCCACGTTGGGGGTCATCCACGTCTATGGTGATCGTTCAGCCGAGCGCTATGTGCGCAGCCTACAAATCTCGTGTAACCGAGTGGGGATGAACTTCAAGTACTACCTGCTCCACCACACCGCCACCCAGCGCGAACTTGAGAGCGCGATCTATACCTTCAGTGCCGATCTGAATGTGGATGGCATTATCATCCAGATGCCCTTGCCGATCAAATATGACAGTGCCGCAGCCGTAGCACAGCTTGATCACCGCAAAGATATTGATGGTGTCCACCCGATCAACGTGGGTCTGCTCAATCAGAACAAGCCCAGCTTGGTGCCGAATACACCCGCCGGTGGCATGCTGATTCTCGAACGCTACGGGATCGAACTTGCCGGACGCGATGCGGTGGTGATCGGGCGCAGCGCCATCGTGGGTGGTCCGATGTCTACCATGCTGCTCAACGCCGAAGCGACGGTCGAGATCTGCCACCGCGCCACGCGCAACCTCGCCGATAAGGTGCGGCGCGCTGATGTTGTGGTGACTGCCGCCGGGAAGATCGGGCTGGTGACGGGGGAGATGCTCAAGCCGGGTGCGACGGTGATTGACTTCGGGATTAACGTGCGCTCCGATAATACCATCTGTGGTGACGTGGACTACGCGAGTGCCTTCGAGGTGGCCGGGGCGATCACGCCGGTACCGGGGGGCACCGGGCCAGTTACGACGATGGTGCTGCTGGATAACGTGCTCAAGGCGGCAATCGTGACCCACGTTGATATTGATGAAGATATGGCTCAGTGTTGAGTGTTGCTACAGGTGTTGGGGTTCACCGCCGAGAGCCATCTGGGTTGTGCAATCTCATCGAATAGTCTATCATCCCTGGCTAGAAGATTGTGCGCTTTTAGCCAGGGAGCAAATTCATGCCCCCCTCCATTAGCCTCACCCAGAAAGCCCAGGGCATCTTCCAGATCTTTCGGCCTGAACTACCCACCGCCGCCGGTGTGTGCGTTTTGCTCGGCGAGGTTCTGGCCCTGGGTGCAATGCCCCCGCTGCCTGCGCTTGGATTCGGTTTTGCCTGCGGATTCTTGCTCTCCGGCTCTGCGCTGATCACCAACGACTATTTTGACCTTGAGGTGGATCGGATCAATGCACCGCAACGTCCGCTACCCGCCGGGATTTTGACGCCATTCGAGGTGATGGTGCTCGGCCTCATCACGGCGCTTCTCGGTCTGGCTGCCGCATCTGCGTTCGGCTTGCTGGCCTTCGGGTTGAGCCTGATCATCTGGCTGCTCGGTTTCCTCTACAACTGGCGGCTGAAGGCGGCGGGCCTGTGGGGCAACCTCATCGTGGCGCTATCAGTGGGCATTACCTTTGTTCTCGGTGGCATCATCGTGGGCCACCCCTGGAACACCACCGTTTGGACGTTCGCATTGATCGCGCTCGTCTTTGATTTGGCAGAAGAGATCGCTGGCGATGCGATGGACGCCGAAGGTGATCGGCAACGCGCCTCGCATTCGCTGGCCTTGCTCTATGGGCGAGCGACTGCCCTGCGGATCTCTGCGGCCCTCTTTGGTTTTGTGGTGCTATTGACGCTCTTTCCGTGGGGTGCGTTGGGGTTGGCCTACCGTATTCCGATCCTCATCACCGACCTGCTGATCGGCTTTTTTGTCATCCGGCTTCTGCGCAGCCAGACACCCACCGCAGGTCGCCGTGCCATGCGGGGCCTCTACCTGAGCGGTTCGCTGGGGTTGCTGGCATTTCTGGTTGGTGTGCTGGTGGGGGTGTAGGGTAAAGCCTGAGGGCCAGAACCATCACTAGGATGATCCTGGCCCTCCGTGTTGCAGTGCCGTAACGAGTGGAGCCAATGCGGGGGCTCGAACCCCGGACCTGCTGTTTACGAAACAGCTGCTCTACCAACTGAGCTACATTGGCGCGGACGGCACGTATTGTAGCGGAAATGTGCCCGCGTGTCAAGGCATGGTATCATCTCGGCATGACACCTGCTACCCAACCAATTCGCGTCGCCATGCTGGCGCGCGTCGTCTACCCGCTGCACGGCTTTGGCGGTATTGAACGCCACGTCGGCCACTTGGTGACCCACCTCGCCCGCCTGGGCGTTGCAGGGATGCTCTATGTCCAGCCGACCCCCGATGGTCACGCGCCCACCCCCCAGGAGATCCCCGCGCTGGCCGATGGGTTGTGGCAGGTGCATCCGCTACGCTACGACTATACCTCGCCGCTCTTGCCGCCGAATGGTATCATCGGGCGCCAGATCAATTATCCCTGGTATACCTGGCAACTCGGTCTGCGCACTGCGGCGGCTGTGCGCCAGGGCATGTTCGATGTGGTGCATAGCCAGGGCTTGTGCGCCACCGGCTATGCCGCCATCCGCCAGCGTGACCCGCTGCTGCGTCGGGTGCCCTTCGTGGCCAACCCGCACGGTATGGAGGAGTTCCGCACCCCCGATTGGCGTAAGTGGTTGGCCTATGCGCCCTTCCGCGCCATGTATGCCTATGGCCACCGCGCTGCCGACCGCGCCATCGCCACTGATGCCTGCACCCAGGACGATCTGCCGCGCTATTTGCGGGTGGCTCCGCAGCAGGTGGCGGTGGTGCCTTCGGCAATTGATGTGGTCGAGTGTGAAGGGCTGGTGCAACCGGTCTTGCGGCGTGCGCTGCGCGAGCGTTTCGGCCTTGATCATGCCCAGCCGGTCTTCCTCAGTGTCGGGCGGCTGGAGCGCAACAAGGGCTTCCACATCCTGATTACGGCGCTGAGCCAGTTGCGCGATCTCCTCCCACTCCAGTGGCGCTGGCTCCTGGTGGGCCACGGCAAGGAGCGTCAGGCGTTAGAAGAAGCCGCCCGTAGCGCCGGGATCGCCGACCACGTTACCTTTGTCGGGCGTCTCGATGATGCCGAACTGCATAGTCTGTATGAAGAGGTGGATCTGGTGATCCATCCCACCCTCTACGAAGGCAGTTCCCTCGTCACCTTAGAGGCCATGATCCACCGCAAACCGATCATCGCCAGCGGCATCGGTGGCATCCCCGACAAGGTCTTCACCGGGCGCAACGGCTTTCTGGTGCCCCCCGGTGATGTTGCCGCCCTCAGCGCGGCCATCCGCAATGCCCTGCATGCGTGTGCGCAGTGGCCCATCTGGGGCGAAGAGAGTGCCCGCATCGTGCGTACCACCTTCGATTGGCCGATTGTTGCTCGTCAGACGCTCGATCTCTACCATACATTATTGGGTTAGCCTCAAAAATTATTTTTACTCACCTAAATCTTGCTGCAACATTGCGAATCATTTCGGCGTCCATACAATGATGGAATGAAGATACGTTTGGGCTCTCACCCCCGGCCCCTCTTCCGCAGGCGGGAGAGGGGAGACGAGCGCGCAATGTGATGCGACAAACAGGCTTAAGCATGAATTTTCTGTCCGCCCTTAAACACACGCGGGAGAGGGGTGATTCCGCAGCGCGATGCGTTCGATGCCCCCTCTCCCACGCAGTGGGAGAGGGGGCTAGGGGGGGAGGGCCGATGCACAACGGTCACGCTGATTTGACCCTTCTGAAACATTGTCTAACGTGTATGGTCTCTTTTCTACAAAAAGGCATGACCTATGTTCACCATGCCAAATACCCGCCTCTGGATCGTTCCGTTGGCCAGCCTCTTACTGAGTGGCTGTGCTGGTTTTGGTGCTGCCGAACCGACTCCCACACCGCTGGTGGATCTGGAACCAGAGACGCCTCAGGTGCTCGCCGATGGGCGGGTGTTGCCGTTTACAAGTACCGAGTTGCGCTTCCTCGCCCCCGGCCTTGTCGGTGAGATCCTCGTCCACGAGGGGGATACGGTCGCCGTCGGGGATCCGCTGGCACGTCTGGATAGCGCCGAGCTTCAGTTGGGGGTGGAACAGGCCCAGGCCAGTTTGACCCACGCCCAGGCGCTCTATGCCCAGTTGGCTACCGGTGCCTCGCCGGATGTTGTGGCAGCGGCTGAGGCGGCCTTGGCCCAGGCGCAAGCTACCGCACGCCAGGTTGCGGGCAGTGTCACCCAGAGTGATCTGGCGGCGGCGCGGGCGAGTCTCGCTCAGGCACAGGCCGAATTGAACCAGCTCCTCGCTGGCCCCAAGAACGAGGCGGTGACGCAGGCGCAAGCGGCGCTCGCTCAGGCGCAGGCCGATCTCCAGACCCAGCGCGATGCGCTCTCGGCGGCCAAGGGTCAGGCTGAATTGCAACTGACACAGGCGGCCAATCAGTTGCGCGATGCCCAAGATGCCTATAGCAACATCTACTGGCAGAACCGCGAGGCTGAACGTGATGACCCCGATCTTCCCCAGAGCCAGCGCGATGCCGAAGAGGCGGCGCTGCGTGCGGTGCAGAGTGCCGAGGCGCAATTGGCTCAGGCGCAGTTGGCTGTGGAGCAGGCCCAGCAGGCTGAACAGAGCGGTGTGGCGAGTGCTCAATCACGGGTGGCGCAGGCTCAGGCCAGCCTCGATCTGCTCCTCACCGGCGCTGATGCTGATCAGATTGCCGGTGCGCGGGCGCGGGTGGCAGCGGCGCAGGCCAATTTGGCGCACCTGACCGGTGAGGCGCGGGGTGGTGAATTGAGCGCCGCTCAGGCGGTCATTCAGCAGGCCCAGGCTAATCTCAACCAGACTCAGGCTGGTCCGCGTGAGGTGGATCTGGCCGTCGCGGCGGCGCAGGTGCAACTCGCCGAGGTTGCGGTGCAGCAGGCGCAATTGGCGCTGGATCGTGCTACCCTCAAGGCACCCTTTGCTGGAACGGTGGTGGCGATCAATCTGAAGTTGGGTGAGGTGACACCGAGTGAACCCGCCATCATCCTGGCTGATACCAGTGTCTGGAAGATTGAGACTAGCGACCTCACCGAATTGGATATTGTCAATGTTGTTGTCGGTGCGCCGGTGACGCTCAGCTTTGATGCAATTCCCGATCTGACCCTGGAGGGTACGGTGACGGAGATTAAGAGTCTCGCTAGTAGCTACCAGGGCGATGTGATCTATACCGTGGTGATTAAACCGACTACCTGGGATGCGCGGCTGCGCTGGAATATGACCGCCACCGTGGCGATTGGGTACTAGCATTGACGCAAAGACGCCAAGGCGCAAAGCCTTCAATAACGCATCACAACCTTTGCGTCTTTGCGCCTTGGCGTCAAAAAAAGGCTCTGCTCAGATTTGAGTTTTTGCATCCGAAGGCGGCCCCCCTATGCTCAGCCTCAAGAATCTCTGGCGACGCAAACTACGCACCATCCTCACGACCCTCGGCATTGCTGTGGGAGTCGCGGCGGTGGTCATTCTCTCGGCCTTCGGCAATGGTATGGCCGATGGCTTCGGGACGAGTAGCGCCTCCTCCGATGCCGATCTGCTGGTCAGCCAGAAGGACGCGATCATGGTCATGATCGGCACGATTGATGAGCAGGTGGGGATCGAAATTCGTCAGATGCGCGGCGTCGCCGAGGTGGCTGGGACGGCGGTGGGGATGGTGCCGGTGGCCGATTCGCCCTACTTCCTGGTGGCGGGTGAAGATCCGCGTAGCTTTGCGATCAAACGCTATAAATTGATCGCTGGTCGTCAGGTGCTCAGCAAGCGCGAGGTGATGTTGGGTCGCCAGAGCGCCGAGAATATGCAGAAGACGATTGGCGATAAGTTCCGCATCAACGAGATGAGCTACCGGGTGGTGGGTATCTATGAGACCGGGTTGAGTATTGAAGATAATGGCGCGGTGATTCACCTAGAAGATGCCCAGCGCACCTTCGATAAGCGCCGTCAGGTCAGTTACTTCAAACTGAAACTGGATAACCCCGCCATGCGCGAGCCGGTGCGCGAGGCGATTCTGGCACGCTGGGATGCGCTGGGCGTAACGCGCTCTGGTGAGGCCAACGCGCAGGATCAGATGCTCGATATGTACCGTGCCATGGGCTGGGTGCTGGGGCTGTTTGCAATTCTCGTGGGTGGCCTGGGCATGATGAATGCAATGCTCATGAGCGTCTTTGAGCGTACCCGCGAGATTGGCGTGCTGCGGGCATTGGGCTGGCGGCGCCGCCGGGTGGTACGCATGATCCTGGGCGAATCGTTGGCCCAATCGCTCGTCGGCGGGGTGCTAGGGCTGCTACTTGGCGCGGCCCTGATTGGCTTAGCCGGTCAATCCACCGCACTGGCGGGGCTGCTCACCCAGGGCATGCAGGCCGATATGGCGTTGCAGGCATTTGTGATCGCCCTCGTCCTCGGTATGGTTGGCGGCGGCTACCCGGCATGGCGCGCTGCCCGCCTCGCACCCTTGGAGGCCATGCGCGCCGAAAGTGGCGCAGCGGTGCGGCTCGGCCCCATCACCCGCCTGCTCAACCGGGTGGTGCGCATCAATGCCGTGCGCAACCTGCTGCGCCGCCCCGCCCGCACTTTCATGAGCGTGCTCGGTCTGGGCTTGGGGGTTGGCTTTGTGATCGCCCTAAGTGGGATTGTTGAGGGTTCCAAGGCGATGATCACCAACCTGCTCAGTGCTGGCCAGGCCGATATTATTGTCGAGCAGGCCAATGCCTCCGACGCGATGTTCTCCTCGATTGATGAGCGCACCGTCTCCCAACTGCGCCTCGATCCAGCCGTGAAGAGCCTCTCCAGCCTTGTTTTTGGCACCACGACGGTGCCGGGCTTGCCCTTCTTCATCGTCTATGGCCTCGATCCGCGTGAGGAGTACGCCAAACACTATGCGGTGCAGGCGGGGCGCCCGCTGCAACGCCCCGGCGAGATGATCCTGGGCCGCATGGCCGCCAATAGCCTTGACAAAGGGATCGGTGATGACCTGCGCCTGAGTGGCACCAACTTCGAGATTGTCGGTATCTATGAGACCGGCGCGGCCTTTGAGGATGCCGGGGCGGTCATTCCGCTGCGCGATGCCCAACGCATCTTCGGCAAACAGCGCCAGGTCTCGTTTGTTGGTATCGTGCTGCACGACAGCAGCCAAGCCGAGGTTGTGGCGCAGCGCTTAGAGGCGCGTTACCCAGAACTGATGGTCAGCCCGACCGCCGATCTGACCGAGCGTATGCAGGATTTTGCCACCACCACCGCCATGATGAACGGGCTGATCGGGATGATGGTTCTGGTCGGTGGCATCGTCATGATGAACGTGATGATGATGAGCGTCTTTGAACGCACCCAGGAGATCGGGGTGTTGCGGGCGCTAGGCTGGGGGCGGCGGCGCATTCTGTCCACCGTGATCGGTGAGGCGCTGGCGCTGTGTGCAGTGAGTAGCCTCGCCGGGGCGGGGATCGGGGTCACGCTGAACTGGCTGATTGGCTTCGCGCCTAGTTATGGCGATATGCTGGAACCGCAGTATACACTGGCGACCTTCATCCTGGGGGCTGGGATGGCCTTTGGTTTGGGGATCGTGGGCAGCCTGGTACCCGCACTGCGCGCAGTACGGCTCAGCCCCTTGGAGGCATTGCGCTATGAGTAACCCGATTGTCCTCGAAACCCGCAACCTCACCCGTGTCTTTGGCGAACGGGTGCCCGTGCATGCCCTCAAAGGTGTCGATCTCCAGGTCGCCGCCGGGGAGATCCTAGCCATCATCGGCCCATCGGGATCGGGCAAATCAACCCTACTCAACCTGATCGGTGCGCTCGATACACCCACGTCGGGCGAGGTGATCATTGATGGCACACCGCTGGCGCAGGTGCGCAACCTTGATCGCTTTCGCGGCAAGACCATCGGCTTCGTCTTTCAGAGCCATAACCTACTGCCCACCCTCACCGCCGCCGAGAATGTGGAGGTGCCGATGTACGAGCAGCCCATGCGTGGGCGGGCACGGCGGGCACGGGCGTTGGAGTTGTTAGCGCTGGTTGGCCTGGGCAACCGCGCCGACCACCTGCCCAGCCAGATGTCGGGTGGTGAACGCCAGCGCGTGGCGATTGCGCGGGCATTGGCCAACGAACCGGCTATCGTCCTGGCCGATGAACCCACCGGCAACCTCGATACGGCCAATACCGCCGAGATTATGGCGCTCTTCAGTCGCTTGAATCAGGAGCGCGGCCTGACCCTGGTACTCGTCACCCACAACACCGAGGTCGCCGCCGCCGCCCAGCGCGTGATCACCATCCGCGACGGGGTGATCCAGCGCGATGTGACGATGGGCAGCGAGATCGAACGCGAATTGTTGCTCTTCAAGAGTTCGGTGTTGGGCCAAGCCATCCTGCGCGGCGACAACCTACCCGCCGCGCTTGCCGCTGCCGCTCCGGCCATCCGAACCATGTTAGAGCCGTAGAGACGCAACAGCTTGCGTCTCTACGGCTCTACCGGTTCATCACGACGCAAAGATGCGATAATTCAAATTCGGAAACGGCCCATCCAACTCCTCAAGCTGATCGAGCAAGAAGAAGTCAGTCGGGCTCATCTGAGGTTGGCGGGCAATCTCGATCAGCCGCTCGAAGCGCCCCAGGTAGATCTGCCAGCGCTCGCGTTGCTCCCCGGCCACCCCGGTAGCGACCAGCGCCTCAGGCCAATCGCTGGTCTGCGCCAACATCAGTTCGCGCGCGGCCTGATTAAGTACCCGCTCCTGATCCTCTTCCGCACTCGGAAACTCACTCGCAATCGCCACCATCATCGCTTCAGCGTGGTGGATGGCACGCCAATATTCATCGGTGGTGGCTGTCTGCCAGTTGGCGTTGCAGGTTTCGGCCCACGAACCTGCCTGGAGGTTCGATTGTTGCCGGGTAGTCTGGGTGCGCAGGTATGCTGCGGGCGTGGTCAGGTGCAGCGCCGGATGGGTGGCACACAGCATCAACACCGCCTGAAGCCAGGTGGTACCCTCGAACCAGGTTTGCCCAATCATGGCCACATCAAGCAGCACCAGCGCGAGATCATCAGGGGCACGGCGTTCATGTTCAGCCAGTAACAACTGAACAAAGTGGGTCGCGTGCTCCTGAGCGCGCCGCAGAGCGTGGTAGGGATCGTAGGGTTGCGGGCTACGCAGGCCAATTGCCGCATAGCCCCCCGGCTCATCGGGGCTACGGTAGAGCGGATCACCCACATAGCCCAGTTCGGGCGTCCAGATATGCTGAGCGAGGCTCTCATCGGGGGCAAGCGCCGCCAGTCGGTACTTGAGCAGATTGATCGGGCGCTGTTCGGTTTCGCTGGGCATACAACTCGGATCAACCACCATGTAGTTGATGCCCACATCACTGATCACCTGCTCGATTCCCGGACGCCAGCCCCCACCCGGCAACCAGATCCCATCGGGTCGCCCCAGCGTGCGTGAGGTATGCAGGATGCCCTGTTCAATTTGCGCCCGCACCGACTCTTCGCGCCCCAACAAGGGTAAATAGGCATGGGTGGCAGGCACAGCCAGCGGTTCCACCATTTGTGCGCTCACCAGATCGCGCAGGCGCTGTATCAAGTTGCGATTGTAGCGGCTGGTGAAGGTCTGTAACTTCTGGCGCCCCCACTCCAGGTAGAAGCGTGCGAGGTAGCTACTGTGGGCATCATTTTCGCTCTCAAAGCGGTGTAATTCCTCGCTACGCCGTTCGAGGCGTTCTTCCATCCAGAGGATAAAGTGCTTCTGAAGTACCGGATCGGCCAGTTGCTCGATCAACAGGGGCGAACATGCCAGTGCCACCTGCGGCTTGAGGCCACTGCGCTGGAAGTCACTCAGCAGATCAATCAGCGGAATCAAGCCCTGGGCGATCATCTCGTGCAGTGGCTCCTCCCCACTCGGTTGGCGACCGGCGCGGCGGAGGTAGGGGGCATGGGCGATGATCAGGAAGGAGATGTACATGGTTGATGCATTGTAGGGGCGAAGCATCGCCCTCCAATAGAGTCCGTGTTTCCCATGCCACTTGCTGGGCGATGCTTCGCCCCTACACGGTAGGTGTAGGCACGAGCGTCTCGGTGGGCGGCACGAGCGTCTCGGTGGGCGGCACGAGCGTCTCGGTGGGCGGCACGAGCGTCTCGGTGGGCGGCACGAGCGTCTCGGTGGGCGGCACGAGCGTCTCGGTGGGCGGCACCTCGGTGAAGAAGACCGGTGGTGGCGGTACCGGCGTGGGGCTGGGTGGCTCTGGCGTTAACGTGGGGCTGGGCGTGACGGTCGGTACCGCCGTGGGGCTTGGTGTCGGTGTTGACGTTGGTGAACCCAGCGGGATCGCAATTGTCGGGCTTGGAACACTACTGGTTACGGTGGGCATGGGCGGGCTACCACCGGCAAAACGCTGGGCGACAAAAAAGAGAAGCAGCAACGTGATCACAACCAAGACACCACCAATGATCAACACCGGCAGTGCACTCGCACTCTGCACGGGCGCATGGTCAGGCAGTGGGCGCGGAACTGGGGCCGGACGCGGCTCCGGGGCTAGGCGCGGTTCCGGGGCCGGGCGCGGCTCCGGGGCTAGGCGCGGCTCCGGGGCTAGGCGCGGTTCCGGGGCCGGGCGCACCACCTGGGGCGCAGCTTGCGGAAGGGTCTGCTCGGTGGCCACGCCAGCATCAACCAGCGCCGCGAGTTGCTCGCGGGCTGCGATGGGGGTGCCGTAGCGTTGCGCCACCTCACGTAGTGCATCAACCATCGCGCTGCCATTGGGGTAACGGCCCTGGGGCCGTTTGGCTAGGGCACGCGCCAACACCAGATCCAACTCACTGGGCAGATGCGCGACCACACTGGTAGGTGGCGGCGGTGGAAGTTGGGCGTGCGAGACGATCAACTGGGGGGTTGCGCCCGAAAAGGGCACCCGCCCGGTAATGATCTCGTAGGCCACCACCCCTAAGGAATAGAGATCACTCTGGCCATCAACCCGGCGTGCCTCGGCCTGTTCGGGCGAGATATACTCCGGGGTACCCATAAAGACCCCCGTGCGCGTCAGGCGTTCGTTATCCGCATCGGGGGTTTGGGCAATCCCAAAATCAGCCAGCACCACCCGCCCCTGCGTATCCACCATAATGTTATGTGGCTTCACATCGCGGTGGACAGCACCCTGCGAGTGGGCAAAATCGAGCGCCCGCGCAATCGGGTCGAGCAAACTGATCGCATAACCAAGCCCCAGCGCCGATTGCTCGGTGAGGATGCTATGCAGGCTCCGCCCAGTGATCAACTCCATCGCAATGAAGTACAGACCCTGCACTTCACCCACATCATAGATCGTGATGATATTGGGATGGCGTAGCGCAGCGGCGGTGCGCGCCTCACGCTCAAAGCGGCGCACAAACTCGGCATCCATACTCAATTGCGCCGCCAGCACCTTGATCGCCACCGGACGTTGGAGTAGCGTATCCAGCGCACGGTAGACCCGGGCCATCCCACCACGGCCCAACTCAGCTTGGATCTCGTAGCGGCCTAGCCGTTCGCCGAGCAAGTTCCTCAAGGATGCGCTCCTGATTGTTTGTTCTTCGGCGTTGGGGTTAGGGCGGCGTAGAGACGCAAGATATTGCGTCTCTACGCCGCCGCCATCACAACGTAACGACGCAAGATATTGCGTCTCTACGCCGCCGCCATCACAACGTAACGACGCAAGATATTGCGTCTCTACGCCGCCGCCATCACAACGAATTGATCAACTCTTCCGCTGCCGAATAG
Source organism: Candidatus Oscillochloris fontis (assembly GCF_004138135.1). GTDB lineage: Bacteria > Chloroflexota > Chloroflexia > Chloroflexales > Chloroflexaceae > Oscillochloris > Oscillochloris fontis. The sequence goes on from NZ_RYFD01000020.1 coordinate 24,158, forward strand.
GGATCGCCCTGGCGAGCCGCAATCTTCGCTACCAACGCATCCCAGGCCGCACCACGCAGGCGCTCAACCACCAGTTCTTGCACGGCGGCGCGCAACTCACCCTCAGCCGCCGTGCGGGCGTGAGCATCGGCGAAGCCCGCACCACGCAGATGTTCGGCGTGGCGGTCAGCATCGGCGATAATCTCCGGGATACCCTGGCCATTACTAGCGACCGAGGCCAACACCGGGGGTTCCCAACCATCCTCCGGCGGACCACCCAGGTGTAACATCGAACGCAACTGGCGCAAGGTTTTGTCGGCACCTTCGCGGTCAGCCTTATTGACCACAAAGATGTCGGCGATTTCGAGCACCCCGGCCTTGATGCTCTGTACATCATCGCCCATGCCAGGGACTTCCACCACGATGGTTGTCTGCGCAGTGCGGGCAATATCCACCTCACCCTGGCCGGCACCGACCGTCTCGATCAGTACCACATCAAAACCTGCCGCATCAATCAGCGCAATCGCATCGGCGGTAGCCCGCGAGAGACCACCTAAGCGGCCCCGGCTGCCCATGCTGCGAATGAAGACCCCCGCATCGCCGCCGAGTGGCTGCATACGGATGCGATCTCCCAAGACAGCTCCGCCACTAAAGGGCGAGGTCGGATCAACCGCCACAATCCCCACCGTGCGCTTCTGGCGGCGCAGTTCAAGCGCCAGCGCATTCACCAACGTACTCTTCCCGGCACCGGGAGGCCCGGTAATTCCAATCGTATGGGCACGACCCGCATGCGGGTAGGCTCCGGCCAGCAGATCGCGGGCGCGGGAGCCTCCCTGTTCAGCCAACGAGATGGCACGGGCTAACGCCCGACGATCACCTTGGAGCAGACGTGGAAGAAGATCAGGGATGTGCATATTAGTCGCGGGCCACCCCGGCATTGGCGCGGATATAGGCGACAATATCGTTGGTGTTAGTTCCGGGGCCAAAGACCTGGGCAATCCCATGCACGTTCTTCAGTGTTGCCGCATCATCATCAGAGATGATCCCGCCGGCCACCACGAGCACATCATCCATCTGCTGTTCGCGTAACAACTGCGACACCTTGGGCAGCAGGGTCATATGTGCACCTGAGAGGATAGAGAGGCCAATGACATCAACATCCTCTTGGAGTGCTGCCTCAACGATCATCTGCGGAGTCTGCTGGAGGCCAGTGTAGATCACCTCCATACCGGCATCGCGCAGAGCGCGGGCGATCACCTTAGCACCACGGTCATGCCCATCAAGGCCGGGCTTAGCAACGAGGACGCGAATTGTTCGATCCATATGCGCAGTCTCCTCTGAGTGCAGCGTTGTGATGGGGTGATTATACCATGTTGGCTTAGGGTAGCAGGCGAGGCTCTGGTATAATCGCAGGGCTAGATCAAGATCATCACTAAGGGAGGCTGTTGGTGCGCACGTTGATGTATGGCATCCTCTATATCTCCATCCACTTCTTTCGCCTGATTGGTTGGTGGCGCTGGCGGGTTGAGGGATGGGAGAACCTTCCACCCAGAGAGTCGGGTGGGATGGTGATGGCGATGAATCATGTGAATGGCCTCGACATTCCGGCGATTGGGGCGATGCTGCCCTTCTCGTACCGTCTTTCGTGGCTAGGCAAGGCCGAGATCTTTGAGCAACCGATTCCAGCGTGGTTTTACCGTACCATGCATGTCATTCCGATCAACCGTGGGCGCCGCGACATGGCTGCGCTCAATACCGCGATTGATGCGCTGCGTGCCGGGGATACGTTGCTGGTCTTCCCAGAGGGCCATCGTAGCCAGAATGGGGTACTTCAAGAGGGCCGTAGTGGGGCGGTGCGCATGGCGATCCAGGCCGGGGTGCCGATTGTGCCGATTGCAATTATGGGCACCGAACATGGCCTGAAGGGTACCTGCCTACGCCGCCCGGTGCTGGTGCGTATCGGCAAACCACTCTTCATCCCTCCCAGCGAGACTGGCAAGTACCCCGCCGATGTCATGGAGCGCCATACTACCGCAATGATGCGCCAGATAGCGGCGCTCTTGCCCCCGGAACAGCGCGGGCCGTATCGGTAGAGACGTAACATCTTGCGTCTCCAGAGACGCAACATCTTGCGTCTCCAGAGACGCAACACCTCGCGTCTCCAGAGACGCAACATCTTGCGTCTCCAGAGACGTAACACCTCGCGTCTCCAGAGACGCAACACCTCGCGTCTCCAGAGACGTAACACCTCGCGTCTCCAGAGACGCAACACCTCGCGTCTCCAGAGACGCAACATCTTGCGTCTCCAGAGACGTAACACCTCGCGTCTCCAGAGACGCAACATCTTGCGTCTCTATCCTATCCTATCGCGGTTGGAGGAACACAACTCCCTCGGCATCACGCTCGACCACCCATCCCTCCACCGCTTGGTCACTGATCCGCCACCAGACCAGACCATCCACTTGGCGTGGTCCTTCGAGGATCTGAATCTGGCTGCCCTGGGGAATACGGCCCACTATTTGGGTATCTGTCGCAAGGCTCGGTTTATCACGTACCCGCAGGGTTGAGCCATTCAGGTTGATCACCTCAGCGCGCCCGCCCACCCGTAGCGTTGGTGTGGGCGTCGGGATGATCGTGGGGATGTCCGTGGGCGTGGGCGTTGCGGCATCCTCTAGTGTGCTGATCGGGCTGGGGAGGTTACTCGGTTGTTCAGCTACCGGCGACGCGGGGCGTAACCAGGAGATGAGCAGAATCAGCAGCAGCAGCGTGACCGCCCCCCCGACAAACGAGACGAGCGGCAATAACCACCTTGGACGCGACGCCAGAAGCCCACCGCGCAGTTGGCGGCGGGCCGTGTCGTAGCCTTTGCGGTAGTAGTAGTAGTGTTGGTAGTAGAAGGTGTTTAGATCATCGTGCTCGGCATCACTGGCTCCGAGCGCGTACATCTCGTTGTTACTGGGCATTAGGAGATAATCAGATCAGCTCGCCCGATCTCGCGTAGCATCTCTGGATAGATTGCATAGACTGGTTCGACGGCGGGAAGGAGCTTGAGAATCTTAGGAATCGGCCCCTTAGCGATGATCTGACCTCGGGTGAGTGCCATCATCAGATTCACCTTGCCATGCCAGAACTGGTGCGCCACATCGGCCTTCATTTTCATTTCGACATGCGGTTTGAGGTTGGGAGTTTCGCCCCAATCCACATCGTAGAAGGCGTTGTCTTGCGTGGGCGGCGCGGACGCATTGATCGTCACTACCCCGTATGGCTCGGTATAGCGAAATTGTACAATGATTTTACCATCGCGGATGCGTGGGGCGATTTTGGCATCTACTTTGACTCGATCATAGAGCATCCCAATGATTGAGCGAAGTTCGGCTTCATCTTTGAAGTAGGGCATCAAGTTCTCCCTTCGTGCCGGTTGGAATATGGCGAATTATACGGTTACTCACACGGTTGCGTCAATATCAGGTACCAAAACATCCCGCACGTTCGCGTAGCCCCGCCAGCCATGCTGCCCCTTCCATTGGGCGCTTTCCGGCGGGTTGCACTTCACGCAGTTCTACCACCCCATCTCCGGTTGCCACCAGTGGGCAGCGCTGCCCACTCTGGCCGATCAATTGCCCCGGCGTGGCTCCTGCTTTTGCACCATCCACCACGCTTGCACGTAGCAGCCGTAGCCCCTGACCACGCCAAGTTGTCTGCGCACCCGGCCACGGATCGTAGGCGCGGATCATTCGCTCGATCTGGATCGCCGTGTGCTGCCAATCTACCAGGCCATCCTCCTTCTTCAACATCCGGGTCAGACTGGCCCGCGCATGCGCCTGGGTTTGTGGTACGATCTGACCGGCTGCATAGGCCGTGAGCACCTCGACCAGTAGCCGTGCCCCCAGGATGAAGAGTTGATCGGTGAGTGGGCCAGCGTAGGCATCTGGGGCTAGTTCGACCACCACTTGACGTAAGATTGGACCACTATCCATCCCGCGATCCAGTCGCATGATCGTCACCCCGGTCTGTTGTTCTCCCGCCAGGATCGCCCCCGATACCGGGGTTGGCCCGCGATGTAGCGGCAACAGCGAGGGGTGAATGTTCAAGTAGCCTAGCGGCGGAATCTCTAGTACGTTAGAGCGCAAAATCTCGCCATATGCCGCCACCACCCCCACATCAGGCTGAAGGGCGGCTAACGCCGCCACCACCGCAGGATCACGCAACGTCGGCGGCTGGAGGATCGCCAAACCCAAGCGTTGCGCCGCTACCTTCACCGGCAGTGGGGTGAGTTGGCGCTGCCGCCCCGCTGGGCGATCTGGCTGCGTCACCACTCCGACCACCTCATGCCCCGCCGCTACTAGTGCTTCTAGCGGATGCACCGCAAAGGCGGGGCTGCCCATAAATACAATACGCATTGCCCACAACTCCTCTATAGCATGATAATGATTGTGTCGGGTAACCGTTCACACTTCTCCTAGCATCCAGGTTTTGATGCAAAGACGCCAAGGCGCAATGTCTATAACAAAACCTTCGCGGCTTCGCGGCTTCGCGTGAACTTTTACCCCAAGTGTGAACAATTACTGTGTAGGGTCTTATTGCATCTCAACAAACCACTATAGTATAATCGCAGAACACGTAGCGCTCGGCATGCTGCGCACAAACCCACAACGGAGAAGAACCAATCATGCAGGCCCTCATTTTTGATGGAACCCTCAAACTGATCCAAAATTACCCCGCCCCCGAACTCCGCCCCGGTGAGGCGATCATTCGCCCCCATGTGACCGGGCTATGCAATACTGATATCGAGATTACCCGTGGCTATATGGGCTTTTGCGGGGTGCTTGGCCATGAGTTTGTTGGGACGGTCGTTGCCTGCCATGATCAGTCATGGATCGGACGCCGGGTGGTGGGTGAGATCAATGCCTCATGCACGACCTGCCCTACGTGTCTGCGCGGCGACCCTACCCATTGCCCGAATCGTACTACCTTGGGGATTGATCGCCGTGATGGAGTGATGGCGGAACTCTTCTCGTTGCCAATTCACTGTCTGCACAGCGTTCCTTCTACTGTCCCCGATGAAGCGGCTGTCTTTGCCGAACCTCTCGCCGCTGCATTGGAGATAGTTGAACAGAGCCATATTCGCCCGACTGAGCGGGTGGCGGTTGTCGGCGATGGTAAATTGGGCGCAATGATTGTTCAGGTGCTACGCCTTACTGGTTGTGATCTGACCTTGGTGGGCCGCCATCCTGAGCGCTGGTCACTCTATACTGAGCAGGGTATTACCTGTCGTCATAGTCAGGATATAACGGCTACCGATAGATTTGATGTCGTGGTAGACTGCACAGGCAATCCGAAGGGCTTGGCCACGGCGCGCCAGTTGCTCCGCCCACGGGGTCGCTTAATTCTAAAGAGTACCTTCGAGGCCGCCTCGCAGATCAATCTAACCATGCTGGTGATTGACGAAATCCAACTGATTGGCTCACGCTGCGGCCCATTTGCCCCCGCACTGCGCCTGCTTGAGCGTGGCCTAATCGCCACCGCTCCTCTGATCAGTGCTGAATATCCGCTTCGCGACGGCCTGCAAGCCTTTGCCGCCGCCCACGGCCAGATGAAGGTGCTATTTCGCCATCCTGAGTAGGATGCTACGCCAATGAATACTTCAGCGTATCATTTTTAGGTGACACCTTCTGACTGGTCAGTATACTCTATGGATTCTAGCGACATCCCGGCTGCGAATCAGACCATCCTGATCGCTGATGATGACGATTCGATTCGTCAGGTGTTGATGATCCTGCTGCGTAGTATTGGCTACCGTATCGAGTTGGTCGGTAATGGTAGCGATCTGATCCAACGCGCTCAGGTCGTCATGCCCCACCTGATTCTTATTGATGTGATGATGCCGGATATGGATGGCTATGAGGCGTTGCGTCAGTTGCGCAACGATACGCGAACAGCACATATTCCGGCGATTATGCTGACGGCACGCGGTGAACCAAAGGATTTGGTTCACGGCTTTGATAGTGGTGCCGATGATTATGTGATCAAGCCCTTTAATACTGCGGAGTTGATCGCCCGTGTGCGGGGCCAACTGCGTCGTGCCACCCGTAAGCCGGTACGTAGCCCGCTGACGGGGTTAGCTGGTAATGTGCTCATTGCTGAGGAATTGCGCTTCCGTCTGCGTCGCGAAGAGCCGTTTGTTCTGCTCTATGCGGATCTGAATAACTTTAAGCCGTTTAACGATATCTATGGCTTTGCGCGTGGGGATCGCGTTATACGTCTCGCCGCTGAGAGTATTGTTACTTGTGTTACCCGAATTGGTGAACATGATTTTGTTGGCCATATCGGTGGTGATGATTTCGCCGTCATTACTATCCCAGAGCGGATCAGTTCAATATGCCGCTCGATCTTGACCGACTTTGCTACCCAGGTACGCGATCTCTACGATCCGGATGATCTCGAACGCGGCTACCTTGAAGGGGTGGATCGCCACGGGATCTATCGTCAATTCCCGATTACCACATTCTCTATCGGTGGCGTCACGAATCGTTACGAGCAGTTTGCTGGCCCAGATGAACTTGGCCAACGTGCTGCCGAGATGAAAGGACAGGCCAAGAGTCTGCCGTATGGCTACTATGTGGTTGATGGGGATGTCTTTCATGCGTTTGAGCCGTAGCGACGGCATGGGCAACGTCCTTGGGCGGCACAGTCCTCCCCGAAGATCTTTAGTTGGTATTGTTTGGGGCGCAGCCAGGGCATGTGCAAAGTCACCTCCGGTGGGGGTGCGGGGCGCAGCCCCAAGGATTTTGCTCTCTGTCTAAAATCGCTTACAATAAGCTGTCTGGATCACGCCTGGCCAAGCCTACGAGGAGCCATTTATGGATCCGCAGCTGCTCCTACCCTTCCTCGTCGCTCTCACCCTCTTTCTGTTCGCTACTGCGCTCTTCTTCTTTGTGCGCTGGCTCCGCGAGAAGAAAGGGCACACTGATCAGCCCCGTCGGCGCTTGTCGCTGCGCTGGGTCGTGCTCATTGCGCTCCCTGTACTCTTGATCGCAGTTGGCGCTTGGTTTTTCTTGAACCAACAACGTAGTATTGATCGCTTTGTGGTGTTGATTGCACCCTTTGATGATGGAGGGGATGGCCAGACCGGGCGCAATGTCGCGGTTGAGTTGGCGCAACAGGTGATCCAGCAGGTTGATGCTCGGATCGAGGTGCGGTTGATTGACCAGCGTCCTACCGATGATCTACACGCAGTGGCCTTGGCCAATGCGGCTCAGAGTGATCTGCTGATCTGGGGCCAGGTTGAACCCGGCGCATTGCTCGATAGTCAGTCGTTGCAGCCTAATCTGGTCTATACGCCCAATGGTGCCTATGCGCCTAATGGCTGGGAGAGCTATCAGGGCCGCTTTGCGCTGCCCCAACGCGCCATCCTGACGAGCGAGCCGATTAATGGTCAAGCGGTTCTTCCTGGCTTTGTGGCGGCGCTCTTTGACTATAGTCAGGGCTATCCGGATCGCGCCGCAGCGACGATTGACCGGCTGATGAATGATTATCCGGCGCTGCGCACGCCACTGCCCCAAGCCTTGTTGGGTAATGTGCTCTGGGCGCGTGGGAGCTATGGTCCGGCATCTGATGCCTACCGCCTTGCCTTGAGTCTGCCTTCGCCGGAGCAGGCACTGTTGGCCAATAATCTGGGTGCAATTCTGCTGGATGCCGGTGATCCCGGTGTGCTCAATGCGTTTGCCGATGCGGTGCGCTTGCTTGATGGCCAGGATCTCGGTGCATTGCGCTATAACTTGGGGATGCTCGCGCTTCAGGATCAGCGACCGAGTGACGCGGCGGTTGAGTTGGAACAGGCGCGTAATCTTTTGCCTACCAATGCCACATTGCTGATCTCGCTCGCCAATGCCTACCGCGAGAGTGGTCGCCTGGGTAGCGCTGAGGATCTGCTGGTGGCCGCCGAACGTCAGATCAAACTTGATGTGCGTGAGGTGCCCCAACTCTATCGAGTGATGCTTGAACAACGCCTGCGTGCGGCGATCAATGAAGAACGCGCAATGCTTGGCCTCGCTCGCAGTGTGGCGGCCCAGGGGCCGTTGATGTGGGAGTTGGAAGTTGCGCTCGCTCTGCCCGAAGCTGATGTCGAGAGCCAGTACAATCAGTTGCGGAGTGCGATTGAGTCCAGTGACTATGTCGCGGCGCGTTGGAACCAGCGTTCAGCCTCGGATAGCGCCACCGATCTGAGTGCTGGTCAGGTCGCGACCGGGCAGGCTGAACGTGCCGAGAGTGATGCGCGCCGTCAGCGCTACCATTTGGCGCTGCTGGCGATTGAGTTGGCGCGTACCCGTGCCGATAAGCCTACTGGTGGTCTCGGCGCACTCTTTGGCCGCACCAACCATACCGATGAGGGCTTGCGTTTGCTGGAGACCCTCGATCAGCGTACCCCCAACCGTCCGCCTATTCTGCTGGCCAAAGCGCGGGCCTATCGCGTGGCCGATAACCTGAATGATGCGGATCGCCTCTATGATCAGGTGCTGCAACTCATCCCGCAACGCCCGGAGGGCTATTTTGGTAAGGCGATGATTGCCAATGATCGTGGTGATGTAAATACGGCGTTAGCCCTGTTGCACATGGCCATCGAACGCGATGCGGCCTTCTTCCCGGCGCGGATCGAGTTGGCGCGGATTGCTCAGCAACGCGGCGATCTAAATGAAGCCATCAGCCAGTGGCGCAGCGTGAGTTCCCAGCGCCCCGGTCCGGCTGCGGCTATTCCGCTGGCGCAGGCGTTGCGTCTGAGCGGGCCGAGTGGCTATGTTGAAGCTGAACAGGTGCTCTTGCCACTCAGTGTGACCAGCCCGGCGGCGGCGATTGAGCTTGGTCGCCTCTATAACGATGCTGGCCGACCTGAGGCATCTATTCAGGCGTACCGCGATGCACTGCGGATTGATCCTAAGAGTAGTGTGGCGGCCTTTGAATTGGGCGAGCGACTCGCAGCGCTCGGCGATCTCAAGGCGGCGGAACAATCTCTGCGTGATGCCCTGCGCTTTGATGATCGTAATATCGCTGCCCGTTTGGCGTTGGCGCGCCTCTATGAGGGGCCACTGGCGCAACCCGACCGCGCTGATAAGGAGTATGGGATCGCCCTTGATCAGGGGGTTGATGACCTCAATACGCTCATCCTGATTGGTGATACCGCACTGAAGAATCAGAACCCTAACCAAGCGATCAATGCCTATAGTAGAGCCGTGCGCCTCGAACCCGATAACGCCTTGCCGCATCTCAAGTTGGCCACTGCGTACCTCACTACCAATCGGCTCCAGTCGGCAGAAGATTCGGCCACGAACGTGCTTATTCGTACTGATCCACCAGCGGATCTGCTGGCGGTGGATCTGCGCGCCCAAGCATTGGTGCTGTTGGGAGATGTGGCGTTGCGTAAACCGGATCTGAGCCTCGCCCGTCAACACTATACTGAAGCCTTGCAGATCAACCCGCAGATGCTCAGTGCCCAACTCGGTATCGGGCGGGTCGCGGTTGGTGAGGGCCAGTGGGGGGTGGCACTCGGCTACTTCGAGACCTCCGCCAATCTCCCAGGAGGTGCTCAAGATGCCGACGTGCAGTTCTGGTTGGCCGAGGGGCTGTTGCGCATCGGGGCGCTGGATCGCGCCATGAACGCCTACCAACGTGCGCTGGAGATTCGTCCGACCTTCCCCGAAGCGCTCTTGGGTCTCGCCCAACTCCAGTATGCCCAGGGCGATCCTGCTGCCGCGCTCCTCACCGTTGATCAGAGTCTTACTCAGCGTGCCGATTATGCCGAGGCTCTGCTCTTTAAGGGTAAACTGCTCCAAGAGTATGGCCGAACTGATCAGGCACTGGCTGCCTATGATGCCTCGATCCGTGCGAGTAGCCAGATTTCTGAGACCTATTACCGACGCTCGCTGCTGCTCATCAGTGCTGAGAAGTATGATAAAGCCATCAGCGATCTGCGGCGTGCGGTCATGCTGCAATCCAATTTTCCTGAAGCCCACTACTGGATGGGGCGCGCCTACTATGCACGTACCCAGATCGAACAGGCCCATACGGCCTTCAAGCAGGCCGTTGATCTCAATCCGAACTATACCGAAGCGCTCTATTACCTCGGCCTCGCTGCGGAAGACTTGGGACACCGTGATGAGGCCATTGGCGTCTACCAAACGGTCATCTTGGCTGATGGCGCTGGTGAATGGGCCACCCGTGCCCGCGATCAACTCAACCGTATCGAATAGATTTGGGTCTATGAAGACGTTTCTCCAGTATCGTATCGCCTTGCAAGTTTTTCAGTCGGGTCGGTTGCGCCGAGATTTTAGCGATCTGGCCGCCATTCCGATGTACGGGCCGGTGGGTGAGTTCTTCTTTGAAGAGATGTATGGTCCACGTGACTTTAGTCAACGCGATAATGATGCGCGCCGACTTCAGCACTTTCTCCATATTGTGCCGGGTGTCCATCTGCACGATATTGAGCAGATCCTGGAGTTGATTAGCCTTACGGCTGATCTCGATGATGATTTGACGCGCCGCTTGATTGCCCTCGGCGTCCCGATCACGTTTGATGAAGCAATCTATGAGCAAGTCTACCGTGAAGCAGATAACTATGATCTGCGGATGCACCAGTTGGAGTTGATCCGTAGTTGTCTGATGAATGTCTACCAACTTTCACGTTCACACCTATTGGGGATGGCGCTGGAAAGTTCGGGTCTCTTTGCGCGCCTCGCCGGGTTTGAGGCCGGACACACCTTCTTACTCAAGGGCTATCGGGCCTTGCGTGATGTCAACGAGATTGATCATTTTGCCGTGACAATCTATAGTCGGGAACTTATTCGTTTGGATCGAATCTATGAAAAAGAGAAGGTCTGATACCTAATTCTCTTTTTTGTTATTTTTTGGTGGCTTCGTCGCCAAAAAATAACAAAAAAGATCTTTGGGGGCAGTAAATTCGCACCCAAACCCCCACCGAACAATTCATTGTGTAAGGAGTTATTAAATGACGATCAAATATACCCGTTGGTTGCGTTCCTATGTTGGTCACCAGCGGATTATGCAGGTGCGCTCATGTGGGTTTGTGCAGAATGAGTGCGGCGACGTGTTACTCTGTCGCCGTGCCGATGTGATGCTCTGGGATCTACCGGGTGGGACGATCAGCCTTGATGAGACACCGGTGCAGGGCTTGGCCCGTGAGGTAGCGGAGGAGACTGGGCTGAGTCTGCAAGCCGAGCGCCTGATCGGGATCTATGCTGGCCCCGATTTCCATTGGAGCTACCCCAACGGCGATCAGGCCCAGATTATTGCGGTTCTCTTTGCGGCACGGATTGTTGGTGGTGAGTTGCGCCAATCAGGCCACGAGAATGTGAATATTGGTTTCTTTAGCCCCGATGCCTTCCCGCCTCTGATTGCCCGCACCAAACGGATGTTGGCCGATGCGCTTTCCGGGCGGGTTGAGGCGGCGTTTGATCGGTAGCGACGCAAGATATTGCGTCGCTACCGACGTACATACTCCATCGGGCCGGCTTGGCGAACTAACCCCTTTAGCTCTAGTACTGCGAGGGTGGCCGCGACTTCGCCCGCCTGCATCGCAACTGCTCGCCCAATCTCGTCAATCGGTTGGGGTTCGTAGGTGAGCAGATCGAGCACCTTGGCCTCAATGGGGTCGGTGGGGAGTTCGCTGCGCGCCTCTTGCTGAACGGCGGCTACCGTCAGGTTGAGGCTCTCTAGAATATCGGCGGCGCAAGTGGCGAGGCTGGCACCATCGCGGATGAGCCGGTGGGTGCCGATGCTTTGGCGTGAGAAGATGTGCCCAGGCACCGCAAAGACATCGCGGCCTTGCTCCAGCGCGAAGTCAACCGTGATCAGTGCCCCGCTGCGCTCACCGGCCTCGATGACGAGGGTGGCTAGGCTGAGGCCGCTGATCAGACGGTTACGCGCTGGGAAGTTCATCGCCACCGGGCGTGTGCCTAATGGGTAGTCGCTGATCAGTGCGCCATGTTTGACAATGCGCGCCGCGAGATCGCGGTTGCGCTCCGGGTAGGGCTGATCAACCCCACTCCCTAGCACCGCCAGCGTGCGCCCCTCCGCATCGAGCGTTGCCTGGTGCGCAATGCTGTCTACCCCCAGCGCTAAGCCACTCACCACTGTAATGCCATTCTGTGCTAGATCGTAGCTGAGGCGCTGCGCCACCTCGCGCCCATAACTGGTGGGTGAACGTGTCCCAACCACTGCCACTGTCCAGGTGTTGTGAAACTCGATGCTGCCGCGTACATAGATCAGCGGCGGCGCAGCCGGGATGTTGCGCAGCAGATGTGGGTATGCCGGGTCATCAATACTCAGCAGCGTGACCCCCGCCCGCTCCACGCGCTCCAGTTCATGATCGAGGTTGATTCGCTGACGACCAGCACACAGAGCTGCGCTGGTGCGCTTATCCAGCCCGGCCATGGCCATCGCTAGTTCGTCGGCAGACCAAGCCGCCTCAAGTGAACCACACTCCTCGATCAGGCGCGCCAGTCGTGCTGGCCCGACACCGGGGATGAGGTTGAAGCCGAGATAGTAACGGGTGTTGTTGGTTGGCATAGTGATGGTGTTGGGCGATATGATTCTGGCTCGTTCTTTATACCGTATCAACCTGTGTTGAGGTTACGCTGGACTATATCGTGTATCATACGATTAGCATGTAGTGAGTCTATGTGGCTTGGCTCAGGCAAGGTGATCGCTATGCCGCACTCTACACTTTAGCTAAGCCAGCGCAGATCCATGCGCATCCTTTCGGCAACTCTGGGGGAACTTTCGCAGGCGATTGGGGCGGCGTTCGTCGCCTTGGATCAACATCCATCATAGGTGGAGTGGTATGGCCGATCTTCTCAGTTCGCTGATCATCGCGGGTAAAACGCTCGCCAATCGCATTGTGATGGCCCCAACGCCGAGTGGTTTTGCGACGGCTGATGGCTTCGTGAGTGCAGACCTGCTTGCCTACTATGCCCGTCGCGCTCAGGGTGGTGTCGGGCTGATTCTTAGCGAACCATTGCTTGTGGCCCCACCACCGCTGAGCGAAGGTGTTGCCCATCTGGGGCTGTATGCTGATGCCTTTGTGCCCCGCTTGCACCAACTTGCCGTAGCGTTACACGCCCACCATACCCGGCTCTTCTTCAGTTTGGAGTGCTATACGCAGAGTGAGTCGCTGTCGAGTGCGGCCCTCATCTCCCTGCGAGAACAGTTCATTCTGGCCGCATGGCGCGCCTACTGTGCCGGGGCCGATGGGGTGCTGCTCTCATCAGCCGATGGTGGTATCTTGCACAATCTCATCTCCCCTAGTCGTAATCGCCGCAACGATGTGTATGGTGGCGACTTGGCTGGACGGATGCGTTTGGCCCTAGAGGTGATCGAAGCTATCCGCACCTGGATTGGCCCGCGCTTTATTGTGGGTTTCCGTCTGCCTGCCGAGGAGTTCTGCGCCGGGGGGATGGGCATGCAAGATGCGCGGGTGGTGGCCCGCCGGGTGATCGCGGCGGGGGTGCGGATGCTTGATGTGACGGTGGCGGCTGAGGATGCGCTTAACTTAGCGCGTTTCCCCGGTTGGGCCGTGCCACTGGTTAATGGTATCAAACGGGTGACTCCGGAGGTGCCGGTGATTGGTTTTGGGGTGCAGGGCGATCATTATGTTGCTGATAGTCTGATCCGCGATGGGAGTATTGATCTGGTTGCGCTGGATCATACGCTGCGCTATAACCCGGATTGGCCGCAGCAGGCCCAGGATCTGTTGGAGGGGTAGGCGCGCGTCACAACGTGCGCCTATAGAGAGGGAGTATCTTATGCGCTATGGCTTTGTGATGCCTTTCGGCGATGCACGCACCATTGCTCAGGCCGCGCTGGCGGCTGAAGAAGCCGGCTGGGATGGTATCTTTGTCTGGGAGCCGGTCTGGGGTGTAGATGCATGGGTTGCACTCGCAGCAGCAGCCATGGTGACGCAGCATATCCGGCTGGGTACGATGCTCTCGCCGATTGCGCGCATGCGCCCCTGGAAGTTGGCGAGTGAGACGGCAACGCTCGACAATCTCTCCGATGGGCGGGTGAACCTTGCGGTGGGCCTCGGTGCGCCGGATACAGGCTACGCCGCCTTCGGCGAGGTGATTGATCGTAAAGTGCGTGCCGAATTGACCGATGAGGGTCTGGCGATTCTGACCGGGCTTTGGGCTGGGCAGCCCTTCCGTTTCCAGGGCAAACATTACACGATTACTCCTAGCAACTTCAACCCTCCCCCACCGCCTATTCAGCAACCGCGCATCCCAATCTGGATCGTAGGTGTTTGGCCGAGTGAGAAGTCTATGCAACGGGTCTTGCGCTATGATGGTCTGTTGCCCTCGGTTCTGGGTCTTGACGGTAAGACTCGTCAAGCTACCCCGGAGGAACTGCGTGCGATGGTGGACTATGTGGCAGAGCAGCGTACCTTGCCGACCCATTTCGATATTGTGGTTGAAGGCCAAACAGTGGGCGATGATCAGGGTAGAGCGATTGAGCAGGTGGCCCCGTGGATCGAAGCCGGAGCCACGTGGTGGATCGAGACGCTGTGGGAGATACCCAACACTCCCGCCGGACTAGCAGCAGTACGCCAACGCATCGCCCAGGGGCCACCTACCTAGTAGGGGCGAAGCATCGCTCTCCATGTGACAGGGGAACCCGAACGAGGTTGGAGGGCGATGCTTCGCCCCTGGGCGCATTGACATCCCCGCAACTGCGTGCTATTGTCGCCGCAGGAATAGCTTCTAGACAAACAACATCATCTATGCTTAAAGATCTCCGTATTGCAGTGATCGGGCCGGGCGCGATGGGCGAGGCGATCATCGGTGGCTTGCTCCGCCGAGAATTGGTCGCTCCTGATCAAATCCTCGCCACTGATCCCTACGAGAACCGGCTCCGCGAGGTTCAGGCCCGTTACGCTATCCATACCAGCCAGGACAATCTGGCGGCGGCGCAGTGGGGTCAGATCGTGATCTTTGCGGTCAAGCCGCAACACCTCAAAGCCGTGCTTCAACCCCTACGTGGGATGTTGCGCTCCGATGCGCTGGTGATCTCGATTGTGGCTGGGGCGACTATCCAGACCTTCACCGAGGCGCTCGAACACTCCGTGGTGGTGCGCAGTATGCCCAATACTCCGGCCATGATCGGCGAGGGTATGACGGTTTGGACGGCGCATGCCGAGGTGGACGAGCGCCAGCGCGCTTGGGCGCGCACGGTGCTGAGTGCCTTGGGCCACCAGATCTTTGTGGATAACGAGACCTACCTGGATATGTCTACCGCGCTGAATGGCTCCGGTCCGGCCTACTTCTTCCTGATGATGGAGGCCATGGTTGACGCGGGGGTGCATATGGGGTTGACCCGTCGCGTGGCGGAGGAACTGGTGATCCAAACGATGCTGGGGTCGGCGCGCTATGCCCAGCAGAGTGGTAAACACCTGGCAGAACTGCGCAATGCTGTCACCTCGCCGGGAGGCACCACGAGCGCCGCGCTGAGCGAACTGGAGCGCGGGGGGCTTCGTACCGTGCTGGCCGATGCGATCTGGGCCGCCTATCGCCGCTCAGTGGAACTGGGCATGTCATGATTAGCTATGCACGCCCGCGCTTAATCACCACCGACGACCGGCGTTACCGTGCGTATGTGGATGGTTTTAAGCTGCAACGCAAGAACAATAAGGCCATCCGTCCACCCCGCCAGCGCGATCTCTTTGGTGGCGAGGCTGAGGCGGCGCTGCGTGATTGGCTGGCCCCCCAGGTCGAACTGGACGAGCGGCGCATCATTGAGTATGAGGAGCGGCGCAACAAACGCGCTATGGTCAAGTACCGTGAGGTAGATGCGCTTGCGGTGGAAGATCAGGAGATCTGGGCCTTTGAGTTCAAAGCCAGCCGTACCGCCAGTGCGCTGCGGCGGGCGGTTGGCCAACTCCAAGAGACACGCCAGATCCTCAAGTTGCTACGCCACCATGTGCGGGTGACAATTCTGCTGGTGGATACCGGAATCCCGGCGAATGTGGCCGAGGTCGAGGCGCTGATGGCGAGTGAGCGGCCACCCCGCCGCCGCCCGGAGTTGCTCAGCGAGGTGCTGGAGTCATTACCCATCCTGCGCCTGGTGGAGGATCTCAACACCCCACCCGATGCTGAGCGGATTGATCTGCGCTGCTTCACGGTTGACGAGATCATCGCCATCGTGGGGGCAGAAAACCTGCACCTCGATTGGGCCGCCGATGACGAGGAACCAGAGGAGGATGTCGAGCCACGCCCAACCTCCTCGCTCTATGCGAGTAGCTCGGAAGAGACCGCCCCTGATGACGAGGATGATAACCCCTTGGCGGCGGCCATGCGGCGGGCGGGGTTGCGGTAGGTAGAGACGCAAGATATTGCGTCGCTACGCAAGATATTGCGTCGCTACGCTACGCCGGTCATAACATCCGCAAACGCCCCAACCAACGCAACGGGTAACCAAACACCCGCGCCCCCACATCCCCACTATCGCGCAGCAACTCGATCCGGCGCAACGCCCGCGCATCGGCCTGCTGGCGCAATGTTTGGCGTTCTGTCTGATCGGGATTCTCGACGATCCTGATTGCCTGCTCCCAGACATCAGCGCGCCAGTTGCGCAGCAACTTCGCCGTACACCACTCATCCAGCGGCCCGCACACTACATCAATCAGGTTCATCAGCCGGGCGTATGGCTCCACCACCTCATCCTGCACCCGGTCGGTGGTCTCGGCAATCACTGCATTGACCTCGCAGTAGTCGCGGTGGCGTTCCTCGCGTTTACTCTGCGCCAGATCCGCCCACTCCGGCTCCAGCATGTCGGCCAGCACCAGTACCAAATCGTGGTTGATGTGTGCATTCACCCCCAGCAAGAGACTCTGCACCACAGGCGTCTCCGGCTGACGCGCCATGTCGTAGGCCAACCGCCACACCTCCGGCAGGTGGGGGTGCTGGGCCTCATAGGCGTCGAGCGCCACAAAATAGTAGTCGGCGAAGTTGTGGATGAGTTGGTCAACCCACACCCGGTCGGCAAAACGGCCCGTGGTGACACCCGCAAACATATTGCTGGTCATCATCGCGTAGCACGAGAGGAAGATCGAGCGGCGGTCACCCGTAGCCTGCCAAGTAGCAATCTGGGCAGCCATCCGGGCCGAAAGGGCTTCGTCGGACATACGGCACCTCTTCAGCAAACGATACAGCTACGACTACTATTTCCACTCTACCACAAGCGCTTCTACGCTGAGGTGTGATTTGCGAGTCGGTTCGTGAGCCGGGTAGCCGACGGGGATCAGGGCGTGCGGGTGCAGGCTTGCGTGGAGGTTGAGGGTGGTGCGCACTTCGTGTGGGCAGAAGAGCGGGGCACACATCCAGCCCGTACCCAAACCGAGGGCGTAGGCAGCCAGAAGCATATTCTGGATCGCACAACCGAGACTCTGGATTGCCATGGTGGTCTCAGCGGCCTGCCGTTCAGGGTCGGGGTAGGAATCGAGATCGTCGAGGTAGAGACAAGCAATGATGATCGCCGGAGCCTGGGTGATACGTTGCAGCGAACGCTGGTAGCGCCGTTCAATGCTGGCAGCATCCTGGCCATCCTGGGCCAGATGGTTGCGCCACGTGGTACCCATAGCTTCGGCTAGGTGCTGCTTCACGTCGGGTTGGGTGAGAATGACAAAGCGCCAGGGTTGACGGCCATGCGGCGAGGGTGCCCAGCCTGCTGCCTCGATCAGCGTTGTGAGGTGCGCCGAACTGACCGCATCGGGGCGGAATGTGCGCACCGAGCGCTGCCCACGGATGGCCTGCATCAGATCCATCAACGGAAGAGATCCATGCGCGGGTCGCGCAGTAGTTGGCGCGATGTCGCTCGTTCACTAGGCGTATAGGCATAGCCGCGCACTAGCGCCACCGGCACGCCATCAATCTTACCCATCACTAACTCGGCTGCCCCAGCAATCTCGTCCACGACGGCGATCAGCGTGGCATGCATCGTGTACCCGTGCGGGTCATCAATGCCCGCAAAGTCGCTCATCGGCTGCATCCCGGCCACCCCAATCGCCACGTTCACTTGGCCATCGCGCCACGGGCGGCCAAAGGTGTCCGAGATGATCACGGCGAGGGTAACACCGCTGCGTTGGGCGATCTGGTGACGTAACTGTGCCGCGCTATGGTCGGGATCTTCGGGCAACAGGCAGACGATGCGGCCTCCGGACACATTCGACTCGTCCACACCGCTATTGGCGCAGATCTGGCCGTGGTGGGTCTCGGTAATCAGAACCCCGTTGGCCATCTTGACGATGCGGCGGCTTTCGCGCAGCACCACCTCCTGAAAGTGGGCATCTTTGCGCGCCTGCGCGGCGATCTGGTGGGCAAACGCAGATGGCTCGACGCTTGCCGGGTCAATCAGCCGCCCTTCAGCCTTCGAGACGATCTTCTGCGTAACGACCAGAATATCGCCCGCTTCCAACACCAGATTGTCATGCGCAAGCGCAGCTAAAATCAGCGCCGCGAGGTCGTCGCCGGGGCCAATCTCTGGGAGGCCACGAACTGGAATGATACGGATCTCGTTTGCCATATCTCTTCACCGATTATCAGATAGGGGCGCGTGGTGACGCGCCCTATTCACTTGACACCTTGCCGCCGGATGGCCCTCACCCCCGGCCCCTCTCCCGCACGCGGGAGAGGGGGCATTCCGCCGAGAGATGCGTTCGATTCCCCCTCTCCCACGCAGTGGGAGAGGGGCTGGGGGGTGAGAACCGATGCTCAACAGTCACGCTATCATAGATACTTTCCCGCAATCAGCGCGAGTCGTTCCTTCACCTCTGGCGCGATACGGCTGCGGTCGGTGATGATCGCCGTCGCCAGCGCACTATGCGCCGCGCTGCTGAAGTCCGCACTAATGCGCGCCACTGCCTGCGCAACGATCTGCTGCGAGAGCGTGGCGTTAGCGTGCAACACCGCCACCACCGCATCTACTGTCACCGCGTCATGGCCGGGGTGCCAGGCGTCATAATCGGTGACCATCGCCAGCGTCCCGTAGGCGATCTCCGCCTCGCGGGCCAACTTGGCCTCTGGTAGCGCGGTCATCCCGATCAGATCATGGCCCCGGCGGCGGTTCTCCTCGCTCTCGGCGAGGGTCGAAAAGGCCGGCCCCTCCATCACCACCATTGTGCCACCCATATGCACCGTCGCGCCGGCTGTTACGGCGGCATCGTACAGAATGCTGGTCAGCACTGGGCAGAAGGGCTTGTCGAAGGCAATGTGGGCCACAATCCCCTGCTCAAAGAAGGTGCTGGGTCGCCCGCCCTTGGTACGATCAAAGAGTTGGTTGGGGATAACCACATGACCAGGGGCGTACTCCTCGCGTAGCGAACCGACCGCACTGACCGAGATCAGCGCCCGGATGCCAAGCTGCTTGAAGGCGTGGATATTCGCCCGGCTCGGCAACTCAGAGGGGTTGATGCGGTGACCACGTCCGTGTCGCGGCAGAAAGGCAACCCGTTGACCCGCCAGGGTTCCGATGATGAAGGCGTCACTCGGATCACCGAAGGGAGTCGTGAGGCGTACCTCCTCCACATCGGTGAGTCCCTCCATCGCATAAAGCCCACTTCCGCCGATCACGCCGATGGTGGCCTGAGACATGGTATCGCTCCTTAAACATGGTACAAATGGCTGTATGCGAGAGTATAGCGCAAGAATCTATTTTTGTGGTTGGGGGTGGAGTGCTTGGGTGTCACGTAACGTTTGCACGGAACCGTCCATGCGTGCGTAGGGGCGCATCACGATGCGCCCCTACCTATTCCTTGCACCATACACTCACCGCGCAACCAGTGGCAAAAAGTTCCGATACACGCCACTCTTGCCTGCCCAGAACCCACCCACCACCTGGAAATCACCGCCACTACTCGCGAACGTACTGGCATCCGGCTGGCCGATGGTGCCCACCAGCGTATACTGGCCGCCCGTACTCGCCCCGCCGCCCCCATCGGACGACCAGCGTACCAGGGTGAAGTCGCCCCCAGCCGATGCCGCGAGCGCCCCGGCGAACAAGACCAGCACCAGTATGGCAGCGACGAGCCAGTGGCGCAGTGGAAGATAAAGATGCTGCATACTTCCCTCCTATGGGCACGTCACCGATGCAAAGTTCACATTATAGTTGCCAATGCAGGTCATACCTGTAGAGAGCGGACCATTCAGCATGCTATATGCGACTTTCGCTGTGCTGTTGTCGTTATACACGCTATTCGTACTCCCAGTGATTGCTGAGTCGCGGATTGTAGGGGAGGCGGAGAAGTTGTTCTGGATGCCGTAGCTATATGTTCCCCCAGAGGCCGTAACGGTCACGTTGGTGATCGTGGGAGAAGAGTCGAATATGTTGAAAATGCCGTAGTTATTTGTACCCCCAGAGGCGGTGACGGTCACGTTGCTGATGGTGGGAGAGGCGTTGGTGTTGGAGATACCGTAGTTATTTGTACCCCCATACGCGGTGACGGTCACGTTGCTGATGGTGGGGGTGGAGTAGTAACTGACGATGCCGTAGCTATTTATTTCCCCAGATGCCGCGACGGTCACGTTGCTGATGGTGGGAGAGGCGGCGTAGTTGAAGATGCCGACACTCACGCTACCTGAGGGGATCGTGATGGTTACATTACTGATGGTAGGGGAGGATGAGGATATATTGTGGATTCCGTAGTTGAAATTTCCCCCAGAGACCGTAACGGTCACGTTGCTGATGGTAGGGGCAACGGAGTTGTTATGAATTCCGACTGCATACGCTGTCCCCGCCCCAGCAATACTCTCGACGCTGAGGTGGCGCAGTGTGGCATTATTCGCTCCCTCCAACGTAGCGCTTCCGCTTTCAGATAAAGGATTTGTACTCCCACCACTCCAACGAATAATCGTCGCCCCCTCCCCAGCCCCCTCGATGGTCACGTAGGCTTTCATCGTCACCCGTTCTTCATACACCCCCGGTGCAACGTAGACCAGGTAGGGCTTGCCGACACCCGCATCGGTAATACTGTCGAGCGCGGCCTGAATGCTGGTGTAGTCGCCGCCGCTCTGGGCCACGACAATCACCTGGGCGTAGTGAACATTGAAGGTGGTGCCGTTTAGGGTCATGCCAACCCCGGCACTGTAGGTAGTGTCGTTGTCCCCATCGGCGAGATCGGTGGGCACGCCGGTCAGATTGGCCCATGGAATGGTGGTGGTGTCTTGGTCGCCATCATCCAACCCGGCAGGACGATTGCTAATGTCACCCCAACTGACGCTGGTCATCCCAACGTTGTCTCCATCGGCGAGATCGGTGGGCACGCCGGTCAGATTGGCCCATGGGATGGTGGTGGTGTCTTGGTCTCCATCAGCAAGATCAGTGGGGATATTGGTAATGTCACTCCAACTGACACTGGTCATCCCAACGTTGTCCCCATCGGCGAGATCGGTGGGCACGCCGGTCAGATTGGCCCATGGGATGGTGGTGGTGTCTTGGTCGCCATCGGCAAGATCAGTGGGGATATTGGTAATGTCACTCCAACTGACACTGGTCATCCCAACGTTATCCCCATCAGCGAGATCGGTGGGCACGTCGGTCAGATTGGCCCATGGGATGGTGGTGGTGTCTTGGTCGCCATCATCCAACCCGGCAGGACGATTGCTAATGTCACCCCAACTGACGCTGGTCATCCCAACGTTGTCCCCATCGGCGAGATCGGCGGGCACCCCCGATACCCCACTCCACGGCACACTCGCCGCGTAGAGCGCGGCGGGCGCGGGCGTGATCGGCTGGCGTGGGCTGAGGGTGGTCGTACCGACCTGGATCTCCAAGTACCGGGCATCCGTGAACGCGCCGGGTCCAAAATCGAGTTGTACCGTGAAGATACCCTGGCTCACCGCAACCCCGGTGAGCGCCACGGCACCCCCGATCTGCTTGCCATCACTCAGCGCATCATAGAGCCGAAAGGTGAGGTCGTAGCTGCCATCCGTCGGTTGACCCGCATCCAACAACTGGCCCTGGTAGGTAAAGGCGCTCGGCAGGGCCGTGGGGGTGGCGTTGGGCTGCGGGCGGGCGAGCACCTGGCTGACTCCAAATAAGAGCACCATGACGAGGAGTGTGGGGATGTGCGGGATGAACTTGCGCATACGCCGATCCTTGTGTAGAAGGGAGATAAATGCTTGTATGGTATCACAGCACAATAACCAATCATACTTTTTTTACAGATTCATATTTAGATGTAAATCTGCAAAATTTTATACGCGCTCGCCTACGCCCCAAATTCCTGTTTTTCCAAAAACAGATTTGCGAGGGCGGCGCATCTGCCCCCGAACCTCCACCGGATTGGCTTCCTGCCTATGCTACAATACCAGACATGGGATGATACCGAAGTGAGGAGAGCGATCCCCTATGGCAAAGAAGACTATTCGCGATGTCGCGTGGGCTGGTAAACGGGCGTTGGTGCGGGTTGATTTTAACGTTCCCCAGGATGAGCATGGCGCGATCACCGACGACACCCGTATTCGTGCGGCCCTCCCAACTATCCGCTATCTTTTGGAAGAAGGCGCCAGCGTGGTGCTGATGTCGCACTTGGGCCGCCCGAAGGGCAAGATCAACCCCAAGTACAGTATGCGCCCGGTGGTCGAGCGGCTCTTCGAGTTGCTGCCCGAAGCTACCGAGGTCAAGAAGACCGAGGCGATCACCGGCCCCGCCGCTGAGGCGGCGGCTGCCTCGCTGCGCCCTGGCCAAGTGTTGATGTTGGAGAATACCCGCTTCGATCCGCGTGAAGAGAAGAACGACCCCGACATGGCCGCTGAACTGGCGCGCCTCGGCGACATCTTCATTAACGATGCCTTCGGCGCGGCCCACCGCGCTAACGCCAGCACCGAGGGGGTCGCGCACCACCTGGAGGGTGTGGCGGGCTTCCTGCTCGAAAAGGAACTGGCCTTCATCGGCGGGGCTTTGGAGAACCCAGAGCGCCCCTTTGTCACCATCATCGGTGGGGCCAAGATTAGCGACAAGATCGGCGTGATCGAGAATCTGCTCGGCAAGGTCAATACGCTGCTGATCGGTGGCGGGATGGCCAACACCTTCCTGATGGCCCAGGGCAAGTCGTTGGGCACGTCGCTGGTTGAGCCGGATAGCCTCGATCTGGCCCGCGATCTAATGGCCAAGGCCGAAACCGCAGGCACACGCCTGATGTTGCCGGTGGATGCCGTGCTGGCCGATGCCTTCAGCGCCAGCGCCAATACCCAAGTCGTGCCGGTAGACGCCATTCCCGACGGCTGGCAGATGCTCGACATTGGCCCCGAGTCGGCTAAGCTCTATGCCGCCGAGGTTGTGGCCGCCAAGACCGTGATCTGGAACGGGCCGATGGGGGTCTTCGAGATGGCTCCGTTTGCCCAGGGCACCTTCGCGGTGGCCCAGGCCATGGCCGATGCCTCTGCCCACGGCGCAATCACGATCATCGGCGGCGGTGACTCGGTGGCCGCTATTGAGCAGGCCGGGTTTGCCGACAAGATGTCGCACGTCTCCACCGGCGGCGGGGCTTCGCTCGAACTGCTCGAAGGCAAGGTGCTCCCCGGCGTGGCCGCACTGGCGGATCGGGCGTAATCGGGTACACGTAGAGACGCAACATCTTGCGTCTCGTGGGCGTGAGACGCAACATCTTGCGTCTCGTGGGCGTGAGACGCAACATCTTGCGTCTCGTGGGCGTGAGACGCAACATCTTGCGTCTCGTGGGCGTGAGACGCAACATCTTGCGTCTCTACACCCACTCCCGCCCGTAATTCACCTGCAACTTCTCCAGAATCGCCTGCTCCAGATCAATCTCCAACAAATAGGCCAATTGAAACAGGTAGTTGGCCACATCCGCCAACTCCCCGGCGATGGCCTGCGGGTCTTTCGGTGCATCCCCAAACTGAAAGTGCTCCAGGATCTCCGCCGCCTCGACCGCCACCGAAACCGCAATATTACGCGGCGTCTGCGGGTAACGGCTGCCCTCCGCATACCAACCCTTGTCGGTCACAAACTGGTTGATCACAGCGGTCAGTTGCTGGATGTCCATACTCATACTACATCCCCCAGAATATCCGCCACTGCATCATGCGCCCAGTAGCGCATCTGGCCATTCCGCGACAACCGCCGCACCCCGTCCAGATGATCGCCCAAAGTGACGACCGCAGGCTCCTCGAATACCCCACCTGCCATGGGTTTGACTTGCCCCAGGCCCACACAGGCCAGCAGGCCATTACACAGACAGCGCCGCTCTTCGGTGTTGCGCGCCAGCCCGCGTTTGCTCACATAGCCCGCGACTGGCCCGGCGGCGCAGCGCTGGAAGATCGTGCGTGTCCCCGATCCATCGGGGGCGCTCAGGCCGATCTGTTGCAGTAACCCGATGTCGCAGATGCGTGGGCGATGCGCAAAGACCTCTTCGTCGGATAGGGTGCCCGCGATCTGGGCCACTTTGAAGGCGAAGCCAGTGGGTGAGACCAGCGTGGTGCGTACCAGTTGGCTATCGTCCATCCCGGCGCGCAGCGCATCCATGAGCGCCGTGCGGTACTCCGGGCGCAGCCCTGACTCCTCGCACAACGCGAAGATCGATCCCGCCTGAATCCCCACCGCCCCAGTCGCCTGTGCCGCCCGCAGTTGGTCGTGGTTGCCATAGCCACCCGCCAACCAGAAGGGCAGCCCGATTTCGCGCAACACAGCGAGATCAGCGATGTCGTCGGGGCCATAGATCGGCTGACCGATCTCGTCGCGGTGCAGCGGGCCAGTCGGGTTTGCGTTGTGGCCCCCGGCGGTGTGGTTCTCGATGATCATGCCGTCAGGTGGCTCGGTACCACTTGCCGCTAACGCCTGGGCCAAGTCGTGGCGCGTGACGATAGCAAGGAACGCTGGGCGCTTCAGCGGGCGCTGGGCCAGCGCCCCCCCACACACCTGGCGCGGGTCGAAGGGCAGGCTGAAGTGTTCGCCACTGCCCTGGTAGAGCACCGCCAACTCGCGGCTCACCGGCTCGTGCTGCGCGAGGCGGCTACAGATCGCCGGTAGCCCTTCGGGGTTTCCCGCCCCCACCACGATCCCGTCCACCTCGGCCAACATCGCCCCGTACATAATGTAGAGCAGCGGCAATTCAACTTTGTTAAGAAAATTGATCAGGATCGTCCCCTGGTGGCCCTGCTTGGCCAACCAGACCTCAACAAAGCCGGTGGCGATCTGCAACTCGATGATCTCTGGGTCAATCACGAGCGGGATGATCGTATTCTCGCCGCTCGTTGCGGGAATCTGGGTACTCCCATTCTCCGTGCGCACGTTGATAATTGGCGCGGGGGCAAAGCGTGCATCGGCGGCCTTCCCACCTTCAATGAAATAGCGCTCCAAAATCCGCTGCCCCATAGTGACCCCAAACTGGGCATCGAGGGCCGCCAACCCGCGCCGGATATGCCCGCCCGGATCACCAAGCTGGAGGAGCCGCACATACACAATATCGAGCGCCGTACCCGATACCGTCCCCGCCGTTACCTCCTCGCGGGCCATCGCGACGGCTCGCGCCAGTCGCCAATTGGAAACATACACACCCATCCCACCCTGAATGAGTTGCACCTGCCTGAGATGATCAATCATAGGTCCACTCCATGCTCAAATGAGCAGCATCGTCACCATGAGGCTCAAAATTGTCACCGGCATGCCGACGCGCACATAGTCAAAAAAGGTAATTCGGACGCCCCAGCGCCCGGCAAGTTCGGCCATAATCAGATTGGCCACCGAACCGAGCAGGGTCAGATTTCCCGCCAGAGTGGCTGTTGCGGCCAACATGAACCACGCCCGTTGGGTTTCGGCAAAGGCGGGCACCAACCCTTGCAGGAGTAAGACCGCTGGCACATTGCTGATCAGGTTGGAGAGTACCACCGTCACCAACCCGAAAGGAATCAGACCCGCTTGGGCCAGCGGGGCCAGTATCTCAAACAGACGCTCACTCAGTTGTTGGGTCTCCAGTGCATGCGTCACCACAAAGAGCGCGGCAAAGAAGAGCAGGAGTGTCCAGTCAATACTCTTCCAGACTCGATCCGGGCGCAGGCGTCGTGTTGTCATCAGGGTTGCGGCGGCCAACAATGCCGCCAGTGGGATCGGTACCCCCAGGAGAAAGAGCAGCAACATTGCGCTGATGACCAGCATACTCTTCCTCAGCAGTGGGCGCAAGGTCGCGGTACGCACCATATCGGGCACCCTGAAGGCCGGGCCGCGCATCTCCTCGCGGTAGACCAGCACAATCACCAGCCAGCAGATGCCCAGACTGAGCAGCGCGGGTAGGCCGAGGTGCTGTACGAACTCGACATACCTGATATGTGAAAGACCCCCAATGATAATATTCTGCGGATTACCGGTAATCGTTGCCATTGAGCCAACATTTGCGGCGGTTGCCAGCCCCAACAGGTAGGGCAAGGGGCTGCGTTTAAGAGCGCGAGTCGTATCCAAAATGATCGGCGTCAGCATCAGGACAATCGTATCATTCAGAAAGAGCGCCGAGAGCACCCCAGAGGCGAGAATGATCAGTGCCAGCAGCGTGCGCGGGCCACGCGCTGTGCGCACGACATGGCGTGTTACCACCCCGAAAAACCCAGCCAGATAGAGATTACTATTGATGACCATCATACTGAAGAGTAGGATGATCGTACCTATATCAACTCCGGCATACGCCTCCTCTAGGCTCAACGCCCCGATGCCCAACAGCAACGTCGCCCCGATCAGGGTAATCCCCGTGCGATCCGCCCGCAACCATGGCCAACGCCCCACTGCAATCCCACCAATGGTGACGGCAACGATCAGCAAGGTGGCCCACTCACGCCATTCCATCAGCTACCCCAACATGTGCCATAACTTCTCTATCTCTATCATAGCAGGATTATTCTGGCATGGGTAATACTGCTACGCTTGGCTTCGACAGGCTCAGCCAACGCCAGCGGCGCGGTGGCTGAGCTTGTCGAAGCCACCACATGCTCACCCACCAACTTGCCGAGATCGTCAATCGCCACTATAGTGGTAGCGATAGCTGGGCCACCACCCAGCCCTACGATCATGTTCTGTGGGCGGGGCCGCATAGGCTCACCCCTGATCAAATGGCCTGTGATAGGTATACACAAGGAGTTTTGGACCATGGCTTCGGGAACTACGTCCGATCTGCGCACCGGGATTGTGCTGCGCTACAACAATGATTTGTATCAGGTGGTTGAATTCCAGCACGTTGCCCCCGGCAACTGGCGTGCCTTCGTGCGTATGAAACTCAAGAACCTGAACAATGGGAAGGTGATTGAGGATCGCGTGCGCGCCGGTTCGGACATCGAAATTGTGCGTATTGAGCGCCGCCCCATGCAGTTCCTCTACCGCGAAGGTGAAGATTTTATCTTCATGGATAACAACACCTTCGATCAGATCCAGGTCAGTTCGGCTGCGGTTGGCGACGGAGCGCGCTTCCTCAAAGAGAATGAGAACGCTGATCTTGTCTATGACTCTGATCGCGAAGTGCTGCTGGGGGTTGAGTTGCCCATCTTTGTCATGCTGGCTGTCACTGAGACGACCA
Organism: Candidatus Oscillochloris fontis; assembly: GCF_004138135.1. Classification (GTDB taxonomy): domain Bacteria; phylum Chloroflexota; class Chloroflexia; order Chloroflexales; family Chloroflexaceae; genus Oscillochloris; species Oscillochloris fontis. The sequence continues at coordinate 51,708 of NZ_RYFD01000020.1, forward strand.
TCGCGGTGCGCGGTGATACCGCTACCAATGTGACCAAGGCGGCTACATTGGAGACCGGCGCGGTCATTCAGGTGCCGGGCTTTGTCAATGAGGGTGATGTACTCAAGATTGATACGCGCACTGGCGATTATATTGAGCGTGTCTAGTCGGAAGTAGGCGACGGTTTGGGGGGCAGGTTCTTCCTGCCTCCACAGAATGGAGGTCTCTATGGCCCCCCGGACGATCAATCTGCCCCAACCCTACGAGTTGCTCCAACAACGTCTTGACCGGAATGTGACCGGTGCGCCCGACTCGCCCACCTTCCTGCGCATCTTGCAACTGCTCTTCTCGCCCGCCGAAGCCGATCTGGCCCGCCGTATCCCGACAACCTTCATCTCGCTGCGTAAATTGGCCCGCCGTACCGAGATCGCTGAGGATCGTCTGGGTGAGATGGTGGCGAGTATGGCCGAACGCGGTCTGCTCTTTGATATTGAGCATGATGGTCGTCGCTATATTGCGCTGGCCCCGGTCGTGATCGGTTTCTTCGAGTTTACCTTTATGCGCGTGCGCGAAGATGCCCCCGTGGCTGAATTGGCGCAACTCTTTGATGAGTACTTCTTCGAGCGTGAAGACTTCGCTCACGCGGTCTTTTCTGGTCAGACCCAGATCGGACGCGCACTGGTTCACGAAGAGGCGCTGCCGGTGGGCGATCATGCCGAGATTCTGGATTGGGAACGCGCCTCGCACATTGTCGAACATGCTACCGAACACGCCGTTTCGCTGTGTGCCTGCCGCAACCATGCTCAGCATGCCGGCCATGCCTGCGATCACCCCATGCGTACATGCCTGAGCCTGAATATGGGCGCCCGCGTGCTGGTACGCCAAGGGATTGCCGAGTCCATCAGCCGCACCGAGGCCATGCAGATCCTCAACCAGTCCAAGGCGGCGGGCCTCGTCCAGACCGGCGATAACGTGCAGCGCAATGTCAGCTACATCTGCAACTGCTGTAGCTGCTCGTGTGGGATGCTCAATGCCATCCGGCGCTTCGATCTGCGTAAGGCGATTGTTACCTCCAACTGGATTGCTATGATTGACCCCCAACTCTGCCGGGGGTGTGGGCGCTGCATTAAGGTATGCCCGGTTAATGCCCTTCAGATCAACCAGAGCGAACTGGATGGCCGCAGACGCAAGTGGGTCGTGCGCGATGCCGATCTCTGCCTGGGTTGTGGCGTTTGTTATGCTGCATGCACTCACGGTGCCCTCACCATGCAGCCCCGCGAGCGGCGCGTCTTCACGCCCGAAACCACCTTTGAACGCATCGTGGCCATGGCGATAGAGCGCGGCAAACTGGGCGATCTGCTGCTCGATAACCTGGAAGGTTGGGGCTACGAGGCACTCGCCCGCGTCCTTCAGGTACTCGAACGCACCCCCATGACCACCGCGATCAATGCGATTACCCCGCTCAAATCCACCTTTCTCAACGCCATCGTGCGTGCGGCGCGCAAGGGTGGTGGCAAGGCCGCATCATTGGTATAGATGATCTTCGCCTCCGGCGGTGGAGGTTCGGGGGCAGCTTCGCCGCCAACATACGAGAAAAAAGCGGGTTTGGGGCGCAGCCCCAAGCGTGGTTTTTAGGGCGGTAGCCCTAAAGTTCATGTCTATGGGCGGCTTGCCGCCTCCGCAGATCGTTTTTGTTGTTGTTTGGCGGCGCAGCCGCCAAACAACAACAAAAACGAGGTTTGGGGCACAGCCCCAATGATGCGGCCTTGCCCTAGGCCATGAACTAGGGCAAGGCCGCATCAGTAGTATCTATGCTATAATTCCTCGCTATGCGTGACTCTGTTCACGCCAGATTTCCCTGGATTGTCCTGAACAAAGGAGGCACATCCACCATGCGCAAGTCTCTTGCGACCGTCCTGGCACTCTTCGTTCTGATGGTGCCAATGCTCGCTGCCTGTGGCAGCGCCCCGACCGCTCCGGCGGCTACCACCGCTCCGGTGGCTGCCGCCACCGACGCTCCTGTAGCGACCGTCGCTCCGACGGCTGAGGCCGCTACTGAGGTTGCAACCGCCGCTCCGACCGAGGCCACCGCTGAGGTCACCGAAACTGCCGCGCCCACCGCGTTGCGGATCGCCCTCGTTACCGACTTGGGCAAGGTCAACGATGGTACCTTCAACCAGTTTGCCTATGAGGGTGCTCAGCAGGCTGCCGATGAGTTCGGCCTGGAGTTCAAGTACATCGAGACTCAGGCCCAGTCTGACTACGAGAAGAACATCCAGACCTTCGTTGATGAGAAGTTCGATGTGATCATCACCGTCGGCTTCCTGATCCAGGATGCCACCAAGGCAGCGGCTGAGGCCAATCCTGACATCATCTTCATCGGGGTTGACCAGTACTACGAGCCAGGCACAGTTACCGACAACCTAGTTGGTCTCCAGTTCCGTGAGGATCAGTCGGGCTTCCTTGCCGGTGCTCTGGCTGCGATGATGAGCGAGTCGGGCACGATTGCTATCGTGGCTGGCCAGGAGATCCCTCCGGTCAAGAAGTTCAAGAACGGGTTTGATAACGGGGCTATGTATGTCAACCCCGACATCACCCTGCTGGGTGTCTACCTGCCCAGCTTCATCGAGCCGGCCCTGGGCGCTTCGACCGCCGAGCAGTTTATCGGTGAGGGTGCCGATGTGGTCTTCGGTGCCGGTGGTCCCTCCGGTTCGGGTGGCATCAAGGCTGCCGCTGAGAAGGGTGCCTTCGTGATCGGTGTTGACCAGGACGAGTATGTCACTACCTTCGTGGGTGGCAGCGCTCCGGGTGCCGACAAGATCCTGACCAGCGCGATCAAGCGGGTGAATGTCGCCGTCTATGATCAGATCAGGGCGGTGGTTGAGGGTACCTTCGAGGGCAATGGTATTGCGCTCTACGAAGCTGCCAACGATGGTGTCGGTTTTGCGCCCTACCACGATGCTGAAGCAGCCATCCCCGATGCGGTCAAGGCACGCATCCTGGAGATCCAGCAGGCTCTGGCTGATGGTACGCTGACCACTGGCGTTGATCCGGTCTCCGGCGATGTGGATGAGGCCACGGTGCCTGAGGCTGATCCCTTCCAGCCCTAAATCTTATCCTACGGCGCTCTGTAGGGGCGAAGCATCGCTTGCTATATAATCTAGGGAACACCAACGGGGTTGGTGGGCGATGCTTCGCCCCTACGGAATGATCGGGGAACCAAAACAAGGATCTCCCCATGCTCCAACAGCGTCTCTCTCTGCTACGTGCTGCAATGGCCGAACGTAACCTTCCCGCCCTGCTCGTCAGTGCTGCGGCCAACCGCCGCTACCTGAGTGGCTTTACGGGCAGTAGTGGTACCCTGCTGATTACCCCTGAGCACGCCCTGCTCTTTACTGATGGGCGCTATACCATCCAGGCGGCGCGTGAGGCTCCTGCGTTTACGCTGCACGAGACAGCCGCGCCGGAGCGTAGCCTGCATATGCTGTTGACTCAGACGGTCAGTGATTTGAACCTGGACTTGGTTGGGTTTGAAGCCGCCCACGTCAGTGTGGCCGAGCACTACGCGCTCTCCAAGTCATTTTTTGATACCCCGGTTGAACTTGAGCCGGTTGATGGTTTGGTCGAGGCGCTACGTGAAGTGAAGGATGCCGACGAGTTGGCGACGCTGCGGCGTGCGGTTGAAGTGACCGATGCGGCCTTCTTGGCGGTGTTGCCCCACCTACGCCCCGACATGACCGAGCGCCAAGTGGCGTGGATGCTCGAAGTCGCCATGCGTGAGCGCGGGGCCGAGGCGCTCGCCTTCCCGATCATTGTCGCTGCGGGCCTGAATAGTGCGTTGCCCCATGCCCATCCTGGCGATGCGCCGCTCGGTGAGGGTCGCCCGATCACTATTGATATGGGTGCCCGCGTGGATGGCTACCACGCTGATATGACCCGCACGATTACGTTGGGCAGCCCCGACGCCACCTTCCAGAAGATCTATGCGATTGTGCTTGAGGCGCAGCAGCGGGCGATTGCCGCCCTCCGCGCTGGCCTGCGTTGCAACGCCGCCGATGCTATCGCCCGTGATCATATCGCTGCCGCCGGATATGCTGATGCCTTCCGGCATAGCCTCGGCCACGGCGTCGGCCTCGACATCCACGAAGGCCCCTCGTTGCGCCGCGCCAAACCGGGCCACGAAGCGAGTGGTCCGCGTCTGCGGGCAGGCAACGTGGTGAGTATTGAGCCGGGGATCTACCTGGATGATTGGGGCGGGGTGCGGATTGAGGATCTGGCGATTATTACCGAGGATGGCTGCGAGGTTCTGTCGCAAGTGCCTACATGATTCTGCGTTGGCTGAGCTTGCCGAAGCCAACGCTGGGGTTGATCTCCAAGAGTGTCCGCAGATTACGCAGATTACGCAGATTATTATAGAAAAAATAATCTGCGTAATCTGCGTAATCTGCGGATAAACTGCGGATAAACTGCCTTATTCGCGTCCTCCAGCGTGCCGCTTTCCTACTCAGTCGCCTTCGGGCGCATCACCAATACCGGCACGGGTGCCATCTGTACTACCTTCTGGGTCACACTGCCAAAGACGAAGCGGCTAATCCCACTCCGCCCGTGAGTCGCAATCGCAATCAAATCGGCTTCATGGCTCTCTGCATAGTCCAGAATGGCCTCTGCCGCTGGCATTGCGCTGACCTCGGTCTCCACCGTGTAGCCCTCGTTGCGGAAGGTCTCCGCCACTCCCTCTAGGTAGGTCTCGGCCTCACGTTCTAACGTCACCATACTATCCGAAATATCACTCGCCATCAGCCCGCTGTAGTCCACGCTCGTCGTAAAGACGGGTGGCACCGCACGCAGGAGCGTGATCTTGGTGGTGCCTTCGTTGGCGGCCAATCCATGGACATGCGGTAATACTTGCTCGGCTAATGGTGAACCATCCAGTGGAACCAGAATATGCCGATACATCTTGAACCTCCGTTGCAGAGCTGCCTCATTGGAACTCAGCACACCCCAACACTAACCAACACTTGCCGATTGGGCCTTGAGAAACTCCGACTCGGCATCGCCCGTCTCCCAGATAATGTGCCGCAACATATCCGACGCAGTAATCACGCCCACGATTCGCCCTTCACTCACCACCGGGAACCCGCTGATCCGCCAGGCTAACAATAGGTGTGCTGCCTCGTGGAGCGGTGTGTCCGGGGTGACGGTGATGACCGGACGGCGCATCACCTCACGTAAAGGGAGGTCGTGGACGCGATAGTAGAGATTATAGGCTTGGTCGTCCCGTTCGGGCGAATCAGAAACGCGGTTGATGTCCCCTTCTGTGACGATTCCTACCAGATTTCCGGTGGCATTTACCACCGGCAAGCGACGGATTCCGGCGGCGATGAGTAGTTCACGGGCGCGCGGCAAGGTCTCCGTGTCACGGGCGATGATGGCTGGTGCGCTCATCCACGCCTTGACGGTTTCCATAGTGCGCTCCTAACGATCTCATCTCTCCCAGCGCAGATCGTCGTTGATCACCTGAAGCAGTTCTCCTTCACGACTGAGGAGTAGGCGAATGGCTCGTCGTTGGGAGCAGACAAAGATCGGACATTTTTCGGTATCAGTGACCCCATACGGACACGAGGCCACATCACGACACATATCAACGGATACCGCAAAGCGCGGTGAACCCGGAGGGCCGTCGAGTTGGCGCATGCGCAATCGAGCATTGCGAAGCTCTGGGGCAAGCCTGCTCAGATGTGCGCGCGCTACCCGTAGCATCGGGTGGGGCGGACGTTTTGGACGGGCCATTGATGCCCCTTTCTCTGCGTGTCACATCAGTGGTGATCAGAAGACGATTAGTAGCAGCATAACAGGCTTCCCTATCTTCTGGTGAAATGGCTTCGCAACGGAGCGTTAAGATACAACCCCTGATTGTGTATATACGCACACAGAACAACAACTCCATACATCACCGGGTTCCCCGATCATCCCGTAGGGGTGAAGCATCGCCCGCCATAGGAGCAGGGGAACCCGAATGAGGTTGGGCGGGCGATGCTTCACCCCTACTCATACCGCAGCGCCTCGATAGGCAACAGCATCGCTGCCCGTCGCGCTGGGTAGAATCCGAACCCGATTCCAATTGCCGAGGCGAAGATCAACGCCAGCCCCACGCCGATCCACGAGATCCCGGCTGCAATCCCAGCCACGCTGCTGATTAGGGTCACGAGGCCAATCGCCCCGCCCACGCCGATCAGGCTGCCCACGAGGCTGATCGCCAATGCCTCTAGCACAAATTGCCCCAGCACATCCCCATCACTCGCCCCCAGCGCCTTGCGCACCCCGATCTCGCGGGTGCGCTCGGTGACTGCCACCAGCATGATGTTCATGATCCCGATTCCACCCACCACCAAGCTGATCCCGGCCACCACCGCAATAAAGCCGGTGATCGCGCCGTTGATGCCGGAGAGCACACCGAGTGCCTGGGTGGGCAGATCGAGCCGGAAGTCATTGATCGCGCCCTCTGGTACCGCACGCCCACTGCGCAACGCAGCGTTGATCACGGTTTCAGCTTCATCCACCACCTGCTCGCTCTGGAGGCCGATCAGGATGCCGGTCATCTGCATGCCCCGTCCGGGAATGTCCAGCCCGCCCACCAAGCGCAGTCGCACCGCACTCACCGGCGCAAAGACCCGTCCGTCGGTGGCGTAGGGGCCGCCATTCTGGCGGATGATCCCGATCACTTCCAGCGGCTGGCCGTTGATCTCGATCACTCGCCCGATGGCTGCTTCTAACGCGGCTGGTTCGCTGCCGAAGAGATCCTCCGCAATCTGCGAACCCAGCACCCCCACTCGTGTCCCCGCTGCTTCATCCTCCGGGGTCAAGAAGCGCCCGTACTCCATCGGCACACTCTGCACCAGCCGGTACTGTTCGGTCGTCCCCACGAGTAGCGTCTGCACCGCCACGGTTCCGGCGCGCACCTCGGTTGGGATCGCTACCTCCGGCGCGAGGGTGCGGAACAGGTCGGGGCGCTCGTTCACCACTCGTTCCAGCGCGGCATAGTCTTGCACCGAGAGCAACCCATAACCGGGGATGTCGCGTGCTCCCTTGGCGTTGGGGTCACCGGGGCCAACCGCAATTCGCCGTGTGCCCAGGTCAATGAACTGCTCAAAGACTTGGCCTTGCAGACTGTTGCCCAGCGAGAGCACTGCCACCAGCGTGCCCGCCCCGATGATGATCCCCAGCATTGTCAGCAATGAGCGGAATTTGTTGGCCCCCAGGCTCTCTAGGGCCATGATGACTTGTTCTTTGAACATTATGCTGCCACCTTGACCCTTTCTTCCGCATGTGCATAGACATCCACACCATAGTACTCGTGCAGGATGTTCGCGGCTAAGCGCCCGTCACGTAGGCCAATCACGCGATCCATCTGCTTGCCGATCTCCGGGTCGTGGGTGACGATCACAATCGTGCGGCCCTCTTCGCGGTTGAGCTGGCGGAAGATCGCCATGATCTCGGCCCCGGTGCGGGTGTCAAGTGCCCCGGTTGGCTCATCGGCCAAGAGCAGGCTGGGGTTGTGGACGAGGGCGCGCGCAATCGCCACGCGCTGCTTTTGCCCGCCAGAGAGGGTGTTGGGCAGGCTGTTCAGCTTGTGGCCCAGCCCCACCGCCTCTAGCGCCATCCGTGCCCGATCCGCTCGTTCAGTCCCGCTGATCCGCCCATAGACCAGCGGCAGTTCGACATTCTTTTGCGCACTCAGCCGTGGCAACAGGTTGAAATTCTGGAAGACGAAGCCGAGTTTCTGGTTGCGCACCCGCGCCAGTTCCTCGCGGCTCAGTTGTCCCACATCCTGGCCATCGAGCCGGTAGACGCCCTTCGTGGGCTGGTCGAGTAGGCCGATCATGGTCATCAGGGTGCTCTTGCCACTCCCCGATGGCCCCATGATCGCCACCATCTCGCCGGGGTGAATCGCCACCGAGACATCCTCAAGTGCCAGGAAGGTGCTGTCGCCGACCATAAATTCCTTGCTCAGTCCTTCGATCTGCACAGTTGGCTGGGTGATATATTCGATACTCATGGCTATCTCTTTCTAGGGTGACAAGAACCACTCTATCTGTTTTTTCTCTGCTGTTGGCGGCGAAGCCGCCAACAGCAGAGAAAAAATCTACCGCACCACCACCTGCTCGCCTTCGCTCAGGCCACTCAGGATCTCGACCTGATCCGCCGTGCGCAACCCGACCTGCACCGGGCGCTCTTCGATGCTCACCTGGCCATCATCCGCCGTGGTCACAACCTGCACGCTCGTCTGCTCACCACTGCCGCGCACGGCTGCGGCGGGGACGTGCAGCACTGCGCTGCGTTGCTCGGCAATGATCGTCGCACTTGCGGTCATCCCCGGCTTCAGGTTGCGCTCGGATGGATCAACCTCCAGCGTCACCAGATAGGCCGTCACGGCGCTATCGCCCTTGGGCAGCGGCTCGACTCGCAACACTTGGCCGTTCAGGCTAGCACCACCCAGCGCATCAACCAACACCTGCACTGCTTGGCCCACCGAGATCTTGCCGATGTCCACCTCGTCCACCGTCACCTTCACCAGATAGCGACTGGTATCAATCAGGGTGATCGGAGCTTGCTGGGCGCTGATAGCCTCGCCGGGAGCGACCGTCACCGCCGCAACAGTGCCCGCGAAGGGGGCGCGCAGCGTGGCATCATCGAGGCGGATCTGGGCCTGATCGAGCTGGGCCTGGGCCTGCGCCACCCGCGCCTCAGCGCGTGCCAGATCGCTACTGGTCGGGTCGCTGGTCAGTTGACGCAAGCGCGCCTGGGATGCATCGAGGTTGGCCTGCTGCGCGGCGATAGTACCGCTGCGCTGCGCTCCGGTCAGACGCGCCAACTCCGCCTCAGCGCGAGCCACATCGGCGCGCGCACGCGCCAGGGCGTCGGCTTCCGCGCCCACCAAGAGCTGATCGCGGTTAGCCTGGGCACTCGTCACTCGCGCCTGGGCCGTGGCCAGCCCACTGACTTCGTTCTGGATGGTAGTGTCGTAGGCGATCTGCGCCTGGTTCAGCGCCGATTCACTATCGGCGAGGCTCAACTCGGCACGGGCCAGCGCATCGGCGAAGTCACGCATCTGGGCATCATTGAGGGTGCGCCCGGTGCGCGGGTCAGTCTCATACTGCTTGACATGCTCGTTGTCCCAGTAGGCACTGCTATAGGCCGCCTGCGCATCGCGCAGGGCATTCGCACGCTGCTCCACTGTCGCCCGCGCATTCTCCTTGGCAGCGGCGAGTGCATTGCGCTGGCGATCCAGTTCGGCTTGGGCTTCGGTCACGGCGCTCTGAGCCTGGGTACGCGCATCGGTCTTGGGGCCAGCCTCCAGCGCGGCCAGCGCCGCACGGGCCTGCTCAATCTGAGCGCGGGCAGCGCGCAGATCCGCATCGGTGACACTGCCCGCCGTTTGGGTCAGGCTGCCCTGGGCCGCACGCACCTGCGCCTGCGCCTCGGCGACTTGTTCAGGGGTCGCACCATTGAGCAACGCCTGGAGATCGGCCTGCGCTACCGCCAGATTGGCCTGTGCTGCTGCCACTTCGGTGGCCAATTGGCGGCTATCCAGGCTCATCAAGATCGCCTGCGCCTCCACCTGATCACCCTCAGCTACGCGCACCTCAGCCACCCGGCCACTCACGCCACTAAACGCCAACTCAGCCTGCATGCGCGGCTCGATACTCCCGGTTGCCGCCACACCCAGTTGCAGATCACCCCGGCTCACCGTCACCAGCCGCGCATCCGCCAGCGGATCACTCGGCTGAGTGGCCAAGGTACGTAACACAACCGTCGTGATCGCGGCAATCACCAGTACCGCTGCCACCAGTGCAGCAATCGGGATGCGTCGCAAACGGCCAGCCGGACGGGGTTGAGGGATGGTGGTCATATCTATACTCCTTATGAAACCTTTACGTCTTTATGCCTTCGCATCTTCGCGTGATACTACGAACCGCTACGTACACCATTCAAAAAGAGATCTACCATCGTCTCCGCACCCAACATCGGGTTGGCAAAGTGGCCGACCGTCCCGATAGACCACTGGGCGAGGCGGGCTTGTTGGCCAAACTCGTGGAACGAGTCGCTCATCCCCAGGAACATCGCACTCAGGATTCCGGCGGGGTAACGCGCCAGAACACCCGTCGCGAGGCCATCGGTCATCACTGCCTCGATGGGGGCGAAGAGATGGGTATAGAAGGCGCGCACTAAGAGATCGCGGTTGGCCGGGCCGACATGCTCGAACATCTCGTGGCGCATCAGGCGCATGTCGGCGTTGCGCTCGGCCAGCAGAACTCGCGCTAGTGCCGTGAGCCGCTCAGCCGTTGAGGTACCCTGCGTCGCATCCTGCAACTGCCCCCCCATCATCACCATCAGGTGCAACCCCATCTGCACAAATAGCTCTTCCTTGTCGCTAAAGTAGTAGTAGAGGGTCGGCTTGGTAATCTCCGCCGCTTTGATCACATCGCTGATCGAGACGGCGGTGTAGCCGCGTTTCATAAAGAGCGGCATCGCCGCCTCAATGATCTTGACCGCCGTGGGGGCATTGATGGGTTGGAGCAGTTGTTCGTGCATAGGGTTGTGTCTCACGTAACTTTACCGAACGGTAAGAAAGATTATAGTCTTGTGCAAAGCTCTTGTCAAGATGTTCTTACCAACTGGTAAGGGTGAGTATAGCGTATTGAACATGTTTTGTCAATACTTTGCAAAGATATTCTGGGCATAATAAAAAGGAGAGAGGCACGTAGTAGAGACGCAATATCTTGCGTCTCTACTACGTGCCTCTCTCCTACAACCGCCCTTGGGCCTTTAGGCGCAGGTAGGTATTGACCACCGAGATGGTCAACTTGTCGGCGGGGACATCAATCGGGATCACACCGCTACGGGTGAGGGTGTCGAGGATGGTCTGGCGCTCATCGCGCAGGTCTTCTGCTACTGCCCGCGTGTAGGCGGCGTGGCTGTCGGGGGTGGGCATGCCCAGGGCCGCATGCACGTTGGGGTCGCTGATCGTCACACATACCGGCAGGTGGCGTCGGCCCAGCCGCGCCATATGCGCGATCAGTGGGCGTGCCGCATCGGGCGTGGCGAGGTCGGTGAAGAGTACCACCAGCGAGCGCCGCCGGATCTTGCGCTCCAGGTAGGCCAGCGCACTGCTGTGGTCGGCCTCCACCGCCTCGGCCTGCACGTTGTAGAGCGCCTCGATCATGCGCTGGAACTGGGTTCGCCCGCGTTGTGGGGCCAGGAAGCTTCCCACCTGATCTGCGAAGGTCAGCATCCCGACCTGATCGCCCTTCAGGCTGGCGACATAACTCAGTAGGAGCGCCGTGTTGATGACATAATCGAGCTTGGCGATCTCGCCAATCGTCGGCGCCATCAGCCGCCCGGTGTCAATCAGACAGACCACATGCTGGCTGCGCTCAGTCTCAAATTCGGCGGCAATCGGGCTACCGCGCCGCGCCGTCGCCTTCCAGTTGATGTGCCGAAACTCGTCATCGGGGGTGTATTCGCGCAGCCGTTCAAACTGGCCGCCCTGCCCATACACCCGCGCCGGGCGCAAGCCCTGCTCGTACAACAACCCCTTGCGCGCCAGCAGGTCATACTTACGCAACTCCAACACATTCGGGTAGACCTGCACCGCCGCACTGGCCGCGAAGCGCACTTGGCGCTGGAGCATCCCCAGGAGGCTCTGGTAGCGCAGCACCACATCCCCAAATTGGTAGTCACCCCGCTTGAGCGGGCGCACATGGTAGCGCGCCTCATATAGATCGAGTGGCGGCAATACCCCACTGAGAAACTGTGCATCACTGGGGAAACTATCTGGGTACTCATCACGCAGGCGGAAGGTCAAGGGGCGCGGGCTGGCGTTGGTGATCAGCAGCGTCACCAAATTTTCGGCTCCCAGCGAAAGCTTCTGGTCGTTGATCCGTTCGACCGTGATCACACCTGGTTTCGGGGTGATGACCAGATCACTTATCACCATTCCCGCTACCAGTAACACATAGAAGCCCGCCAACCAGATCAACGGCGGCATCAAGGCTGCTCCCCCAATCAGGGGCACGGCGAGCAGGAGTAGGATGAGGAGACGCGGTGTTGGCAGCATGGTGTATAGTATACCCGACACCAGCATTCTTTTCATTGTGACTATTCACACTTGGGGTAGAAAGCCTTAGGCGCACGCGAAGGCGCGAAGGTTTTGTATAGGCTTTGCGCCTTCGCGTCTTTGCGTCAAAACCGAAATGCTAGGAGAAGTGTGAACAGTTACTTTTCATCCTGGGGGAGACCTTGAAGACCCAACAGATCGCCCAACAACTGCGTAACGAGGCGGCCAAGGTGCTGGTCGGCCAAGAGGCTGCCTTCGACATGCTCTTCGTCGCTATGCTCAGTGGTGGACACGTGCTCCTCGAAGGTCCACCCGGTACCGCCAAGACCCTCATGGCCAAGACGCTGGCCCGGCTGACGCGGGCCGAGTTCCGGCGGGTGCAGTTCACTCCCGATCTGATGCCCTCGGATGTCGTGGGAACCCAGATCTTCGAGATGGGTTCCAGCCAGTTCCGCCTGCGCAAAGGCCCCATCTTTACCCAGGTACTCCTCGGCGATGAGATCAACCGTGCGCCCGCCAAGACCCAGAGTGCGCTCCTGGAGGCGATGGAGGAGCGTCAGGTGACCATCGAGGGCCAGCGTTTAGCGCTGCCCGACCCCTTCTTTGTCGTGGCCACCCAGAACCCGATTGAGTACGAGGGTACCTACCCATTGCCTGAGGCGCAACTCGACCGCTTTCTCTTTAAGTTGCTGATTGACTATGCGCCCCAAGAGGTCGAGATCGAAGTGCTACGCCGCTACCATGCCGGGTTTGATGCGCGCCATCTTGAGGCGGTAACACTTGAGCCGGTGATCGGCCCTGCCGAGTTGGCCGCTTGCCGCAGCGAGATCGCTCAGGTACAGGTCGAAGAAGGGGTACTGCGTTACATCACTGCGATTGCTCAGGAGAGCCGCAAAAGCCCCGATCTTACTCTGGGTGCCTCGGCGCGTGCCAGTATTGCCCTCTTCCAGACTACCCGTGCCTACGCGGCGCTCCAAGGGCGCAGCTTCGTCGTCCCCGATGATGTGAAACTCCTGGCGAAGCCCGTCTATCGCCACCGCATTATGCTGCGCCCCGAAGCCGAGATCGAGGGTCTCACCGCCGATGCGGCGATTGCCCGCCTCTTAGGGCGGCTTGAAGTTCCTCGGTAGGGGCGCATCACGATGCGCCCCGGTGGACATTGTTGTTGGTTGGTGTTTGGCGGCGCAGCCGCCAAACACCAACCAACATAAAAATCTTACCCCTCCGGGTTGAGCAAAAACTGAGCCGTATCGGCGAGGACAGCCGCCTGCACCGGCTCCTCCACAATCGCAATCGTCCAGTCACTCGCATATGGCACCGACTGGAGATGCACCATCGGCAAGGCACTCACGATAATGATTGGCGTATTGGCGGTCTGATCATCGGCACGTAGTCGCTCGATCACCTGCTCCTCAGGCGTCTCCAGACCGGGTAGCGCAATGATAAAGATATTTGGCATCTCAGCGGGGAGACTGTCAGGGGTCGCAGTCGTCACAGCCCAATCGCCCGTCAGCAAAGCGGCGAGCCGCGCCCGTGTCGCGTCCTCACCGGCCACTACTACGACAGAAGTTGGCATCGGTCTTCCTCCCTAAGTCCAGGCTCTGTGGCGATCATTCATATCCAAAGGCCAGGTAGGCAATGATATTACTCATCCGATGAGGGTGCCCCCATCACATTGAAACCCGCATCAACATACATCACCTCGCCGGTGATGCTGCTTGAGAGATCCGAGCAGAGGAAGAGGGCGGCATTCCCCACATCCTCAATGGTTACATTCCGGCGCAGCGGGGCTACTTCGGCAAACGCACGGTGCAGGGCGCGGAACCCGGCGATCCCATTGGCGGCCAGTGTCCGAATAGGCCCAGCACTGATCGCATTCACGCGGATGTTGCGTGGCCCCAGATCGGCGGCGAGGTAGTAGACACTCGCCTCCAGTGCCGCCTTGGCTACCCCCATCACATTATAGTTGGCCATCACCTTACGCGCACCGTGGTAACTTAGGGTGAGGATCGAGGCATTCGGAGCCAACAGATCATCCGCCGCCTTGACCAGCGCGGTCAGTGAGTAGACACTCACCTCCATCGCCAGCAAGAATCCTGAGCGGGTGGTGCGGGTGTAGAGGCCATTCAACTCATCTTTGTTGGCGAAGGCAATCGCATGGATGAGGAAGTCAATCTGGCCGAAGGTTTCGCGGGTGCGCTCCATCAACGCCGCGATCTGCTCATCACTATTCACATCACACGGTTCGATCAGTTTGGCCCCTAGGCTTTCGGCCAAAGGCCGTACCCGCCGCTCCAAGGTCTCACCGACATAGGTAAAACCGATCTCGGCTCCTTCGCGGTGCAGCGCTTGGGCAATGCCCCAGGCGATTGAGCGATCATTGGCTAGTCCGAGGATCAGCCCCTTTTTGCCGTCCATCAGGCCCATCGGAACAACTCCTTAATATCCAGCGATTCAGTATCCATGCTCTACTGGTTATCTTACCACACCCCACGTACTTACCCCCGCACCCAGATCGGGTTGCTGTAGAGCCATGGCCGCCCCCAACGCCGCCCCTCTAGCCGGTACACCCCCGGATGCGTTACCACATAGCGTAGATGCCCGCGCCCATGGGCGACCGCAACCCCATTTCTGATCAAGCGCAGCCGTGCTCGGCAGCCCACGTCGGCCTTGATGACCAGTTCACCGCCACCCAAACTGACTGCATCACCGGGGCCATAGCGCTCCGCGTCTTGGTTCTTGCGTTGCGCATAGAACTCAATCGCCGGCGCATCCCCATCCAGCCGGTTCACGAAATAACTATGTCCACTTCGCAGCGCCGCATACACCTGCTGGGTCGCTTTGGCTGGGTCACGATCAAGCGGGGTGTCGAGCATGAGATAGTTGGTCAGGCTCTTGAAGATCCAACGGTAGGGAAAAACTTCCACCTCACCCCATGGTACCCGATGCTTGAGCGCATGCGCATCCACGCCCCCCACGCCAAAGGTGCGTTTACCCGCCATATTCAACTGATCCCACCAGGTGAGTGTGGCGCGGGTTGGCCCGCGCAGCCCGCGCTTCGGCCAGAGAAAGTTGACGAAGCGGTTGCGCGGCGTCAGATGTTCTGCCCAGTCGCTCATCAGGTTCCACAACTCAAGCCCCACCGTCTGCCCGGCCCGCTCGCGTGGCCCATCTATCATCCAGTCATCCCAGCGATAGATCTCGGTGAAACGGCTGGTGACCCGCTCATCCGGGTGGGCGATGATGCCAAATCCGCCTTCGGCATAGACCGCATCAATGAATGCTTGGGGTGGCAGTTGGTTGCTTACGACATGATCAAGGTTGAGCGCTAGAAAGTGGTTATGGTCGGGGGTAATCTCGTGGCCAACGATCACCAAGAGGCCCGCGTGCCAACCGGCAAACTCCGCCCCGGCTTGGGTGTCGTGGTCGGTGACGATGATCCAGCGTAGACCGGCGGCTTGGGCGGCGGCAATCACCTGCGGGAAACTCCCGCTGCCGTCCGAGTAGGTGGTGTGGATGTGTAATGCACCCGGATAGATAAAACTGTGACTCATGGCATTTATGTGGCAGTAGGTATAACTTGTAGTACCATAAGTGTTATATCATCACTCTGCTCAATATCGCCACGGAATATCTCCACACTGGTCCAGATATCGTTCAGGGCGTAGTGCGGATTCTCTGGGTGCGCTTTGGCAATTGCCTCCATCATACGTGGAAACCCAAACATCTCGCGTGTACTATTCATCTCCTCGTACAATCCATCACTGACGAGGAAGAGTTGATCGCCCGGTTGGAGTTCGATCTCTTGCTCACTATACATGGCAATCGGGCTAGAACCAAGCGGTAGCCCCCCGATCTCCATCTCTTCAAGTTGGCCATTGCGGCGCAGCACCGGGTAGGGATGCCCGGCATTGGAGAAGGCAAACCGCAGGCTATTTGTATCCAACACCCCATAAAAGGCGGTAATCATCTCCTTGAAGGTGTTGTCGTTGCAGAGGGTCTGGTTGGCGTAGTGTAAAACCTCGGAAGGTTTTACATGCCGCGTCGCTTCGGAGCGTACTGTGCTGCGTGCCATCGCCATTACCAGCGCGGCCGCAATGCTCTTTCCGGTGACATCCGCAACCACGATCCCTAAGCGCTCATGATCCAACTTGATGAAGTCATAGAAGTCGCCACTCGTCTCACGTGCTGGCTCCGAACGTGAGGCAATATTGATCACCGAATTGGTCAGTGGTGGCGGTGGGTAGAGCCGCTGCTGCAACTCCCGCGCTACGGCTAGATCGCGCCGCAACAATTCGCCCTCTAGCACCTTCTGGCGCGCTACCTCAAGCCGCTGCGCCGAGAGTTTCAACTCGCGTTGGTACAGCCACGAGATGATCGCAATCATCAATAAGAAGCCGGTAATCGGAAATACAATAGCGATTGTACCTCCAATGATGTTCTGGTCCTCTATTAATGAGTGATTAATGGCAGATTGATAATAGAATACGATTCCTGTAATGATGATTGAATCGATAATTCCTACAAGAAAACTGTACCTTATGCTGATTAACATGCCACTAAGCATGACACTTAATGCTAGTGTGCAAAAGAAAGTAATCGCTAGTCCTATATTTTCACCAATAACAGCATTAATTAAGCCGAAAAATAAAAGACCAATATTAATCCAAAAGCAAAAAAGATGAACCGCTATGTTGGTTTTTTGATTTTTATTAAGCACAAAGACGACGATATTTAATAGAAAACTAATTAAAACAACAAATGAACTATACCATGATGATTGGCGAAAGAATGTTAAAATAAGGCCAATTCCAAGAATAACCAATACTACTTGGTTCAAAATCCGAAGTAATGATGATTTCTGTTGTAAATCGTATTCGGTTTTTTTTATGGTGATCATAGGATGATGCTTTCAGAACAATACGTCTTCTCACGTATCTGACACACAACCCGCTGTAGCATGCGTGCATACAACGGGTTGTGCATAAATATCTAGATCGGAGATCTCATTACCACTCGTCGGCCTTAGCCGTATCAATATCTTGGCTCAGGCGCTCAATATCCTTGGAGCGCTCGGTAATACTCTTACGTACCCGATCCTGCTCCTCATCACTGAGGCTCAGTCCAGCCTCTTTGATCGCCTCGTCGGGGTTGCCCAGCAGCTTCTTGCGGAAGTCGGGATCGATCACGGCCTTACCAATCAGTCGTTCCAGATCAGGACTCATCGCTACCTCCTCATTTGTTGCTTCCTGACACTCCATTCAAGTGTCAGCGACCAAGTATCAACTTGGATCGATGATTATAAACGATGTATCCCTACTAGTCCGTAAATTAAGACCTCTTGTGTTCTATCGCCACGTCACTTAGACTGGTGGCATGAAAAAACAGCACCTCACC
>NZ_RYFD01000112.1 GCF_004138135.1 Candidatus Oscillochloris fontis
CCATATGCGTAAACCTAAAGTTCATAACTTGCTAAATCAAAATCAAATATAGTGATTTGTTTTGGCATTTAGTATTCCTGTAAAAAAATAGGGGGTATTACTTCCTTAAATGAGAAGTTTTCTGTTATGACAAAGCGCTTATTCAGTGAGCGGAATTTACAGAAAAAAGCAGTAGAAAGTGGTTTCTACAAACGTAGTGGTGGTATAAAACCAATAGAGTTCTTTGATATGTTATTGTTGTGTGCTTCCAAATGGTCGCATCAAAGTTTACGTCAGGCAAATATAATTTTGTCGGAACAATTTGGAGTGTTTAAAAGTAAAGCCGGTTTAAATATGCGATTCAACGAAGCTTCTGTTGCTTTCGTGAAATCAGTTTTTACAGAAGTTTTATCTTCTCAAATAGAACATCCTTGTTTTTCAGATAAGTTTTTGTCTGACTTTAAGCAGTTAAGAATCAAAGATTCTACAAAGATTGTTTTGCCAGAATGTTTACAGTCTTACTTTAAGGGCTACGGGGGTGACTCAGGTAAATCGAGTGTTAGCATACAGTATGAATATGATTTTAAAACAGGAAAGATTCTGGATATTGACCTTACAGATGGTGTCCGAAACGATCATGTTGACGCTAAATCAAAAGTAGAGAGCATTAATGAAGGAGATTTTGTGTTGAGAGATCTGGGGTACTTGTCTTCTGATGTCCTTATGCTAATGATTAAACAGAAGGCCTTTTTTGTTTCTCGGTTAAATGCAAATATTGCAGTTTTCGATCGCAATGGTGAACGGTTTAGTTTTGCCAGAACGTATGAATCTATGAAATCTACCGGTTTGAGAAATTTAGATGTTGAAGTGTTTGTCGGTAAAGGTAAATTCGTTCCTATTCGTATGGTACTTAGCATTGTTCCTGAGAGTGTATATGAAAAACGAATACGAAAAATAGAGTCAAAAAGTTCCAAAAGAGGATATAAAACTTCAATGGAAACAAAGATTCGAAATCGATTTACTATATTTATTACAAACGTCGATTCTACTAAAGCCACACTAAATGATATTGTGCTGTTGTACCGTTTAAGATGGCAGGTTGAGTTATGTTTTAAGCATTGGAAATCAATCTATAAAATTGATGATATTCCGAAAATGAAAAAGGAAAGATTTCTTTGCCTATTG
This sequence comes from Candidatus Oscillochloris fontis, assembly GCF_004138135.1. Lineage (GTDB taxonomy): Bacteria > Chloroflexota > Chloroflexia > Chloroflexales > Chloroflexaceae > Oscillochloris > Oscillochloris fontis. The sequence continues at coordinate 1,165 of NZ_RYFD01000112.1, forward strand.
TATGCTAAACTAATTGTGATTGTTCTTAATCAGCAATTGATATTTGGATTAAGGAACTTACTCTATAAACATGAAAATAGATTGCTAAGCATTGAGAAATGTGTCAAAACAATTAAGGAAAAGTTTTTATCAATGTATTCGGCTTTTCGGACAAGAAAAGAAAAGGATTCTATTAAAATCATATATAAAATCACAGCTATATTTAAAGAAAACCACTGGATTGAAACGAAGTTAAAAAAGATTGGAGCGGAAAATATAATATTCATATTACTTTGATTACAAGCTATTTATTGCTATCTTTATAGAAAAAAAACGAGATGTCTCCTCTCACAGATACACCTCGTTTTCAACCCTAAAAAGAGTTCTTTGTATGCTGCAAAATTATAAATCAAACCCGGTTGCCGAAAGGAAATCGGGTAAAAAAATACACTTTTGTTACAACAATATGAATATCAATAAAATATACAGTTTAGGTTTACGCATATGG
>NZ_RYFD01000113.1 GCF_004138135.1 Candidatus Oscillochloris fontis
CGATCCCAACATGGGGGTCACGCAGTTCCTTGAGTGCCTGCTCGATGGCCTGCGCGCTACGGGGAAGACCAAGCGCCGGAAGTTCCCTATCTTCAAAAAGGATACGCTGACGTCCTTCGCGCAGAAGCTCAAACGCTGGAAACAGCAGCAAGAATACCCCACAACCCAACGCTGGGCCTCAAGCGCGCCGCTGGCAGCGTTGATAGATGGGGCACCGCGCATTGACACGAGACGCGCATGAAAAACGCACCAGGTTTCTGGCCGCGCCAGCGGCGTCGCTTGCAGGCCATGTTGGGCCGTAAAACGAGTTTTACAAATCAAAGTGACGGGTATTTATTCCAACAATAGTTCTTTTTAGTTATGCAAGAGTTCTATTGTACATATAAGACATTAACCCTGATAATGTCACAGTCAAGAATGCCAATAACAACAGCATTGTTCTTAAATTGCCACCTTGTTCAGGGTTAGTCAATCCTTCCTTAGCAAGAAAGATGAAATTTAGAATAACATACAGTCCAATTGAACTGATGGAGATTTGCAGAAACTTTATTTTATACCAATTCAGCATAATAACTGCTAGCCATAAGAGGATAACTAGATTTGAAATAACTCGAATGATTTCCAATTGGTCTGTAGCAGCGTGAATAAATATATCTACCAACTGAATAAGTGCAATTCCAACTCCCAAGGTTTTTAAGATTGCGTTAGCATTTTTTGCCATTTGGTTTATTCCTTGCAAGTGATTCGTTGCGAAGCCGCCCAACGCGCATGTCAGTGGACGGCATCTCTACAAGTATACACCAGAATCTATCAGTAGATACTCACTCGTTCTGTCCGGCAACTGCTTTATGGGTTGAGGGCGGCCCAACTGCATATTCAGGCTCACGATGCGAGTACGGTACAGCATGTCACGACGCCGGTTGTCACCGGGCCGAATGCGATGAAGGATACGGTGACGCTGTCTGACCTGCTTGCGTGCGTGAAGCAGTTGTTCTACAAGGAACTGCCCGTGCTGGTGACGGTGCCGCCCGGTGTCTCCAACTACCAGCCAAAGCGTCTGTTGATCTTGTTGGTGGATACGATTGAGCAGGCCCAGCCGCAGGTGTTGAAGGTGCTGTATCGCCTACGGGATGGGGTCTTGAGTGAGCGCTGCATCCTGATCTGTGCCGGGCGCAGCGAACCGCCTCGGCCAGAGCATACGTCGCCCCTGCTCTCCCAGGAACTCCATCTGCTCGATGACAAGACGGTAGATCGCTGGGCCACCAACGCCGGGATAGACGATGCCGCCCTGCGCACGGCGCTGGTCAACCTGTGTGCTGGCCTGCCCCTGCTGGTCGAACTGGCGATTAAGACCGTGCAGGAGGCGGCTCAAACGAGCCAGCCCCTCCAACCCCAGGATCTCGCCGCCCCACCGCCGGTCGCAGGCAGTGATACGGTGCTGGTCATCCTTGAGCAGTTGCTCAACCTTTATACCGACAGTCTTGAGCAGGGCGATCCGCGCAAAAAGCAGATGAGTCTGCTGTTGCGCTACGGCTGTATCCCACGCAACCTGAATAACTACGATCTCATCCGCGCCATGCAGATTGATGGCCTAGAGCGAGATCTCGCCCCCACGCTACGCGCCC
>NZ_RYFD01000021.1 GCF_004138135.1 Candidatus Oscillochloris fontis
CCCGTTGCGGGCGTTCAAGGTGAGCGGGTGGGTAGTGCTATGTCGCAAAAAGACCTGGAAACTTAATTTACGGACTAATGAGTATGCTTTTGCGGGTGAGCTTTCAGACTCGCATTGTCCTGGTTATGTTCATAACTATGTTGCTCGTCGTCGGTGGGGCGGGAGGAGTGATTGATTATGTCTCTCAGCGCACGGTGATTGCTGAGAGCGAGCAGGCCATGCAGGAACTGGCCCAAACCGCGAGTGTGACGATTGCCAGCCAGTTTGTTCATGTAGCTACCTTTCCGCAGACTCTGGCTGCGCTGGTAGAGACTCTCGATACTTCGGCAGAGTCCCGTCTGCACTGGTATAACACGACGATCCCCGCCCTTTTTGCGGCTGCTCCACCTGAAGTACTTAGCCTGACGACCTTCTTTGAGCCGAACTTTATTCAAGGCCGCCCTTATGCTACGGTCTGGTATGTACGTGATGCGGCAGGGGCGATCCGGCGCATCACGACAAATATGCCCGGTGAACCTGGCTATGATCCCGACCAGGAGTTGTATAACTACTTTGAGCAGGAGTGGTACACGCAACCCATTGCTTCTGGGCAGTTGACATGGAGCGAACCCTACTTCGATGCCGGTGGTGCCGAAGTCACTATGGTTACGGCCTCGGTGCCAGTGGTGTATCACGGTGAGTTGGCCGGTGTGGCGACCGCCGATGTCCAGCTCGCAACGATCAATGCGTTTATCGCACAGATCCGCCCCACAGACGATAGCTATGTCATGTTGGTAAGTCATAAGGGCATCTTTATCGCCCATCCACGCCGGCCCGATCTGGTACTGACCGCAACCATTGGCGATGCCGCAACGCAAATGCAGAGCCAGGATCTCGCACGGCTTGGGGCGGCAATGGTTGGTGGGGAGAGTGGGTTGAGCTATCTGCGCGACCCCTTTACCAACACAGATATGGTCGTAGCGTATCAGCACATTGACGCAACCGACTGGTCGCTGGCCGTGCTGACGCCGAAGGCCGATCTCGTGCAGCCCGTGACACAGCTACGGACGACGCTAGTTCTGATTGGTGGTTTTGCGCTCGCGAGTGTAGCCCTGCTCGGCTGGTTTGGTACCACGACGGTGTTACGCCCGATTGTACAGTTGGTGCGCGGGGTGGAGCGATTCGCCGTTGATCGTAGTGCTATCTCACTGGGGATCAGGCGACACGACGAGATTGGACGGTTAGCCCAAGCCTTTGAACAGATGGCGGCGCAGATTGCACAGTCGTACAGCGATCTGGAGCATGTTGTCGCCGCACGGACGAATACATTACAGCAGACACTCAACGAACGCGACGCACATGCGCGTGATCTGGCGCTGGCTCTTGAGCGTGTGCAGCAGAAAGAGCAGGAGATCCAGGCGCTGAGTATGCCGGTAGTACCGATTCTCAAAGATACGCTGGTATTGCCGGTGGTCGGCGTGCTTGATGAGCGCCGTGCCCAGCAGTTGAGCAGCGCCCTCCTCGATGCCGTGGAGTGCCAGAAGGCACGGGCGGTTATTCTGGATCTGACTGGTCTGGCAATGATTGATGAGGCGATTGCGCAGCAGATTATCGCTGTTGCTCAGGCCACCCGCCTCCTGGGTGCCCATGTTACCCTAGTCGGCATTCGCCCCGAAGTTGCGCAGAGCTTGGTTGCCCTGGGGCTTTCTCTCGACGGCATCCGGACGCTGGCGAACCTCCAGGCGGCAGTGTCGGATGTGTTGCGGCGTGGGTAGGTTGTGGCGTAAAGTCTTGCAGCAACGCATTACTCAGTAAGGAACATGGAGGGGCGCATCGGGATGCGCCCCATTGCCGCCCGATGCCCTCACCCCTGGCCCCGCTCCCGCACGCGGGAGCGGGGTGATTCCGCAGCGCGATGCGTTCGATCCCCCCTCTCCCACGCAGTGGGAGAGGGGGCTAGGGGGTGAGGGCCGCCCGGCGCGGTGGGCGCGTCGCGACGTGCCCCTACGCACGCATGGACGGTTTCGTGCAAAACGTTACGTGACACCACGCTGGAGGGTGTGGCGTAAAGTCTTGCACGGTACATCACAAAAGGGGAGTAGCCGTCTCCATACCCTCCTCGCGCTGGCTTCGACAAGCTCAGCCAGCACGGGCATGGGGCGTTGGGACGCCGTTGGCGGTGGCTGAGCTTGTCGAAGCCAACGGCGGATAGTCGGTGCAAGACTTTACGCCACACCCTGGTGCGGGTTTTCCAATCATCCCGTAGGGGCGAAGCATCGCCCGTCATTGCGTAGCGGAACCCGAACTAGGTTGGCGGGCGATGCTTCGCCCCTACTGAGGAGAAGTGTGAACAGTTACGTGGAGAGCCGAATATCTCCATTGCCATACAGGGTATAGTTAAAAGCCAGAATGTTGTGGTATGTGTCGAGGTAGGTACGGCGTAGTTGCCAAAGGGTTGGGCCGATGGCATGGCCGCTGGTAAATGCCTTGAAGAAGTCTAGGGCGAAGCGGTGGGCGAGAAGTTTGGGCACGATCACCTCGGTGCCGATACAGCCGCGTGCTTGTTGATCTGCAATGAAGTAGCTTGCAAAGTCATCGTGGTGCGCAGGATCGCGGCTGACGCCTTCGCAGGAGTTCATAAAAATGAGGGGCCGCCCAACGAACGGTTCCAGTTCTAGGCGGCGCAGATCGGCGACCCGTGTGGGGATGTCTGGGCTGAAGAAGACGGTTGCCTCTGCGGGTAGGGACAAAGATTGGCCAGGTTGCTTGGCGCGGTGGCCATAGCAGAGGGTGTATATCAGTTTCGTTTTGTGCTGCTGCTGGAGCGCGTCAAGAAACGAATCTGCGCCGATGGTGGTGGTGCAGCCCTGCGCACCCAGGTGTTCATGCAAGACGGATTGCTGCTCATCAATCCACGCACCAAGATCGTAATCATCACAAAATGCCATGAATATATCGAGGTCGCTGGAATCAATCACCGGGCCGGGATAATCGCCGGGGTAGAGTGTTCGTAGATCGAAACGATAGCCCCAGAATCCCGACCAGTTGAGGTTGTCGGCGGTGATCGGGCCGGGTTGGTCATAGAGTAAGGCCCAGGGTAGGGCGAATTTGGGGTTTTCTAGCCGAATCTCGACTACTGTTCCTGCTTCTAGATTGCGTAGTCGTTTGGCGACTTCCTTGAGTTCGGCTGAAGCCTTGCCGGTGTAGAAGAGCATGTCCCAGATCTGACGCCCCGCATCGGCGAGGGCGACAGCCACTCGCCGCATGAGGGTTTCATTGATGTGCAGGCTGGTTTGGCTTAGGAATGGGTTTGGTTCCTCGGCATCGGGTTGGTTGGTGTTGACAATCTGCTCAAGCTCGCGGCGTAGGCGCGCCGCAGCGCCCCGTAGTTCTTCTTCGCTGACCGGGATGGTGTAACGGGCATCATGCACCCAGTCGGGAAGGCGGGCATCAATGCGCAGTGCAAAGCCAGCCGCCGTGTTGCCGGATGCTTCGAAGATCAGGTGAACCCAATGGGGTGAACTGGCCTGGAGATCCAATGGCTGGCTGATGCTTACGGTGTGGACGGGACTTGTGGAGTTCCCCGTCGCCTCACCGACAACGACGTAGAGCCAGAGGTTCTGGACGACAGTGCCGGTGTCCTTTTGGGCCACGCGGATGTAAAGTTTCTGCTGCCCGGTTTGTTTGGCGCGTACCAGCAAGAGCGCGTCGCGCACCGAATGGGCCAAGCCTGGTTGGGGGAGGGGCGCGACAAGCATGGTGTCCTCGGCAAGCCGGAACTCCCACACGTCAGGATCGCCATAGACGGAGACGCAAAACTCGACCGGGCCGGTTTGATCCTGGAACTGGAAGGCAAACGGCGGGCTTACACTGAGTGGGCCGGTTGCGGTTTTGGCTCCCACGCCAACGACAAGCGGGAGCCACTGGTTGCAGGGAAGGTGGCTGGCGTGTTCGTAGCCATCGAAGCGGACGTTGAGGAAGGAGCGATCTTGGTTACGAGTGGCTTCTGTTTCGGTTGGGGTATCACCGGCGCAGTCGGATGGTTCAACACCCCGCGTGGTTAATTCTGGGGCGGATTGAAGTTGGCTGATCTTCGTGATCAGGAGTTGGTAGATTTCTGGCGCACGTTGTTGCAGCAACCTACGCATCTGGCGGGCAACACGCGCCTGATCTTCCTGGTCGCGGTCGCTGGTGCGGTAAGTGGCAATAAGCGACAACAGATCCGCCTCCACGGCGTCCCAATCGCGCAGATTCTGCATCTGCGGCCAGATGGCCAGCAGGGCTGCAAGGGTCTCTTCACCGGCCATTATTATCCTCCATCACCCCATAGAATGCGAATGGTGCCCAGTAGCGTGGCGGCGCAAATGGGCGCTCGGTACGGTGTTGATTCTGGCCTATTTCAGCTTTGAGAAGCCCTTCTTCGATCAGGAGCCAGGGTAGGCGGCTGGTGGTTTGAGCGTCCATCTTCAGCGCCTCGTGGTGTTCGAGGTAAACCTGGAGATCTCGGTAGGTTATCTCGCGCAACCAACGCTGCGCCAGACGTAAGGCCCGCGCTGGCTGCTGGGGCCGTACATCCAGCGCACTATCACCCTGGAGGTAGAGTTCGTAGAAACGGTGCATCAGCAGGGCGGTACTCAGATCATCCACACTCCAGAGCGTACCTACCACCGCCGGAACCCCCGTTTGCAGGAATCCCCCTGGTAGCCCGATGCTCTCATCGGGTACGCGCTGGAAATCGGAGAGAGCGGTCTGGCAGGCCGACATGACCACCAGACGCAGATTGGCCAAGGCACTGGTATCCCCAGCAACCAGATCACGCAAGGTGATGCGGTCGCCACCTGCGAGGTAGAGGGCGGCATCGAGCGGATCATTGGCAAAACTGCCGTGGCAGGAGAAGTGGGCAATGGTTGCGGTGGGAAGAGCCGACCAGAGCGCATGGCGGCGGGCATCTTCTTTGTAAAACGGAGTAGATGCAGCACTCGGCAGTAACTCGCAGATAGCGACCAACTCAGGGCCAGCGTAGTTCAGATCGCGGGTGGGATTGCCCACCCCAGCTAAATGCAGCGCCGCGTGGCGCTGTTGATTCTCGCGCTGGGCGGTTGCCAGCATGCGCGCCGAGGGAGCATAGGCGACATCGAACTCGTCGAGCAAACAACGGGTTTGCCCGTCGAGGGTATACGTCGCGGCGTGGAGGGGTAACAGGCTGAGCAGGCCAGTGGGAATGAGGGTGACACCATGAGCATTTCGTTCGCGCAGCCATGCAGCCAGCGGAGCAATAATCTGTGTACCGAATATGGGCAGCGCAGTATCGAGCGCTGCGGTCAGCCACTGGTGATCACCGAGTTGGCCCGGCAGGTAGCCACCGACAACCTGATCACCTTCGCGGGTGATCAGGAGAGCATCGAGCATCTCCTGCGTGAAGCTATCGAGCAGCAGCACCTCTGGTTGATCAGCACCAGCGGTGACAATGAGCGCCAGACTCCCGTGAGGGGTAGTTAGCAGGTAGACCAGCGGGGTTTGCGGCATCGCTACGGCTGCAATGTCGGCATAGGTGGGCGAACGCAAGAAGGTGGCGTAGCCGGGAAGGTTACGGATGGCCTCGATCACCGCATCAAGTTCCTCGCGTGCGGCCAGGATCTGTACGATGCGATCCTGGTGTGTCGTGGGTGGAGGTGGCCCACTCTGCGGAGAGGTGGCTCGGTCGGCATGCTCGAAGGAGCGCACCTGTGACGCAGCCGCACGGTAGCGTTCGACAAGTTGCGGGGCGATTTGCTCAATAGCCGAGAGATCACTGCGGTCGCGGGCCAGCGTCTCGCCAAGGCCACGGGCACGCCCAATTTCGGCTACTTCTACGGCGCGTTGGCGTAATGCAGGCTGGCCCAGGCGAACCAAAGCATAGGCCGCCTGGATATGCAGCCCACGCGCATCATGCAACCATGCCTCTTGGTCGCTACGCCGGAGCTGCGAGCGATGCAGTTGCTCAATCGTGACTAGGCCCGTCTCAAAGGCCCGCACAGCCTCATCCCATGCCGCCCGCGCACTCGCCCAACGCCCCCAAGTCTGGGATGCTGTAAGGGCAACTTCAGGAGCAACGATCTGGCCGCGCTCACAGGCACTGGCATAGGCATGCTGCGCCTGTTCCAAGTCATTCAGTTGACCGCTTAGTGCATAGCGGTCACGCAAACCTTTGCCCAGATTAGTGAGGAAGATCGGCATGTTGGGAGAATCGGGCGCGGTACTATCCACTGCCTGCGTATAGTACATCAGTGACTGCTGCAAGTCCTCCTGCCGCCCACTTAGCGCATAGTGATAGCTCAGACCGATGCCCAGGCTATTCAAGTATCCTGCTCGATCAGGCGCGTTAGGTGCAGTGCTAGATACTGCCTGTTGCCAAAACCCTAGCGCCTGCTCCAAGTCCTCCATGTTCCTATTCCGCGCATAGCGGTCGCACAGGCACAGGCCCAGGTTGGTCAAGATTGATGCCCATTCGGGGGAGTCAGACTCAGTATTCGCCAACGCCTGCGCATAATACTCTAACGCCTGTTCCAAGTCTTCTAGCCGCCCGCTCCGCGCATAGCGGTCACGCAGTCCGTTACTCAGATTGCTCAGGTACCGCACATAATCAGGCGAGTCAGGAGTGGTACTATCCACCGCCTGCTGATAGACCTCCAGCGCTTGCTCCAAGTCCTTCAGTCGCCCACTCCGTGCATAACGGCCACACAAGCCATTACCCAAATTACTCAGGTACATCGCCCGGTCAGGAGAATCGGGTGGAGTTCTGGCAACCGCCTGCGCATAGCAATCCAGCGCCTGTTCCAAATCCTCCAGTCGCCCGCTCCGCGCATAGCGAAGGCTCATGCCAATGCCCAGATTATTCAAGTACCCCGCCCGGTCGGGCGATTCATGGGGAGACATCGCCACTGCCTGCTGCCAAACCTCTAGCGCCTGTTCCAAGTCCTCTAGTCGCCCGCTCCGTATATAGCGGTCATGCAAGCCCAAACCCAGGTTGTTCAAAATTGACACCCAGTCGGGAGAGTCGGGGGAAGTACTCGCCAATGCCTGCTCATAGCAATCCAGTGCCTGAATTAAATCCTCCAAGCGCCCACTTCGCGTATAACGAGCGCGCATGCCACTGCCCAGGTTATTGAGGTACACCGCCCGGTCGGACGAAGCGGGGGGGGTACTCGCCACCGCCTGCTGCCAAACCACTAACGCCTGCTCCAAATCTTCCATTTGCCCGCTCCGCGCATAGCGAGTACGCAGACTATTACCTAGGTTGTTCAGGATCATCGCCCGATCAGGAGAGTCGGGAAGAGTATTGTCCAGCGCCTCTTTTCGGAGATCAAGCGCACGATCAAGATCAGCGCTCTGCCCACATGACCAATAGCGGCGGAGAAATGTACCGCCAGCATTGTTGAGCACTGTGAGGCGAAAATTAAGCTGTGAGGTGGCGAAATCAGGGTGTTCCAAAATCGTATGCCATACGCTAACAGCCACATCGAGTGCGCTAGAATCACCTTTTTGGAGAAAGCGTTGTTCGGCTTGTTGGGCCTCAGTCAACCAGGTTGCAAATACGGTGGGGATAGCAATCTGGCTTTGTAACTGTGCTACCGATACCTCCATCTTCTCAGCAAAGGCCGCGTCTTGCCCGATCTGGTGGCAGCGGCGGAGCAGATCGCAGTGTTCGGTATAGAAGTTGGCACTATCAATATTACCCTCAGCCTGAGCAGCGATGATCTCTCGGTCAAGCATAGCGATTGCCTCGGTACCCAGCAACTCCGGGTGAGCCTGCAATTGGCGGTAGGATTCATCCCACGAATGGGCATTGAGGAAGGCATCAAGTACGTCGGCAAGCACGGGAGATGAGGAGATGGCGATGGAGGCGGGTGGTTCAATGGTCACAGATTCCCAAATTGCAACCTTAGAACTTTTGTCTCTTTTGTTAGGAAGACCATTAGGAGCAACGTTCTCAATTGCCGCAGCAAGCCTCTGGCGCGGGATGCTGGATACCCCCTGGGCAAGCCACGCATCATGCCATGCGGTACCGAGTTGCTCACGGATCAGACCGAGCAACTCTATGGCCTGCTGCTGGTCTTGTTCGTTGGTGGTGTGTTGGGCGGGTGAGAAGAGGATTGGCGGCGTCGCATTGGGCTGGAAGATCAGCAGTGGTGCATCAATCCCATCAAAGGTGTGAGCGCACTGTGGGCACGTCAAGGTATGAATAGTTCCAATGCGGATACGCTCAAGCAGATCGGGGCGCTCAGCGGCGGCAACAATCAACCAGACCGCGTAGGGGAAGGTGTGGCTGCACTGTGGGCAGGTGGTATCGGTGGTCTGGGAGAATGAGAGCGGCATAGATTCCTCCGCTTAGACCTTGGTGACTTGCAATTAGTATAGGCGCAAGTGGGGGGGAGTACAACAAACGAATCACAAAACCGGGGCGGCATAGCCGCCCCGGTTCTGATTCTGGGTTGGAGGTTGTACCTAGACTGCGTGGGCGACGTAGAGGCCCTCGAAGTCCCGGCTGAAGTCCGACCAAGACACTTCATCATCGCCGTAGAGTTCGCGCATCTCAGCAAGGAGATCACTCTGGCTGACCGGAAGGGGGGTGCTCCCGTAGAGCGCCTGGAGATCGATGGCCAACTGCTGGACGGTGACGTTGCTGCCGCTGTAGAGTGCGTGCAGGTCAGCGCCCATCTCCTCGAACGATACGACCGACTCGTTGATGAACTGATGTCCGGTTGTCTTCATCGACACACCTCTCCTTGGTTTCAATCTTGCGTGTAGAGTGCGTGCGGTTTGACCGCAGACGCTGTAGAGTTGGTTCCTAGATTGGATCATTGATCCAAACCTTGCCATAGTATATTTGGATTTTTTGTCTTATGCAAGCCCCTGAATTAGATCTTTTTGGAATTAAATATGATCTTCTAATAACGAATGCCTATCGGCTTTATATTCCGATAGGCATTTTATACTCTCTTTTAGGATCTTTTTTTAGATCGTTTTATTGATCATTTATTATACTAATCATCATCCTCAATCCAGGCCAAACTATAGATCTCACCGCCATAGGAGGTGTGGCTGCCCTGGGGCAGTGCGCCACCCGGCACAACCCGCCGGTAGACGTAGCGCAGGCGCCCTTCGTGCTGGACACACAGGTAGTCGCCGCTGGTCACGATCTGTGGCCCGTCGCTCCCGTCAATCCGCTCTTCGTAGCCGTATGCGTCGTCCATGAGGAGCCTCCTTTCGGTGTGAAGGGGCGCATTACGATGCGCCCTAGAACATGTATCTACCTCCGGTGGGGGGGTGGGGGTGGCTGCGCCCCAGATCTTCTTTTTTCTCGTATGTTGGTGGCACAGCCACCAACATACGAGAAAAAGAGCTTTTCGGGTGAGGCAAAGCCTCCCCCGAACCCCCACCGACTTAGTGTTTCCCGTTCGTGCTGCCGTTGGTGAAGGTGAATGGAATGCTGGTGTGGCCTTCGACACCGATTTCGAGCAGGGTGTTGCTGACGACTGCCGTCGCCTTGCGCTCGAAGACGACATTGGTGATCTCGTCTACCAGGGATATGGCCCCGTTGTAGCCAACGATGGAGCGGCGGTGGTAGCCGAAGCGATCCTCGACTGGGAAACCGAGCCGGATGAGGGGGATCTTCTCGGCGTCGGAGATGAATTTGCCCTTGGAGTGGCCGATGATGAGATCGACGGGGTTGGCCTTGATGCGCTTGTGGAGTTCGTGGAGATCGCCTTTGATGATGATCTCGCTCTCAACACCGAGTTCTTGGGTCAGTTCGACCATGCGCTCGGCCCAAGGCTTGCGCTCGTCAGCGGTCAGGATGTAGGCCGGGGTCATGCCCATTTCGGCGACGAGGCCGGTGAGCCCTTCGAGCAGATCGGGGTCGCCATAGAGCGCAACCCGCAGCCCAGTGGTGAACATGTGGGTGTCCACGAGGGCGTCGAGCAGGCGGGCACGTTCAACCTGGAGCGCCTCTGGGATAGCGTGGTCGGTGATCTCGGTCAGGGTCTCGACAAAGGCGTCGGTATTGGCCAAGCCGATAGGCATGGGGAGAATGTGTGCCGGGACGTTGTGGCGGCGCTCGTAGACCCGTGCCGCTTCGCCGCCGATGTGGCGCTGGAGGGCGATGGTGGCCAGCGACTTGGCGGAACTGCGCAGATCTTCGACGGTGGTGCCGCCCCGCGCAAAGTGCGGGCGTGGCTCGTAATAGCCGCCGTCGAGCGTCTCGGAGTAGTCGGTCAGCCAGAGACCGTGCAGACCCATCTCGCGCACGATGTGCTTGAGTTCGCGGATGTCACCGGGGTTGACCCAACCGGGGATGATGTTGATCTTACCGTTGGTCTCGCCCTTCTTCTTGCGCCGTTCGGGCATGGTGTTCGCCAACTCGGTTAGGAAGTTGTCGAAACCGGTGGTGTGCGTGCCGATGTAGGAGGGCGTCTTGACCGACATGATCGGGATGGTGATGTCGGGATTCTTCTCCTTGAACTCGTCAATGACACCAGGGATGTCATCGCCAATCGTCTCGGAGAGACAGGTCGAGCAGACCATGATCATGGTCGGGTGGAAGCGCTCCCAGATATTCTTGAGCGCGGCGAGCAGGTTATTACGACCACCATAGACAGTGGTCTTTTCGGTGAGTGAGGTGGTAGCGACCTCAACCGGCTCGCGGAAGTGGCGCGCCATCTGGTGGCGCGGGTAGGTGGCACAACCCTGCGAGCCGTGGTTGATGGTGATAGCACCGTGAATCCCGTAGTTGGCCAGCATCGCCCCGATGGGAGCACATGAGCGGGTGGGGTTAATCGCCACCGCGCGATCTTGTAGTGTTACGCAGCTCATATTAATCAGCCTCCTCAAAGCCGTGGGCGAAGCCGTGTGCCGAGTGGTGCGCAGCCGGAGCGGGGCGTGCCCGATTGCGCAGCGTGCCCCAGATCGGAGCGTGCAATGCCTTGTCCATGTCGCGGGCGAAGTTGACCATGCCGATGAAACCAGCATAGGGGCCGGTGTCGTAGGTGTGGCCGTTGACAAAGGGAACACCGAGCTTGTAGGCGAGGTACTTCTCCTTATTGCCCGAAATGAAGAGGTCGGGGCGGCGCTTGGTCAGGATCTCCTCGATCTCCGGGACGTTGGGGTTGTCAATCATCATCGCACCCTCGGAGATCTGCTCGAAGATCTTCTCGTAGTCGTCGTCGTGGCCGAAGGTGGTGGCGGCGGTCATGGTCTCCATGCCCAACTCGCGCAGCAGTTCGATCCAGTGCCAAGTGCGCGGGCCACCCTGGTAGATGAAGACAGTCTTGCCCTTGAGGCGCTCGCGGTAGTAGTCAATCTTGGGCTGAATCTTGGCCAACTCGCGCTCGATGATTTCCTCGGCCTCAGCCTCAAGCCCAAAGAACTTGGCGGTGTCGCGCAGGGCTTGGGACATGTGCTTGATGCCCCAGAGGGTGACATTGATGGCGGGGGTGCCATACTTATCGTGCATCATGTCGGCGATGTAGGTGGCTGAACGCTGGCAGTGGATGACATTAAGCGCCGCTTTATGCATGATGCGCAGCTCATCCACGCCGACATTACCGGTGAAGCGGGTAATGATCTTCAGCCCAAGCGCCTCGAAGAGGTACTCGAAGGTGCGGATGTCGTTCTTGATGTTGTAGTCGCCAACGATGTTGATCGTGCGGCTAAAGTCGCCTTCTGGCTCAATCGAGCCGACGAGCTGGCGGAAGATGGTCTCGTTACCGACGTGGTGGCCCATGGACTGGCTGACGCCCTTGAAGCCCTCGCACTCGAAGAAGACGACCGGCTTGCCAATGATCTCCTCGGCCTGCTTGGCCACATCGCGGCCATCATCGCCGATGAGGGCGGTGGCGCAGGTGTTGTAGACAAAGACCGCCTTGGCTTCGGGAAACTCGCGGTTGGCTTCGATGATGGACTGAAGCAGTTTCTTCTCACCACCGAAGACGATGTTGGTCTCTTTCATATCCGACACGAAGGTGTACTTCATGTGGAAATCGGTATCGGCCAAGTGGGGGCGATAGCCCCAGGAGAAGAAGGCGCAACCGATGGGGCCGTGGGTGAGCTGGATAGCATCCTTAACGGGGCCGCCGACCACACCACGACAACCGGCATAGGTACAACCGCGCTCAGTCATATCGCCGGGGGTGGTGGCCGAATTGCTCACAATCCCACAACTCGTCCCGTCACCGCGCTGACAGCCACCACCGGCAGCCTTGAGCGCAATATGGGTTCCCCGTTCGGGGAGGGTCTCATTACATTTGAACTGCATCGTCATCTCCTGGTTGATTAGTCCTGCGGATCGGCGTGACGCTGGGCGAGGAACTTGGGCACACAGACCGTTTCGGGCTTCTCGGTACCGCAGCCATCCTCACCGGGCACTCCGATGGCATCGGCGCGGCAGCGCTGGCAGTTGCGGAACTGTTTGATCACCTGACCACAGGCATTGCGTACCGATTCGACCATCTCGGTAGTGGGTTCGGGCAGGTGGGCGAACTGCGCGAGGGGCAACATGGGGATGACATTCATAATGTAGGCACCCCAATCACGCACCGTCCGGGCAACCTCAAGCATGTGGGCGTCGTTGATACCGGGGATAAGAACCGAATTCACCTTGACCAGCATGCCGCGCAGATCAGCCTCACGCAGGCCCAGGAGCTGGTTATGGAGCAGGAGTTCGGCGGCGGCGCGTCCACGGTAAGTTTTACCCTTATAGCGAACGCGGGAGTAGATCTGCTCACCGATGGCCGGATCAACCGCATTGATGGTGATAGTAATCGTGGTGATTCCGGCACGTTCAATCTGATCGATCCGGTCGGGAAGGAGCAGGCCATTGGTCGAGATACAGCGGGTCAGTTGGGGAAACTCATCACGCGCCAACTCGAAGGTCTGCAGCGTAGCATCATTGGCGAGCGCATCGCCGGGGCCAGCCACCCCCAACACCCGCAGGCGCGGGTCACGCCCAACCGCCTGGCGGATCGTGGAGAGTGCCTGGTCGGGCGAGACCACCTGCATCGTCACGCCAGGACGGTTCTCATTGGGGCAGGCATACTTGCGCAGACAGTAGTTGCACTGGATGTTGCAGCGCGGCGCCACCGGGACGTGGATGCGCCCGTAACGAAAGTGGGCAGCAGGGCTATAACACGGGTGGGTGTCAATATCCACCTTGGGGGTACATGTCCCCTCACACGCCTGCGGGGCTGGAGCTTCCATAACATCACCTCGTTGGCTAGAACCCTAATCCACAATCCCGTAGTCGCGCATCAGTTCCTCAAGATCGTCCTGAGTCATCGGGGTGGGGATGGTGAAGTCCTTATTGGCCTCGATCTTGCTGGCCAACTGGCGATACTCATCGGCCTGGGGGAGTGCAGGATCGAACTCGATCACCGTCTTGCGGTTGATCTCGGCACGCTGGACATCCTTGCTACGCGGGACAAAGTGGATGAGCTTGGAGTTGATGCGCTTGGCGAACTCGGCCACCATCTCGTACTCATTCTCGACCATACGCGAGTTGCAGATCAGGCCACCGAGGCGGGCATAGCCACGCTCGCCAAACTTCTTGATACCCTTGGCGATATTGTTGGCGGCGAAGAGGGCCATATACTCACCGGAGCAGACGATATAGATCTCTTCGGCGTAGCCCTCACGAATGGGCATGGCAAACCCACCACAGACCACGTCGCCGAGTACGTCATAGAATACATAGTCGAGTTCGGCCTTGTAGGCACCGAGCGTCTCTAGGGTCTGGATGGCGGTAATAACACCACGGCCACCACAACCGACACCAGGTTCAGGGCCACCGGCCTCGACACACTTGACATCACCATAGCCCTTGACCAGCACCGTATCAATTTCGACACTTTCAGGGCCAGTATCGCGCAGGGCATCGAGCACCGAAAGCTGGCGGGTGCCACCGAGGAGGAGGCGCGTACAATCGGCCTTGGGGTCACAGCCCACCACCATCAGCTTATTGCCCATCGAGGCGAACGCTGCCGCCGTGTTCTGCTGAGTGGTTGACTTGCCGATACCACCCTTGCCGTAGAAGGCTACCTGACGCATGATTGTGCTCCTCTTGTCGTCGTTATCAGAGAGAAAAGTATGACCCGATGTTGGCAACGTCCACCTTCGGTGAAGATTGGGGCTGTGCCCCAAATCCGCTTTTTTCTCTGCTTTTGGCGGCTTTGCCGCCAAAAGCAGAGAAAAAGAGTTCTTCGGGGGAGGTTTCGCCTCCTCCGAACCCCCGCCGGGAGGCATAACTTCATACGTATGGGCATAGCCCTATGAACGTTGCGCATACTTTGGCAAGCCCATCAACGTACTGTTGATAGATTGATTTAGCCTACATGGCCAAAGCGAAAGATTCAGATGTAAGTCACGAATAAGAAATGGTGTCTAAGCGTAGACAGGCGAGGTTACTGCATCAGTGCAGAGGAGCAACATTGAGGAACTACATCGGTGTCACGTGGGTATGTCGTAAGTATAGCAGGTAGTTTGGGGTTTTCTATTGGATTGATCGTATAAAGTTGGTTGTGCGAGATAGTTTTTTTAGGTTTATTTTGACTGATTATTTGTGAAGTGTAGTACTTGTTATTAGAGTGGTTACGGATCATCGCGTAGGGGCGCGTCGCGACGCGCCCCTACATCGGTGCGACTACGGCACCGCCAACACCTTGAGGAAGTTGGTAGCCCCATAGCGATAGATCGGATGGCCGCCGGTGAGCGCGATCAGATCGCCGGGTTGAGCGAAGCCGTGGTGGTGGAGCAGGTGGAGGATCTGCTGTTCAATCGCCACGATCTGGTCGTAAGCGGCAACTTCAAAGGAAGTGACACCCCAATAGAGACTGGTACGGCGGCAGGTTTCGGCGCTGGGGCAGAAGGCGATGATCGGCACGGACGGGCGATAGTGGGAGACGAGGCGGGCACTGGTGCCGCTCTGGGTGAGGACGGCGATGGCGCGAATAGGCAGCGAGGTGGCAATCGTACAGGCAGCGGCGGCAATCGCACGCGGGGTACTCTGCACCTCCGGTAAGGCCCAACGCGGGACGGCATTATGATCGGCGTGGCGGCCACTTGACTCGATGGAGTCGGCAATCAGCGCCATCATGGAGACGGCTTCAAGTGGGTAATTGCCGGCTGCCGTCTCGCCACTGAGCATAATCGCATCGGTACCATCAATGATCGCGTTGGCCACATCGCTGGCCTCGGCGCGAGTGGGGCGCGGGTTCTGGATCATCGATTCGAGCATCTGGGTAGCGGTGATGACCGGAATGAGGGCGCGATTGGCGGCATCAATAATCTGCTTCTGCACCAGCGGCACCCGTTCGGGTGGCATCTCAACCCCTAAGTCGCCACGGGCCACCATGATCGCGTCAGCGACGGCGAGAATCTCTGGGAGCACATCCAAGGCTTCGGGGCGCTCGATCTTGGCGATCACCGGGGTGGTCTTGCCCGCCGCGCTGATAATCTCCTTCACCTGAAGAATATCGCTGGCGGTGCGCACAAACGAGAGCGCCACATAATCCACACCCTGCTCCAAGCCAAAGCGCAGATCCTCCAGATCCTTGGAGGTGGCAGCGGGGGCACTCACGCGCACACCGGGCAGATTGATCCCCTGATGCTGCTTGAGACGTCCACCGTGGACCACCTCGGTCGTCACCGAGTGGTCGGTATGGCTAAGAACCCGCAATTCGATCAGGCCATCGGAGAGCAGGATGCGATCAGCGGGCTGCACATCGTGGGGCAGTGCTTGGTAGGTGGTACTGACGCGGGTAGCATCACCGAGGATCGGATCGCTGGTGATGGTGAAGTGCTGGCCAGCGACGAGATCAACCGGCTGGCCCGCGAGGAGCGGGCCGGTGCGGATCTTCGGCCCCTGGAGATCCTGAAGGATCGCCACCTGATGCCCAGTTTCAGCGGCAGCGCGGCGCACCATGGCGATGCGGGCGGCGTGTTCGGCGTGGGTGCCGTGGGAGAAGTTGAGCCGCGCAACGTCCATTCCAGCGCGGATGAGGCCCGCGATACGTTCGGGGGTGTTGGTAGCTGGGCCAAGCGTGGCGACGATCTTGGTCTGGCGCATAGCGTCTCCTAATTCACCGTAACCAACGGGCGGATCTGGTTGAAGAGCGATTCTCCGATACCGCTCACCTGCTGAAGATCCTCGACCGAACCGAAGGGGCCTTGCTGATCGCGGTAGGCCACAATGCGCGCCGCGAGAGCTTGACCAATCCCCGGCAGTTCTTCAAGGTCAACCGCACTGGCACGGTTGATATTGATCGCGCCACCCGAACTTGCCGCCGCGACCTCGGCGGGGGCGGGCACAGCAGCGGGATCGCTCTGGCGGGGGATGTGGATGTGTTGAGCATCGGTAAGCGGCGCGGCCAGATTGATCTGCTCACTGGCCGCATCAGCCAGCAGACCACCGGCGGCGAGTACGACATCGAGCACGCGCGCATCGGCGGGGAGGCGGTAGACATCGGGCGCGGCGACGGCCCCACTAATATACACGATCACATCGGGGATGGTGGTGGGCGCAATCGGGGCGATGGGCGCGGGATCAGGTTCGACAAAGGTAGTGAGGGCGAGGTCGTCGGCGGGAAGCGGGGCGGAGGTGCGGAGGCTAGGGCCAACAATGAGGATCAGCAGCCCCAGGACGATGCAGACGGCGGCGGCAATGAGTTGCGGACGACGATACCAAGTATGCGCAAGGTTGGACATGGCAGATCCCCTCTCATTGGTAGATGGTTATATCCATATACCGATTGAGGGGTGCGGAGGGTGTCGAATAAGACCTGGGGAGGTGTGCTAACACCTCCCCAGCGTTCACTTCTAGCACTCGCTATACCCACAGGTGTGGCACTTGCGGCAGCCCTCCTCATTCATCAAGGTTGCATTCTGGCAGTCGGGGCAGATCTCTCCCGAACTGACCGGGTGCTCGATCACGACCGCGACGCTCGGCGGGAGGTCGCTCGACTTGAGGCTCTTGGGGCGCTCCGGGTGATCTGGGTTGACATAATGTTCCTGGAGCAACTTACCGATGGCGTCGGGCACCGAGCGTACCCGGTTGGGGCCGAAACCAGCACTGCTGGCCCCGCCAATCCCACGGAGTTGCTCGGCGATCAACTTGACCGGCACGCCACAGCGGAGCGCCAACGAGGTCAGCCGCCCAATCGCCTCGGTGAAGGCCATCACGTCGCTGCCCGCCCGCCCAATAATGGCGAAGACCTCAAACGGCTTCTCGTCCAATTCGGTGACGAAGAGGCGCAGTTTGCCCAACGGGGTTTGGACGGGGAAGGAGTGGCTGGGCAGGCCATCGGCGGGGATGGTACGCGGCGTGATCGGCTGCTCGATGACCACCGGAGCCGACTCGGCAGCCTTCTCCTTCTCGCCGCTGCCCGTCGAGAGCACCTGGTTGCTGCGCGAACCATCGCGGTAGACGGTGATGCCCTTGCATCCCAGGTTGAAGGCCAGTTCATACGCCGCCCGCACATCATCGGGCGTGGCCTCGTTGGGCATATTGATCGTCTTGGAGATCGCGCTATCCACCGATTCCTGGAACGCGGCCTGGGTACGCACATGCCACTCCGGGGCAATATCGTGGGCCGTCGTCCAGACCCGTTGCACCTCGGCGGGGACTTCGGAGTGGTGGATGTGACCACTATCAGCGATGCGCTCCATCAAATCCTGGCTATACCAGCCCTCGCGCTGCGCCTGGGCCACAAACTGCTCATTCACATCGAGCATGCGCGCATCGGCTTGGTGGCGCCAGAAGGCAATCGCGAAGAGCGGCTCAATCCCCGACGAGCAACCCGCAATGATACTGATCGTCCCCGTGGGGGCAACGGTGGTCACATTACAATTCCGCAGTTCACGGAAGGGCTGGAGGCGCGATCCATCCGGGCGGCGGGCGCAGGTTGCATCTGGCCCCCACACACTCTGCTCCCACTCCGCAAAGGTGCCACGCTCCCGCGCTAATTGTTCCGAGGCAACCTTGCTCTCCTCATCCACAAACGCCATCACCTCACGCGCCAACTCAATCGCCTCGTCGGAAGCGTAGGAGATCCCCAGTTTGACCAACATATCCGCCCAGCCCATCACCCCCAGGCCAATACGCCGAATGCGCTGGCTCAGATCGCCGATCTGGGGCAAGGGGTAGTGGTTGGCATCAATCACATTGTCCAAGAAGCGCGTACTCTCATGCACCACCGTGCGCAGGTTATCCCAATCCACCGTCTGCTTGGCGGTGACAAAGAGACCCAAATTGACACTACCCAAATTACACGAATCATACGGGAGCAACGGCTGTTCACCACCACGTCTGTTACACCCCTTGCGGGGGGTGTGGTCATTTCTGCCACACGCTGCACCTTCAACTATACGTGCAGGTCGGAGCGCATCACCATCTCAGAACCGAGATGCCTCTTGTCGCTCTCTCGCGCCTTCCCTTACGGGCTGTGCGTCGGAGTGACCCCAGCGGGCTTCCTCCGATATTCGAGGTTTTCCTAAACGATCACTCGCTTAGGCCGCTAGGCTTAACGGATTGGTTGCCTCATACTCCCCAAGCGCCGGAACGGGATTGCCTTCATTGGTACGGTCTACAAAGAAGAGGCCCGGTTCGCCGGTGGCGTGCGCACACTGGATGATCAGGTCGAAAACCACCCGTGCGCGCAGGCGCATGGGCTGATTGGCCTCCACCAGCACTTCACCCGTAAAGGGGTGCTTGAGCGCCTCGCGGACGGCCAGTTGCACCTGACCAGTGCGCGGGTTGAGCAGATCATACTCCTCATCATTGGCCACCGCCCGCATAAAGGCATCGGTAACGGCCACCGAGATATTAAAATTGGTCACCCGCGAGAGGTCTTGTTTGACACTAATAAAGTGCAGAATATCGGGGTGATCGCAGCGCAGGATCCCCATATTGGCCCCCCGGCGGGTGCCACCCTGCTTGATCGCCTCGGTCGAGTAGTTATAGACCTCCATAAAACTGACCGGCCCCGACGCCACGCCCATGGTGGAGCGCACAATGTCGTTATGTGGGCGCAGGCGCGAGAAGGAGAAGCCGGTACCGCCGCCGCTCTGATGCACCAATGCGGCGTGCTTCATCGTCTCGTAGATACTCTCCAGGCTATCATCCACAGGCAGGACGAAACAGGCACTCAACATCCCCAATGGCCGTCCGGCATTCATCAGGGTCGGGCTATTCGGCTCAAACAAGCCCTGCGTCATCATATGGTAGAAGGTGTCGGCGCGGGCCTTAACTTGGCTCGGCGTCGCCCCATAACGCGCATCAATCTGCGCAATCGTCTCGGCAACGCGCCGAAACATCGTCTCTGGGGTCTCCGTCACCTTCCCCTGCTCATCTTTGATCAGGTAGCGCTTCTTCAGCACCGTCCGGGCAATCTCGCTGAGGGCGGCCGGTGGTGCGGCGGCTGGCGTGGTCATAGCAATCCTTGCTTCTTGATTGGCGAATCCGTAGGCAAAACAACATACAACCCCGACCGGTACTGATCGGAGTGTAAGTAGTAAGTTGACGAAATGTTGGGGGTTGATGTCTAGCGAAAGAAGATGTTTGTCTATATTTGGTAGTAATTCGTTATATTGCTTACAAGATATAGACAAAATGAATTTCGCTGGTAGTGTATCACGCTGCTGGCATGCTGTCAAGGTAAAAAAGCCTTTACACTTTTCGGGTTATTGCTTGGCGGCTTCGCCGCCAAAACACCATAAAAATGAGGGTTTGGGGCGCAGCCCCAATGACTTTGCCCATGCCCTAGATACCCGCCGTAGGGGTAATTGTTCACAGTTCTCCTAGCATTCCGGTTTTGACGCAAAGACGCCAAGGCGCAAAGCCTTCAACAAAACCTTTGCGTCTTTGCGCCTTGGCGTCAATCAGAAGCTTCCTTTACCCCAAGTGTGAACAGTTACCCGTAGGGCCGATGTTGCGCCCCGACCTATATGGTATACTAGAGTTCGTATGCGCTCTGCGCCCAAGGAGAATGTTCTGCCATGAGTGATGAGGTTGTTTCCGAGCTGGATCTTGTGGTCGGCTCGATGATCACAATGCGACCCGATGAGGATCGCACGGTATACGAAGAGGAATATGAGTCGGTCGCCACCGTGCAGGATCAACTGCGCGAGGAGGGGATTGATGTAGATCTGCTCTCACAGCCCGGTACCGAGGTTTGGGAGGGGGCACTGGAACGCATGGGTGCGCTCTACCAACTCTCGCGCTTCGCGGCGCGGCTCGAACAGGGTCTCGATATTGAAGAGGTGATCGCCGCTGGCCCGGCGATTGATGATGAAGATCTGGATCGCACCGTTACCGATGTGTGGGACGATCTGGTTAAGTCACGCTTTCAGCACCTTATCAACCTTCAAGGCATCAATAGCTACTACATGCCGGTTGATTTTGATCAGCCCGTTTGGCTCTCGTTTGAGGATGAAGAGGGTCAGGAAGATAACGCCTTCTTTGGCTCCTCGGCACGCCTCCAGCGCGAACTGGCCGAACTTGGCCCCATGTTGATCAAGGCCGGGGTTTCACATACATCCGATGCCTATCGCTGCCTCGAATTGCTCACGGAGGCAGCCGCTAAGAGCCTTGAGTACGGTCTGCCGATTATTGTCTGGTAGCTCCATGGTTGTGGGGTTGGGTTGAAGGTACTCCTTCGATCCAACCGCGACCCTAGATCACGCGCATGCAGGATCTGCGTTTCCTCGACGCGCCGACCCGACCCGACCGCGACGCGACTCCGCGCTCGCGGCGCTATTATGTCTGGACTGTCGGTTGCCAGATGAATATCTCCGACTCCGAGCGGCTAGAGGCTGCACTGCAAGGGGTTGGTTATAGCCCGGCGGCTCGCCCTGAGCAGGCCAGTTTTATTGTGCTCAACTCGTGTAGTGTACGCGCTAGTGCTGAAGAACGGATTATTGGTAAACTCGGTGAGTTGGTACGAGTCAAGCGCGAGAACCCCGATACTATCGTGGTCTTGTGGGGCTGTATGGTCGGGCCGCACAACCGCTCGATCTTCGAGCGCCAACTGCCCATGGTGAATCATTTCGTCTCGCCCTCGGCGGTAGATGCGGTGGTGGCACTGGCCCCCAATCCGATCTACACCCTCGATGAGCCGGTACTCCCCGTGCGCGATGCGGCCAATCCGCCGGTAGCAGTGCATGTCCCCATTCAGTATGGCTGCAATATGCGCTGTAGCTATTGCGTCATCCCCCAACGGCGTGGCCGCGAACGCTCGCGCCCGCTCGAAGAGATTGTCACTGAGGTGACACGGATTGTTGACCACGGCGCACGCGAGATTGTCCTCCTCGGCCAGATTGTCGATTCCTGGGGCCACGATCTGCCCACTCGCCCCCAACTTGCCGATCTGATCCGGGCTGTCCACGCCATCCCTGGCCTGCTGCGGCTGCGCTTCCTCACCTCCCATCCAGCCTGGATGACCGACGATCTAATCGAGACGGTCGCCAGCCTACCGCGCTGTATGCCGGAGATCAACTTGCCGGTGCAATCTGGCTCGGATCGGGTGCTGGCGTTGATGCAGCGCGGCTATACGACCGCTCGCTACCGCGATCTGATCGCCCGCATTCGTGCCGCGATGCCCCACATTTCGCTGACCACCGATGTGATCGTGGGTCATCCCGGTGAGACGGACGCAGACTTCGCACAGACCCTGGCGCTGTGTGAGGAGATCGGTTTCGATAAGATCCATATCGCCGCCTTCTCGTCCCGCCCCGGTACGGTCGCCGCAGAACAAGAGGCTGATCCGAGTTTGGCGGTTTCTGAAGAGCAGAAACAGGTGCGCCGCATTGCCATGGAGCAACTCCACGAACGGATCGCAACCGAGCGTAGCACCATGCTGCTCGGCCAGACGCTTGATGTGCTAGTTGAGGGCGAATCACGCGGGAAGTGGCGCGGGCGCAGCCCTGGCAACAAGTTGGTCTTCTTTTCCGATGCGGCGGATTGGACAGGCCGGATTGCGCATGTCCATATTACCCAGACCAGCCCCTGGTCGCTTCAGGGGCGAAGCACGCCCCACCTGGAGCCTGGGGAACGCGGATGAGATTGGTGAGCGATGCTTCGCCCCTACGCGATGAACGAGGAACCCGATTACATAATAGAAGAATGAGGAGTTGCACCCTTGGCAAAGCAAGATGAGAAGATGCGGATGCGCCGCAAGCTTCAGGAGAAGGCGGTTGAGCTGGCCGCGATGAATAATTGGGCAGAGGCGCTGGAGGTCAATCGCCAGATTCTGACCCTGGGTGAAGACCCCGATACCTACAACCGTATGGGTAAGGCGCTGATGGAGCTTGGCCAGTATAGCGAGAGCCACGATTGCTACCAGCAGGCGTTGCGCCTCTTCCCGACCAATGCGATTGCGCGCAAGAATGTGCAGCGTCTTGATGCCCTGCTGGCGCGTGGCTTTGATCATGGCCAGGAGAATCGCTCCCCCCGCCAGCAGGTTGATCTGCGGCTCTTCATTACCGAAACCGGGCGCACCGCGCTGACGACGCTGATTGATGTGCCGCGCAGCCCTGCGGTTGATGCTCTGGTCACCGGCGAGAAGATGGACTTTCGTATCGAAGGTCGCACAGTCTATGTGATTGATGCCGATGGGACGGTGGTTGGCCGCCTAGAACCCAAACTGGGCCAGCGCTTGGCCGAATTGATCAACGGCGGCAATCGTTACATCGCGGCGATTGCCCAAACTGATCCGCGTCTGGTGCGCTTGCTCATCCGCGAGACCTACCAGGACCCCAGCCAGCGTGGGCGCATCTCCTTCCCCGGCAAGCTTGGCGAGGGGGCGATGTATGTTTCGAGCCTGCGCTACGAGGAGTACGAGGACGTTATTGACGACGATGATTCCAACGACGATGATGATTCCAGCGTCGAGGAGTACATTGGCGGCGGTGACGAAGAAGAGGAGTTGGGGCTGGAGGAGATTGACCAAGATATGGGCGATGACGACGATAACATCGAAGAATAGTAGAGACGCCCCTCCTCCCCCTAGCCCCCCTCTCCCGCACACGGGAGAGGGGGGAATTATCCTCTTTTACACGCCCAACAACGGACGCAGATCCACCACCCGCTCCACCACGGCAACTGCGCCAGCCACACTCAACTCCTCAGCACTCCCATAGCCCCAACTCACGCCAATCGCCGGGATGCCATGCTCAGTGGCTCCCGCCACATCGTGTTCGCGGTCGCCGACCATAACGACCCGTTCGCGGCGTTGCGGTGGTAACTGGTCGAGGACATAGGCGATCACATCGGCCTTACGCTCGCGGCTGGTGTCGAGGCTGGCCCCACCAATCACGCTGAAGTGCTGCTCTAGCCCGAAGTGTTCGAGGATGTGGCGGGCAAAGATCTGGGGTTTGGAGGTGGCTAAACAGACCGCACACCCCGCCGCGCTGAGGTCGCCCAGCAACTCCGGGATGCCGGGGTAGATGCGATTCTCGGTGCTGCCGATGGGGCCGTAGCGCTCGCGGTAGAGGGCCACCGCCTGCTCGACCAAGCCGCGATCTTCATCCAAGACGCTGGCAAACGAATCGCGCAGCGACGGGCCAATCCAGGTGCGCAGGATCTCTAGTGGAATAGCTGGGCGGCCTAGACGTTCGAGCGCGTAGTTGATTGAGCGTGAAATACCCTCGAAGGGGTCGGTGAGTGTGCCGTCAAGATCAAAGAGGACGGTGGTGTAACGTGGGAGATTCATACGATCTAGTATACCATTGCCAACTTTCCGTGTTATAATTTGTGTATCTCTGCACGAATTATTTTGTCGCTACGCACAAATTTGTCGAAAGGCAGGGCATGTGCAACGACCTTGGGGCTATGCCCCAAACCCAATTGTTGTGGTGTTTTGGCGGCGAAGCCGCCAAAACACCACAAAAAAGTTCTTCGGGGGTGGCGCAGCCGCCCCCGCCCCCCCCACCGGCGGTGAACTTTGCACATGCCTTGATGCCTAAAGGCAAAAAAATTGACGCAATGCACAGCTAATGATAGGATAGGCCAATGTTTCTTAAGTCGTGATCTTTCGTTTGGCCAGGAGCAACGATGCGCATCTCAAGCAAAGGCGACTACGGCCTGCGTGCGCTCTTTGATCTCGCCCAGCGCTATGGTGAAGGGCCAGTCCAGAGCGAAGAGATTGCGATTCGCCAGGGCATTCCGGTCAACTACTTAAACCAGTTACTGATTACCATGCGCCGGGCCGGGCTGATCGAGAGCCTGCGTGGCCCGCAAGGTGGGCATATGTTAGCCCGCAGCCCGGAGACGATCACCCTCCGCGATGCGATCATCGTGCTAGAGGGGCCATTACTCCCGGCGGAGGCTACCCGCGAGGATCTCGTACCAACCGAGCCGGATGATGACATGTTGATTGATACGGTCTGGGATGATGTGCGCGGCCAGATCGAACACATCCTGGCTCAGATCACGCTCGACGACCTGTGTCAGCGCAAGCGCCAGCAACGTGGCGATGTGATGTACTATATCTGAGCGAGATTTTTGGTTAAGGCACTACAACCCCTGGTTGGTTCTCGCTCTCCCACGACAGGCACTCTCGGTACTATAGTGTGTGTAGTCTAGAATCTGAACTACATAGTGGTCACATCATGGTCGGCGGTTCCCGTCGGCTAAGGTTGGAGGATGCCGTGGTACCGGCCACCATGCACGCGGCCAGGATCGGCCCAAACGCGATCATTCAGACAATCGCGGCCTTACGCGAGGTATACGCGCCAGAGGAGTTACCCAAACTTCTCGCCGGAGGGGCCGAGGTCTATCTGAGCGAACTCCCCCACGAAATGATCCCCGAAGAGCAGTTCCATGCGCTCGTCGAGTTGCTAACCCCGCGCCTAGGGGGCGAGCGAGCGGGTGAAATACTCTTTCGTTCGGGCGAGCGCACCGCCGACTATGTGCGGGCCAACCGTATCCCCGGCCCGTTCCAGACCCTGGTGGGCATGCTCCCCGCTCCGCTAGGGCTACGTCTGCTTCTCCTTGCGATCAGCAAACATGCATGGACATTTGCTGGGAGCGGGAAGTTCAGTTTCCACCTCGGCCGTACCCCATGGCTGAGCATCGGCAAGCCGGTGGATCGAGACACCACGGCGATTGCCGCCGTTCTGTGCCGCTACTACTGCGGTGCTTTTACGCAGTTGCTCCGTCGCGTTGTTAATCCGCGCATCACCCTGCGCGAAACGGCTTGTCAGGCGCAGGGCGGGGCGGCGTGTGTCTATCAGATTGTTCTCTAAGGTCTATGTTACGTAACGTTACCAAGGCAAACTAAGGAGTACCGACATGCGGATCATGATGATCCAGCCGAACTACCACGCGGGTGGCGCCGAAATTGCGGGCAACTGGCCGCCTAGCTGGGTGCCCTACATTGGTGGTGCGCTGAAGAGCGCTGGCTATGAGAATGTGCGCTTTATCGACGCGATGACCTTCCATATTGAAAACGATAAACTGCGCGAAATCATCCGGATCAATAAGCCCGATGTGATCATGGCCACGGCGATCACCCCCATGATCCTCAAGGCCCAAGAGACGCTGCGTCTGGCGCGTGAGGAGCGCCCCAATGCGCGCCTCATCCTTGGTGGTATCCACCCAACCTTCATGTATACCCAGGTCTTCAGCGAGGCACCCTGGATTGATTATATCGTTCGTGGTGAGGCTGAGGAGATCATTGTTGAGTTGATGCGCAGCATTGAGGCCGGTACCGACCTCAAAGATCGCGTCAACATCAAGGGTATTGCCTACCTGGAAGATGGCAAGGTTGTGGCGACCCCCGCCGCTGACCCGATTGCCGATCTGGATCAGTTGGCTCCCGATTGGAGCTTGCTGGAGTGGGACAAGTACATCTATGTTCCCATGAATGTTCGCGTGGCAGTACCCAACTTTGCCCGTGGCTGCCCCTTCACCTGCCGCTTCTGCTCGCAGTGGAAGTTCTGGCGTCGCTACCGCGCTCGCAACCCCATGAAGTTTGTGGATGAGGTTGAGACGCTCGTGCGCGATCATAACGTGGGCTTCTTCATTCTTGCCGATGAGGAGCCGACCCTCAATCGTAAGAAGTTCACCGCCCTGTGTGAAGAACTGGCCAAGCGGAAGCTCCCGGTGCTCTGGGGTATCAATACCCGTGTGACCGACATTATGCGCGATAAGGCGCTCTTGCCCTTGTGGCGCAAGGCCGGCCTCATCCATATCTCGCTCGGTACCGAGGCTGCCGCCCAGATGAACCTAGAGATCTTCCGTAAGCAGACCACCATTGACCAGAATAAGGAAGCAATTAAGCTCATCCAGGACGCTGGAATGGTCGCTGAGGCCCAGTTCATCATGGGTATGGAGAATGAGACGCCTGAACTGATCGAGGAGACGTATAACTACGCCCGCGATTGGAAGGTGGACATGGCCAACTGGAACATGTACACCCCCTGGCCCTTCGCGGAACTCTTTGAGGATCTCGGCGACCGGGTTGAGGTGCGCGACTACTCCAAGTACAACTTCGTTACCCCGATCATGAAGCCCGACCTGATGGAGCGTGAGGACGTGCTCAAGGGTGTGCTGCGCAACTATGCCCGCTTCTACATGCGCAAGGCGTTCCTTGAGTATCCCTTCATCAAGGACCCGGAGAAGCGCAAGTATATGATGGGCTGTCTGCGCGCCTTCGCCAAGACGACCTTCGAGAAGCGCTTCTACGACATTGGCCGCGTGCATATGCGCGGTGGCCAGATGGAGGTTGACCTCGGCTTCGATGAGAGCCGCATCTTCACCCGCGATGAGATCTCCCGTATGAAGGAAGAGCACCCCGAACTGGTTGCCGATACCACCTTCGGTGGTGCCATCCCCGACCGCTATGACCCCGAACTGATCAAGCACCAGGCCGAGAATACGCTCAACCTGCCGCTCGATGGCACCGAGGTCTCTGAGTTCGGCCACCGCGATCCCAATGCGCAGATGAGTTGCTAGGTTTTGATCATCATGTTGGTTGGTGTTTGGCGGCTGCGCCGCCAAACACCAACCAACATGATCTTCGGGAGCGGCGCAGCCGCTCCCGAATCCCTACCGTCATTACTGATGGGAGCTATTATGTCTGATGTTGTCATCACGCCAGAGGTGCTGGCGCGTTATAACAAACCCGGCCCGCGCTATACGAGTTACCCGACCGTACCGGCGTGGACTGAGTCTTTTGGCGAGGCGGAGTATCGTGAGGCGTTGAATGACCTCGCGACCCGCAACCACGATCCGATCTCGCTCTATGTTCACCTGCCCTTCTGCGCCGAGCGCTGCACCTATTGTGGTTGTAACGCAACCGTGACAACGCGCGCGGATGTGGTGGATAAGTATCTGGATTATGTTGAGCGTGAATTGGATCTGGTTGTCCCCCAATTGGGGGCGCGACGTCAGGTGGTGCAGTTGCATTGGGGTGGCGGTACACCCAACTTTCTGAACCAGCCCCAGATGGAGCGGCTGGTGCGCCTGCTCAATGAGCATTTCCTGATTAGTGCCGACGGCGAAGTGGCGATTGAGTTTGATCCGCGCATCGGTTCGGTTGAACAGCTTGAGCAGATCCGCGAACTCGGGTTCAACCGCATCAGTTTCGGTGTCCAGGATATCAACCCGGCGGTGCAAGAGGCGATTGGCCGCATCCAGCCGTTTGATCTGACCGAGAAGCTCTTCCGCGCCAGCCGTGAGTTGGGTTTCAGCAGCGTCAATGTGGATATGGTCTATGGCTTGCCCAAGCAGACCGCCGAGAGTTTCCGCGATACGGTGATCGCGATCCGCGATCTGCGCCCCGACCGGATCGCCTGCTTCAGCTATGCGCATGTGCCGTGGGTCAAGTCCAACCAGAAGCTGATTGATGTCACCGCGCTGCCCGATACCTTCACCAAGTTTAGCCTCTTCCGCATGGCGATTGACATGATGGGCGAGGCTGGCTACGATTGGGTGGGCATGGATCACTTTGCCCAGCGTGATGATGAGTTGGCGATTGCAGCGCGTGAGCGGCGCTTGCACCGCAACTTCATGGGCTATACCACCCGCCCGGCCTCGAATATGATCGCCTTCGGCATGAGCAGCATCAGCGATATCGTTGGCCGCTTTGTGCAGAACGAGCCGCACCTCGGTAAGTACCAGAAGATGGTTGCTGCCGGTAAGTTGCCCATCGTTAAGGGCTACAAGCTGACTGAAGACGACCTGATGCGGCGGCAGGTTATTCTGCACCTGATGTGTAACCTGGAACTACCCTACGATCTGACCCGTACCACGTATGGGATGAGCTTGCAGGATGCCTTGGGCGAGGATCTGGAGCGTATGGAAGCCTATGTCGAGGATGGCTTCATTGAGTTGCTCCCCGACCGCATCCAGGTAACGCCGCTGGGCCGCTTCTTCGTGCGCCTGTTGGCGATGGAGTTGGATGCTCACTTGGCGAAGACTTCGGAGCGGATGGCCTTCTCCAAGACGGTATAAGGTTGGGGTACCCCCGCTCCCATGGAACTTCCAGGAAGCTCGAAACTTCCTGGAAGTTCGTTGTACCATGCAAGCCCTCAACGCGGATCGCGCAGCGGCAACTGCCGCACCCCCATCAACAGCCCAATCACCAACAGAGGCACGATCCAGCCGGTCATCCCGGTTGGCCCGGTTAGCGCCGTGTCGTAACTCGTCCCCGCCTGGAGCAGCAGGAAGGTGATCCCGGCACTCCCGTTGAGCGCCCCGTGGGCAATCATGGCCGGCCAGACACTCCCGGTGGCCAGCCGTAGCCATCCGAAGAGAATGCCCCAAATGATACAGAAGCCGGTCATCAACAGCACCCCCAACACGGGATGGTCGGGGTAGTTGTAGCCAAGCAGGATCACCGGCGCGTGCCACAGCCCCCAGATCGCCCCGCTGATCAGCAGCGCAGGCCACTGGCCGAGCGGGAGCAGTTGTGGCAACAAGTAACCGCGCCAGCCCAACTCCTCACCCAGCGTGGGAATCGCGTTGAGGATCGGCGCAATCGTAAAGGCAGCAGCGATCTGGATCATCACCAACGTAGAGGCCGCGATGGGTACTGGGCCACTGATCGCCTCGGCCTGGGCCAAGAGTTCCCGGTAGGCCGAAAAATTGACCAGATCAAGCTGGATGAGACCCAAGGCCGCGCCAACAAAGGGTGCCACGAGGTTGATCAGCGGGATTAGCAGCCACGCAAAGAGCCAGTACCACCCCCAGCGCCGCCCCTTGCCCAAACGCACGCCCAGTGCATCGCGCGCATCGCCCTGGGGTGGGCTAATGAAGCGCGAGACAACCAGCGCGGCGATAGTGGGCGCAAACATCATCGCCGTCATCAGCGGCAGAGCCATAGGGAAGGCCAAGCCCTGGCCACTGATCCAGAGCGGACTCACCACCAACCAGGCCAAGCCGAACGAGAGCGCGATGTAGCTAATCAGTCCTTTGCGGTCTATGGTTGTAGGCATAACATTCCTCGTGAAACTATACATGCGGCATGAACCTAATATCTCGGTTTTGACGCAAAGACGCCAAGGCGCAAAGTCTTTACGATAGACCCCAATCGAACCCTTTGCGTCTTCGCGCCTTTGCGTCAATCAGAGACTTTGTTACCCCATGGGTGAACAGTTAGCGCGTCGTCTGCTGGCGCGAGACCCAATAGGAATAGGCCATCGAACCAAACGCCGCCACCAGAATTGCCGTCAGACCGAGGCTAAACCCCACCACCTCTGGTGCAAAGAGGCCCAGCAGCAGCGTGAAGGCCCCGGCAGCCACAAACATACGCCCGCCCACCCGATGGCTGCGTCGCCAGACCTCAGGATCGGCCAACGTCCATGGCGTGCGGATACCGACAAAATAGTTGGGCTGCACACGCCCCAACACATTCCCGATCAGGCCAAAGAGCAAACCCATCCCCACCATCATGGTGCGCGGCACACTCACCGGCCAGCCCAGGGCGGCGGCAATCACTAGGCCATGCACCAGCGCAAAAAAGAGCACCAGCGCCGTCATAATCTGGTGGTAACTGCCCGCAAAGCTCGCATAGTTCTCGCGGCGCGGATCGAACTTGGGCAAGAGCGGCATCAGCACCACCATCAGCAACGCGATGATCGGAGCCAACAGAACCGCCAGCAGCGGATGTCCATACCCATCCACCTCACCCGCAATATTCCAGTGCATTGGAGCCGGATTGGGCATGTAGGGGAGCGCAATCAAACCACTGATAAACATCACCGCCACAAGCACATAGAGTGCGCGTAGGTTACGCATCGTTCTCCTCCCCTTCAGTCGGTCGCTGCTCTAGGCCACCAACCCGAAAGATCTGCATCATTTGTTGCAACATCTCCTGCACCACCGTGGTATTCAGGCGGTAGATGATCTTCTGCCCCTGGCGCTGGGTCAGCACCAGTTCCGCCGCTTTGAGTACATTCAGGTGGTGCGACACACTCGGTGCCGTGATCGCAAAACGCGCCGCGATCTCGCCGGCAGTCATATCACCATCATTCAGCATCTGAAGAATGGCCCGCCGCGTTGGGTCGGCAAGCGCCTGCATGGTTTGGGTGAGTGCGTTCTGCATAGTATTTAGCCAATCGTCTAATTAGGCTACGGGCTAAGTATACGGAGTTTCCAACCGAGCGTCAATCCGTCGTAGGACGGATGCCGCCTACGGCGGTGGGGGGGGGCGGAGGCGGCTGCGCCGCCCCCGAAGATCTTTTTTGGTTGATGTTTGGCGGCTGCGCCGCCAAACATCAACCAAACATAGGATTCTCCCTCGTAACCTTCGTGTAACTAGGAGTGATACTGTAAAATTTAGCCGGGACTCTCACTGCGGTCCTCATCACCCATACAGCAGGAGTGTTGCGGTGATCACGGGCGATCACCTAGAAAGTAGTAGATCCAGAATGACCACCAACCAGAACGAGGGGTTCGACTTCACCGACCCAGTTGGTACTTGGCGCACGATTCGCGATGCGAATCTGGATGCCTGGGCCAAGGGTATGGCTACCATGGTGAATACCGAAACCTTCTCGAAGGCGCTCGGTATCCAGCTCGACACCATGCTGGCCGCCTCAGCTCCAATGCAGAAGGCCATGAACCAGTACATGGAGGCGTATCTCAAGCAGGCGAATCTCCCCTCACGCTCCGAAATGGTCAGTTTGGCCCAACGGATGACCAACATCGAGATGCGGCTTGACGACATGGATGCCCGTCTTGATGATATTCTGGCTGCCCTACGCGCCCTGGCAACTCCCGCCCTCGTCGCTGAGCCCGCCGAGGACGCTTCTGCTGCCGAAGCCAACCCGGAGAGTGATCCGGCTACCAAGCCCGCTGCGCGACGAACCCGCCGCACAACGAGTGAGTAGCTGCGAGCACACCTGAGCCTTTCGCCTGCCTTCAGCCGAACCCATAGCGTAGGGAGTAGCGTATGACTACTGTGCCAGACCCGGCCCTCGACCCCGAAGTCTTGACGAAGCGCTTTTTTGAAGAGCTTGAGCGATTTACGAAGAGTAGCGATACCTTCGCCAAACTCGCCGCGAATCGTCTGGATGTTAAGATCGGCCAGACACCTAAAACGGTCATCTGGACGCTGAATAAGGCGAAGCTCTACCACTTCACTCCAGTACTCCCGCCTGAACAGCGCCATCCGGTACCGCTTCTGCTCATCTTTGCCTTGATCAACCGCCCGGATATTTTCGATCTGCGTCCCGGGAATAGTTTTGTCGAGTACCTGCTCCACCAGGGCTATGATGTCTATATGGTAGATTGGGGCAGCCCTGGCCTCGAAGATGCCCACTACCAGATGGACGATTATGTGCTCGATTATCTGCCGCGTATCGTCCGGGCAATGCAGCGCCATATTGGGCGGCGTGAGTTTAGTATGTTGG
This sequence comes from Candidatus Oscillochloris fontis, assembly GCF_004138135.1. Lineage (GTDB taxonomy): Bacteria > Chloroflexota > Chloroflexia > Chloroflexales > Chloroflexaceae > Oscillochloris > Oscillochloris fontis. The sequence continues at coordinate 31,861 of NZ_RYFD01000021.1, forward strand.
GCTGGTGTATCGGTGCGATGCTCACCACCCTCTATGCGGCCATGCGCCCCAATGATGGCATCCGTAACCTGATCCTGCTGACCGCGCCGCTCGATTTTGCCGATAAGCAGGCCGGGCCATTCAACCGTTGGCTCACCACCGAGTACTACAATGTTGATGAACTGGTTCGCCAGTATGGCAATATGCCCGGTTCGATGATTGACTATGGCAGTAAAATGCTCAAGCCAGTCGAGAACTTCATCAGCACCTACTTCAAACTGTGGGACAACCTCGACAACCCGGCGGTGGTCGATTCGTACCTCGCTATGAATAAGTGGGTCACCGATCTGGTTGATTTCCCCGGTGCCGCCTTCCGCCAGTGGGTGGTGGAGTTCTACCGCGAAAATCGGCTGATGGAGGGGACGCTGCGTCTGCGTGGCGAGTTGGTTGATCTGCGCAACCTGCGCTGCAACTTCCTGAATGTGATTGCCGATAAAGACCATATCGTGCCCACGTGCCAATCCACCACCGTGATGGATAAGGTCGGCACGAAGGATAAGCTACTACTGCATATGCGCGGTGGCCATATCGGGATGATGGTCGGCAGCGGCGCGAACAAGCGTGTCTGGCCCCAGATTGATGCGTGGTTAGCCAAGCGGAGTAAATAGAAGACCCACCATCGGGGCGTAGTATGCACTGCGCCCCTTTCTGTCATTTGAACTACAACCTAGTGCAGAGGAGCACGCTACTATGCGCCTGAAGAACAAAGTTGCCATCGTTACTGGTGGTGGGCAGGGAATTGGTCGTCAGACCGCGCTCACGTTCGCCCGCGAAGGGGCCAAGGTGGTGGTGGCTGATGTGAATATGACCGCCGCGCAGGCGGTGGCAACCGAGATCGAGCAGGCTGATGGTCAGGCTCGTGCGGTCTTTCTCGATGCGGCCCGCACCGAGTCGGTTGAGGTTGCTATGCGTGCGGCCAATGAGTGGGGCGGCGGGATCAATATTCTGGTTAATAATGCTGGCATTACCCGCGATGCCCGCATGCAGAAGATGACCGAGGATCAGTGGGATGCGGTGATCGGCGTGAACCTCAAGGGGGTCTGGCTATGCAGTAAATACGCCGCCCCGTATATGATCACCCACGGCAATGGGGTCATCCTGAATGCCGCTTCGGTGGTGGCACTCTATGGCAACTTCGGCCAGAGCAACTATGTCGCCGCGAAGTCCGGGGTGATCGGCATGACGAAGACCTGGGCACGCGAACTGGGGCCAAGTGGTATCCGCGTCAATGCGGTCGCCCCCGGTTTCATCCAGACCGACATGATCGCCTCGGTACCCGACAAGGTGATCGAGTCGATGAAGGAGCGCACCCCGCTCCGCCGCATCGGTGTGTCTGAGGATATTGCCAATGCCTACCTCTTCCTCGCATCCGATGAGGCCAGTTTCATCACCGGCACGGTGCTCTCGGTTGATGGCGGCTTGATGTTCTAGGTAGAGACGCATAGGTGTGGGGCGCGTTGTGATGCGCCCCACCGGGTTTTGTAGCCTGTAGAGTTGTAACCCCCATCCCTCACGCAATCCCATCCCCTCCACCAACGTGCCGTGGCTCGTGATCCACGCACCGAGTTCGCTACTTCCTCCTCGCTGTTCGCCCCACAAGATGTAGCGCAATGTGCCATTTGCCACCATCTGAGCCAGATCTTCGCTATCAACCACCGGATCACTGCCGGAGAAGCCGCCCATATAGAGCACCGGACGCCCAGTTGCGAGGACATAGCGATCACCTTCGTTGGCGCTCGGTACCGCGACGAGGTAGGTGACATCCTGGGTGTTGGCGGTTAAAAAGCTGATCAGGGCTGTTTCGGTTGGTTCCTGGTTAGCGGCACCGCCCAAGGATTGGCTGGTTCCGTCGTAGGCGTGGGGTAGCCGCACATCTGGGTTGGGATCGCTACTGGTATAAACCGACCAGACCAGTGGGGTGAGTAGGATGCAGGCCAGCGCCGTCACCATTCCGACCCGTGTGAGCATGGGTCTTCTGCTCATCCAGAGACCCGCCGCCAGTACGAGCAGTGCGTAGGCCCATGGCATCCACCAACGCTCGCTGAGGTAGGCCGAGGCGATCTGGTCTTGGGCCACGAGGGTACTAGCAGTGATGAGCAGCAGCATGATGCCCCCCCGCTGCCCCGACTGGGCGAAGATGTGTGCCACCGCTCCCCCAACGAGTGCGGCCACCGGGGCCGCAACCATGATCAGGTAGTAGGCGTGGTAGAACGAGGCGCTGCTAAAAAAGACTAGCGCGATCAGGAGCCAACCACCCCATAGAACTACTGCTTGGTGTTGCGGTGCAAGAGGTAACCGGAACCGTGCGCTCCATGCGAGTAAGCCCATCCCCAACAACCCAACCGGGAATAACCAACTGACCTCGTTGCTCAGTGGAGCGCTCACGAGCCGTAATAGCCCCGGCGGGCCGATCTCATTCCCTGGCCCACCCCCACCCGGCGGTGGGCGGGTTCCGACATCTCCGTTCAATGGTGGAGGTGGGCGCATCCCACCATCTGCACCGTGCATCGTGGTTGGCAGAACGGGGTCGGTTGGCTGCGTCCCCGTGCTACGCCCAAAGAGGCGGCTCAGCCCGTTATGGCCAATGATCAGTTCAGTGACCGTGTTGTTGGTGCTACTGCCCACATAAGGACGCATATTCGCTGGTGTCAGATCAACGGCAATCGGCCAAGCCAAGGCGACGCCCCCCACCACTAGGCCAGCCAGGGCTAGATGGGCGATCTTGCGCCACCAACCAAGGTTGGCTCCCAAAAAGTAGAGCGCAATGAATGCGGGCAGAGGCAAAAATGCCTGGAGCATCTTGATATTGAAGCCTAGCCCCACCAGGAATGCACCGAGCAAGAGCCAACGTAGCCGCGCCTGTTCGGTTGCCTTGATCACTGCCCACGCAGCCAGCAGCAGGGTAAGCATCAATAGGCTATCCATGGTATTGTTACGATCTGTTGCCACTGCTACCGGAGTGATTGCCAACGCTAGTGCGCCCACCACGCCCGGCCATACGCCAAACTGACGCGCAATCAGGTGATAGAGGAGCAACACTGCCATTACCCCAGCAATGATCTGGGGTAAAATGACTGCCACACCATTGACGCCTAGTACATACGCTGAAAGAGCCTGAATCCAGAGACCAAGTGGTGGTTTATCAATACTGACCGAACCGCCCGGTTCGGCAGCCACAAAGAAGAAGTTGGACCACGACTGGAGCATACTGGCAACTCCAGCCGTATAGTAGAGATTACCGTCACCTACTGCCTCTAGGTTGCTGACCCGTAACCCAAGCGCCAGGATGAGTACCCCCACCAGCGCGATGATGTGGGGAGCAAATCGGCGGGGCGGTGTGGAGGGGTTAGGCAGCATCAGATTCTCCTCGTATGTAGATATTCTCCCACAACTCTAGCGCCATTATGTTCATGGCGTGTGTAGAAGAGGTACACAATCCCTATACTGAATCTGAACACTCAGCGGGTATACTAGCACGAGCATACGCACGAATCGGAGTGCCCTCATGAGCAAAACTATCCTCGTCGTTGACGACCACGCCAATGTACGGCTCTTACTTAAAGATTACCTGAGCGAACATGGCTTCCGCGTGATCACCGCCTCCGATGGCTCCGAGGCGCTTGCGGTGGCCGGACGCGAGAATCCCGACCTCATCCTGCTTGATGTGATGATGCCCAAGCTCGATGGCTTCGCGTTTATGCAGCAATTTCGTAAACGCCATACGACGCCGGTGATTATGCTCACAGCGCGGATTGCCGAATCGGATAAGGTGGTGGGCCTGGAACTCGGAGCCGATGATTATGTCACCAAGCCCTTCGGGATGCACGAACTGGTCGCCCGCGTGCGCGCCGTGTTGCGCCGCACCGCCCCCGACGCAATCAACCCCGATGAGGTGTTGCGGGTGGGCGAACTGACCCTGAACCGCGCTACCCGCATGGTGCGTGACGGGAACCGCGATGTCTCACTGACCCCCTCGGAGTTTGCGTTGCTCGCGGCACTGATGGAGTCGCCGGGGCGCGTCTTTAGCCGCGAACAACTGCTCGAACGCCTCCAGGGCAACGACTACGAAGGCGTTGAGCGCACGATTGATGTCCACATCCGTAACTTGCGCAAGAAACTCGAACCCGACCCAACCCAACCACGCTACGTCGAGACCGTCTTTGGTGTTGGCTACCGCTGCCGTGTGGACTAACCCTATGCGTTCGCTCAGTTCCAAACTCGTTCTCGCCTTCCTGCTCACCAGTCTGGTGGGTGCGGTGTTGGCGGCTGTCTTCGTGCGCCAACTCGTGAGTGCCCAGTTTGATGCCTTTGTGATCGGCCAACAGCGCGAGTTCTTCGTCAACCGCGTCAGCGACTATTACGTCTCGCGTGGCAGCCTGATCGGGATCAACCAGTGGGTGCTGGAGCGTGATGAACGCCACCCGCACGATGAAGAGCCGCCCAATGGCGGAATACCGCTACGCCCCAGTCGTTTCACGTTCCTCTTTGGCCTCGCCGATCCCCAGGGGCGGGTGTTGATTGCCACCAAGAGCTATCAGGTAGGTGAGCTACTACCGGCCAACACCCTTGCCACTGGCACCCCAGTCATGAGTGGTCAGAGCATCATTGGTGTGGTGATCACCCCCGATATTGCCTCCTTGCGCGACCCCGACGAGGAGCGTTACCTGGCCAGTACCGATGCTGCCTTAGCCATTGCGGCCATCATCACCGCAGTGATCGCGCTTGTGCTGGGTATCCTCCTCGCCCGCCTGATCACCAGCCCGCTACGCGAACTGACCGCCGCGACCCGCCGCATCGCCGCCGGGGAACTGGGGCACCAAGTTCGCGTGCGTTCACGCGACGAACTGGGCCAACTCGCCACCCAGTTCAACCAGATGAGCGCCGATCTGGCGCACGCCATCCAACTGCGCCACCAGATGACCGCCGACATCGCCCATGATCTGCGGACTCCCCTGACGGTGCTCTCCGGCTACCTGGAGTCGCTGCGTGATCAGATTCTCAAGCCCACCCCTGAACGCTTCGCAACACTCTACGCCGAAGTCCAGATCCTGCAACGCCTCGTGGATGACCTGCACACACTCTCGTTAGCCGACGCCGGGGAACTGACGCTTCAGTTGCAGGCCAGCCCACCCGCCCAGATCCTGGCCCATGTGGCCGAGACCTACAGCCACACCGCTGAGCAGGCGGGGATCGCATTACGCTACACAGTGGCCGAGAATCTGCCGGAGGTGGTGGTGGATGCTGAACGCCTCTGTCGGGCGTTGGGGAACTTGGTCAGTAACGCGATCCGCCACACCCCAGAGGGAGGCAGCATTGAGTTACGTGCGCAGCGCGATGCCGAGCAACTCATCATGCAGGTACGCGATACTGGTGCGGGCATCCCCACTGAGCACCTGCCCAACATCTTTGAGCGCCTCTACCGTGCCGACCAAGCCCGCCAACAGACGGGTGGTTCGGGGTTGGGGCTTGCGATTGTGCGTTCGATCATTGAGGCGCACGGCGGAGCCATAGGGGTAGAGAGTCAGGTGGGGGTGGGGAGTACCTTTTGGGTGCGTTTCCCCATCGCATCGCCCCCCAAACCATAAGGAAGAACCGATGCCACGCCTCGTCATCCTCATCCTGCTCGCTCTCAGCCTCAGCAGTTGCGCACGTGCCACACCCGCCGCGCCAGCCAGCCAAGGCGGCCTCAGCCTCGCAACCCAGAGCGAAATGCTCACGACGGGCACCCAGCGCCCCGCCGATGGCAGCAGCGCCCCCGACTTCAGCTACACCATGGCCGATGGCACCCGCCACAAGCTGAGTGATCTGCGTGGCACACCGGTGATCCTCAACTTCTGGGCCACCTGGTGCGGCCCATGCCGTACCGAAATGGCGACCTTTGAGCAGGCCGCCCAAACCTACCGCGATGATCTCGTCATCTTGGCCGTCAACCGCAACGAAGCCCCGTCTGTCATCAGCGCGTTTGGGAATGAACTCGGCCTCACCTTCCCACTGATCGCCAACATGAGCGGGGATATTGGCGACCGTTATGGGGCTACCAGCCTCCCAATGACCTTCTTCATCAATCGGGATGGGACGATCCAGCGCCGCCATGTGGGGATCATCTCGGCGGTACAGTTGGAGGAGTACCTGGCGGAACTAGAATAGGTCGCAAGTGCGACCTCCTACACGAACCCCCCTCGCCTGTTCGTGCAACGAACGGGCGAGGGGGGCAAGAGCAGCCCTGAGCTTTTCAAAGGGGCAAGGGCAGGTTAACTACTCGCCATCAGGCATGTGCGCATCCAGATAGTTGAGCGCATCGGCCACGGTGACGATCTTCTCGGCATCATCGTCGGGGATCTCGATGCCAAACTCCTCCTCAAGCGCCATGATCAGCTCGACCAGATCGAGCGAATCGGCGTTCAGGTCATCGGTGAAGTGGGCGCTGGGGACAACGCTGGTCTCATCGGCACCGAGCTGTTCGGCGACGATCTTGCGCAGGCGATCCTGGATCTCCTGAGAAGCCATGAACTATCTACCTTTCGTGTAACGACTCACTATGTTCGCTGCCAGATGCGGCCCAATCGCCGCTGACAGAGCAGAACCACACAACCGGCGCTTCAACCCGCTCACACATCCTCATCGTTGATGAGCAGATCCTCATGTCCGGGTCGGTAGCGACTGACTACCGTTCCCAGCACACCATTAATAAAGCGGCTTGAGTTGTCGCTGCCAAAGTGTTTGGCCAACTCAACCGCCTCGTTGATCACTGCCTTGACGGGGGTCTGTTCGGCCTCATCAATCAGCAGTTCAAAGATCGCAATCCGTAGAATCGCCTTATCTACACCGGGCATCTGCGTGACCGGCCAGTTCGGCGCGGCCTCTTCGATGATCCGGTCGAGGTAGGAGCGATGCTCCCACACACCAAAGACGATCCGGTTCAGAAAGCGTTCGCCCTCCGACGTCAGCTCCTCTTCAGCGAGGCGACGTTCATAGACCACGTCGATCGGGTGATCGGTCGCATCGACCTCGAAGAGAATCTGGAGCGCCGCGATCCGCACCCGGTGGCGTAGACTAGCCACGGCCAACCTCCCTAACTGGGGCTACGTGATGGTTTGTTAAACAGCGATCCACCATGGTGCCTAATGTACCTCTGGCTAAGCGACGCCTGCGGCACGCTCGTCCTTCCAGCGCTGGAGCAGTTCTGCAACATAGCCAGTCGAGATATTCCCGGCCCGGAAGGCCGGATCGTCGATCAGGTGTAGCTGAAACGGGATCGTCGTCTTTACCCCGGTGATGATGCACTCGTGCAATGCGCGGCGCATACGGTTCAGCGCATCGTCACGAGTATCGCCATAGGTGATAATCTTTGCCAACAGTGAGTCGTAACTTCCGGGTGGGTTGTAGCCCGCATAGAGGTGGGAGTCAACCCGTACCCCTGGCCCACCGGGCGGTAGGTAGAATTCGATCTCGCCCCCGGCGGGGAGAAAATCCCGCTCCGGGTCTTCGGCATTGATCCGGCATTCAACCGCATGCTGGGCTATTCTAATATCATTCTGTTGGAGCGTCAAGCGTTCGCCGGAGGCGATCCGCAATTGCCAGCGCAGCAGGTCTATGCCGGTGACCATTTCGGTGACGGGGTGTTCGACCTGAATGCGGGTATTCATCTCGATGAAGTAGTAGTTACCATCAGTGTCCATCAGGAATTCCAAGGTACCCGCGTTGAGGTAGCCGATGGACTGGATGCCGCGTAGGGCATCAGCGCCCATCTGGGCGCGCATCTCTGGAGTGACGATGGGCGAGGGGGCTTCTTCGAGGATCTTCTGGTGGCGCCGCTGGGCCGAACAATCACGTTCGCCAAGGTGGATGGCGTGGCCATAGGCATCGGCTAAGACCTGGATCTCGACGTGGCGCACCTTGGGCAGATACTTTTCGAGGATCAGGTCACCGCGCCCAAACGCGCCCTCGGCCTCGGCGCGAGCGGTCGAGAAGGCGCGAATCAGTTCGTTCTCGTCGTGGGCGACACGCATGCCGCGCCCACCACCGCCCGCACTCGGTTTGAGCAGCACCGGGTAGCCGATCTCGCGTGCCAGATCCACCGCCTCTTCAACCGATTGCAGTTCACCTTCTGAGCCGGGGATGATCGGCACCCCAGCGGCGCGCATCGTCTGGCGACCAATGGACTTATCGCCCATCAGGCGGATGATCTCGGCAGTCGGGCCAATGAAGGTCAGCTTACACTCGGCACAGATCTCGGCAAAGTAGGGATTCTCGGAGAGGAAGCCGTAGCCCGGATGAATCCCATCACAACCGGTGATCAGCGCGGCGCTGATCAGCGCCGGGGTGTTGAGGTAGGATTTGGCTGGTGCAGCGGGGCCAATACAGACCGCCTCATCGGCGAGGCGCACCGCCAACGAGTCGCGGTCGGCTTCGCTAAAGGCGGCGACAGTACGGATGCCCAACTCCTGGCAGGCGCGGACGATGCGGACGGCGATTTCGCCACGGTTGGCGATAAGAACCTTGTTTAGCATAAAAATCTCATGGTAGCACCGGCATCTTGCCGGTCACGATACCAGGGCATGGACAAAGTCCACCTTCGGTGGGGGTTGGGGGGCGGCTTCGCCGCCCCCGAAAATCTTTTTTGTTGTTTTTTGGCGGCGTAGCCGCCAAAAAACAACAAAAATTGGGGTTGGGGGCGCAGCCCCAAGAACTTTGCCCATGCCCTGGTCACGATATGCCGCAGACCGGTATCTTGCCAGTCTGCGGTGTATCGTGAATGCTACGACATCACCATCCCACCATCAATCCCGAAGGTTTGGCCGGTGATATAGGCGGCCACATCCGAAGCCAAAAAGCAGACCAGCGCCGCAACCTCATCGGGTTGGCCGAGTCGCCCAAGCGGAATGGTCTCCAGGATCGCGTTACGGGTCTTCTCGTCTAGCACCCCGGTCATCTCGGTTTCGATAAAACCAGGAGCAATCGCATTGACGGTGATGCTACGGGGGGCCATCTCGCGGGCGGTAGATTTGGTAAAGCCGATGATTCCGGCCTTGGCGGCGGCATAGTTGGCCTGGCCGGGGTTGCCGATCAGCCCGATCACCGAACTGATGTTGATGATACGCCCACCACGCTGCTTGCTCATGGGGCGGAAGACGGCACGGGTACAAAGAAAGACCCCGCGCAGATTGGTGTTGATCACCTGATCAAAGTCATCGTCCTTCATGCGCAAGAGCAGCGTATCGCGGGTGATACCGGCATTATTGACCAGAATATCGAGCCGCCCGTAGGTATCGAGGGTCATCTTGACCAGCCGCTCCACATCGGGGGTCTGGCTGACATCGGCCTGCACGGCGAGCGCAGTGCCACCTGCGGCGGTAATCGCGGCGACCGTCTCTTCAGCGGCGCTACTATTGCCCCGGTAGTTGATTACCGTGGTTGCCCCGGATGCCGCCAACGCCTGAGCAATCGAGCGCCCAATTCCACGCCCGCCACCCGTCACGAGGGCCACCCGGCCCGTCAGATCAATCTTCATAGAGCCTCACTACGCCTATACATGGCCCTCACCCCCAGCCCCTCTCCCGTGGCCTACGGCCACAGGAGAGGGGGGCACTATCTGAGGTATCTCGTGCTCTATTCCCCCCTCGCCTGTTCGCGCAGCGAACGGGAGAGGGGGGCTAGGGGGGTGAGGGCCATTTCCCCATCGTGAACAGTTACCTACGCCTCGGCCATTGCAAACAGAGTCGGCCCATCAATGGTGATCAGGTTCCGCTTATTGGCCGCCGCCTTGATCGTTTCGGGAGCGAACTCGGTCGAGGTGATCACCAAGCCCTTGAGAATATCGCGGCGGCGCATATCCTGAATCAGGCTCTCCACCGTCCCCACGCGCACCTTATCAGCCACCGAGAGGCGCATCAAATAGCGCTCGTTGTTATACTCCATCTCAATATCGAGGTGCTTATCTTTATCCACAAAACGGTAATCGTGGAAGGTGAAGCCCTTCTTCTTATAGAGATTGGAGACATACATCCCGAACTGGGGCAGCGAAAGCCCACGCAGATCCTCTAGAGTACGAATAACCCCAGGGCGTTCGAGGCGTCCGCCGCGCTCATCAAGCTCCCGGCGTAGTTCGAGGTTACGCTGCTGGGTACGCCCAGCCATCACCGCACCAAAGGCGGGGAAGGGCACCAGGGCGAAGAGCGAGTAGAAGAAGTAGACAGCGACGAGATCATCTGCACCTGCAATCGGGGCCAGTTCACCACTCTCGGAGGTAATCTGGGGGAGTGGCACACCCATCCCGGCCCCGATCATGGAGCCATAGATAACCACGATGATCAGCCCGAAGAGGAACCCGGCAACCCCCAGCATGATCCCATTGGACAAGTAGTGCCCCTTGACGCGGTTGCCCAAGTAAAGCCCGCCCATGACCGGGATAATCCCGGCGAGGATCTGCATCATGGGTGAGGTCATAAAGAGACTACACCACGCGAAGGCCATCACGAGGGCGACGAGGAGTACCTGCTTCCACTCAACATTGGCCATGCCCTCCATGATGCGCTGGATAACCGAAGGGCGTGGCGCACCAGAGGAGGAACCGGGGCTAGTATCAACACTCATTCTACTCTCCACTATCCAACAACTCATCCACCGCCTCACGCAATTTGCCAATATCGGTAAAGGCGCGATAGACCGAGGCGAAGCGGATGTAGGCAACCTCGTCAAGTTCACGAAGTTCGTGCATCACCTTGTCGCCGATCTCCTGGGAACTGATCTCTTGGGCATCGGTGGCCATCATGGCCGCCTCGACATTATTGACCAGTTGCTCCATCTGCTGAACCGCAATCGGGCGGCGGTAGCAGGCCGTCCGCACTCCACGCATGATTTTCTCGCGATCATACGGTTCGCGCTTGCCATCCTTCTTGACCACCGTCAGACTGACCGACTCAACCCGCTCATAGGTGGTGAAGCGCCGCCCACAGTGGCGACACTTGCGGCGGCGGCGGATGATCTCGCCATCGCCCAGTTTGCGCGAGTCGGAGACGTCGGTATCCTGATACTGGCAGTAGGGGCAGCGCATAGGCGTGTGTGAAGCCCTGGGTGAACGCGACTCGGCGCATTATAACATAGGGGCGGCGACGATCTCGATATTGCGCCCAAAGGCTTTCTTCATCAACCCAGCGCGGCGATTGGCGTCCCAGATCTCCACGGTGGGGTCGCCATCGGCATACACCACAATCTGAAGTGGGTCAGCTTGTGGATTGACCACCACCTGGCGTACCACTTGGCTCTTACTGCGCTCCAGGTACTCGGCCAGCCGCAGCAGCGCACTGAGGCGGGCGACACGTAGTTCATCATCGGGGGCGAGGATCTGGATATATTCATCCAGATTGGCTTGACCCTTGCGGTGGTTGCGCACGAGGCTGGCGAGGATGACGATCTCGCGATGGGAGAAACCGAGCAGGGTGGCATTGAAGACTAGGTAGGCCGAGTGCTTGTGGTGATCATAGTAGCCCACCTGCACCCCAATATCGTGGATCTTGGCCGCATAGCCGAGCAACTCGCGCTCCCATGCTCCGTAGAGGTGCAGTGGCGCGAGTTGGTCGAAGAGCGAGAGGCTAATTTCAGCCACCTTGGCACAATGTTCCGGCTCGTAGTCGTGGAGGCAGGCGAGGCTATGGATGCTGAAGGCGCGCTGGTTCTCCAGGTAGGGCGGATCATGGGCGGCCAGGAAGTGTTGGTAGAAGATACCCTCGCGCACGCCCTGGCCACTGACGAGGATCTCGTGGAAGCCACCCTGCTCCATGAGTTGATCAATGATCACCGCGCCCGCCAGGGTGACATCGGCGCGATCCGCTTTGAGGCCGGGAATCGCCTCGCGTTCACGCCGGTTGCGCAGCGCCATCTGCTCGATCAGCCCCGCGATGGCGCTGCGGGTGAGCACATAGCCATGGATGCGATCCAGTGGGTAGTTGCGCTGCTTCTGCTCCATGCGGGCGAGGGTACGCACCGTGCCGCCCATCCCGGCGAGTTGCAGGCCATTGCCACCGCGCACCCAATCCAGCCCGGCGAACACCTGTTGGGCACCCTCACGCAGACGGCGCAGATCATTCTTGTTGATCGGGTCGGACTTAACATAGCGTTCGGTGAAGCGCAACACCCCAGCTTGAGCCGAAAAGCTCCGCAACATGCGCCGGTCGCGCACGGCACAGACCTGAGTCGAGCCACCGCCGGTATCAAAGACAAAGCCATCGTACATGGCGAGGGCATTGATGGTACCCAGATAGCCCAAACGCGCTTCCTCTTCGGCACTAATGATCTGAAGATCGAGCGTACTGACGCGACGCAGGGCGCTCCAGAACTCCTCCTGGTTCTTGGCCTCGCGGATGGCGCTAGTCCCCACCGCAATAATCTGTTCCACCCCGGTATTCTTACAGAAGCGCTCGAACATCGAGAGTGCCTCGACCGCCCGGCGGATTGGCTCGGCGCGCAAGGTGTGCGAATCACCCACACCTTCGGCCAAGCGCACCACCTCACTCACCTCGTCCTTGAGTTGGAAACAGCGCCCATACTCATAGGCCATCACGATCAGCCGGGTCGTGTTGGAACCTAGATCAATAATACCGATCTTGTGCATAGAATTCAGCTTCCCAATACCTCACCAATCGTCGCCACCACCGTCTCAAGATCAGCAGCCGAGATGACCAGTGGGGGGAGCAAGCGCAGCACGGTGGGGCCAGCCGGGAGGGCCAGCACGCCGCGTTCCATCAGGGCGGTGAGCGTGGGTTGGACGCGGGTCTTGAGTTCGAGACCAACCAGCAGCCCCTGGCCGCGCACTTCACGCACGGCGGGCAGTTTGAGGTTGCGCAGTTGTTCGATCAGCCAGGCACCCTTGGTGGCGGCCTGTTCGGCGATGGCGTCTTCCTGGTAGACCCGTAGGGCGGCGCGGGCGGCGGCGCAGAGCAGGGGATTACCACCAAAGGTACTGCCGTGGGTGCCTCCCGGCAAAGCACCGTGGCGGGCGTGGATGGCCACCGCGCCCATCGGCAAGCCGCCGGCGATACTCTTGGCCAGGATCAGGATGTCGGGGATGACCCCGCTATGCTCACAGGCGAACATGCGCCCGGTGCGCCCGAAGCCGGTCTGGATTTCATCGAGCAGCAGCAGTGTACCGCGCTCATCGCAGATGCGACGCGCCTCTGCGAGGTAGCCCGCCGGTGCTGGGCGTACTCCACCTTCACCCTGGACAGGTTCCAGCAGCACAGCGGCGGTGGTTTCATTCACTACCTCAGCCAGATCCTCGGCATCGCCATAGGCAACGTGGCTAAATTCGGGCACCAGGGGCAGGAACGGCTCGCGGTACTTGGGTTCCCACGTAGCGCTGAGGGCACCCATCGTGCGCCCATGGAAGGCGCGTTTCGTGGCGATGATGCCTGTGCGCCCGCTCCCACTCAGCATGCGCGCAAACTTCAGCCCAGCCTCAACCGCCTCGGCACCGCTATTGCAGAGGAAGATACGCGCCGGGAAGGGCAACGCAGCAGCCAGTTCTTGCAGGTAGGCCGCCCGCTCATCATTATGGAAGATCTCTGGGCAACTCATTAGACGTGCGGCTTGAGCTTGCACTGCGGCGACAATCGCCGGATGGCTGTGGCCCAAGTTGGCCGAACCCTGGCCGCCCACACAATCAATATACATCCGCCCATCGGCATCATAGAGCCGCGCACCCTCGCCGCGCACAATCGCAACTGGGCGCTTGGGGTAGAGGCCAGAGGTGAACTGCTGCTCGGTAGCGATGATGGTTTCGTTTGAGATCATAGTGATTGCACACCTGCTAGAAGGAGCCTTATAGGTGGCAGTATACCATGCTGGCGCTCCCGAACCCCCGCCCTAGGGCATGTGCAACATCATTGGGGCTGAGGCCCCAAACCCCAATTTGTTGTTGTTGTTTGGCGGCGCAGCCGCCAAACAACAACAACAAAGATTCTAAAAAACCAGAGGGGGCGCGTAGAGTGCCCTACGCGCCCCCTCTGGTATGGAGGGATGAAGATGCTCGCCACCGCATGCCCGTTTCCCGCTTCGGACGCTCGATGACACTGCTAGGATAGAGGATCAGGATAAATAGGGCGTGAGAAGAATCTAAGCCGGAGATGAGAGACTGGCCATGTCGGGTGGCACAAGAATGCTGCGCAGGAGGGTACAGGCTTCTTCGGCTGAGGTGCGCCGAGCTAACAGATGGGTGATATGTGGTGAGGTGGAGAGGTGTGTATGCTCATCGTGAATGAGTAATATTGGTATTTCGGGGGCGTGGTCACGCACCAGCCGCGCCAGTTCGGCACCACTGCCATCACTATGCCGCATGAATTTGGCTTCAGTGATCAAGAGTTGGATATTACGTTGGGTGACATAGTGCAACGCCTGTTTAGCGGAGAAGGTGAGCAGAAGATCGTAATCCCAACCCACAATCGAGCGCAGATGTTGTTGCAGGTCAAACATCCAGGTTGGATCCGCACCGGCAAGCACAATGGTTGGGTATTGCGGTATCTTGCTCATCGAGGATGCCCCATCACTTGGTTGGTATGCGGATGTTAAGCATACGCCGATTGTTGGGGAGAGTCAAGATCGTGTTTGGCTGCTACCAGGGCATGTGCAAAGTCCTTGGGGCTGTGCCCCAAGCCCCATTTTTTGTGGTGTTTTGGCGGCGAAGCCGCCAAAACACCACAAAAAATTTCTGCGGGGGCGGCTACGCCGCCAAACTCGATCTTCGAGCGCGTTGCGACGCGCCCCCATACCCTTCAAGCTCACGAGATTTCTGCTTGGGGCTACGCCCCAAACCCATGGTTGTGCTGGGGCCGTAGTCCCCAGCACAACCGCTACGGGCGCATCACGATGCACCCCTACTTACTAAACCGATACCCCTCGCTCCCCACCTCCACCACAATCGTATCACCGGCCACGAACTCACCCTGGAGGATGCGCAGCGCCAAGGGGTTCTGGAGGCGCTGTTGGATGACCCGCTTGAGCGGGCGCGCCCCATAGACCGGGTCGTAGCCCTCTTCGGCTAGGCGGGCACGTGCCGCCGGGGTGAGTTCGAGGCGTAGTTTGCGCTCCGCCAGCAGTTTGTCGAGGTGCGCCAACTGAATCGTCACGATCTGGCCGATCTGCTCACGCGAGAGCGGGCGGAACATGATCGTCTCGTCAATCCGGTTGAGGAACTCCGGGCGCAACGAGTCGCGTAGCTCGCCCAGTACCGCCCGGCGGATCTCCTCTTCACTATCGCCATCCTGAGTCATCTCTTGGATCAGGCCACTGGCGATGTTACTGGTCATGATCACGACCACGTTCTTGAAGTTGACCACCCGGCCCTGGCCGTCAGTGAGTCGCCCATCGTCGAGAACTTGCAGCAGCACATTGAAGACATCGCTGTGGGCCTTCTCGATCTCATCGAAGAGCACCACACTGTAGGGCTTCCGCCGCACCGCCTCGGTCAGTTGGCCGCCCTCGTCATAGCCGATATAGCCGGGCGGTGCGCCGATCAGACGGGCGACGGTATGCTTCTCCATATACTCGGACATATCAATCCGCACCATGGCCTGCTCATCATCAAAGAGGAACTCGGCCAGTGCGCGGGCCAGCTCGGTCTTGCCGACCCCGGTTGGCCCCAGGAAGAGGAACGAGCCGAGCGGGCGGCGCGGGTCTTGCAGCCCGGCGCGTGAACGGCGCACCGCATTCGAGACCGCCGCCACCGCCTCGTCCTGCCCGATCACGCGCAGGTGCAGACGCTCCTCCATCTTCACCAGCTTCTCGACCTCGCCTTCGAGCAACTTACTCACCGGGATACCCGTCCACTTGGCGATGATCTCGGCGATGTCCTGGGCATTCACCTCTTGGCGCAGGAGGGTGTTGTTCCCCGCCGTGGCCTCCACAACGGCCAATTCGCGTTCGAGGCGCGCCAGATCATCATACTGAAGGCGGGCAGCGCGGTTGTAGTCATATTCACGCTGGGCCTGCTCAATGGCGAAGCGGGTGGTATTGATCTGCTCCTTGAGTTGCTTGATCTGCTCCAGCAGGGCGCTCTCACTCTGGCGCTGGGCCTCCAACGCACTACGCTGCTCATGCAGATTGGCGAGTTCCTGTTCCAGTTTCTCCAAGCGCTCCTTACTGGCCGCGTCCTTCTCGCGCTTCAGCATCTCGCGCTCAGTCTCACGCTGCGCAACCAGCCGGTTGAGGTCATCAATCACCTGGGGCGAACTGGTATTCTCCATACGGCGGCGCGCCGCCGATTCATCAATCAGATCAATCGCCTTATCGGGCAAAAAGCGGTCGGAGATATAGCGATCCGAGAGCGTCGCAGCAGCCACAATTGCACTATCGGTAATCGCGACGGCGTGGTGGGCCTCGTAGCGCTCCTTCAGACCGCGCAGGATCGAGATCGTATCCTCGACACTTGGCGGGTCAACCATGATCGGCTGGAAGCGGCGCTCCAGGGCGGCATCCTTCTCGATATGCTTGCGATACTCATCAAGCGTGGTCGCGCCGACCATATGCAACTCACCACGCGCCAGCATCGGCTTGAGCATATTCCCGGCATCCATCGCGCCCTCGGCTGCACCCGCGCCGACCATCGTATGCAGTTCATCAATAAAGAGAATCACATCATCGCGATCCTGAATTTCCTTCAGCACCGCCTTGAGGCGCTCCTCAAACTCACCGCGATACTTCGCCCCGGCGATCAGCGCACCCAGATCCAGCGCCACCACCCGGTTATGCTTGAGCGACTCGGGCACATCGCCGGAGACCACGCGCTGCGCAAGGCCCTCGACAATCGCCGTCTTACCGACACCCGGATCACCAATGAGCACCGGATTATTCTTGGTACGCCGCGAGAGGATCTGGATGACGCGGCGAATCTCCTCATCGCGCCCGATCACCGGATCGAGCTTCCCACGCTGAGCCAGTTGGGTCAGATCGCGGCCATACTGTTCGAGTGCCGCGTAAGTCCCCTCCGGGTTCGGGCTAGTGACACGCTGCGAGCCACGCACCGCCCGCAGGGCATCGAGCAGGGCAGAGCGGGTCAGCCCGGCCTGCTTCAGCACACGCTCCGCCGCGCCCCCGGCGTGGTCGAGGATACCCAACAGCAGGTGCTCAGTGGAGACATACTCATCACCAAACTGGCCCAACTCATCGTGGGCGCGCAGAATGACCTGGCGAGTACGCGCCCCAATCTGGAGCTGCATATTACTCCCAGTGATACGCGGGAACTTAGCAAGTTCCGCATTCACCTGCTGCTTGATCGCCCCAACCGCAATATTCATCTTCGCCAACACCTGCGGCACCACCCCATCACCCTGATCGAGCAGGGCGTAGAGCAAGTGCTCCGGCTGGACTTCGCTATTCCCGGCGCGTTCGGCGGCATTCTGAGCCGCCTCAATCGCTTCGTATGATTTTTGGGTAAACCGGTTGGTATTCATCGCCATAGCTGGCCTCCTTTGGGAGTATGCTGTAGCCTATGGTAGCACAGATGGATCTTGGAGGTACTAGAGCGATGTTAGAGGTGTGCATGAATATGGCTAACCACAAGATCTTGTATAGTTTCTGAATACACCTATACTAATCAAACAAGCATTCGCAAGCGACGTGGCATCGAGGAGCGGCCATATGCAAAAGATTGATATCAAACAGGAACTCAAGCACCTCTATCAGCCCTCTGCAAAAGAGGTGGTGCAGGTTGTTGTTCCACAGATGAACTATTTGATGATTGATGGTACCGGCGATCCCAACACCTCAGCCGCGTACCAGGCCGCTGTTGAAGTGCTCTTTGCCGTAGCCTATTCGATCAAATTTACCGCCAAGAAGGGGCCATTGGCGATTGACTATGGGGTGATGCCACTAGAGGGACTCTGGTGGGTCGAGGATATGTCGCACTTCTCGATGGATGACCGATCCGATTGGAAGTGGACGATGATGATCATGCAACCCGACTTCATAACCCATGACATCGTCAACAACGCGCTTGCCGAGGTCAGCCGAAAAAAGGGGTTGCCTCAGATCGAGGAGGTTCGTTTTACGTCACACACGGAAGGGATGGCCGCGCAGATTATGCATATTGGCCCCTTTGCATCCGAAGGCCCAACGATTGAGCGACTCCACACCTTCATTGCCGATGCTGGGTATCAACGTACCGGAAAACACCATGAAATTTACCTCAGCGACATCCGGCGGGTCGAACCAGCGAAATGGAAGACAGTCATTCGGCAACCGATGCAGTAGTACCTTAGAGAAGCCTGTTTTTGATGCTCCACGAGTTGACCAGCCTAACTCAGTGTGATCGCCGAAAACATGACGAGATTCATGTCATCTGCCCCATCCCTGTAGTTTTGCCGCATGTTACGCTGTGCGCAGCGTAACATGCGGTTTCGTATTATACGCTGCGAATGACTTCCAACGCGGCAATTGTGCCGTCACCCACCGAGGTGGTGATCTGCCGATAACGCTTGTCGCGCACGTCACCGGCTGCGTAGACGCCGGGGAGGTTGGTGGCCATGCTTTCGTTGGTGGTGATATAGCCGTAGGCGTTCATCTGCAAGCCCGTGTTGCGCAAGATGGCGACATTGGGCAGCATGCCCGCGAAGATGAAGACACCATCCCGTTCGAGGGTGACGATCTCTTGCGTCTTCAGATTCTCGGCCTTGATCACCATGCGCTCGCCCTGCTTCTCAAAGCCGCGTGGCTCATGCGACCACAAGAAGCTCACTTTGGGGTGCTGCATCACCTTGTCGGCGGTGATCTTCTCGGCTTGTAGCGTGTCGAACTGGTGAATGACGGTGATCGAGTTGACATGTTGGAGCAGCATGAGCGACTCTTCCATGGCGCTGTTGCCACCACCAACCACGACAATGTCTTTGCCGGTGTAGAACTCTCCGTCGCAGGTGGCGCAGTATGAGATGCCCGATCCTTTGAGTTCTTGCTCGCCCGGCACGTTCAACAGGCGCGGCGACGAGCCAGTAGCGATGATCACCGCCTTGCTGGTGTAGGTCTCACCATCCACCTTGAGCCACTTTGCATCCCCAGTCAGATCCATTTCGGTGATGTCGGCGGCTAATTCAAACCTCGTGCCATACCTTTCGGCCTGTTTCTTCATGTTCGCCGCAAGTTGGTGCCCTAGTACCGGCTCGATAAAGCCTGGGTAGTTGGCGACTTGGTGCGTGGTCTTGACTTGCCCGCCCGCCGATGATTGATCAATGACGAGGGTTGAGACCCCAGCGCGGGCGGTGTAGATGGCGGCGGCGAGGCCCGCAGGCCCCGCACCGATGATGATGACGTCAAAATGGTGGCTCATAGGATTATGCGAGCACTTCGCTGATGATCTCTTTGATCTGCTTGGCGTTCTGGATACTCGTGGTGGCTTTGACCACTTGCCCGTTACGGTAGTAGACGGTGAAGGGTAGCCCACGGAAGGTGCGGCACTCCGGCAGGTTGCGGATGACTTCAGCGTCAGGTGAATCAAACTCCATATCCATGAATTTGATATCGGGGTGTTTCTCGCGCAAGACTTCAAAGATTTCGTAGACGGGAATGCACATCGGCCCCATCCGCCCACAGCAGACCGCGACTTTTTCGTTGCTTTCGATCACCTGCTGCAACTGTTCCTTGCTGGTAATATGTTCGAGATTGGTCTGAAGCACGATCATCTTCTCCTTGCTGGTGTAGAACGACGCTATTGTATTGATGCAGCAAGGGGCACGCGGGTTTCATGGGGCTATGCGAAGACGGGAGTTCGGGGGCTGCTAATCCCCCAACAACGCGCTATAATTGATCATACGATTGTCCCCCGGTGAACTATGGGTTCACCTCATTTTCGACAGGAGGCTTGATAATGGGAAGCATTACTACTCGTCTGGTGGATGATATGCTCTTCGAGAGCCAGATGGGTCAGCATAGCATCCGGATTGATGTGCCAGCCGCGATGGGCGGTAGTGACCGTGGCCCTACTCCGCCTGAGGTCTTTGTCGCTTCGCTCGGTTCGTGTATCGCTGCTTTTGTGGCTCAGTATTGTAACCGGGTCGGCATTGATGCCAGTGGCTTAGAGGTTGTTATCACCTTCGATAAGGCCGATAATCCGACCCGCCTGATCAATCTGCGCTCGGTGGTTAATCTGCCGCACGGTGAGTTTGGTGCCCGTGAAGAGGCGCTGCATCGCGTCGCCGAGCATTGCCCCGTCCACGAGACGATTGCTACGCTCGGCGATGTTATGTTTGAGTTCCACGATGCTACGACGCTGAATCCGGCGTAGCAAAAAACCGGGGCGCATCCCGATGCGCCCCTACGGTTCTTTCTCTGCGTTCCTCTACGGTTGATGTGGTTTACCGCAGAGGACGCAGAGGGACGCAGAGGTTTTGAGATACCTACGGTTCTTCCTCTGCGTTCCTCTGCGATCAACAAACGGGGCTTCATCACCACGAAGCCCCATTCAGATCAAGCACTCGCTTTGCTCTGATAGACCAGTGCTTTTAGCTCGGCATCGGTGAGTTCTTTATACCATGGTGACTGGCTCAGCATGGCGTGCAAGCGTTGATCCTGCTTACCCATCTCGGTGCGCTGCTCATCAGTGATCGGGATTGAGAGCGGGATACCACGGGGTATCGCCTCATAGACCCGCAGGAGTGTCGGGTCGCGGGCGATCTTCGCGTAGAGGTCGGGAAAGCTGCTCTGGATCACGGTCAGCTTGGCGATCAGGCCCGCATGAGTCTGCTTGCCCTGGGCACGATCAAGGGTGAGGTGCAGGCGGAAGATATTGAAACTACGCTTCACCTTGCGCGGGTTGCGCAAGAGGCCGGTGGTCATCAGATCGGCAACCTGGGTACGCTCCTCGTCGCTCATACCCGCCACAGCAGGCAAGCGCCGCTGGAGAAAGCGCGTGATCGTGCTTGGAGCCAGTGGGGGTATGCGGAACGGTACCTGAATGATCTTCTCCAGATAATCGCGCTCGGCCACCGGGAACGGCTCAGACCCAGCCGCGCCGTGGAGCGCAAACTCCTTGTAGCGCACCCGGATGCCGCGCTCGATAATCTCACGGTCAATCCCCAGCACAAAGACACAGCCCGGAATATCGAGGAAGACCTTGAGCGCCTCAAGCACACCAATCGCCTGCTCCGGCAAACAGCGATCCAGATCATCAATAAAGACCACCAAACGCCGGTCGAGGTCGCTCACCAACTCCTTGACCAGGTGCGTCAGCCCGGTGTGGAACTGCTCAAGGCTCTGCACCTGTTCGCGGTAGATGCGGGTGCGCTCACGCTGAAAAAGGTCGCGCAGCGTATCGGCGTATGGCTCCTCACCCAACTTCTCAGCCGCCTTCTCTACCGCCGCACTCATCTGGCCCAGGATGGGGATATAGCTAAAACCAGCCCGCACCACCGCACCCGCCACCAACCGCCCCGCCGCATCCCACTGAAACTGGATCTCCCCTGGCTCTTCGCGGTCAATACTGCGGTAGAGGCTATTCGCAAGATCGTCGAGGCGCCTCGTAAGTGATTCGGGGTCATACGGCGGCTGGCTCGGATCGATGCGTTGGTGGTGATCCGCAATCGCTTGCAGCCACACATCATCGGGCAGCAAGACACGTTCGCGCAGCGCCTCCACCACACGCAACAACAGCGCCCGCCAGAGCGTCTCCTGCTGAGCATAGCGCCACGCATCAAACCACACCGGCATACAGCGGTGCGGATCGAGGCGATCCAGGATCATCCGCATCAGGCTCGTCTTACCGCTGCCCCACTCGCCATACACCCCCACAGTAAGCGGCGTATCATCGCGCTGCGCCTCCTGCACAATCGTCGTCAGCGCCACGACCGCTGGGGTAAAATCGAGTTCATCTTCGGTAGCGGGGAGATCGCAATAGCCGATCTGATGCATGGGGGTGCTCCTTGGAATCTACAGCCTTCAGGAAACAGCACCGGGGTCATTGTTCATACTGCTTTTAGTATACTGATTTTGACGCAGAGACAAGACTCGTAGTCACTTAGCCAGGGCATGTGCAAAGTCCGGTTCTGACAGTATGTTGGGGAACTCATACGGTACGCGCACCCTTCGATACGCCGCTGCGCGGCTACTCAGGATGCGATAGCGGGTATTTCCGCGCAGCACGCATCCTGAGTAGCGCCGCAGCGCAGCGTAGGCGCGTATCGAAGGGTGTGTGCTGCCCGACTTTGCACATGCCCTGGTCACTTAACAGTTCGCCGCCGAACGGCCCTCACCCCCAGCCCCTCTCCCGTGGGCTTCGGTATGGCCCTCACCCCCAGCCCCTCTCCCGTGGGCTTCGCCCACAGGAGAGGGGGGCACATGGATGGGGTATCCCGGAATGTATTCCCCCCTCGCCTGTTCGCGCAGCGAACGGGAGAGGGGGGCTAGGGGGGTGAGGGCCATGACTACCCACCGGCCAACGGAGAATAACTGACGACCCGCAAGCCGTAGTCGAAGTAGCGGTAGCACGGGTGATTGTAGTTGCGGTACGCCCCACGCACACAATTTTGAGATCTATGCCACGATCCACCACGCAGCACGCGCCCACCGTCTTGTTCCAACGCACGCTGTCCCCACTCATCTTTAATGGCATACGGATACCGTTTACCCCAGCGTGTCGCACACCACTCCCAGACATTGCCCGCCATATCCAGCGCAGCATAATAGCTCGCGCCCTTGTCGTATCCACCAACGGGCGTGGCCTTACCAATCTTGGCCTCTTCACTATTACAGTACCCGGGTTGCCATGTGTTGCCCCATGGCCAGATCCGCCCCTCTGGCCCTCGCGCCGCCTTCTCCCACTCGGCCTCGCTCGGCAACCGAAATGGATGGCTCGTCTGGGCGCTCAGCCAGCGGCAGTAGGCCACCGCCTCAAACCAACTCACCCCCACCACTGGCTTGTCACCTGCATTCCATCGCCAATCATCCCAGTATGCCGGTGCCACAATCCGCTCCTCTTCGCGCCAATCCCAACCCGCCGCAGTCCAGTAGACCCGGTTGCTGTAGCCATCACCCGTGACAAAGGGCCGGAACTGGGCATTGGTCACCGGGGTCTTGCCGATCCAGTAGATAGGTAGGTTCAAGCGGTGTTGGGGTTTTTCATTCACATCAGCCATGGGGTCTACATCGCTGCTGCCCATCAGGAAGGGGCCAGCGGGTACTCGAACGAGAACAGGTACCCAGGGCTGCACGGCGGGTGGTCGCGCCACCTTTGGGTTTTCCACCGACAAGGCTGAAGGCCGCTCCACCTCTGGGGTTGCAACCGGCACGGCTGGCAGTCGCTCCATCTTTGGACTTTCCACCGACACGGCTGGCAGTCGCTCCACCTTTGGGGTTGCAACCGGCACGGCGGGTAGCATCTCCACCGCTGGGGTTGCCACCGGCACGGCGGGTGGTTGCGCCACCTCTGGGGTTGCCACCGGTACGGCGGGTGGCATCTCCACCTCTGGGTTTTCCACCGGCACGGCGGGTGGTTGCGCCACCTCTGAGGTGGCCACCGGCACGGCAGGTGGTCGCTCCACCGCTGGGGTTGCCACCTGCACGGCGGGCGGCATCTCCACCCCCAGCCGCTCGCGAAAGGCCGTCGCCAGCAGGGGGTTGCGCACCGCCCAGTAGTCACCGTCGCACTTGGCTAGGCCGATCAGTTCCAGGCGCACCAGATCATCATGGGAGCGACTGAAGCGTGGCTGCTCACGCAGCAGGCGTCGGGCGGCATCTTCAAGCTGGTACGCGCGCATGTCACTGTGGATGTCACGCAGCAGTGGCGGCGCAGCTATGATGATCTCGGCTTCTGCCCGTGCAACATCGGCAGCAGTCAGGGGTTGGCCACGGCTGGCATAGCCGACCAGCAACTCACCCATACGTTGGGTCAGGTAGGGGTGGCCAGCAACCCGCGCAAAGACCGCCTCGCCCACGTCGGTGCTGAGTGGTGGAGCCACACCCGCCACTTGGAGACCATCGGCAAGCAGTTGCACCGCCTCGGTGTGGGGCAGGTCGGGCAGGTAGATCTCGTCGCAGACACTGTGCAGCGTGGAGACCCCACTCACCGCCATGGTGTAGAGTTCAACTCCACCACTAAAAATGACCAGCAATTTCTGGAGTTGGGGCGCAAGCAAGCGCTCGTGGAAGAAGGAGCGCAGCGCGTAACTCAGCGCCTCACGCGAGGCGGGCGACAATGCGCCGAGTTCGTCGAGCAACAACACCAGCCGATGATCATCGGGCGTCTGTGCCAGCGCCTCGCGCAGCCGCGCCTTGAGGCGCGGGGCACTCGTGATCGCGGCAACATCAGCACCAAGCGGCAGCACCTCATGAATATGCTCGGCCAGCATCACAAAGGCGCGCTCCGGTGGGACACGATCAAATGCCTGAAAATCAATCTGGCAGAGGCGCACCGAGTCTGGCAACTGCGTGCGCAGTTGGTATAACAGGCTGGTCTTACCGTTCTGGCGCCCGCCATAGATCACGCCATACTTCGTCACCTCGTCTTGACACAGGCGTACCAGACGCGCAAGCTCGTCGGTTCGCCCGCGAAAGGCGGGGCTTCCTGGCCCAAGAACCGTTGTTGAGAAGAAGGCCATAGGTGCTGCTACTCAATAATGAATGTGGATTTGAAGGGAACAGCCCCTATTATACTGAGTTTTTGTGGATGTTGCCGGATGGGGCGCACGCTATCAACCGCAGAGGACATAGAGGTTCGTAGAGGTTTTGAGATACCTACGGTTCTTCCTCTGCGTTCCTCTGCGTCCTTTGCGGTTAAACACCGGGGCACACAAAAATCAACCGCAGAGGACACAGAGGTTCGCAGAGGTTTTGAGATACCTACGGTTCTTCCTCTGCGTACCTCAGCGTCCTCTGCGGTCAACCATATCAACCGCAGAGGACACAGAGGGACGCAGAGGTACGCAGAGGTACGCAGAGGAATGGTGCTCAAGATACCTGCGGGGGTAGCCATGTTCTTCCTCTGCGTTCCTCCCCGTCCTCTGCGGTTAAACACCGGGGGCACACGCTATCAACCGCAGAGGACACAGAGGTTCGCAGAGGTTTTGAGATACCTACGTTCTTCCTCTGCGTTCCTCCGCGTCCTCTGCGGTCAAAAACCGACGAAGCCCCTACGGCGCAACCACCGTGAACTCCGCCCCCGCGCTACGCCCGAACACCTCCGGGGCATACGTGCGCATCGCCGTCGCCGGGAGTACCTGGAAGACGCCCGGTGTCGTCGCTCGCGCTAGGTAGGTGTAGGTGTAGCTGCCGCGTGGCAGGTTGGTGGCGAAGAGCGCCACGCGGTTGTCACGCATCTCGCTGCGCCCGAAGTACCACCACCCCGGCTGCGTCCCCTCTGCGTCCGCCAGCCCTGGCTCCCGCGCCGCCGCGCTGCTGGTCTTCAAGCTGGTGTCGAGTGCCTCCAACCCCGCTGGCAGCATATCCTCGACCATGAAGTAGGGCATGTCCTCCGGCACGGTCAGTGTGATCCGCACCTGCACCAGTTCACCTAGGGTGGCCTGATTAGTCAGTTGCCCGGTCGGGCTGAGCGTGGCGCTGTCCACCAGCACATACTCGCGGGCCACGCTTACCCCCTGATCAAGTGGCTGCACGCTGGCCGCATCGGCATAGCTGCGCATGCGCAGGGTGTAGTAGAGGCGCCCCGCTCCGCCCTGACGCTGGATACTCAACTGGCTGTCGCTGCCCTGCGCCAGATCGGTCAGTTTGACCAGGATCTCTATCGGGGTGTTCAGGTTGCTGCGATCTACGCTCCCTTCGTGCAGGCTGGTATCGTTCAGCGCTACCCGGTAGCTGTAGTTGGCCTCCAGTTCGCCACTCTGGGCCAAGTATTCCGAGAGCGCCAGCAACGTCACGGCGGTCTCCTGGGTGCTGGCCCAGTGGCCATGCTCGCGCAGGCTCATCAGGTAACGCACCGCGTTGGGCACCAGGATGCTCTCTGGCTGGGTGCGTACCAACGCTTGCAGCATGAGTGCCGTCGTGCGCGTGTCGCTGCCCATCGTCCAGTAGTCGGCGCGATCTTCCTCCCAGTGCGCATCCGTGCTGCGCATGATCGCCGCGCTGCTCAGTTCGTCGGCCAACGCCTGCGCCCGATCCTGATCGCCCAGGGTCTGCAAGGTCATCAGCAAGTAGGCCCGCCCATACAGATCGAGCTTGGCACGCTCATCGTACAGCGCCACACTACGCCCGCGATCCGCCTGCCCACGTTCAGCCATGATGAAGAGGATGTAGGCGCGGGTGTTGAGCCAACTCGCGTCGGGCAGCATGCTGTTCGGGTTCAGCCCCGGATGCTGGTTCATGAACACCTTCAGGTAGGCCATGCCACCACCCAGCACGTTCTGATCCACACTGAACCCGGCGCGCTCGGCTTCGTGTAGCCCCTGGATGACATAGGCGGTCAGGTAGGGGTGACTCGCGTCATCCGCCCACCAGCCCCAGCCACCGTCAAGGTGCTGCAACTGGGCAATCCGCTGCATCCCGGTGTTAATCTGCGCACTCAGGTTGGCCTGTAGCTCCGCGTTCTCGACTCCCAACTCCTTGGTGATGCGGTAGGTCACGGCGTTGGGTAAGAAGGCGCTCACTACCTGCTCGGTACAGGCGTAGGGGAAGGTCTGGAGGTACTCCAGGCCACCCTGCACGCCCGCCGCCAACGAGGGGGCCAGTTCGAGGCTCACTTCACCACGACTCGCGTCTCCCGGCGGTGGGCGCAGCGTCTCCACGGTGAGATCGAGTACCTGTCCGGCACTCGCGGTCACTTCGGGGGTCTCGTAGCGCTGCACCGGCAGGCTGGTCTCCAAGGCGTCCTGCATCCCCCCGCCATCCACACTCAGCCGCACCGTCACATCACCCGCGCCCGCCACCGTGGCCCGCCACCGCACCAGGGTCTGGCCGTTCGCTGGCACGCTCACCGTCTGGGTCGCCGGATCTTGCAGGCTGATCGGCCCGCTCAGCCCCAGGCTTACCGTCGCCTCTAGCGGGTTAGCGGTGCTGTTCTGCACCACCGCCTGCAAGGTCGGCGCGTCACCATCGGTGAGGAAGCGCGGCATAGAGGCACGCACCAGCAAGGGGCGCGTGGCCACAATGTCGGCGCTCGTCTGCCCCACCAGCGTCGCGCTGGTGATGCCGCGTGCGCTCATGCGCCAGGTGGTCAGGTTGTCGGGCAGCGTGACGCTGATCTGGGCGGTGCCGTCCGCGCCGGTGATCAGCGCCGCATTCCAGTAGGCCGTGTCGGGGAAGTTGCGCCGCACCAGCGCGGTCTCGCTCAGGCCACCACCGCCCCCCTTGGCCTCATCACCCAATGCGGCTGTTACCCGCTCACCCAGGGCGATCAGCGACTGCGAGGTAAAGACGCCCAATGGCCGCCGCTCGTAGAAGGATTGGCGCAGACTGGGGTTGGGATCGTTGGCCAGGCTCAGAATCGCCTTGTCCACCAGCGCCAGTGTCACCTCAGCCGGTACCCCCTGGCCGGTGTAGTCCTGCGTGCTGATCGTGTAGGTGACGCGATCACGCGGGCCGACCTCGCTCTTGTCGGGGCTGATCGTGATCGTCAACTCTTGCTGCTCGGTCGAGACCGGCAGGTTCACGAGGCCCATCCGCATGTCGGGGATGGCCGGAGCCTCCGCGCTCGTCCCGTCACCCGCCGGGGTGATCAGCACCAGCGAGACGTAGACATTCGGCGCATACTCGGCACTGATCGGTACCTCGATCAGTTCGCTGGTGCCACTGAGCGTGATGATGCGGTGTGAGATCACCTGAGCCTGCTCGATGGTCAGCAGGGCAGTGCTGCCCTTGTACGGAGCCGTCACCAGGATCTTGGCCGTGTCACCCGGCTTGTAGCTCGTGCGGTCGGCAATCAGGTCAACCCGGTTGTTATCGTTAATCCCCCAGAAGGCATCGCCGCCCGCCACCCAGACAAACGCGCTCGCTTGCACCGTGCGCCCGCCATCATCCTTGCCCGTCGCACCGATGCGGTACGAACCGGCCTCACGCGGGGTGAAGCTGATCTGGCTTCGCCCCTTGTCGTCGGTGGTGGCCGGGATGGTCTGGGTGAGCGTGTCGGTATAGGCCGAGGTGAAGTAGAACTGGCCATCTGGCCCCTGCTCGCGCACGCTATACCACTCGCGCTGATAGATGCCCACCTCAACGCTGCGCCCCGCCACCGGCGCGCCCTGCGGATCGAGGGTGATCAGATCCACCGCCTGCGGCTGCCCGATCTGGCTCACGTAGCCATTCGGGCGCAGGCCAATATAGAAGGCTCCGGCGTGCATCGTCATGCCGCCCTGGGCCGCGATCACTTGGCCGTCAATATCGGTCACTTCAATATCCACGGTCAGATTCTGGCTATGCAGATCCTTCACCGTCCCGGCTGGCAACTTCAACACAAAACGCCCCTGCGCGTCAGTGGTCGCCGTACCTTCTGCCAGCATCTCGCCCGCCGCCGGACGTTCCATGTCGAACCAGCGGTAGAAGGCGTAGGCATCGTCCAGATTCTCAAACTGATAATCGGGCGCGGTCTCGGAGTTGAAGTAGTAGGGCCGCGTCAGCAAGCGCCAACGCAGCGGCGCATTCGCCAACACCCCACCCGCAAAGTAGCGCGCCGTCGCCGTCACTTCCAGCGCCTCACCCACCAGCAGATCGTCACGCGCCGCATCCACCGTAATCTCAAAGACCGGCTTGCGGTACTCGGCCACCGTGAAGCTGCCATAGGTGACGTAGGCCGTCACCTCGCCCTCTAGCTCCACGCCCATAAAGTAGCTGCCCAACAGAGCATCGCCACTCAAGGGCAGATCGAGGTCAAACGTGCCCATCTCGCTCAGGCTCAACGTCCCCGCATAGACCTGATTGCCATCCGGGTCACTGATGGTCAGCTTGGCCTGCTGATAATCTTCTGGTATGCGGTAGCGCCCGTCATCATTCAGGCGCAGCACGCCCTTAATATGCACCAGTTCACCGGGGCGGTAGAGCGGGCGATCCGTACTCAGGTTGCCCACCGCTACTACCTGCTCCTGGCTCCCCGGCAGAGAGAAGTTCCAGGGCGAAATCCCGTCAGCCCACAGGGTCGAACCGAACGCAAATGGGGTGCCCTCGGCTGTCCAGACATAGAGCGCATCATAGGGGCTAGCGGCGGCAAATTCGGCCTGCACCACGCCGTCCGCATCGGTCGCCCCCAGATCCTCCACCGCACCCAGCTTCATCAGGTTATCGCCATAGAAGAGGCTACTCACCTCAAGCGGCAGGCCAGATGTTGGTTTACCCGTTGCCAGATCCACCGCCCAGACAAAGAGCCGATCCGCACTGCGCTTGATCGTCAGTGTGGTCGGGCTGACCAACATCAGTTGGCGCTCGACCCGATTGGCTCCGCGTACCTCCAACAGATAGGGACCCGGATCGAGCGTCCCCACCTCCACCAGACTCAGATTGACCCGGTTGCGCGGCCCTTGCGGGGCCAGCGTGTTGCTCAGGATCTGCGCCGCCGGATCGGGGCTAAACTGGTTCCACTGCTCAAAATTCTGGGTTGCCGGAATGAGTTGCGCCAACTCGCCACGACTCACCCGGTAGAGCGCATATTCCACCTGCTCGGTATTCACCGTCTGGATGGGCACGCGCACCGGCGCATAGCTGCTATAGGTCATCAAGCTGTTGCTGGCTGCAATCGTCAGCGAAGGCAGCATGGCCATAGTACGGAAACTCAGCACCACATCCTGGCCCAACGCCACCCCATAGGTATCCTTAGCCGCCGCACCCACCCGAACCGTATAGTCACTCTCGGCCTGCAAGGGGAAGTAGAGGTAGAGTTGGTTATCATACGTCCCCGTATAGACCGAGGTCGGTGCGGGGATGATGCTCAGGTTCTGCTCCACCGAGGCCCAATCCATGGGTGTGGTGAAGGTCAGGCTAAGCGAGTCATTCGGGTTGACCTGCTGGTTGCCCTGCGGTGGGTAGCTCTCTAGCAACGCCGGGAGCGGCGCGACAATCAAGCTGGCGCTATAGGCTTGGCCCAACGCCGCCCCGCCATTCACCGCCCGCGCCTCGGTACCCACCACCAGGGTGTAGCTTTGCCCACGGGTGAGCGGAGCCGCCGGGGTGAACGTTACTGTAAAGCCGCTGCGCATGGGGTTGTTGGAGTCCTGCCCGGCCTGGTAGAAGACCGAGGCCGGTTTGCTGGCCACCGCGATACTCCCTGGCACGCTCACCCCGTTGGGGTCAAGCAGGCGCACCGCCCCATTCAGGCTGGCCATGTCCATCGGCTGGTTGAAGACCAGACTGAACGTTGCATTTGGATCAGCAAACCGCGCCCCACTGGGTGGCAACGAACCATACACCAGCGGTGCAATCGTGGTAAAACTCCAACTAAACCCATCGCGCAACGTCCCGCCGGTCTGATCATTCAGCCCTGCCGCAATACTCACCGTATAGCGCGTTGCTGGATCAAGCGACGTGGTCGGCGAGATGATATAGGTACTCGTATCTATCCAGCGCCCCACCCCGGCCACCGGCGGGCTGATCGTGAGTGGCTGGGGCAAACTATCCTGCTCGCTCGGCGTCACCACCGGCACCACCGGATGGTTGAAATGCACCGCAATCTGCTGCGTCGCCGTCACCACCTCGGTCGTATCAGCGGCGGGGATGACCTGGGCAATAGCCAGATCACCAATCACCTGGAACTCCCAACTCAGCGGCTCGGCATTGATCGGCTTGCCACTGGCCGCCTGCACGCCAGAGGCCAGCACCGCTTGGTAACGGCCCCCCCGGTTCAGCGCCTGCGTGGGCTGGAAGATGAAACGATCATCCTGGGTTTCGACCGTCCCTGCCACGGGTTGGTTAGTCGCCACATCAATCAGGCTGAAGTTAGCCGCTGCTGAGGCCACATCCACCCCGCGTGCCATCTGCACCTCAACCGGGCGATTCGGCACGACCTCTTGCTCCTGGTCGAAGGGGCGCGTCGTGGCCAACAGGCTGGCCTTGGTACTGAAGCTCCAACTAAATGGCTGCTCCATCCGCGCTAAGCCATCGGCGCTCACCTGCTGTGGCACCGTGATCGTATAGGTGGTTGCGGTCGCCCAACCGCCGGTTGGTGCGAAGCTATAGCGCGTCGGGCTAAGCCACTGACCCGCACCCTCCACCGGCGGCTCAATCTGCAACGGGTGGGGCAGATTGGCCACCAGGCGCGGATCTTCCGCCGCCGCCCGCACCTGCTCCGCCGGTACCACCATCTCATCAAAAACCAGGATCAGCGGCGCATTGGGCGCAATCGCCTCAGCACTGGCATCCGGCAACACCCGCTCCACCGCAACATAGGGCTGCGTGGTAAAGCGCAGCGTCAGCGGCTGCTCCATGGCGCGCCCAAACTGATTGGTGATCCCGGTGATCGTCAGCCGATAATCGGCCCCATAGGTCAAACCCTCAGTCGGCTGAATCGTCACCACCGGCCCATCCACACTCACCGTAAAGGGCGCAGCCGGCTCAAACTGGATCGCATCATTCAGCGAAGCAGCCTGCACCGCCTGATCAAAACGCATAATAATCGGCGACTGCGGGTTGGCATGATCGGCCCCATCGGGCGGCGTGACGATCAAGACCTGCGGGCCACGCAACAGTTGCGGGCCAACCATAATGCCCCCACCCGCCAGACCAACCACAACCAGGATCGCCAGAGCGATCATGCCACCCCGAACGCTGAGGAGCGAGCGAAAACGGCTCATACCAGTCCCTCGCGATCTATTCAATAACCCGAAAACGTATCTCACCACTGCGCACGCCCGCTACCTCCACCCATGCCCTATGTTCCCCCGGCGTCAGTTGCCAGAAGGCACGGTAAGGCGGCGCGCTCAGATCAGCAATGCGCTCTCCATCTATGACGATAGAAAGGGGGCCTTTAGTTCCATCGCCAACCGCCTGAATCAACAATTGCTGCCGTTCGGCAGGAATCCCACTACTCAGTTGGTAGATCGCGCCATCGGCAGGCACCACCAGCGCCGGGCCGCTGCTCCACGTGGGCAGCGGATCGGGTTGCGCAGGCAGAACATCCCCGGCCATCTGGCAGACCCGGCGCGGCGGGCTAGGCAGACCATTCTCCATCGCCCACGCCTCGGCCTCTGGTGGCAGCAGCCAGAAGATCTGGGTGACAATGCGCTCGGCGGGGTAGCCCGCTGGGGCGCGGCAGCCCAACAGACGATCCACCGCCACCGCCACATGGCTCGTGTCGGGCATCTGCGGCTGCGTACCGGCCACAAAGCGTTCGAGTCGCGTCGCAGGGCAGTACGGGCTAGGCAGCATGCCACTATCGGCACACACACTCAATTCAACAATCCCCTCCGGGCGCACAAACGCACGCACCGGCAAGCCGCGATGCGCCGCCCGCATCACCGCGTTCCAGATCGGAGCCGCCCCGGTAATGCCACTCACATCCCGCATCGGACGCCCATCAGCATTGCCTACCCACACCCCCACCACCCGATCCGGGGTGTAACCCAATGTCCAGTTATCGCGCCAATCGCTCGTCGTGCCCGTCTTAGCCGCCGCAGGCCGATCCAGATCCAACGCACTCTGGACACCAAAGGCACGCATCCTCGCAAAACGGTCCGCCAAGATGTCAGTAATCAGATAGGCCACCTGGGGCGACAGCGCCGGGGTCGGTGGGCGGTGGCTGGGCGTCGGCGCACCCTCAACCGCCAGGATCAGATACGGTGTCACCCGCATACCACCGTTGGCCAGTGCCGAATATGCCGCCGTCAACTCCAACGGCCGCACCTCACCACTCCCCAGCGCCAGCGAGAGGCCATAGCGCGCCGAATCGTGCCCCAACGACTCCAGACCAACCCGGTTGGCCATATCCAACAGCGCCGGAATACCGATCTGATCCAACACCCGCACCGCCGCCACATTCGAGGAGGTGGCCAGGGCCGTGCGCAGACTCAGCGGACCGTGGAAGGTCGCATCATAGTTCTCTGGGCTATATGGTCGCCCCTCGCGGGTCGTAAACGAGGTCGGTACATCCAGCAACAGACTCGCCGCCGTCCAGCCGCGCTCCAGCGCCGCCGCATAGGTAAGCGGCTTAATCGCCGAACCGGGCTGACGCAGCGCCAGGGCGGCATTCACCTGCCCCGCGCTGGCAGCATCGGCGAAGTTGGGGCTACCCACCAGCGCCAGAATCGCCCCATCGTGGGGATCGAGTACAACTACCGCCCCATTCGCCACCTGATGCGGCGGGCCACCCGTCTGCGGCGCATTCAGATGCTCCAGTTGGCGGCGCAGGATCGCCTCGGCCTCCTCGTGCAGTGCCAGATCCAGCGTCGTCGTGACGGTCAAGCCACCGCGCAGCACCACCTCCGGGCCATACTCAGCCGTGAGCAGATCGAGCGCATACATCACCGCATGGGGGGCGCGCATCTCCGGGGCCGTGCCGTAGAACTGGAGCGGCTCGGCCTGCGCCTGTTCCAGCGTCGCCGCATCAATAAAACCCACCCGCTGCATCGCCGCCAAGACCTGCGCCTGACGCACCCGCGCCAGATCGGGATGCACCAGCGGATCGTATAGCCCCGGAGCCTGGGGCAACCCGGCCAGCAGTGCCGCCTCAGCCAGATCCAGATCGCGCACTGGCTTGCCAAAGATACGCTGGGCTGCCGCCTCCACCCCATAACTCAAGCCGCCATAATAGACCTGGTTCAAATACATGGCCAGGATCTCCGGCTTGGAGAAGTGGGCATTCAGCTTGAGCGCCAACACCGCCTCGCGCAGCTTCCGCACCAGACTCTGGCGTTGCGCATCCTGGGGTGCAAGCAGAATCGTGCGCGCCAGTTGCTGCGAGATGGTCGAACCACCCGCGACGACCTCACCCTGCTGAAGATTCGTCCATGCGGCGCGGCCAATCCCACGCAGATCAAGGCCAGGGTTCGTATAGAAACTGGCATCCTCAATCGCAATCGTGGCCTGTTGCAGCGCCAAGGGGATCTCGCCCAACGCCACCGGCTGCTGGCGACCCGTGAGCGGATCGGGCACCGCATAGATCAAGCGGCCAACCCGATCCAGAATGCGCGTATTGCCCACACTCGTCTGCAACCGAATCTGGTTCGGGTCGGGCAAGGGGGTTGAGAACCAGAAGAAGGCCAGCACCAGCAACGCGAGCAGCACAAAGCCACCCACAACCCGCCCCAGCCAGCGCCATACGTTCCGCCACCATATACGCATCGCCCCAGCCCTCCGCAGACAACGACTCAGGTTCTATTGTCGTTGGCCGGGGGCGAATTGTCCATGGAATGCGGATGAGAAGGGGGTGATGTAGAGACGCAAAATCTTGCGTCTCTCTAGACGCAAAATCTTGCGTCTCTCTAGACGCAAAATCTTGCGTCTCTCTAGACACAAAATCTTGCGTCTCTCTAGACGCAAAATCTTGCGTCTACAAATCCACCCCGTTCGACAAATCGGGCAAACGCTTATTACTCGGCGCGGGCATACGAGCACGGTTATAGACATGGCTGGCCCCGATGATCAGAGTAGCCACATACTGCGGGTTAGCACAGAAGATGAGGCCAATACTCGTCTTGTAGCGCAGCATCACACCATGCTCGTACATTTTGCAGTGCTTCATCTCCGACCATGTTGCAGCAAATGAATTTTCGGCCCCCAGAAACATCACCCGCTCACTCGTCACCAGCAGTTTGCCACTCGCTGACTCCTTTGCCGGTGCGCCATCGGGCAGGAACGAGGCCGGAATATCAAGGTGACAGACCTCGTTCTTGTAGAGCGTGACCGAAGGTTGCAGGATGGGCAGTTCGCCAATCATCAACTTGGCCATGGCATGCTGCTCATCAAGCAGCGCATAGAGGCGGTCGGTACGCTCACGCGGCAGGCTAAAGTCGCTAATATTCTGTTTCAGCCCCTCAACAACTTTCTTGTTGGAGAGGTAGGCCGCTCGCTCGACAATCATGGCATGGATCTTCTGCTCGGCTATAGCAAAGACGCGCTCTAGCAGTGGCGCGTTATCCAACTCAAGCCCCAAGCGGCGCTGGAGGCTGAGCAGATCCTTGATCTCATCCGGGGTAATCCGCCCATCGGCAATCACACGGCGGATCGAGTCTTCAAAGAAGGCTTTAGCCTCCCCAACCACATAGCGGCGGGCGAGTTGCCAATCCAACCCGGCATGGCGCGCAGCTTGATAGAGGCGTTGTTGTCGTTCAGGTGGGTAGAGGCCATCGGCGATGAGGAGGAGGAAACTTTCGCGAAAGAGGTTGAGTTTGCGGTCGAGTTCACGTTGTGGATTACGGTTGCGAAACATACCAAGCCCCCCAAGGTATGCCCACGGAGATCCCCAGGTTACACAAAGGGGGCGGTAGAGACGCAACATCTTGCGCCTTTACCGCCCCCTTCAATTGGAGCGGGAGACGGGGTTCGAACCCGCGACCTGCACCTTGGCAAGGTGCCGCTCTACCAACTGAGCCACTCCCGCGCGACACCGGAAGTATAGCATAGCTTGTAGAAATTTGCAAATCGGCACAAGGGGGGGAACTGTTCACACTTCTCCTAGCCTCCAGGCTTTGACGCAAAGACGCCAAGGCGCAAAGCCTGCAACAACCCTTTGCGTCTTCGCGCCTTTGCGTCAATCAGAAGCTTCCTTTACCCCAAGTGTGAACAGTTACCCGCACCAACCCGATTTGACAAACTCCCCAACCCTTGCTATACTGCGCTTCGTCAGTTGAACGCACGCCAAACCGAGTTGACAACAAAGCACGGCTGTGGTAGACTGACGAAGTTGCGATGCGAGGCTACTCACCGAGTAGCTCATCCATAACAGATGAAGAGGCTCCTCAACGGCGTAGCGCTTCGGCCTACTCCGCTTTTTTACGCCACTTCCATCGCATTCCCGTCGTACCTTACCAACTGATGCACTGCGAATGCTAAAGACATCACCGTCTGGACGCCGCGCGTGAGCGCCGCGA
>NZ_RYFD01000022.1 GCF_004138135.1 Candidatus Oscillochloris fontis
CCCGTTGCGGGCGTTCAAGGTGAGCGGGTGGGTAGTGCTATGTCGCAAAAAGACCTGGAAACTTAATTTACGGACTATTTAACTCTCCCTATTTTGAAGACTCGTACTTCACACGTACCCAACCTCCTCTTTCGCGGTATGTTATTGGGATCGGGCGACGATTGGGCGGGCTTGAGTGGTCAGAAATCAATACTCCCTGGAATTGGAGTTTCGATCTGCGTAGGAATGAGCAAAATGGAGCCAAGCCCTCGAATAGTCTTCTTTGGTGGTCGCGGCTTCCGATGGTGGTGTTAGCTATTGGTTCGTGGACGATCCTCTTTGGCTTGATTCACAAAGCCACTAGTCCACTAGCCGGGTATATTTGGCTGCTCTTTGGTATCATCAGCCCCTATTTCCACCTGCATCTCAGTCGTGCGATGGCCGATTCGGTCTTGCTCTTTTGTTGTGTGCTGGTTATTCTAACCAGTTATTTCACGCTCTTGCATCTCCGCCAACCCCAACCTACATCCCGCTGGAAGTGGCACCTCTGGCTCCTCACAATAAGCGTGGGGATCTGTGTGGGTGCTACGGGTGCCGCCAAACTGAATGGTCTGGCGCTCGCTCCGGTTGGGCTACTTATAGGTGCTGGTGTGATCCATCGCTATCCCGCTACGCTGCGCCAACGTTGGTTGATGGCTGGCGCAAGTGTGTTGGTTGTCGGTGTGTGTAGTCTTCTGATATTCGTGGCGCTTAATCCCTATCTCTGGCCCAATCCAATTATGCGCACGAAAATTATGCTTGATCAACGTACCTTCGAGATGACTGATCAGCAACGTTTCTTTGCAGAACAGGGTATTAATTCGCTTAGTAAGCGTATGACTATTGTTCCCTTGCGAATCTTTTCAAACTATGCACCTATACTCCCCAATAAAGCGTTGCCTATCAATCTTGCTCTCTTCATTCTAGGGCTGTATGTAATCATTAAACGTATACGTGTGGAAACCTTCCTGCAACCGAGGAGTCTAGCACTTCTGTCCGTCATGGTGCCAGGTTTCTTTGTCTCGTTTCCGTCGCTGCTGACACTTCTAGACTGGGAACGCTATTACCTCTTCCCGATCTTTTTTGTTACGATAACGATTGCGATTGGGCTGGCCGAGGTGATCGAGCGCGGCTATGCGCTGTTGCGGCCCAACTAGGTCGGGATGGTGCCATGTGAGGCCAAGTTGTGCGCGTAGCGCGTCGTTTCGGGTAGCCGGTAGCGGGTCGTACACGCCAGTACTAGATCCGCCGCCTGTTCGATGCCCACCCGGTGCCCCGGTGAGATATACACCGGCTTGACTCGTGGCCGGGTGCGTAGCACCATCCCCACCGCTTCGCCCCGATCCACCAGCAGCACCCGGCCCCCCCGCACATCCGGTACCGCCGCGTGTTCCCCGATCAGTAACGTCTTGGCACAACCAATGCTGGGGATACCAGTCAGTATCCCCAGGTGGCTGGCAATCCCAAAGCGACGCGGATGCGCAATCCCCTGCCCGTCACAGATCAGCAGGTCGGGTGGGGTCTCAAGTTGCTCCAGCGCAGCCAGAATCGCCGGTGCCTCGCGGAAGGAGAGCAACCCGGGGATGTAGGGCAGCGGCGCAGGATGGCGTGCCACCGCATGGGCGATGGGAACCAGATCGGGAAAGCGCAGTACCACCACGGCAGCCCGCGCTACCCGGCCATCCTCCTCGAACCCGGCATCCACTCCGGCGACAGTACGCAAGGGAAACTGCGTGGCCCCCATGATCACCTGGCCCCGCAGTTCCTCCTGAATCGCTCGCCGCTTCGGTTGTGGTTGGCCACATAGGTTACTCCGCGTAACGCTCTTCTTTCCACGGATCGGCATGGTTGCTATAGCCGTAGCGCTCCCAAAAGCCCATCTTGTCCTGTGACAAGAACTCGAGGCCGCGTAACCACTTCGCGCTCTTCCAAAAATATTTACTCGGTACCAAGAGCCGGAGTGGGAAGCCATGATCGGGGGTTAACTCCGCGCCATCGTATTTGTAGGCCAGAAGGACGTTCTCATCCATCAAGACATCAAGCGGTATATTAGCTGTGAAGCCCAGATCGCAATGCGCGAGCACAAAGGCAGCCTCAGGTTTGAGCGGCGGGATATGCCGCAAAAACTCCTTGAATTGCACCCCCTCCCAATCGGTGTCGAGTTTGCTCCAACGGGTAACGCAGTGGATGTCGGTGGTGATGCGCATGGTGGGCAGGCTGCGAAATTGGTTGAAATCGAACCGCGCTGGAGCTTCAAGTTCGCCCCACACCCGCAGATCCCAGGTCTTCTCTAGATCGCTGTAGTGCGGCACATTTCCATAATGAAGCACGGGAAACTTCTCGGTGACGTACTGACCCGGTGGTACCCGGCCTTCCTGGTCGGGTGTACTCCGGTTGAGGCGGCGCTTCAGATTATCAAACATAACCCCTCCCTATAGGTGATTATTCGGTTGTTTCAAGCAGGTAAATCCCACCATCAAAGGTGCTCACCGCAATCTGCTTTCCATCAGGACGGAAGGCTATTGCTAACACGCTTCCGGTCGTAAGGCTGATGCCGCCTAAACGGGTACCACTCTGGGCATCCCAAAACTCGACCGTCCCGATCAGACTCCCTGTGACGAGGAGGGTTGCGTTGGGCGAGAGGGCGAGGCTACTAAACCAGCGTTCGGTGGTGGGGGCGTTGATGGTGCGCACTTCCGAGCCATCAGCGGTGCGCCAGAAGGTGAGCGTACCATTACTGCTCGCACTTACGAGCATATCACCATTAGCCGTGAGATCCATCGCAGTG
This sequence comes from Candidatus Oscillochloris fontis, assembly GCF_004138135.1. Lineage (GTDB taxonomy): Bacteria > Chloroflexota > Chloroflexia > Chloroflexales > Chloroflexaceae > Oscillochloris > Oscillochloris fontis. Next base: position 2,807 of record NZ_RYFD01000022.1, read on the forward strand.
ATCTGGGTCTGTGGGTTGGTAATGACGATCTGCTCAGCACCAGTACGCGCATTCCAGACATGGATCGCGCCGCTGCTATCCTGGTTGGTCGCAGCCGCAAGCCGCGTCGCATCACGGTTGAAGGTGAGCAGCAAGGCTGGCCCATTCAACCCATGGAGCGTGCGAGTCGGTTTGAAGGTCTGGGCATCCCAGATCACCACCTGACCCGTATCGCTCCCGGCGGCAATCAGGCTACGATCCCGACTCACCACCACGCTCATCGCTATACCCTCAAGCCCCTGGAGTTCGTGGTTGCGATACTGCCCCGATAGATCAATGATCACCACCTCGCCTGCATCACTGATCGCCACCAATTCGCGATCACTTAGGAAGGCGATATACTGATTAGTCGGCAACCCGCCGTTAATACTCACTTGGCGTTCATCGGAGAAGCTGTGGATACGCACGGTTCCGCTCGCGCCGCCCGTCCCCAACACCGTCCCACTATCCGAGTAGGCCAGTGCCGTCACAACGCCCTGCGCCAACAGGATGGTGCGTTCAATCGTGCGGGTTTGGGTATTCCAGAGCGTCAACGAACCGCCGGTATCGCTCGCCGTCACGAGGCGTTGGCTATCGGTGGCCCAACTGAGGCCGAGCAGCCGCATACTATGCTCGGTCAATACCGCCCGCTCGGTGCCGGTCAGCGGGTTCCAGAGGCGTAGGGTGCCATCGGTACTGGCGCTGGCCAGGGTGTGGCCATCGGGGCTGTAGCTTAAGCCGCGAATAACCACCCAATCGGTGTGTCCACGCAGTTCATGCAGAAGTTGGCCACTGGTAGCATCGAGAATATAGATACTGTTGCTCACCGAGCCAACGGCAATGTTCGTACCATCCGGGCTGTAGGCGATTCCGGTCAGCCAATAGGGCACATTAGTAGCCGGATTGATCGGGGCCGTAAACGCAAAGCTCGCTACAGGCAATTGGCTCGCCACATCCCACAAGCGCACCGTGCCATCGCGGGCTGCCGAAGCCAAGCGGCTGCCGTCGGGCGCGAAGGCGATATTTCCCAGATAATCGGTATGGCCCCGCAAGACACCCAAAACCTGCCCACTGGCCACATCCCACAAGCGCACGCTGGTATCGGTACTCCCCGATGCCAGGATCGTGCCGTCGGGTGAGAAGGCTAAGCTGCGCACCCAGCCAGTATGCCCCTCAAGGCGCATGCGCTCCTGTGCTGTAGCGACATCCCAGACGATCACTAGCTGTTCATCCTGGGCTGACGAGGCCAGCAAACGACTATCGGGCGAGAAGGCCAGCGCACTCACCGTACTGTGGTGCCCCACCAGACTTGGCCCCGCATCGAGGGTTTCGCCCAGACGTAACTGAACAGTCTGCCCGACCCCGACCGCGATCATCTGGCCATTAGGCGCATAGACCACTGGCCCAACATCGGCCTCCTCGATCTGACGCACTATCGTGTAGGCGGCACTGGTGCTCGCTACCCCACCGAGGGTCGGCGCAGGTGGATTGGAGAGAGCCATACCGGGAGCAACCGAGCCACCCACCGCCACCCGCCCCATGACGGGCAGGTTGATGCCAGAGAAGCTGCGATAGCTGATCAGGACACCCACAAAGCAGATCACAGCAACGCTGATCGTCAATCCAGCCCCTAGGCCAATCAGATACACGGAGTTACTGCGGGGTAGGCTGAAGTGTGAGGCGACAACTGAATGTGCCGGAGCCATGAGCGGCCGGGCAGCATAGGTGCCAGGAGCCGGCTGGGCATAGGGTGAGGCAGGCGGCGGTGGCCCGTAGAGTGAGGGTGTAAAGGCTGGGCACACTGGTCTCTGCGAGCGCTGATCATGCAGCGCAACCATGCGTTCTATCTCGCGCACCAATCCGTGCTGCTCGTGACCACCAGGATCAGCGATCACCAGATAGAAGGTGCTTCCATGCGCAAAATAGTCGTGCCATGCCAAGCGGGCCGATTCATCCTGAACTGCCAGATCACCTAAAATCGTCTCAGCATCCTGGGGTAATTCAGCAATCAACACCCATACTGAAATGCGCAGATCAACCGCTCGATAGATCACACAGTCAGGGTGTTGATCAATGATGGAGGTAATCCGATAGTGATCCTGAAGGGTGGACTCAGGTGCCAGCATTCTCGACCTCAGGGACAAGCAAACCAATCAGGTAATAGCGCCGCATGCGACGATTATTTTGTATTGTAGCAGGTCTCATTGCTGCGCATGGCTGCTCGGCACGAATACTCATTGAGTCCTCATCCTTGGGTAGGGGTTCGGGGGCGGCTACGCCCATTGATATGAAGTTTAGGGCTATCGCCCTAAAATCCACGCTTGGGGCTGCACCCCAGACTCGCTTTTTTCTCTGATGTTGGCGGCTCTGCCGCCAACATCAGAGAAAAAAAGTTCTTCGGGGGCGGCGAAGCCGCCCCCGAACCCCCGCCGGGAGACTTAACATCTTGTATAATCAACAACGTCTGAGTATGCCACGGAAGGGAGTGCTACCTATGTCCGCCCCAAGAACCTATCGTCTGGCCAAACGCCTCGCCCAACTTGAGCCATCTGCGACGGCTGCGATGACTGGACGAGTCGCCCAGATGCGTGCCGCCGGGATCAATGTGATCTCCTTCAGTGTCGGTGAACCCGACTTCGATACCCCCGCCCCGATCAAAGCGGCGGGTATCGCGGCGATCAACCAGAACTATACCCACTACACCCCCGCCGGTGGTATTGCGGAACTGCGTAAGGCAGTCGCCCAGCGTGCCAGTAGCGATAGTGGGGTCACCTATGGTATCAACCAAGTGACGACGACCGCCGGTGCTAAAGAGGCGCTCTACCTAGCCTTCCAGGCACTCTGTGATGACGGCGATGAGGCGATCATCCCCGCTCCCTACTGGGTGAGCTATATCGAACAGGCCAAACTGGCCGGGGCAACCCCGATCACGCCGATGGCCAGCGATGCCAGTGGGTTCAAGCTCACGCCAGAGCAACTGGCCGCCAGCCTTAGCCCGCGCACCCGTATTGTGGTGCTCAACTCGCCCAGCAACCCCACCGGTGCCGTCTATACTGCCGCCGAGTTGCGCGCCCTCGCCGATGTGCTCCGCGATAGCGAGGCTATCGTGATCAGTGACGAGATCTACGACGCTATCAGTTACGTCGAATATGCTCGCTGGCTGAAGGTCGCCCCCGAAATGGCCGACCGCACCCTGATCGTCAATGGGGCTGCCAAAGCCTACGCGATGACCGGCTGGCGCGTCGGGTATGTGGCTGGCCCGCAGCCGATCATCACCGCGATCAAGGACATCCAGAGCCATACCAGCACCCACACGGCCTCGATCTCGCAGTATGCCGCGCTGGCGGCCTATACGCCGAGTGACGAGATTGAGGCTACCGTGGCCGAGATGAGCACCCAGTTCCATAAGCGCCGCGATCTCATCCTGGGGCTGTTGGCTGAGATCCCAGAGATCACCTGCAACGTGCCCGACGGGGCCTTCTACGTCTTTCCGAATGTCACCGGGCTGCTCAACCGGCCCCTGCGTGACGGGCGGGTCTGCACGACTAGCGACGATCTGACCAACTATCTGCTCGATGCGGCGCATATCGCTGCCGTATCAGGCGAATCGTTTGGTGCCCCCGGCTATATCCGCTTCTCCTACGCCACCAGCGAGGAGCAGATCGTTGAGGGCATGCGCCGCTTTATCGCCGCCGTGAAGGGGTAGATTTTTTAGTCTGGTGTGGTGGCGAAGCCACCACACCAGACTAAAAACTGGGGTTTTGCACATCCATGCCCGCTCGCCTTGCCACCCTCATCCCGCGCCTCGCCGGACAACGCATCCTGGTTGTCGGCGATGTGTCGTTGGATGAATATCTCTTCGGGCGCGCCACGCGCCTCTCGCGGGAAGCCCCCATCCCGGTATTAGAGCTACAGCGCCGCGAGATCATTCTCGGTGGCGCAGCCAACCCGGCGCGCAATGTCGTCGCCCTCGGCAGCCATGCATCCCAGATTAGTATCGTCGGCGATGACCTCGAAGGCCAGCAACTGCGCGATCTGCTGCGGCACGCCGGAATTGATGACCGTGGCCTCGTCATCTCACCCCAGCGCCCCACCACCCGCAAGACGCGCATCCTTGCCGATGAGTCGCCCCGGCTGCCCCAACAGGTCGCACGGCTGGATCGCTTGGAGCGCGGGGCGCTTGCACCCGATGAGGAAGCCCTGGTGATCCGCGCCCTCCACGCACAGATTCGCGGAGCCAACGCGCTGATCTGCTCGGACTACCAACTGGGCCTGATGACTCCGGCGGTGATCCAGGCTGCCCGCGACTGTTGCCAGCAGCATGGTGTCTGCTTCACCGTGGATGCGCAGGGCAACTCGCATGCCTACCATGGGGCCAACCTCTTCCGCTGCAACAACCAAGAAGCCGCCGCCGCACTTGGCCGCCGCCTAGAGAACGAAGCTGATTTTATCGCTGGCCTCACCGATCTGCGCGACGAACTCAATGCCCAGTTGGTGATTGTCACCCGTGGCCCGCATGGACTCTCGATCATCGGCCAGGATCTCGTCTATCAGCACCTACCCGCTGTGCAAGTGAGCGAGGTGTATGACACCATCGGAGCCGGGGATACCTTCATCGCCGTGGCGACCTTGGGCCTCGCGGCGGGATTGGCTCCGCTGGATGCCGCGCAGATCGCCAACACCGCAGCGGCACTGGTGGTACGCCGGGTGGGTAACGCCGTCGTCAGCCCCACAGAACTGGCCCAGAATCTGTAAGGGCGCGTCGTGACGCGCCCTAGAGAACGCAAGCTACGCCCGTAGCGGGGGTGTGGGGGCCGCAGGCGCCCACCAAAAAGCGTGTTTTGCTGGTATGGTTGGCCGCGAAGCGGCCAACCATACCAGCAAAACGATGGGTCTGGGGCGTAGCCCCAAGAAGAAATCTTCTTAGCTTGAAATCTCTAGGGGCGCGTCACGACGCGCCCCTGATCAATTCAGCCCCTAAAGCGATCAAACCCGCTTAGTGCCTCCTCCTCAGTCTGATAAATATCCGCATATTGCGCCAAGCCTACCATGCGGAAGATCTTCTGAAAGTGCTGTGAGAGGCCACTCACCGCCAACTTCTGGTTATTACGATTCACCTCGGTGACAATGCCGATCAAGATCGCAATTCCCGCACTATTGATATAGTCATTCTGACGGAAATTCAACAATACAAACCGCGCTCCCGTGTTGGTCACTTCACGATACGCATTGTTGATCTTATCCTCAGCGAAGGTCGTAACATCACCGACCAAATCGATGATCGCTACCCCGTCCTGATCGCGGGTCGTCACCGTCAGATCGTCTTCCAACATTATGCGCTCCTCCAAGCGTATCACCTAGTCGTCTAAAACGACCGCATGCAATCTTCACCCAGGCTTCAGGCTCCCAAGAGCCTACCGACAGACATGCGCCGCTCCCGAGCGCTGAAAGGTAAAGCGAAAACAGTTTCCGGCCTCATCACGCGGTACAAAACCCGACTCATCAGAGAGTTGGCTGATCAACAAGAGGCCCATCCCGCGTAAACTGCCCATACCAGTGAGTTTATCAACAATACTTAGTGGCGTAGGTGGAGGAACAAATGGACGAAGCCCCTGATCATACACCTCTATCACAAAGCGGTCGTCGTCAACATGACAAAGAATCTGCACCCGCAGATTAGGATTGAGTAAATTCCCATGCTCCATCGCATTAATGCATGCTTCACAGAGAGCGGTCTTCATATCATCAATACGATCCATGGGCATCCCTAAACGTCGGGCAAAGGCCGCAATCGTATCGCGGGCAATCAACTCATAGCCAAGCTGATTGGGCAGAGTCAATTCCATAGACATAGTTGTTGTAGGGGAAGCTGTCATGGTTCGAGATGAATAACCATACGTACCTGATTACCACCGCTTGGCGCGGTGGTAAACTCAACTTCATCCATCAATTCACGAATCAGCCAGATACCCCATCCTCCCTTATCTGAACGTTCCAAGACATCAGCAATCTGCGGGCTAGGAGTTGTATGCTCTTGCGGTAGAATTTTTTGGCCTTGGTCGGCAACACTAATCACCAAGCCATCATCACGTGCCGTAAGAAGTACCACGACCTTCATTGCCTCATCATGCTGATTCCCATGTTCGATCGCATTGGTCACGGCCTCACTGAGTGCCGTCTTAAGGGATTCGATTCGATCAGGATGAAAGCCCATCCGGCGTGCCAACGACGATGCCGTATCCATCGCCACCCGCTCATAACCAAGTTTGCTTGGCAGTCGTAGTTCGATGACCTTATCAAGAGGTTCTTGTGCCGGATCGTCGCTGATAGCCATAGCGTGTGTGCATTGGTCGCTAGTTTGTGCGACACAATGTAACAAAGAATTAACCATAAATACGTAGTATGTAACAACCTATAATCATCATAACACAGAGGTATCCTTGGTTGCAATAGGCATAAGGTATGAACCCGTATCCTTGTGTGCAACCTTTTGAACGCAACCCCGTATAAGATATTGTGGAAGCGCACAGCACATGCTAGAATGAACAACGCGACATGCTGCTCGCCTGCTCCACACCTACCGTACAGTGTTGTCGGATGCGAGTCAATCGCTCTTTAAGGAGGAATCGACCATGTCTATTCTGGGCCGGATCAAAGATCTCGTCAGCGCCAATGTTAACTCGATGCTCGACAAGGCCGAAGACCCTGAGAAGATGGCCAATGAGTACCTGCGCCAGCTCACCAATGAGGTGTATGAGGTACGCACGAGTGTTGCGGCGGCAATGGCCGATGAGACCAAGCTGGAACAACGGCGTATTTCAAGCCAGAATGAGGTTGATCAGTGGCAAATGAAGGCTGAGGCTGCTCTCCGCGCTGGCGATGAGGAACTGGCCAAGGCAGCCCTCGCACGCAAGGTACAGACGCAGAAACTGGCCGAGCAGTACCTCTCCCAGGAGCAGGCCCAAGAGGAGCAGGTCGCCGCCCTTCAGGATGCCCTCGTCAACCTGGAGACGCGCATTGCCGAGGTGAAGGCGAAGAAGGAACTAATCATCGCCAAGAAGAATCGCGCTGCTACCCAGGAGGCACTCCAGCGCACCGCTGCCAGCATGGGCCGGATTACGGCGATTGATAAGCTCGATCAGCTTGAGGAGAAGGTTGATGACCGCCTAGCCAAGGCCGATGCAATGGCCAAGCTGGAGCAGGGTTCATTGGAATCCAAGTTCCGCGATCTGGAGAAAGACCAGGAGATTGACTCGGAACTGGCTGAACTCAAGCGCCGTATGGGGATGAGCTAGGCTTCATCAGCGTGGGGTTCGGGGGAGGCACAGCCTCCCCCGAAGATTTTTTTGGTATTGCTTGGCGGCGAAGCCGCCAAGCAATACCAAAATGAGGGGCTGGGGCACAGCCCAGCCCCAAAGAATCTATCCATGCCTTGGCAAGCTTGACGCTAATTTAGACGGCTGCCTCATAACACGCCCGGCAGCGCGCTTCGTAGAGATCGAGGTCACCAACGACAATCGTTGGTGCATTGGCAGGAGCCGCACGCCCGTCAATCAGACGTTGCGAACGGGTAGCATACGCACCGCATCGCACACAGATCGCATACAGCTTATCTACCTGCTCGGCTAGTGCCATGAGTTGGGCTATCGCTGGGAATGGCTCAGCGCGGTAGTTCTGGTCAAGCCCGGCCACCAGAACCCGCAACCCACGATCTGCAAGATCTTGGCAGCCCGCCACGATCTCCTCTGGACGATCCTCAAGAAAGTGTAACTCGTCAATCGCAATCACCTGTAAGCCTTCCGCCCCGGCAATCACCTCCTTGATCGAACTCACCGGCACCGCCTCAAGCCGTCTTCCACTATGACTTGCCACATGGCTACTGCTGTAGCGTGTGTCCAAGCGCGGCGTAAAGACCCGACAACTCTGACGGGCAATCTGTACCTGGCGCATGCGCCGAATCAACTCCTCCGTCTTGCCACTGAACATACATCCACAGATCACTTCGATCCGTCCGCCCGCGCTTGGCCGTGTCACCGCGATTCCTCCTGGTACAATAGAAGAGCCATTGTAATCTCACGAAACAAAGAAGCAACCTATGAAACGACTCACAGATGATGAACGCCTCTTTCTGCACGATCCCCATCGGCAGATGAAGCGTGATTTTACCCACACCGACCCCTGGCGGGTGCTGCGGATTATGGGCGAGTTTGTGGAGGGTTTTGATACCCTCGCTGGCATTGGCCCCGCTGTTACCATCTTCGGTTCAGCCCGCGTCCAAGCCGATGCACCCGATTACCACGCGGCGATTGAGACCGCCAAGCGGTTGGCTGAGGCCGGGTTTGCGATCATCACTGGGGGTGGCCCCGGTATTATGGAAGCCGCCAACCGGGGTGCCCGTGAGGCGAATGGTTTCTCGATTGGCTGTACGATTGAGTTGCCCTTTGAAGCCGGGGCTAATTCGTATGTCGATCTCGAAATCCGCTTTCGCTACTTCTTCGTGCGTAAGACGATGTTTGTGAAGTATGCCTCGGCGTTTGTTATCTTCCCTGGGGGCTTTGGTACTCTTGATGAACTCTTTGAGGCGCTCACGCTTATCCAGACCAGCCGCATCCACAATTTCCCGGTGATTCTGTATGATTCGGCCTATTGGAGCGGTTTGATCACATGGATCAAAGAGAAGATGCTCAGTGAAGGCAAGGTTAATGCCAACGATCTGAATCTGATTACGCTCTGCGATGATCCATCTGAGGTGTGTGCGCTGATCACCACCTCGCATGCCGAGCGGCAGATCATGGCCGAAAGAGAGCAGTAGGGGCGAAGCATCGCCCGCCATGGAACAGGGGACCCCGAACGAGTTTGGCGGGCGATGCTTCGCCCCTACGGGATGTGCGCCAAGCCTTCATTCTTGGCCCGCGACTGTTCGGCCAAGCCCTGCTTGTAGGCGATCATCTTGGCCTGAAGTTCGAGATCTGAGGTGGCCAGGATCTGCACTGCCAATAAGCCCGCATTACGCCCGCCACCAATCGTGACGGTGGCTACCGGCACCCCAGCCGGCATCTGCACAATCGAGAGCAGTGAGTCGAGGCCGTTGAGCGCCTTGCTCTGCACCGGAACCCCGATCACGGGCAGGGGCGAGTAGGCCGCCAGCATACCAGGCAGGTGGGCTGCCCCGCCTGCCCCGGCAATGATCACCCGGATGCCACGGGTGTGGGCGCTGGTGCCGTAGTCGGCCATGTCTTGGGGGGTGCGGTGCGCCGAGACGACCCGCAGTTCATAGGTCACCCCAAACTCACGACACACATCCGCCGCACCCTGCATGGTGGGCAGGTCGCTATCGCTGCCCATAACTATCCCGATCATGATGTTCTTCCTCCCCGCTCAGACATCCACCAGATCAGCCGCCTGCAACGCCAACGCTTCGGCCTCGGCCAGACTCGCCCCCAAGACGGTGATATGGCCCATCTTGCGCCCCACCCGTGCCTCGCGTTTGCCATACAGGTGGATGTGGGCACCCGGAATGGTCAGAGCCGCCCGAAGCGCATCACGGCCCACCGAGCCATTGCGCCGACCAAGCAGATTGACCATGACCGCCGCTGGGGTGCGCAGTGCGGTAGGGGCGAGCGGCCAGCCGAGCACTGCCCGCAGGTGGTTCTCAAACTGCGAAGCGACACACGCCTCAATCGTGTAGTGGCCAGAGTTGTGCGGGCGCGGAGCCAGTTCATTCACGAGCATATGGCCATCGGCGAGCGCAAACAGTTCTACCCCAAAGATACCCACCCCCTGCACCGCCTCAACCGCCGCCACCGCCAGCGCGGTCGCTTCTGCTGCCTCATCAGCACTAATCGCAGCGGGCGCACGCACAATATGACAGATATGGTGGTGCTGCACCGTCTCCACCACCGGATAGGCGCGGGTATCTCCATCACGCCCGCGCACCACCATGACGGCAAGTTCACGCACAAACGGCACGAACGCCTCGACAAGCAGTGGGCTACCGCCACGGGTCAGGCGTTCCCATGCCGGGGCAATATCATCTGGGCTACGCAGCGTCACATTCCCATAGCCATCATAGCCATTGCGGCGCGCCTTGAGCAGCAAGGGGAAACCCAACTCCTGCGCCGCCGTTTGCACCGCCTCCGGGGTATCAACCCGGCGGAAGGTAGGCACCCGCAACCCCGCCGCGCACAGACACTCCTTCTGCAAGAGTTTATCCTGCACCAGCGCCAATGTCGCAGATGAAGGAAAGACCGGCATCCCCTGAACTTCGAGGTGCGCCAGCAGAGCCGCATCAACAAACTCATTCTCCAACGTGATCAGATCTGATTGCTGGGCAAAGGCAGCCAGCAACGCAGCATCCTCCCACGCTCCCACCAATTCGGCCCGCGTCAAGCGGCCCGCCGGACTATCGGCGCTGCGCTCGAAGATCACCGTCTCCACTCCGAGCGAGATGGCAGCTTGGGTCAGCATTTGGGCGAGTTGACCGCCCCCAAAAATACCTAGTCGAGTCATAGGGCGTTATGATAGCGGTAGTTGGCAGGCTGCGCAAGCGGAAAACCTCTGGTGGAGGAACATTTATGGAGGGGCGAAGCATCGCCCCCTAACATGGGTAGGGTTTCCCCAATGTGGGGCATGGCGCGGCACGGCACGGCGAGGCGCGGGGGTGCATGTAGGGGCGAAGCATCGCCCCCCAACATGGTTGGGGTTTCCCCGGCCATCTGGCGGGCGATGCTTCGCCCTTACGGAAATGTGGGGCATGGCGGGGCACCCGTGGCATGGTGGGGCACCCGTGGCATGGCGGGGCACCCGTGGCGGCACGGCGCGGCGAACCCGTGGCATGCACGGGGCATGGCGGGGCACCCGTGGCATGCGCGGGGCACCCGTGGCATGCGCGGGGCATGGTGGGGGTGCATGTAGGGGCGAAGCATCGCCCCCCAACATGGTTGGGATTTCCCCGGCCATCTGGCGGGCGATGCTTCGCCCCTACGGAAATGTGGGGCATGGCGCGGCACCCGTGGCGGCACCCGTGGCGGCACGGCGCGGCGAACCCGTGGCATGCACGGGGCATGGTGGGGGTGCATGTAGGGGCGAAGCATCGCCCCCCAACATGGTTGGGGTTTCCCCGGCCATCTGGCGGGCGATGCTTCGCCCTTACGGAAATGTGGGGCATGGCGGGGCACCCGTGGCATGGTGGGGCACCCGTGGCGGCTTTGGAGATGGTATAATGCCGCACGTTCAGGTTCAGATACCAGGAGAAACGATCATGTCCACCCCGCGTAGCCAGCGCCGCCGCCAGCCCGTTCGCACCCAGCAGCGCCGCACCCCCGCCCGCCAGGTTGAGCCACCCGACTATAGCCGCGATTATGCCTATGTCAAGCAGGATCTGCGTATGATCTCGCTCTGGGGCGGGCTGCTCTTTGTGGCGATGATTGCCGCCTCATTTGTCCTCTAGCCGCAGTGAACGACGCGCACGACCGTATTCGTAGCAAAGCCGCCCGCCTCCGGCGGATCGAGCATCGTCTCTACAACACCCCGGCAGGCATGCGGGTGATCGATCTGGCCGCCGAGTGTGGCGTTGATCGCCGCACGATCTACCGCGACTTGGCGGCGCTTGATGAGATGGGACTCCCGGTCTGGGAGTTGCATGGTCGTTTTGGTATTGACCGCGCCAGCTACCTCTCCACGGTGCGGCTCAACCTGAATGAGGCCATCGCACTCTACTTCGCGGCGCGTCTGCTGACCCACCACAGCGACGAGCATAACCCGCACATTGTCGCTGCGCTAGACAAACTGGCGGCTGGGTTGCCCGATCAGACCATCTCCAGTGCAATTGCCCAGGCCGCCAATGTGGTACGAGCGCGCCCGATGCGCTCCGACTACATCCGCATCCTCGAAACCCTCACACGGGCTTGGGCCGACCGGCGTATAGTGCAACTGCGCTACCGTGCCCTCAATCGGGAGACGACCGAGCGCGAGGTTGCGCCCTACTTCATCGAAGTCTCACGTAGCACCCCCGCCGCCTACGTCATCGGCTATGACCGGCTACGAGGTGCGATTCGCACCTTCAAGATCGAGCGCATCGAACGCGCCATGCTGCTCGACGAATCCTACAGCATCCCTCCCGATTTCGATCCATCCACCTTCTTGTCCAACGCCTGGGGTGTGATGGATGAAGTTGAGACCCACATCCACCTGCGTTTCAATGCCCAAACCGCGCCGCGCATCCACGAGAGTGTTTGGCACCACAGCCAGGAGATCGAAGATCGTGCTGATGGTGGTTGTGACCTCCGCATGACAATTGGTGGGATTCGTGAGGTATTACCCTGGGTGCTGGGCTGGGGGGCCGATGTGGAGGTGTTAGCGCCCGATGAATTGCGCAGGGAAGTCGCAACCCAGGCACAGCGCATGCTTGCGATCTATACATAATGGCGAATAGTTTGTCACGCTGAGCGCAGTGCGGAATCCCGACCGGGACACATCACTGCGCTCAGCATGACAAGTGCTCGCCATAAAAACAGAACCGGAGGCCCACAAGAGCCTCCGGTTACGAGTCTGTGTGCGACCAGCCTACGCTTCTTCGCCGTAGAGTTCCTTGAGCAAGCTCTTCTTGGGGGCTGGCTCATTACGGGCGCTGCGCTGCTTCTCGATAGTGGCTTGGCGATCCTGAGCCGCACTCAGACGGCGCATAAACCGATCAACCTGGCCAGCGGTATCAACAATGCGCTGCTCACCGGTATAGAAGGGGTGGCAATTGGAGCAGATTTCGACGCGCATATTGGGGCGAGTCGAGCCAATCTTCCAATTGGTACCGCAGGTCGTACAAACGATCCCTTCGGTATGATACTTAGGATGAAGACCGTCTTTCACCAGAGTGCTCCAATTCTGGGAGGGGCCGACGCAAGGCCGGGTTTCCTGCCCGATTCAGTTGTTGAAGGTAGGGATCGCTTAATCAGCCGCTGTAGCAACCGGCTGATCGACGGGAATAACGCTAACCATCTTCTGATCCCGCGAGATATACGAGAACTTGACGTGGCCTTCCACCAGCGCGAAGATCGTATAGTCACGGCCCAGACCGACGTTCTTACCCGGCTTAATCTTGGTGCCACACTGGCGCACAATGATGTTACCCGGTATGACCAACTGACCACCGTAGCGCTTCACGCCACGCATTTTTGGTTTGCTATCGCGACCGTTGCGCGAGCTACCCATTCCCTTTTTATGTGCCATGATCGTTTCTCCCGCAGCTTACTCGCTTGGCGTGGCCGTGCTAGGGTAGCCTACGCAACAATATCGCTGATCTTAATCTCGGTGTAGCGCTGGCGATGGCCAGTGCGGCGGCGATAGCGCTTCTTGTTGCGGTAACGGAAGACGATGATCTTCTCACCCTTCTTCATCCCCAACACTTCAGCCTTCACCATCGCACCGCTTACCAGCGGAGCACCTACCCGCACCGTATCGCCGTTGCCGACCAGCAGCACTTCGCCAAGCTCGATCTGGCTACCCGGCTCAACGTCTAGCAGGTCAATGTTAATAACCTGGCCCTTCTCAACGCGGTATTGCATACCACGGTCTCGGATAATCGCGTACACGTCCATGCTCCTTGGGGCAGCGGTGCAACAGAGCACGTTACGGCTGCGCCAACCGTCACGCCGGTGCTGCTACATCTGAAGATTTTTTACAACAAGAAAATAGAGCGGCTGAACCGCCCTTGAGCCTTGTGCATTATACCAAAATCGGGGGGGGGTGTCAAACACGTTCACGGCCATGCACAATGCGCATGATCTCATCGCAGGCGCGCATCAGCGTGATCCTGGCCCAACCGAGTGAGGCTTGTGGTCCAATGGCGATAACGAGGATAAGATCCTCGATGGTGGCCATAATGATGCTCAGATCCTGGCCCTCGTGGATCGTCAGGCGGCCCGGCTGACGCTGGCCCAGGTTGCGGCTAATCTCAGCCATGGCCAGGGTGTTGCCCGCAGCTAAAGCGGCCACGACTGTCACATTGATGCCCCGTTGACGGCTCCAGTGCGTAAGCACCAACCCGCTGATGTCTGCCAACACCGCGCAGACTACGTCTGGTTCGAGTGCCAGATCTTTGAGCGCCAGACGCATCTGCTCGATCTGGACATCGGAGTAGGAGCGCCCGATTGCCCCTGAGTAGCTCGGTGTCAAGCGTAAGGCCACCGGAGCCTCGGTGAGCGGCGCAGTGCCCTTCTTGGCGCGTGCCGCCGAGAGGCGTTGGCCAAGTGGCCCCGTGGAGAGACTCTTGGGCGCTTGGTTCATGCTCTTGGCCGGGGTAGCCGGTAGCGGTGACGCTGGTGGTTGATCGGTGGGTGTCTGCTCCTGAGCCTGTGAGGGGCGGGGTGGAATCTGGCGATCAGGGTTGAGAAGCGTATCCACCACTTGGCGTAGTTTGTCAGGTTCGACCGGTTTGGCCAAGAGGCAATCAACCTTCAACTCCGCAGCCCGCTGGGGAGGCAATTCCTCTGGACTGACGGTAAAAACGACCACAGCGGTATTGGGGTCGAGTTCATGCACTTGGCGCACGAGATCTAAGCCACTCATCCCCGGCATTCTGATGTCGGTGAAGAGCAGATCAACCGGATGCCGACTAATATGCAACAGGGCTGCCTCCGCTGAAGAGACCGCTTGAATAGTGTAGGGTGAATCATCGCTGAGGGCGAGCAGGACAATCCGGCGGATGTCGGGGTCGTCATCAACAACGAGAATGCGCTTGTTCATCGCGGCGATCTCCCTGCGCTGTTGCCATACCCAATGGTACAACGCGGACATGTACGGGCAAGGATAGTTTCTCTTGAGTATAACGCATCGAGAACCGAAATATAAGCGCGACGGCTCACTATTTCCCCACAAAAAAGCCCGCCTGCGGCGGCGGGGAAGAACTTTTTTGGTGGTGGTTGGCGGCGAAGCCGCCAACCATCACCAAAAACTGGGGTTTGGGGCTACGCCCCGAAATCCCCCCTAGCGCAACGTGATGTGTAACTCCTTGAGTTGGCGCTCGTCCACCTCTGAGGGTGCGTTGGTCATCAGATCGGCGGCCTGTTGGGTCTTGGGGAAGGCCATGACCTCGCGGATGGTGCTCTCGTCGGCCAGCAACATGACGATGCGATCAATCCCTGGCGCGATGCCGCCATGGGGTGGGGCACCATACTCGAAGGCTTCGAGCATGTGGCCAAACTGGGATTGCGCGGTCTCTTCGCTAATCCCCAGTAGCTCGAAGATGCGCTGCTGCACGTCGCGGCGGTGGATGCGGATGCTGCCACCACCCACCTCATATCCGTTGAGCACCAGGTCATACGCCTGGGCACGTACCTTGGCTGGGTTGCTGGCCAAGAGTGGTAGATCCTCGGCGTGGGGTGCGGTGAAGGGGTGGTGGACGGCGTCCCAGCGGTTCTCGTCGGGGTTCCAGTCGAGCAACGGGAAGTCGAGCACCCAACTAAAGTGGAGCAGATCGGGATCGGCGAGGTTGAGGCGCTCGGCAAAGAGCCGCCGCAATTTGTCGAGGGCGGTGGCCACGCTGCTGGCCTTGTCGGCGACGATGAGCAGCAGATCGCCGGGTTGGGCCTGCATGCGCTCGATGATCGCGGCCATTTCGCCGGGAGCCAGCAGCTTGCCGAAGGAGGAACGCACATCGCCACCATCGGCGGGCAGTGCGGCCCAGGCCAGACCCTTGCCGCCACTCCCGCGTACCATCTCGATCAGTTCGTCCAACTGCTTGCGGGTGTAGTTGCCACAGCCAGGGATGCGCAGCCCCTTCACCTGACCACCCTGCTCTAACGCGCCCTTAAAGACGTTGAAGGGCGTAGCGGTGAGCAAATCGCTCAGGTTGATCAGTTCCAGCCCATAACGTAGATCGGGCTTGTCGCTGCCGTAACGCTCCATCGCCTCGACATAACTCAGGCGCGGGAAGGGCGTCAGTACGCGCTTGTGGGGTACCACCGCCGCACAGAGTTGAATGAAGAGGCGTTCGATCAGCGTGATCACATCTTCTTGCTCGACAAAGCTCATTTCCATGTCGAGTTGGGTAAACTCCGGCTGACGATCCGCCCGCTGGTCTTCGTCGCGGAAGCAGCGCGCCACCTGGAAGTACTTGTCATATCCGGCGACCATGAGCAACTGTTTGAGTTGCTGCGGGCTTTGGGGCAGGGCGTAGAAGCTGCCTGGATGCACCCGCGAGGGAACCAGATAGTCACGCGCCCCTTCGGGGGTAGACTTGATCAGGATGGGGGTCTCGATCTCCAAGAAGCCTTCGGCATCGAGGAAATCGCGCATGAACTTGATCACGCGGTGGCGCAGGATCATGTTGCGCTGCATACGCTCGCGGCGCAGATCGAGGTAGCGATACTTGAGGCGCAACGCCTCATCTTCGCCGCCCTCTTTGGCGATATAGAGCGGGGTGGTACGGGCAGGATTGAGAACCGTAGCGGATGTGGCCGTGACCTCAATATCGCCGGTGGCCAGTTCGGGGTTATGCGCCTCGGGCGGGCGACTGCGCACAAGACCACGCACCTGGAGCACAAACTCCGAGCGCGACTCCTCGGCAATCGCATGCACCTCTGGACTCTGGCTATCAAAAACGACCTGGGTGATCCCGTAACGGTCGCGGAGATCGACAAAGATGAGCGGGCCATGGTCACGACGGCGATGCACCCAGCCCGCCAGCGTCACCTCCTGGCCGACATGCTCTTGGCGCAGCTCGCCACAGGTGTGCGAGCGGTACATAGGCTCTCCTACAATATGTGATGCGTGAAGTGTATGGGCAATGCCCATGACCGCGCCCATTATAGCACGTCACTCCATAAAGCCGGTTCTACGCTATAATGCGTGATGATTATGCTGTCGCTTGTATCTTCGAGACGCATCATTGTGGCGGTGAAGCCGACAAACGCTAGTTCCCAGACTCTGACCGCAGCACAGCGGCGAATTGCCATTCTCGGTGTCGGTATTGACGACGTGACCGAGGCGGAGGTGTTGGCGCGTCTTGATGATTTGCTGAGGAGTGGCCGCCCGCATCACCTTGTGACGATCAACCCGGAGTTTGTGGTTGAGGCGCAGGTGAACCCGGCCTTCCGTACTATGCTGGCACGTGCTGATCTGTCCACTGCCGACGGCTTCGGGATTCTGTTGGCGGCGCGTTACTTGGGGACGCCGCTGCGTGGCCGGGTGACGGGGGTGGATCTGACGTGGCACCTCGCCGCATTGTGCGCAGATCGCGGCTATCGGATGTTCTTGCTGGGAGCTGCGCCGGGTGTGGCTGAGGCTACGGCAAACGTGTTGCAGGCTCGCTACCCCCAATTGGTGATCGCCGGAACCTATGCCGGCTCGCCCCAGCCACGCCACGAGCCATTCTTGCGTCAAATGATCCATGCCGCCCACCCCGATGTGCTCTTGGTCGCCTATGGGCATCCACACCAGGATCTCTGGATCGCTCGCAACCAACCACTCCTTCAGGTACCCCTCGCCGTTGGTGTCGGGGGCACCTTCGACTATATCTCAGGCCGGGTGCCGCGTGCCCCGGCTGCCATCCGCCGCGTGGGGATGGAGTGGGCCTATCGGCTCGTCCGTCAGCCGCAACGCTGGCGGCGGATCATCAATGCGGTGCCGCGCTTTGTCTGGCTGGTGCTCAGATATGGTCGGCATGCGGCATCGCCAACTTTATACTGATCGTGGTCACCGCTTGTCTATGCAGTAAGGATCGTCATTATGTCCCATACCACCGCCGGGAAGATCGAAGAGTTGCGCCGTCGTCGGGCGCAGGCGCTGCATAACGACAGCGCCGCCGTGGCCCGTCAGCACGAGCGGGGTAAATTGACCGCCCGCGAACGGATTGATGCGTTGGTTGACCCCGGTTCGTTTGTGGAGCTTGATGCCTTCTCGGTACACCGTACCTCTGCGTTCGGTATGGAGAAGCGTAAACCGCTCGGTGATGGCGTGATTACCGGGCATGCCACGATTGATGGCCGCCCGGTGTGTCTCTTCGCCCAGGACTTTACCGTCTTTGGTGGTTCGCTGGGCGAGGTCTTTGCAGAGAAGATCTGCAAGGTGATGGATCTGGCGGTGCGCATGGGGGTGCCCTGTATTGGCATCAACGACAGTGGTGGTGCGCGTATCCAAGAGGGCGTGGTCAGCCTGGGTGGCTATGCCGAGATCTTCTACCGCAACGTGTTGAGTAGCGGGGTGGTACCGCAACTCTCGGTGATTGCCGGGCCATGTGCGGGGGGCGCGGTCTATTCGCCCGCCATGACTGACTTCATCCTGATGGTCAAGGGCAGTAGCCAGATGTTCATCACTGGCCCCGATGTGATCAAGACGGTGACGGGTGAAGAGGTGGGGTTTGAGGAACTTGGCGGTGCGATGACCCACAACACGCGCAGTGGCGTGGCCCACTTTGCCGCCGATGATGAGCCGCACTCCTTCGAGCAACTGCGCACGCTGCTCTCCTTCCTCCCCTCCAACAATATGGACGACCCGCCCTACGTGGCACCTGAGGACGACCCGGAGCGGATGGATGAATCGCTCCAGACGCTCATCCCCGACAATCCGCGCAAGGCGTACAACATGGTGACGGTGATCGAGGCGATTGTTGACGATGGCTTCTTCTTTGAAGTCCAGCCCTTCTGGGCACGCAACATCGTGATCGGGTTTGCACGCCTCGATGGCCATGTGGTCGGTATTGTGGCCAACCAACCTGCCCACATGGCCGGGACGCTGGATATTGACAGTTCGGCCAAGGCGGCGCGTTTCGTGCGCTTCTGCGATGCCTTCAATATTCCACTGGTCACGTTTGTGGATGTCCCCGGCTTTATGCCCGGCACCCAGCAGGAATATGGTGGCATCATCCGTCACGGAGCCAAGCTGCTCTACGCCTACTGCGAGGCCACCGTACCCAAGTTGACCGTGATTACGCGCAAAGCCTACGGTGGTGCCTACGATGTGATGTCCTCCAAGCACATCCGATCCGACTTCAACTTTGCCTGGCCGACCGCCGAGATTGCAGTGATGGGGGTGGATGCAGCGGTGCGGATCATTTTCCGCAAGGAACTGGCCGAAGCCCAAAACCCGGTGGAGCGCATGGCGGAGCTTGTCGAGGACTACCAGAATCGTTTCGCCAACCCGTATGTGGCGGCTGAGCGTGGCTATATCGACTCGGTGATCGAGCCAAAGGAGACCCGCCCGGCGCTGATCAAGGCGCTGCGCCTCGCCCGCACCAAGCGCCAGAGCATGCCGCCGCGTAAGCACGGCAATATCCCATTGTAGGGATCTATTGTTGTTGTTTGGCGGCGAAGCCGCCAAACAACAACAATAGATCTTCGGGGTCGGCATTGCCGCTCCGAACACCCACCATCGGGATAGATTGTGCTATCATGATCCTAAGCAGTGCGCCAATAAATACCAAGGCCGGATTATGAGCAGCGACCAGAGCTTCTCCCCACAGGCGACTGACGAATTCCTGCAAGCCCTGCTCGCCAGTGATCGCTTCGCTGTTCGTAGAATTATCACCCGCTTCGCCGATCTGAGCGGCCCCTTCTCGGTCATTGAGCAGATGATCGTACCCAGTCTCGAAGAGATCGGCCATGCATGGGATAGCGGCGAGATCTCACTCGCCCAGGTCTATATGAGTGGGCGTATCTGTGAGGAGATGGTTGATACCCTCTTGCCTCCCGCGAGTAACCAGCGCATTAACCAACCCCCGATAGCGATTGCCGTCCTTGACGATTATCACATGTTGGGGAAGCGTATGATCGCCTCAGCACTACGGGCGAGTGGCTACGAGATCCACGACTATGGTCGAGTTGATGTGGATCGCTTGATCAAACATGTGATCAACGATAAGATCGCCATCTTGCTGATTTCGGTGCTCATGTTACCCTCAGCGCTGGAGGTTATCCAGATCCGTCAACGCCTAGATCGGGTCGGGCTGCGCCCGCAGATCATCGTCGGTGGGGCACCCTTCCGTTTTGATGCACAACTGTGGCAAGAGGTTGGTGCTGATGCCATGGGCCGTTCGGCGATTGATGCTGTGACCATCGTAGCCAAGCTGCTGGAGGATCTCTCATGAGCATGCCAGCAACCAGTTCACTCCAACGGGTTCTGACCACGCTGAGTCACCAAGAGCCAGATCGGGTGCCGCTCTTTCTGCTGTTGACGATGCATGGGGCTAGGGAGTTGAATCTCTCGATCAAGGAGTATTTCTCCCACGCTGAGCATATGGTTGCGGGGCAGTTGCGTATGGCCGAGAAGTATCGGAATGACTGCTTCTACGCCTTCTCCTATGCTGCTGTTGAAGTTGAAGCGTGGGGCGGCGAGGTGATCTTCCGCGATGACGGGCCACCCAATGCGGGCGAGCCGTTCATCCGTAAGGCGGAGCAGATTCTCAGCCTTGAGGTGCCGACTATTACCGACATTCCCGCCTTACGGCGGATGTTGGAGACGATCAGCCAACTGCATGCCCACAACCAAGGCCAACGCCCGATCATCGCGGTGGTGATGGCCCCCTTCTCATTGCCCGTCATGCAGATGGGCTTCGAGGGCTACCTGGATCTGATGTACGAGCGCCCCGATCTGCTCCAGCGTCTGCTGGAGATCAATACCGAGTTTTGTGTGGCCTGGGCCAATGCCCAGCTTGCAGCCGGAGCGACGGCGATCTGCTACTTTAACCCGTTGGCCTCGACCACGATGGTGACTCCCGCCATGTTCCGGCAGTTTGATGTTCCGTTCTCGCAACAGGTATGCCGCCGAGTCAATGGGCCAATAGCCATGCACTTTGCATCCGGGCGCTGCTTGCCGCTCATGGATGATCTCGCCGAGTTGGGGGTTGCAGTGGTTGGGGTGAGTATAGATGAAGATTTGCGCACCCTCAAACGTGCAGCAAGCGGCAAATTCAGCCTGCTCGGCAATCTGAACGGGATTGCGATGCGCAACTGGAACCCCAGCCAAGCCGAAGCCGAGGTCAAGGCCGCCATTGCCGCCGCTGGCCCCGGCGGTGGGTTCATCTTATCCGACAATCACGGTGAGATTCCCTTTCAAGTACCCGATGAAACCCTCCTCGCAATCAGTGCATCTGTCCAGGAATGGGGGGGCTACCCGCTCCAGTGGGCCACACAAGAGCCATGAGATCTTTCTGTATGTCTGCCGCCACTACCACACCGAGGTCGCTCGCGCTCTGAGCGAGTTAGGCTTCACTGAAGTACAAGTCGCAGCATACCACTTCCCATGTAGTCAGCCCTATGGTTCGGTGCAACCCGCCACGCCACCTATGATCGCCCCACCCGCAGGGAGTGAGGTGATCTTTTTGGGTGCCTGTTCGGTGCGCCCGCAGGCTGACACGCTACCGGGGCAGGTCATTGCGCTCGATCACTGCATCATCATGCTGATCGGGCCAGAGCGCTGGAAGCATGCCACGCGCAGTGGGAGCTACCTGCTTACGCCGGGGTGGCTACACACATGGCGCGAACAGATCGAAGCGTGGGGCTTTCAGAAGGAGGTCGCCCGCGAGTTCTTCCAAGAGACGACCAAGGAGTTGGTGCTGCTCGATACGGGGGTTGATCCCGATGCGGCAACCAACCTAGCCGAATTGGCCGCCTTTGTGGATTGTCCGAGCCGCGTTGAGCCGATTGGGCTGGATTATCTCAAACTCTTTTTGCGCGATCTGGTGCTCACACGGCGCATGGAACAGATCGAAACCCAGCAGCGCCACGTCATGAAGGAAGCGAACCGCAAGATTGCCGAATATGCGATGGCGTTCGATCTGTTGATCCAGCTCTCCTCGATCCAATCCGAAGAGGCGACGATTCACGCCATCCGCGATCTCTTCGCCATGCTCTTCGGCTGCTCCAATCCAACCTACGCCCAAGTGCGCGGCGGTCAGATGATGCAGTTCTTCCCCAGCCCACCGACGTTTATGGTACGCAGCATCTTTGAGCAACTTCTGGGGAACCCCGCAGATGACTACCGGCTCACAGATGAACCAGCGGGCTTCTATCTGCGCATCCAGTACCAGCAAGAGACACTCGGCCTCATTGCGATCAGTAGTATCGCCTTCCCGCACTACCGCGACCAGTACATCAGCCTCGCATTGGCGATCACCAACCTGTGCGGGCTGGCGCTGGCGAATGCGCGCACCTTCACGATGCTTCAGGAAGCTGAACAGGCGCTACGCTACGAGCGTGAGATTACCGATCATTTGCGCCAGACCATGAGCGATCTGACCACCGAACTCGACCAGGAGCAGATGTTGCAGAAGGTGATGGAACAGATTGAACAGCTTATTCCCAGTCAGATCGCCCTGATTCTGCTGCATGAAGGGGTTATGCTACGGGTCGCTTCAGCCCAGAATCTGATCAACGATACCCGCTTGATCGGTACGTACTTCGCGGCTAACCAGCAACCGTTTGCGGCAGTGATTCAGCGCCAAAAAGCGATCATCCTGAATCATGACCAACTCGCCTACCTGCCGACACTCGAACCAGCACTCACCCACCATATTCGTACCTGGATGGGGATTCCACTGCTCCAACAAGAAGGCGTGATTGGGTTACTCATTGTTGCGAGTAACCAACCTAATGCCTACAATGCCAACCATGTGATGATCGCCCAAGTGCTGGCCCACGAAGTTGTTATTGCACTCCAAAATGTTCATATGTTCCAAGAAATGCACATGCTTGCAGGCACCGATCCCCTGACCAAACTCTACAACCGTCGTCGGCTGACCGAGTTGGCCGAAGCGGCCTTCCGCCACGCGCATAACACCAGTGGCCACTTTGCCGCGATCTTCATTGATATTGATCATTTTAAGGATGTGAACGACACCTTTGGGCATGCGGTCGGTGATAAGGTGCTTGAACATCTGGCTACCTCGTTACGCCAAGTACGCAGTTCAGATATCGTGGCTCGCTATGGTGGTGAGGAGTTTGTGATCATCTCCATCGGCCATTCACCACAGCATGTGCGCTTGTTTGCCGAACGGCTACGCCAGGAAGTGGCCCAGCAGCCGGTAAATTTGCCCGAAGGGCAGATTGCGATCACCATCAGTTTGGGGGTAGCAAGCCTGACACCGCAGATTGAAAGCCTCACCGAATTGCTTCAGTATGCGGATCAGGCGCTCTACAAGGCCAAAACATCGGGACGCAATCGGGTCTGTGTGTGGGGGGAGCAGTAGGATTTTAGGAGTCTGCGCAGGCTTTTCTACTCACGCGAAGGAACGCCGCACCACAAAAAACTCGTAGGCGTAGAAGTCCGCATAACGTCGGTGCATGGCTGGTTCGGCGGCGAGTTGATCGAGGATTGCTAACGCCTCTGCATCGCCGATGTAGGTTGGGCGCAACTCGGTGATGCGCCGCTCCATAGGGGTGTAGAAATCATCCCACCATGCCGCATCGGGCAGGGTGAAGTGTACGATCAACTCAAAGCCACTCGCGTCTAGCGCTGCGATGTCGTCCGCCAGCCAGCCCATCTCCGGGTAGTCCATCTCAAAGCTGGCGCGAACTTCGGGCGGTGGGTTCTCCTTCCGCCAGATCGCATCGGTGAAGGCGAGGTAGCCGTTGGGCCGTAATAGGTGGCGGCAGATCCCCAGGGCGTTGCGCAGCCCGATGTTGTAGAGTGCCCCTTCCGACCAGATCAGATCGAAACTTGCGGCGGGTTGCTCTGGGTGGCCCATATTGCCCACACTGGCATTGATGCGTCCACTCAGCCCCCGTTCTTCAATCTTCGCTTGGAGCCGCGCAATACTGGGGGCATGGCTATCAATGGCGGTGATCGTTGCCGAGGGCAGCAGGTCGGCCAGGTACAGGGTTTGCCCACCCACGCCACACCCCAGATCAAGGACACGTGGTGCATCTGGAAGGGTCGCACAGAGGCTGAGCGCTTGGGCGGCGCATGCACGGTTGCCTGGCCCCTGCCGGGGTAGGTCTTCGTAGACGTGGAAGAAGATCTCCCAGAAGCGTTGGTTCATACGGCGCGCACCGCGACCCCTCTCTGGGCCATGTAGCGCTTCACATCGCCGATACTATACTCACCAAAGTGGAAGATTGACGCGGCCAGAACAGCATCGGCGCGCCCATCGGTGACGCCCCGGTACATATCTTCGGGTGATCCAACACCGCCGGAGGCGATCACTGGCACGGCGACCGCATCTGATACGGCTTGGAGCAGTTCAATGTCGTAGCCGCTCTTCTGTCCATCTGCGTCCATACTGTTGATGCAGATCTCACCGGCCCCTAGATCAACCCCGTGGCGAATCCACTCGATAGCATCGAGGCCAGTGGGGCGTGGGTTGGCCCCCGTGTGGGTGAAGACCGCCCAGCGCGGGGCTTCGCCGGGGGCGTTGATGCGGCGTGCATCCACCGAGAGCATAATACACTGGCTACCGAAGCGATGCGCACCCTCGGCGATCAATTGCGGGTTGAGCACGGCTGCGGTGTTGATCGAGACCTTCTCGGCTCCGGCGCGCAACATGCGGTACATGTCGTCCACTGTGCGCAACCCGCCCCCCACCGTCAGCGGGATGAAGATCTCGGCAGCGGTGCGCTCAACTACATCGAGCATAATCGCCCGCTCATCGCTCGATGCGGTAATATCATAAAAGACCAACTCGTCGGCGCCGGCCTCGTTATATGCCGCCGCTAATGCCACGGGATCGCCTGCGTCGCGGTGATTGACAAACGAGATCCCCTTGACCACGCGGCCGGCCTTAACATCGAGACATGGGATAATGCGTCGTGTGAGCATAGTTGCTTCCATCGGACATGAGAATAGCCGTTGATTCTATTATACACCACTAGGATTTTGGCCTGATTCGAGCCGCTTAGGTAAACAGTACCGCCACATCATCGCGGGTCAGCGACTTGAAGACGCTGCCTTCGGTGGCAATCAGTTGCTCAACGAGGGCGCGCTTCTGCTCTTGCAAGAGCAGAATCTTCTCCTCCACCGTCTCGCGGGTGATCAGTTTATACACAAAGACCGGGCGGGTTTGGCCAATGCGGTGGGTGCGGTCGGTGGCCTGCATCTCAATCGCCGGGTTCCACCATGGGTCAACGTGGATGACATAATCAGCGGCGGTGAGGTTAAGGCCCACGCCACCCGCCTTGAGGCTGATCAGGAAGAAGGGCAGATCGGGGTCATTCTGGAAGGTGTCCACCACCTCATGGCGCTTGCGCGTCGATCCATCGAGGTAGGCGTAGGGGATCTTGCGCGCATCGAGCGCCTCGCGGATGATCGTCAACATCTGCACGAACTGCGAGAAGATCAGCGCCTTGTGGCCCTCGGCGCGTAAGGTTTCGAGCGTCTCGATCAGCAACTCGAACTTGCCCGATGTCCCCCGGAACTTCTCGTCCATCAGCCGGGGGTGGTTGCAGATCTGGCGCAGGCGCAAGAGACCCTCCAGGATCTTCATGCGCGCATCGGCAATTCCCTCTTGCTCGATCATACCGAGCAGCAACGAGCGGTAGTGGTCGCGGGTCTTGATATAGAGCTTGCGTTGGGCGGGTTCCATCTCCACCACCAGCAACTCTTCGCTGCGTGGCGGCAGATCGAGCGCCACCTGCTCCTTGGTGCGGCGCAGAATAAACGGGTAGACCATCTTGCGCAGGAAGAGGGCGCTATCGCCATCCTGCTTGCGCTCGATGGGGTTGACGAACTCCTCGCGGTAGTAGTCGAGGTTGCCCAGCAAGCCAGGGTTGAGGAAGGCAAACTGTGACCAGAGTTCGAGGGCGCTATTCTCCACCGGCGTGCCAGTGAGCGCAAAGCGCCGCTCGGCATTGATCGTGCGTGCCACCCGCGAGGTCTCGCCCACCGGATTTTTGATCGCCTGCGACTCATCCAGAATTGCACAGTCGAAGTGGTACTGGCGCAGTAGTTCAATATCGCGCAGCAGAATGCCGTAGGTCGTCAGCACCAGATCGTACTTGGCAAACTCAGCCGGATCTTTACTGCGGCTCTGTTCGGCATGAACATAGACGCGCAGATTGGGCGCAAACTGGTTTGCTTCGCGTTCCCAGTTGAAGAGCAACGAGCGCGGCATGACGATCAGATTGGCCGGGCGATCCGGCTGGCGTTCGCGCAGCGATTGGAGAAAGGCGAGCGTTACCACCGTCTTGCCCATACCCATGTCATCGGCCAGACAGCCACCGAAGCCGTAGGTGTAGAGGAAGTGCAACCAATCGTAGGCTGCCTTCTGGTAGGGGCGTAGCGTGCCGGTGAAGTGCTGCGGCAAGGGTTGGGCCTCGATCTCCTCAAAGTTGCGTAGCCGGTCGCGGCGGGCGTGGAACTCGGCATCGGTCTGGGCGCGGTCGGCATCGGCGAGCACCTGGTCAATCAGGCCGACGTGGTGTTCCGAAAGGCGCAGCCCGCCCTCGTGCTCTTCGGCCATCGCGAACATATGGCGGTAGCGCTCGATCCACTCTTCGGGAATCGCGCCCACTGAGCCATCGGCAAGCTTAATAAACTTCTCGCGCTTACGAATCGCCCGGCGCAGATCCTTCATGGCAACCTCTTGGTCGCCAAAACGAACGACTGCCTCCACATCAAACCAGTCAATCCCTGAACTGACACGGAAGGAGATACTCGGCTTACTGCGATTAACCCGTGCTACCGTCAGGCCATCCTCGCCATAGATCGTAAACCCAGCCGTAATCAGCTTAGGCACCTCGCGCACCAGAAAGTCAATCGGCTGGAGGTTGCGGCGTAAGACAAACTCGTGGGGTGGATCGCTGCGCTTAAGACCAAAGCTGCTCAACTCCTGCCAACTCTGCTGTTCAAGTTCAGGCTGACGGGCAATCCGGGCGAGGGTGGTTGAATCGGTGATGCGCCGGGTTGAGGCGGGCGGCAGATGCTTCTCGTAGGGCAATTCATATTCTGCGTAGCCAAAACGTAACTCGGCAATCAGTTGGCGGTCACGCTCACTCAGATAGATGCGCCGTTCGAGCGGGGCGACCACCTCGTGCCAATCCAATACATCGCCACGCACGGGGATACTCTCGGCCAATGGCAACAGATAGCGCTCGATAAATTCGCTCTGATCCTGGTTCGGGATACGTAGGCGCGGGTAGTTGATCAATGTCTCAGCCGCGACCGGAATATCGGCCACCTGAATTAAGCGATCCTCAATCCACATCCAGAGCGGATCACGTTCAATGATCTGCACATGGCCAGGGCGCAGTCCGATATGCTCCTCGCCCATGGTGATGCGGAAATTGACAATCAGATCCTCGCCATTGCGATCCAGTTGCATCTCGATTCGCCCCGGTTGGGGCATGACCCGGATGCGCTCATGGATGGGATCTTGCTCATCGCCAACATAGAGCAACCCCTTGTGCAACATCCCAAAGACCGCCGTGAGTGCCTTGTGGTTGGTGTACCAGTAGCCGTAGGTGGACCCCGATGCAATTGCGGTGTTGGCCGCCGCCAGTACCTCAACCGGCATATGCTGGTAGACATCTTGGCTAATCTGATTGCGCAGGTGTTTGATCTGCGGGCGCAGGTTGTATTTCTCGATTGCCTCAGCCAGAATATTGGGGTCGCCATGATGATCCAGCGGGAGGTACTTCCCCGCGATGGTATAGGGCAAGATTGACCAGATTGATCCGCGTTGTTGCAGGCTAAAGATCACCGCAGCCCCCACGTTTGTCGCACTACTGTTGTTGCGGCGGGCCGTGGGTTGGATGGCTTGGTTGAGCACTGCCCGCCACAAACTGGGCGGATTCTGGCGTAGGTAGTCGCGGAGTTGCAGCAGTGCCGCGACGCGGTGCTGGCACAGCCCCCATGCGTAGCCGTAGCGACAGCTACAGGTGACAATCACCTGATTGCCATTCAAGCGCACTGCACATTGCGCAGGCGCACCGGGTGCCTCCTCAACGCTGATAATGGCATTGGTCGGTTCACAGTGGGAAACCTTGGCCATTCCCTTCGTATAGAGATCCCGTCCTTGCTGAAGGATGGATTGTTGGGTACTATTCAGCAGTTGATCAACCGGCAGGGTCTCTGCCGTTAAGAGGTACAGCATCCTGGTAACCTGATTTATACTGAGTTGTGGTATTCGGCACGTTCATGTAGTATACCGGGGAGAGCCACCTCGGTCAAACATAGGATCTCGTTATGTACTCATCATTGCGTCATATTTTTCTCGTGGCCTTGATTCTTCTCCTCAGCGCTTGCCAACTAGAGGGAGGTGTGGTGCGTCCAACCGTTTCTAGTGCTGCAACAGCTACAGGTGTGGAGATGGCATTGACAGGGGCCGCCCCAGAGGCTAGTTCACTGCCAGTCACGCCCGCCGATGGTAGTCTGCGGTTGGGTCTCACTGCTGAACCAAGCGATCTCCTGCCTTATCATAATGATAGCGCTGACGAACGGATTACCGCCCCGATCAGCCAGCTACTCTTCCCCGCGCCGCTACTGGCGCTCAACTACACCTATACGACCACCGGCATTCTGGAGCGCGTGCCGAGTGTTGAGAATGGCGATGTGCAGGTCAAGACGTTTGATGTCTTTCTCGATTCGGCGGGTTTCATCACGACTACCGAAACGAGTGTGATTACTCAGGTGCAGCAACTCAGTGTCACGTATCACTGGAACCCCAAACTCACTTGGTCGGATGGGACACTAGTCACCGCCGATGACTCGATCTTCGCCTACCAGTTGGCCCGTCAGATTGATCTGGGCCAAGAGGCTAATAGCCGTCTCGCGCTACTCGAACGCTACGAGAAGGTGGATGCGCACACCACACGCGCCGTTTTGCGCCCCGATTTCACCGATCCGGCCTATATTACGACATACTGGACACCGTTGCCTAAACATCTGCTCGAAGCGGTTGATCCGGCGACGTTTGCGACGAGTCAGTATGCGCTCTTGCCGGTGGGCTATGGACCATATATGATCGAACGCCGCGATCAGGGCAGTATGCGGCTGGTGCGCAATTCTTACTGGGAGGCTCCGAATGCACCAGCGGCATTGAGTATTATCTTCCGCGATAGTGTTGATCTGTTACGTGGCGCGGTGGTGGGTGGGAGCCTGGATGTGGCCGGTTTTGAACTCCCCGAAGCGACGCTGGCGCAGTCCATCCAGAATGATGCCAACGGTGGTATGCTCAATCTGGCTACCGCACCTAGCCCGATTTGGGAGCACCTCGACTTTAATCTCGACATCCCCATGTTGCAGGATATTCGCTTGCGGCGTGCGATTGCCCAGGCCATCAACCGCCAAGCGATGGTAGATACACTTCTCCTGGGCTATAGCAGCGTGCTTGAGAGTTGGGTCGTACCTGGTCAGTCGGTTGCGGCTCCGCTTGATCAGATCACCCGCTACCCCTACAACCCCGACGAATCCCGCCGCCTGCTCGACGAGATCGGCTATACCGATAGTGATGGTGATGGGCTGCGTGAGTTCAATGGCGAACCACTGACGATCAGCCTTGTCACTACGGTTGCCTCGCCCTTGCGGCAGGCCATCGCGGCCCAAATCTATGCTGATCTCGCAGCCGTGGGGATTCGCCTAGAGATTGACACCATCTCGGCGGCTGATCTCTACCGCCAGGATGGCCCACTCTATCGGCGCAATTTTGAGTTGGCGCTCTTTGCCTGGATCGCTGGCCCTGATCCGCGTGGTTGGGAGCGCTGGAGTTGTGCCGGGGTGCCCAATGAGGCCAATCAGTGGACCGGCAATAACTTTTCGGGTTGGTGCTTCTTCGAGGCCGATAAGGCGATCCGTACTGCCACCACGACGATTGATCCAACGGCGCGTCAGGCAGCCTACTTACGCCAGCAGCAACTCTTTACCCAGGAGTTGCCGGTGTTGCCGCTCTTCCAGCGGGTTGATGTGGTGGTGAGCGCCCCCACCATTCGTGGCCCCCAACCCGACTCAACCGCGCCATGGACATGGAATCTGACCAGTTGGGTCCGTGAGCCGTAGGGGGTAGAGAAACCCCTCACAATGGTGATTGCTCGCATCCCCATGATCTCGTGTACAATTCAGAGGCACACTGGTTCAGGATGAGGAGCTACTTCCGTGAGCGATACGGCACAGCGTGACGCGCTCAAGCGTCTGGCTGCCGAGCAGGCAGTCACTCTGGTTCAGTCGGGAATGGTCGTTGGGCTTGGGGTTGGCAGTACCGCGATCTTTGCGATTCGCCGCATCGCCGAACTGCTGGCGAGCGGTGAACTCCACGATATTGTGGGCATTCCCTGTGCGCTGCGGGTTGAAGAAGAGGCGCGGCGCTTGGGTATTCCCCTGACTACGCTTGAAGAACGTGCCCAGGTGGATGTCACCATTGATGGGGCCGATGAGGTTGATCCGCAACTCAATCTGATCAAGGGCGGTGGGGCAGCGTTGCTACGCGAGAAGATCGTGGCTCAATCCAGCCTGCGCGAAGTGATTGTGGTGGATGAGGCCAAACTCTCCCCTGTACTCGGCACTCAGTGGGCTATTCCGGTCGAGGTGGTGCGCTTTGGCTGGGGTGCCCAGGCGCGCTGGATTACCAGTTTGGGGGCCGAAGTGACCCTGCGCCGCCAGCCCGATGGGGAACCACTCACCACCGACCAGGGTAACTACATCCTCGATTGTAACTTTGGCCCGATTGCGGATCTGACTAGCGTGGCTACCCAACTTTCGCTGCGCACCGGGATTGTGGACCACGGCCTCTTCTTGGGCCTTGCCACCGACCTGATCGTCGCCGGAGCCGATGGTATCCGCCATATCCAGCGCCCCGCCTAAGTGGTGGGTGCGCGGATCATTGTCTCATAAAGAGGACCCCATGCATATTGCCCCGTCTATTCTCACCGCTGATTTTGCCCATATGGGCGACGAACTGACTGCGATCTTCGAGGCGGGTATTCGTTGGCTGCACCTTGATGTGATGGATGGCCGTTTTGTGCCCAACATCAGCTTCGGCCCGATGCTGATTCGCTCGCTGCGCCCGATTGCCGAGCAGTATGGGGTGGTGCTCGATGCCCACCTGATGATCGCCGACCCGGATCGCTACGTGGAGGATTTTGCCGCCGCTGGCTGCGAGTACATCACCGTCCATGCCGAGGCGTGTACCCACCTCCATCGCACCATCCAGCACATCCGCGCTCTGGGCAAGAAGCCCGGCGTGGCGCTCAACCCGGCTACGCCACTCAGCGCGATTGAAGAGGTACTGCCCGATCTCTCACTGGCACTGATCATGAGCGTCAACCCCGGCTTTGGTGGCCAGCGCTTCATTCCCGCCAGCCTCGACAAGATCCGCCGCCTGCGCGCCATGCTCGACGAGCGTGGCCTGAATGACGTCGTGCTCCAGATTGACGGCGGGGTCAACAAGGATCTCATCGCCACCGTGCGCGATGCCGGGGCCACCTGCGCCGTCACGGGTTCTGCCGTCTACGCCCCTGGCCGCAACCGCGCCGAGACAGTGGCGGAATTGCGCCAGGCGTTGGGGGAGTAGGGGCGTATCAAGCAGTAGCGGCGCAAAACCTTGCGCCGCTACTGCTTGACAAGATCCCCCTTACGCTCTAAAATAGTGTAAATCTTACACTATTTGAAGGAGCATTTCGATGGAGCATCACGAGGAGACGGCGGCAACCTATGACGCCTCGCGCTATGAGCGTCCGTCCGTAACAGTAGATGTTGTCATCTTCACGTTGATTGAGCGTGAACTGCACGTCCTACTCGTGCAGCGCCGCCACTGGCCCTATGATGGGTTCTGGGCCATTCCGGGGGGCTTCATCAATATGGATGAGTCGCTCGAACAAGCGGCGCGCCGCGAGTTGGAAGAAGAGACCGGCGTGCGCGATCTCTATATCGAGCAGCTCTTCACCTTTGGGGATGTTGGGCGTGATCCGCGCATGCGCGTGATTAGTGTCGCCTATATCGCACTGGTACGTTTTGATGCCCAGAAATTGCGCGTTAGTGAAGAGAGCCACGATGTGCGTTGGTTCCCGGTGAGTGATCTGCCGCATGACCTCGCCTTTGATCATGAGCAGATTCTGGCCTATGCGATCTCGCGGCTGCGCTCGAAGTTGGAGTATACCACGCTCGCCTTCCAACTGTTGCCCGAACTCTTCTCGATCCTCGAATTGAAGCATATCTACGAGCAGATTTTGGGCGAGAAGTTGGACAAAGGCAACTTCTATCGTAAAATCAAAGAGGCCGGTCTGCTTGAAGAGACCAACCAGATGCGTGAGGGGCGTGGCC
The DNA here is from genome assembly GCF_004138135.1 of Candidatus Oscillochloris fontis. Lineage (GTDB taxonomy): Bacteria > Chloroflexota > Chloroflexia > Chloroflexales > Chloroflexaceae > Oscillochloris > Oscillochloris fontis. The sequence continues at coordinate 35,000 of NZ_RYFD01000022.1, forward strand.
GCCCGACGCGGCTCTGGCGCTTTAAGCGGGATCGCGCCGGGGATAAGCAGTTTGTCTTTCGCTGGCGTGAGGATCGTGGGGATCGGGCCTGATCTGCTGATATACCTGTTTATACTTCTCCTACGGAAGCCCGTTGTTCTGTCACGCTGAGCGTATGATCCGAAGTTAGCGAAGGTGTGATGCCCAATTCCTGACCGGGGTCTTTCGCTTCGCCTTGCGGCTCCGCTCAGGGTGACAACGTCCTTTACCCCAGTTTGTGAGGTTGAATGACCATACACGGTATGCCATATCGCACCGCTTGGGTGTTGCTGGTTTGGTTTCTTCTGTTAGCGCTCTCCGGTTGTGAGGTGGTATCTGCTCCACCCCCTGACACCACCACCACTTCGGTTGTACTGGGCGTTACCCCCTCACCCCCATCCCCCACGGACGTACCCGCTCCACCTCCGGCTCCTGTCCTCTTGAGTCGGGCGTTGGCCGCTCGCCAGATCGGTGCCGATCTGGATGCGGCGCAGGATCTGAGTGCGCTGCTCAATGCCTACCCGAATGATCCCGAAGCCCCTCAGGCGCGCTTCTTTTTGGCCGAGAGTATGGCTCGCCGGGGTCTCTGGAGTGCCGCCGCGCAACTCTTCCGACCCTTTGCCGATGGCCCCACGGATGATCCGCTGCATGCTCCGGCGCTCTTTTGGTTGGCGCGTTGCACCGAAGAGGCTGGTGATCATGCCACTGCGGTCGATCTCTACCAGCGTTACCGCGATCTCGCGACGCCGCTTGAACCCTATGCTGCCATGCGTCAAGCCGCTCAACTCGTCGCCTTGGGGCGTCAGGCTGATGCCGCCGCTGCCTATACGCATGTGGCGCGCCTCGATATTGTGCGCGGTGAGCGTGCCGGGAGTTATGAGCGGGCGATTGAACTGCATATTCAGTTGGGTGATCCGGCGGTTGCGCTCGATCTCTATACCGAATTGCTCGATTTTGCGCAGACCCCAACCTACCGTGCCCGTATCCTCTTTGATGCCGCGAGTTTGGCCCAGCAATTGGGTCAGGCTGAACAGGCGGCGGCCTGGTTGCGCCAACTCATTGCCGATGCTCCGGCAACCTCGCAGGCTCAGATCGCTGTTGATCAGTTGCTCGCAGCCGGTGATACTGCCCTCAGCCCAGCGGCGGCAGCCCAGGTCTTGATGCAGGCCGAGCGCTGGCCGGAGGCGTTGACGCAGTTTGATCTGGCGCTTGCCCAAGCCGCTGATCTCGAAGTGGCGACGGAGTTGCGCCGTCTGCGCGGCATGACGCTGCGTTTCCAGGGCGATTTTCCGGCGGCGCTGGCGGCTTTGTCTGAGGCCGGCGCGATGAGTCCCAATAGCGAAGCCGGGCGGCAGGCCCAACTGGATTGGATTCAGACCCTCGGCCAGAGTGGCGAGGTGGAACGGGCGAGTGTCGCCTACCAGGAGTATGCGGCGAATTACCCCGATGATCCGCGTGCGCCCGATGCGCTGGATCGCGCCGCGCAGTTGCGCGAGCGTTTGGGGGATCGTGAAGGAACGTTGGCTATCCAGCGCTCGCTAGGTGAACGCTACCCCCAGAGTTCCCAGGCTGCGAGTGTGTTGCACCGGGCGGCCATGGCGCTCTTCCGCAGTGGCGATTATGCGCAGGCGCGAGCGTTCTGGCAGATCTTGGCCGAGCAGGCACGCGGTGAGGTGCAGGCTCAGGCGGCCTTCTGGGCGGCCCGTAGTGCGGTGGCCCAGAGCGATCCTGCCGCTGCCAGCGCGTTGTTCCGCGTTGCCTTGGACGCCGCGCCGAGTAGCTATTATACTGCGCGTGCCAGTGAGGAGTTGGGGCTGGAACTTCAGGGTAGTGTGCCGCTCGATGCGCCGCTGAACGAGAGTGATTGGGCGACTCTGCGTGCCTGGGTGCGTAGTTGGCCCGATCAGGCTGCGGCACCCACCCCGGAAGAGCTTGGGCTTGAAGCCGATGGTTCTGTGCGCCGCGCCACCCTGCTTGTTGAGGTGGGGCTAGGAACCGAGGCGCGCAATGAGTGGCTGGCGGCCATAGAGCGTTGGACCGACGATCCGCCGCGTTTGGCCGAACTGGCGCGCCTTGCGCATTCCCAAGGCTCGGCCTATGTCGCGCTGCGTAGCGCGGCCCGTCTGGCGCGCCTCGCCCCCAGCGATTCGCCCCAACCACTGGTGCTCGAACGGCTCCTCTATCCGGCCCCCTACCCCGCGTTGCTCATCCAACAATCTGCCGAACGTGGGCTGGACCCGCGCCTGCTCTACGCGCTGCTGCGCCAGGAGAGCCTCTTCGACCCCCTGGCGACCTCGTGGGTGGGCGCACGCGGTATGGCCCAGGTGATGCCCGCTACCGGCGAGGGGATCGCCCACAATCTGGGGCTCGCCGACTTTACGCTCGATGATCTCTACCGCCCGGTGGTGAGTGTGAACTTTGGAGCCTACTACCTGAGCGCTCGCATGGCCGACATGCAGGGGAGTATCCAGGGGGGCTTGGCCTCCTACAACGGTGGCCTGGGGAATGCCCAACGCTGGGCGGGGGGCAGTTTTATCAGCGATCCCGATCTCTTTACCGAAGGGGTGGATTTCGCCGAGACCCGTGGCTATATCAAGGCCGTGTATGGGTTTTATGCGGTTTACCAGCGTATTTACACTCAGCCGTAGGGGTTACCCCCGCACCACCGCCGCCCGTGGCAACACCACCGTAAACATACTTCCTTGCCCTGGGGTGCTGCGTACCGTGATGTGCCCACCATGCGCATTCAGCACATGTTGAACGATGGCTAACCCCAAGCCACTGCCGGCATGCCCACTGGCGAGCGAGCTATCTACGCGGTAGAAGGGCAAGAAGATCTTCTCGTGGCATTCGGGAGGGATACCGATCCCACTATCTTCCACCCGGATGATCAGCCGTGATGGCTCATCCTGAAAGACCACTCGCACCCATCCACCAGCCGGGGTAAACTTGATCGCATTATCAATCAGGTTGCGCACCAGTTGTTCGATTCCACTGGTATCGGCGAATAGGGGCGCAACCTCAGTCCCCTGTACATCAAAACGAATACCCGCCTGCTTCGCTCGATCATGGAAGAGTAAGAGGCTCTGTTGGAGCAGATCGCGCAGGTTGATCCGGCGTAGGTGAAAGCTACGCGAACGCAGTTCTTGGAAGTAGAGTAGGTTGTTGAGTTGTTGTGAAAGAATCGTACAACTGCGCCGCATCACTCCCATCGCCTCGCTCTGTGGGGGGCTGAGCGTGCCAAGCATACCGCGATCAAAGAGTTCGATATAGCCGATCAGCGCGGTCAGGGGAGTGCGTAGTTCGTGCGAGAGGGTGGCCAGAAATTGGCTCTTGAGCGTGTCAAGTTCTTGGAGGGCAGTATTGGCTGCGCTGAGTTCGCGGACTTGCTGTTCAAGCCGCTCCACCAACTTCTGGTTATAGCTGCGCAGCAGACTGCGTTCATCGCTCTCGGCAGAGATCTGTTCGCGGCGCCCACCCAGAAATTCGGCGATCTGGTGGGGGAGTTGGCGCGTATCAATTGGCTTGGTCAGGTACCCATCACATCCCGCCACCAACGCCTGTTCGCGTGCCCCGGATGAACTATCGGCGGTTAAGGCGATGATCGGAATCCCCACGAGGTGGGGCAGACTACGCAGCCGGGTAGTTGTTTCGTAGCCATCCAGCCCCGGCAAGCCCAGATCAACCAAGATCAAGACCGGAAGAGACTCGCGTGCTAGTGAGATTCCACTTGGCCCATCCTCCGCAATGAGGACGTGGTATCCGCGTGCGCCCAATACTCGTTCCACGAGGCGTTGATTGTCGCGGTTATCTTCAATGTAGAGGATTTTGGGAGTGTTCATGGATGTATCTGCTTCTGCTTCTGCACCCTGATCCTACCTCCTACGTTGCTATCGGTAGGCTTACACTAAAAGTACTGCCCTCATTGGGGCTACTCTCAACCCAGATGCGCCCTTGGTGGGCCTCGACCAGCCGTCGCACAATGGCTAACCCCAGCCCAGTACCGCGCCGTCGTAGCCGCTTGTCGTGTACCTGGACAAACTCCTCGAAGATCTCATGCTGGCGGTTGGCTGGAATACCGATTCCAGTATCGCGGATGCTCATTACCACCACGGGTTGGGAGGTACCATCGAGTCGTAGTTCATCACTGCGGTAGGCACTGACAGTAATCGTTCCGCGCTCAGTGAATTTTACCGCATTTGAGAGCAGATTGAATAGGATCTGTCGTATGCGATCTGCATCGGCATAGATGGGTGGCAGATCTGAAGGTAGGTTCTGGTTGAGGCTCACCTGGCCTTCGCGCAACAAGCCCTGCATGGTGTCTATCACTTCACTTACCACCGGGGCCAGCGCAACCTGCCCCAGATCAAGATCGAGGTGTCCGGCTTCAATCCGCGCCAGATCGAGCAGTTCGTTGATTAGATGCAGCAAGAAGCGCCCATTGCGGTTAATGCTCTGGGCATCTTCACGTTGCGTTGGTGAGAGTGGTCCATCAAGTTCATCAATCAGAACGGTCGAGAAGCCGATAATCGCATTCAGGGGCGTGCGTAGCTCATGCGAGATGCCGGTGAGGAAATCGCTTTTGCGCCGATCTGCCAATTGGGCCTGTTCCAGTGCGGCGCGCAACTCCTCGGTGCGCTGGGCGACTTGATGTTCGAGGTTGTGGTAGAGTTGCACGTTCTGAATCGTTAGGCCGACCATACTGGCGAACATGAGTAATTGGCTGGCATCCTGTGGCTGAATGTTGCGCTGACTCAGGTGGTAGTCGGCAGCGAGGACACCAATGACTTGCTCTTCGCGGCCAAAGATCGGTACTTGGACATACGAGTGGCCGCCCGAAATCACCTGCTTGCGCCGGTCTACCCGTGGGTGGTTCCAGGGGTCATCAACAATCACCGCCTTACCGCTGCGTACCACATCGGCTTCGACGGTGCCCCCATCGAGGCGCAATGGTTCAACATTGACGACCTGGACAAAGTGGGCGGCTTGGTGTTCGTTGCCGCTGCCGAACGAAGCGCTGGCTGCCTTCAGGTACTTGCCTTCGACCAGATAGAGTACCGCTCGATCAAAACCGAAACGCTCACACACCGCATCAGGGATGCGCTCAAGCAGCGCTTCGAGATCGAGGATGCCCTTTAGTTCATTGGAGACGTTATTGAGGTTGGCGAGTTGCTGCGCGTGCATCTCCAGTTCGGCCACTTTGCTCTGGAGGGCGGTGGTCATGGTGTTGAAGGCGTCCACCAGTTCGCCAATCTCATCCGCGCCAGCCTGCGGTAAGCGTTCATCGAGCTTGCCACTGGCTACGGCACGCACGCCATATTGCAGCGCACGGATGGGCCGCGTGAAGGAGAGTGACATAAAGACACTCCCCACGCCAATCGCCGATGCCACTACCACGAGCAACAGGGTGAGTTGATGTCGCAGACGATCCTGGCTCTCCCCAATCCGCTGGCCGGTGTTAAGGGCGGGTTGAATGATCGCATCGGCAGGTACCACCATCCCCACACTCCAGCCGGAGGCGCTGATCGGGGCGTAGCTGATATAGCTTGGTTGATCCTCGTACTCGATCTGTTCGATGCCGGTCTGGTGATCGAGCATCTTCTCTACCAGAATGCGCAGTTCTTCGCTCGGTGAGTCGTGCAGATTCTCGCTCTGGAATGGCTCATCCCAGTTGGTATTGGCGGCGCTCAGGTTAGGGCGCACAATCACATCGCCCACGGTATTGAGCATGAAGGCGTAGCCTCCCTGGCCAATATCAACCGTGAGCAGATCCTGTTGGATGGTGCTGAGGAGGAGATCGAAGGCCACCACACCGATCAACTGGCCCTGCGAACCATACACGGGTGTCGCGCAGGTGGTTGCTAAGGCTCCGGTGTTGGCATCCACATACGCATCTGTCCAAATTGTCTTCCCAGCCTCGCGGGCCTGGATGTACCATGGCCGCTGACGTGGGTCAAAGGGCTGGATTGTCAGCAGTTTGTCAATGACGGATGTATCGTTAAAGGCAATGATTCCGCCCTGATCAAGCGCGATATAGCCAATACTGAAGAGGCTGTTGTGATCAATCACCGACTGGAGTAGCGGAATCATCTGCTGCGCATAGGCTACCTGGGGGGTATAGCTCGCTAACAGTTCAGGACTGGGCGCAGGCGCAATCCAGACCCGGTCGGCAGTCCGATTTGGAACGGGTTCGGTGGCTTGATGGGCGGCATAGCTGGCAACCCCCTCTACCTGTTGCTGGATGGCAGTGAGGGTGACATTATAGAACTGGGCGCGTTCGCGGGCGCGTTGGGCTAGTGTCTCTTCGGCTTGGTTGCGTAGGGCATTGGTGCCCTCTTCGACCGCAGTATCATGGGCGCGGGCGAGGCCCGTCAGCCCTAACCAGCCCACAAAAATCAGGGGAGGGAGCGAGAGAGTTAAGAGTAAAAACAGGATCTTCTGCTGGATGCGCGAACGAAAACGATGCATGGACGACGCGCTTTCGTTTAGGTTGGAATCTGGTTCATACGCATCGTACCAGGAGTTGCGTGCTGATGCAATCGGCAAACATTAAGAGAGGTTTACGGATTTGCGTCCCCCCGTGAAGGGTCTTATACTGGCAAGCACTGTCTCTATCTTTGCGGATACTAGGGAATTCCCATGAAATATACGCTTGAACGCTTTACCGATGAGGTGCGCTCGGTCATCGCCGCTACGGGGCGGGTCGCGCCGGAGTTGATCGAGACCGCCACACCCAAATCGAATATTCCAGCCGATCTGGCCTTCCCGGCCTTTCGCGCCGCAAAGGCGTTGGGTCTTCCGCCGCCCCAGTTGGCCAGCGAGTTGGCTGCCAGCATCACACTGGCTCCCGATTCGCTGATTGGTGCGGTGAGTGCCACCGGGCCGTTCCTCAACTTCAGTCTGCATCCGCAGCGTTTGGCCGAGGCGGTGCTGGCCGAGGTTGCTCAGATGGGCGCGGCCTATGGTACCCATACCGATGGTGCCGACCAGATGATCGTGGTGGATTATTCGGCCCCCAATATCGCCAAGCGCATGCACGTTGGTCATATCCGCAGCACGATTATTGGCCAGAGTTTGGTCAATATCTTCCGTGCCCTGGGCTATACGGTGGTGGGCGATAACCACCTGGGTGATTGGGGTAAGCAGTTTGGGGTGGTGCTGGCGGCAATTGAGTTGTATGGTCGCCCCGACGCTGTGGGCGAGGCCGCCCTGGAGGCGCTTGAGGCGCAGTATGCGCGCTATGCCGCTGCGGCCAAGGATCAGCCGCAGCTTGATGAGGCGGCTCGCCACTGGTCGTTGCGTCTCGAACAGGGTGATGCCCAGGCACGTGATCTGTGGCAGTGGTGTGTTGATCTGACTATGCACGCCGCCCAGCGCAACTATGATCGCTTAGGGGTGCATATTGACCACGCTTATGGCGAGAGTTTCTATGAGCACATGCTGCCTGATGTGATCGCGGAGGCGCTCGATAAGGGCGTGGCTCAGCGTGAAGAGGGCGGCGCGGTGGTGATTACCGACCTTGAGAAGTTGCCCACCTTCCTCCTTCAGCGTAGTGATGGCGGGACGCTCTACATGACCCGCGATTTGGCGACGGTGCTCTTCCGCCTTACCGAGTTCAAGCCGACGCGCATCGTTTATGTGGTGGGTGAACCCCAGGCGCTCCACTTGCGCCAGCTCTTCGCCCTGACCCATGCGATGGGCCATGCACTTGCTACTGATCTGGTTCATATCGCCTTCGGCACGGTCTTTGATGCCAGTGGCCAGCCGCTCTCGACCCGGCGCGGCAATATGGTCTACCTAGAGAGCCTGCTCGATGAGGCGGTGGCGCGTGCCTTGGCGGTGGTCGAACAGAAGAGTCCCGATCTGCCTGCCGAGGAGAAGCAGGCAGTGGCCGAGGCGGTCGGGGTCGGTGCGGTGGTCTATAACGATCTCTACCAGGATACCAAGCGCAATATCACCCTCGATTGGGATCGGATGTTGGCCACCGAAGGCAATAGTGCTACCTATCTGCAATATTCGCACGCCCGTTGTTGCTCGATTCTGCGGCGTGCCGAGGCGGATGGGAGTGACATCACGCATGCGGCGCTGCTCATCCACCCCGCCGAAGTGAGCTTGATCAAGCATCTGGCGCGCCTGCCCGCTGCGCTGCGTGAGGCTGGCGAGCGCTACGCCCCCTTTGTCATCGCCGATTGGTGCTACACCACTGCCCGTGAATTTGGGGTCTTCTTTGAGCAGTGTCCAGTGTTGAAGGCCGAGCAATCGGCATTGCGCAGCGCTCGGCTGGCGCTCGTGGCGGCTACGGCCCACGCGCTCAGGGTTGGCTTGGGGTTATTAGGAATCCAAGCCCCGGAACGGATGTAGTATGCTGAATCTGGCAACCATACGCGGCGTGCTCTTCGATATGGATGGTGTGCTCTACCGTGGTCGGCAGGTCTTGGCGGGGGTGTCCGAGGTATTAGCCTTCCTCGATTCCCAGCGCATCGCATATGCCTGTATCACCAATAACGCCTCGATGACCCCCGCGCAGTACGAGGAGAAGTTGCAGGCGATGGGTATCGCCATCCCCTCGGATCGCGTGGTCACCTCGGCGCTGATCACCGGGCGCTATTTGCGCACCACCTACCCCGCTGGGACACGGGTGCTCATCGTGGGGATGCGCGGGTTGCGCGAGATTGTCTTGGGTGATGGCTATTTTGTTGAGGATCGCCTCACTCCCGATCTGGTGATCCAGGGCGTGGACTTTGAAACCACCTACGCTAAACTAAAGGAGGCGACTCTCGCTATTCGGCGTGGGGCGCGCTATATCGTCACCAACCCGGATCGCTCCTTTCCTTCTGAGGAGGGCTTGATCCCCGGTTCGGGGGCGATTATGGCCGCGTTGGTGGCCGCGACCGATGCGACCCCGTTGGTGATCGGCAAGCCCGCACCGACTATGTTCCTGGTTGCGGCGCAGATGTTGGGGCTTGACCCCGCACAGACGCTGATGGTTGGAGATCGTCTGGATACCGACATTGCCGGTGCCCACGCAGCGGGCATGCCCGCTGCCCTCGTCCTCACCGGGGTGACCCGCCGCGAGGAGCTTGGCACCGACCTTATGCCCGATCTGGTGGTGGAAGATCTGCCTGCACTACTCGCCCACTGGCGCGAGGCTCGCCTATGAGTACGTTTACTCCCGACCAACCGCTCCTGGTTGCCTATGATCGCACGCGGGTGCGTGAGTTGTTGCGTAATACCACCGCCCAGGGGCTTCACGATGCGTTGCGCAATGGTACCTTCGGGGCCAACTTGGCTCCCGCAGAACGTACCGAGTTGGATGCCTTGCTCACCGCCTGGATGCAGCGCGCTCTGGGCTATGTCTTTCTGCGCGATGCGCTCTTGGTGGATGGTCAGCGCGGCCCGCGTGTCTTTAGCCTGATCTGTGCCGAAATGACGAGTGAGCAGATCGTATTGAACTCCGATCTGGCCGCCGCACTGCGCGGGCGTGATCTGAGTCGCTTGATGCCTACCGATCTGGCCGCGCTCCATGTTCATGATGCGGCGGTTATGCGCCTCGCCGACATGGCCCAGCGGCAGGGGCTGAGTCTGGTGCTGCTCGAAACAGCGAGTTCCTATCCGCTCCCCACGGATCTTGAGCGCTTATTGCCTAGTATCCCCCTCCATCTGCCCCACGCCAATGACTATTTTGTGCCACCGACGGGCTTGCGGCGACTGGTGGCGGTGACATTGGCGGTGACGGGTATTCTCTTGTTGCTTATCCCTATTCTGAGTGGTACGATTCCTAAGCATCCAGCCGGTTTGCCCCTCGCCCTGATCACCCTGGCCTTGATGGTGGGGGTCAAGGCGGGTTGGGCGGGCTATAGTGGGGCTTTGTGCCTCTGGTTGGTGCCCAATTTACCCGGTTTTCGCTCTGATCGCAGCCTGACTGAACTTCTACCCTACCTCCCACTCCTGCTTGGTGGTGTCGCCTTGCTGATCTATGACCGCCGTATGCGTGCCCTTTGGGCATGGTTGCGGGGCCAATTCGGCTTAGGCTTGTAGATGTCTAATGGAGGTGTTGCGATGTTCAAGGGATTTCGTGACTTCGTTCTGCGCGGGAACGTGCTCGATCTGGCGATTGGTGTGATTATTGGTATTGCGTTTGGGGCCATCATTAACTCGCTTTCGGCAGATGTGCTGATGCCCGTCGTGGGCCTCATCTTTGGTCAACCCGATTTCTCGGCGATTGTGCTTGGCCCGCTCAAGATCGGTAATCTACTCAATGCCATGCTCAGTTTCCTGATGACTGCCTTTGCGCTCTACTTCTTTGTGGTTGCACCGATGAATATGATTAATGAGCGTCAGAAGTCCAAGCAACCACCCGTGCCACCTGCAACCCGCACCTGCCCAGAGTGCCTGAGTGAAGTGCCTATCGGGGCGCGTCGTTGCGCTTTTTGTACCAGTGAATTGCCCAAGAGCTAGTCTTTGCACCAAATGGAGTTATCTGTGAGTGACATCAATGAGTTGCTGACCCGTGGCGTTGCGGAAGTGATTATTGAAGCCGAGTTGCGGCAGCGTCTCGCTGCGGGTCAGCCGTTGCGCCTCAAGCAGGGCTTTGATCCGACCAAGCCCGATATGCACATTGGCCATGCGGTGGGCCTGCGTAAGTTGCGCAAATTTCAGGAGGCTGGCCACCAGGTGGTGCTGATTGTGGGTGACTGGACGGCTCAGATTGGTGATCCGAGTGGCCGCGATGAGACCCGCCCGCGCCTTGATGCGGCGACGGTGCGCCGCAACGCCGAAACCTACATGGAGCAGTTCTTCCGCGTGGTGGATCGCGATTCTACCGAGGTGCGCTGGCAGAGTGAGTGGTTTGGTGAGTTTAAGCTCGAACAAGCCCTCGATCTGGCCGGGCGCTTCACACTGGGCCAGATGTTGGCCCACGAGACCTTCCGCCGCCGCTATGAGGAGGGTGCGAAACTGACCATCCTCGAACTCATGTACCCCATGCTCCAGGGCTATGACTCGGTAGCTATTCAGTCTGATGTCGAGTTTGGTGGCACCGACCAGAAGTTTAACAACCTCGCGGGCCGTGAACTGATGAGCCAACTCGGTATGCGCCCGCAACACGTCCTACTGGTGCCGCTCATCCCCGGTACCGATGGGCGCAAGATGGGTAAGACCTTCAACAACACCGTGGACATCACGCTCTCTCCGACGGACATGTTGGGCAAGATCATGTCTATGAGTGATGAGGTGCTGCCGCTCTACTTCGAGGTGCTGACCGATGTGCCGCTGGCCGAATTGGCCGAGATCCGTGCGGCGATGGAGGCCGGTACGGTCAACCCGCGTAATCTCAAGATGCGCCTTGCCCGTGAGGTGGTGAGCCAGTTCCACAGCCCCACCGACGCGATTGCGGCGGAAGAAGCCTTTGTGCGTCAGTTTGTGCAGCGCGAGTTGCCCACCGATATTCCTGAGTATGTGTTGAGTGCGCCCGCGACGATCATTGATCTGATGGTGGCGGCCAAGCTTGCGGCCTCCAAGGGTGAGGCGCGCCGCCTGATTGATGGCGGGGGGGTGCGCGTGGCCGGTGAACGGGTCGAGGGCTATGAGATGAGCCTCGATCCAGGTGTCGGAGTGGTGGTGCAGGTCGGGCGCAGGAAGTTTGTACGGGTTATGTGACGATGATATGACAACCGAACCCAAAACTATCCTTCTCACCGGGGCCACCAGCGGCATTGGGCGTGAGATGGCACAGAGCCTAGCCCAGCAGGGTGCGAACCTCGTGCTGGCCTGCCGCAACCCGGCCAAGGCCGAGGCGTTGTGTGCTGAGTTGCGTAGCACTACAGGCAACCCGCATATCGCTACTATGAGCCTCGATCTGGCCTCGCTCGCTGCGATCCGCACCTTTTGTAGCGAGTTTCGTACTCGCTACACCCAGGTGCATGTCTTGATCAACAATGCCGGAGCCTTTAGCTTGGATCGCCGCGAGACGGTTGATGGCTTCGAGTTGACGATGGGCACCAACTTCTTTGGCCCCTTCCTGCTGACGTGCGAACTGGCTCCGCTGCTCGCGGCAACGCCGGGGGCCAGAATCGTCAATGTGGGCTCGGCGGCGTATCGCTATGGGAAGATCGATCTCAACGATCTCCAACTAACCCACACCTACGACAGCTTCCCGGCCTATGCCGCCTCCAAATTGGCGGTGCAGTTTTGGACACAGGAACTGGCCGCTCGTCTCGCTCCAGCGGGTGTGACGGCGAATGTCGCCCATCCTGGCCACGTCAAGACCGCGATCTGGGATCTGTGGCCCCAGCCTACGTGGTATCAGCGTCTCTTCTTGAATCTGCACGCCACCTTCATGATCAGTGCCGAGGCCGGTGCGCAGACCCCGCTCTACCTTGCGACTTCGCCCGCTGTGGCCGGGGTTACGGGTGGCTATTTCGCGAAACAACAGCAACGCCCGGTTGCTACGTTGGCCCAGAATCTTGTTCTTCAGCGTGCCTTGTGGGCGTTGGCCCAACGGCTCACCGGGGCGCGCTGGGGGTAACTGCTCACATCACACTTCTCCTAGTAGGGTGAAGCATCGCCCTCCAACCTCGTTCGGGTTCACCGACCACATGGAGGGCGATGCTTCGCCCCTACAATTGGGGAGGGAAAAAGCTATGGACCCGCAAACGCTCGCCGCCTACGAGAACCAGGCTGCCCAAATCGCCGCTCGCCACCGCTCGGTCTTTCCGCAGCGTACCCATGCCCTGATCCAGCGCTTCTTCCAACCCGGTCAGCTTACCGCCGATCTCGGCTGTGGGAGTGGCCGCGATGCTGATTGGCTCAGTCAGCGTGGCTATAATGTGATTGGCTATGATGCCTCGCCCGCGATGCTGGCTGAGGCGCAACGCGCCTACCCCCACATTCCGTTTATCGTGGCCAATTTGCCCGATCTAGCTGAAATTCCTGCCGAAACCTATGCCAATATTCTGTGTAACGCGGTGCTGATGCACCTGCCCACCGCAAGTCTGCCCGCTGCAACCCAGGCAATTGCGCGTATCCTTGTGCCGGGTGGGCGACTCGTCTTGAGCTACCGGGGCAGTATTACCGGTGATGAACGCGAAGCGGATGGCCGTCTCTTTACGTCCATCCTGCCCGCCGATCTGATTCAACTCTTTGGATTGTCCGGGTTGGATTGTATCACGCACGAAGCCCAGCCCGATGAACAGCGCCCTACTGTGGTGTGGCAGATGATGGTGATCGAACGCCCCACATGAGAAAACGAACGGCGTGACTCCTGAAGTGGAGCCACGCCGTGGGGGTTCTGACTATCTTGAGCTGCGTAGACCAAAGAGGTTGGCCGAAGGCGTCTGCTCAGCGGCGGTACCGACGGCGTAGACGCTCAACATCATCAATGCGTACAGGAACACGCGCTGGTTCGAAATTGAGGAGTGATGCAACGACCATAGCGGCCAGTAATAGGATAAACGCGATAGCGATGATGAGGATCATAGCGGGTTCCTTTCCGCAGGTGGGGCCTACGCTTGGCTCGACATGGTAGGTCGGTAATAATCTTATAGATACAGTATAACGAAAAAGAGGGGCCGCGTCCATAGCATTTTAGTCACATGTTGACGCTATCCCCCCTATCGGCTACAATCGAAATCCCGGAAGCCCACCACCATCCTGGATGTGCTATGTCCCACTTTCTTGTCACTGTTACCCCCCGCGAACTGCCCACGACGGGGGAGTCTGTCCATACGCTCTATCTTCTCTCTGGTGCCGAACTTGCCCCCGCCGATGTGGCTCGTATGACGGCTGAGTTGTTGCACGACCCGGTTGTTCAGCAGGCGCATTGGTGTGAGTTGTCGCAGGCGGCGCTCGATGCTGAGGATCTGGAGTTGCACGCCGCTAGTCTGTTGGAGATCGCCTACCGCCCTGGGGTCACCGATAACCCCGGTGAGAGTGCCGCTGAGGGTGCGCGTCGCCTGGGGATCACTACGGTGGAGCAGGCGCGTGCGTTGAGCCGCTACCTGCTCCCGGCGGGGGTTGATGCGCAGCAGCGCGCCCGCGAGTTGGCGATTGATCTGGTGCAGACGACGCTGATCTCTCACCCCGGTGCGGATCAGGCCCAGCGTCTGGCCTTCTACCACATGCTCGTCGCGCCGCCCCCACCGGCAACCCCGGTCATCACCCGCGTGCCGCTGCGCGCCGCCGATGATGCGGAGCTGTTGCGGATTAGCCGCGCTGGGGTCTTGGCGCTCGATCTGGACGAGATGCGCACCGTGCGCGACTACTTCGCGCAGTTGGGCCGCGATCCGAGTGACGGTGAGTTGGAGACGATTGCCCAGACCTGGAGCGAGCATTGTAGTCATAAGACCTTTAAGGCGAAGGTGCGCTATCGCCAGCAGGCTGGTTCTTCCCTGCCCGCTGATGCCGATCTCTATCCGATGCTGCATCTGCTCGAACGCGGCCAGTCTGAGGTGGTTGAGATTGATAGCATGATCAAGACCTTCCTCATGCACGCCACCCAGAAGGTTTTGGCGGATCGCGACGAGGCGGATTGGGTGCTCTCGGCGTTTGTGGATAATGCCGGTATCATTGCCTTCGGCCCCGATCACGAGGTCTCGTTTAAGGTTGAAACCCACAACCACCCCAGTGCGCTGGAGCCGTTTGGCGGCGCGAATACGGGTGTGGGCGGCGTCATCCGTGATGTGCTGGGGGTCTCGGCGCGCCCGATTGCCAACACCGACATTCTCTGTTTCGGTATGCCCGATGGCAGCGCCCCCGCTGGCGTCCTGGCTCCCCAGCGTATCGCCACTGGGGTGGTGGCGGGTGTGCGCGACTACGGCAATAAACTGGGTATCCCCACCGTGAATGGCGCGGTGCTCTTTGACCCCGGCTACACCGCGAACCCGCTGGTCTACTGCGGGACGTTGGGGATTGCCCCGCGTGGCTCCAACCCGCACAACATCCAGCCCGGTGATGCGGTGGTGGTCTTGGGTGGGCGCACCGGGCGCGATGGTATCCACGGCGCGACCTTTAGTAGTATTGAATTGACCCACAGTACCGCCGCTGAGGTGGGCAGCGCTGTCCAGATCGGTGATCCGATCACCGAGAAGAAGCTGCTCGATGTGCTGCTCCAGGCACGCGACATGGGCCTCTACAGCGCGATCACCGACTGTGGCGCGGGCGGTCTCTCTTCCGCCGTGGGCGAGATGGGGGCCGAAATCGGGGCGGCGGTGGAACTTGAGCAGGTACCGCTCAAGTATGCCGGCCTACAGCCCTGGGAAGTGTGGCTCTCCGAGGCTCAGGAGCGCATGGTGCTGGCCGTACCACCCGCCAACCTCGCCGCCTTCTTGGATCTGTGCGCCAGTGAAGATGTTGAAGCCTGCGCGATTGGCCACTTCAGCGACGACAAACACCTGCGCGTCACCCATGGCGGGCAGACCCTGGTAGACATTGATATGGCCTTCCTGCACGATGGCCGCCCGCAGCGCGTCTTGGAGGCGCACTGGCAGCCCGGCCAGGTGGCGAGTGCAGCGACGTTGCCCGCTGCCACCCCCTCCGAGTTGTTGCTGCGCCTCATGGCGCACCCCAACATCGCCTCCAAGGAGCGCATCATCCGCAGCTACGACCACGAAATAGGCGGGGCAACGGTGGTCAAACCGCTGGTAGGCGTGAAGAGTGACGGGCCGGGCGATGCGGCGGTGCTCCAGCCCCTGCCGCGCAGCAGCGAGGGCTTGGCGCTGGCATGTGGCATCAACCCGCGCTACGGCTTCGCCGACCCCTACTGGATGACGCTGGCCGCAGTGGATGAAGCGTTGCGCAACGTCGTGGCGGTCGGGGGCGACCCCAACCGCACCGTGATCCTCGACAACTTCTGCTGGGGCGACCCGCGCCAGCCGGATCGCATGGCGGGGCTAGTACGTTCGGGCGCGGCCTGCTACGATGCTGCGGTCGCCTTTGGCACGCCCTTCATCAGCGGCAAGGACAGCCTGAATAATGAATACCGCGACGCCTCCGGGCAGCGCGTCGCCATCCCACCCACGCTACTCATCTCGGCACTCGCGCATGTCCCCGATGTGCGCCGCTGCGTCACTATGGATCTCAAGGCGGCGGGTAATCGGCTCTACCTGGTGGGGGCGACGGGTGAGGATCTTCAGGGTTCGCACCTCCAGGCGCTAGGGGTCGAGGTGGGCGCGAGCGATCTTCCCCGCGTGGATCTGGCCGTGGCCCGCGAGACCTTCGCCAAGCTCTACGCGGCAATCAGTGCCGGGACGGTACGGGCGTGCCACGATCTAAGCGAGGGCGGCCTCGCCGTCGCCGCCGCTGAAATGGCGCTCGCCGGTGGCTTCGGTCTGGAGTTGGATATTGCCGCCATCCCCGGCGGTGTCAGCCGCACGGCGCGGCTCTTCGGCGAAAGCCCCAGCCGCTTCTTGGTTGAGGTGGCCCCCGAACAGGCGGCCGCGTTCACCACGCAGATGATGGGCATCACCCTTACTGCTCTGGGCAGTGTCACCGACACGGGGCAGGTGGTGGTGCGCGATGGTGCAGAGCGCCTAGTAGATCTCGGTACTGCCGCATTGAAGGCCGCCTGGCAATCGGGATTGGCCCCACTGAGCCTGTAGTACTCCATAATGGTTTGTTGGTGTTTGGCGGCTGCGCCGCCAAACACCAACAAACCAAAGATCTTCCCCACCGGAGGTGACTTTGCCCATGCCTTGGGAGTAGAGGAACTATGCAAACTGCGGCGATTCTGCTCTTATTGATCTGCTACGGGGCCGCAGGCTACCTCGTCTGGCAGCAGCGCAACTTGATCTACCTGCTCGTCATCCTCGCCGGACATGTCGGGGCGCTCCTCCTGCCACTCTGGCACCTGCTCTATGCCGGTGATTCCCGTTTGAGCCTCGCCACCTTTTGGGCTACGCTCAGCCAGCCACCCACCCTCACCAGCATCCTGATCGCAGGATGGCCACATGCCCTACCCGCGATCTTCGTTCTGCTACTCTACCTTACCCGTTGGTGGTTCCCTGGCAGCCTCACCGGCGCAATGACCTATGTCGTCTTTCTGCTCTACCACCTGCTGATCGAACTGATCGGCCTTCAATCAGGCTTGTGGCCGTCACGGTATAGCCCATTACCATTTGGGGTGCCAGCCCCGCTCTTCTCAGCAATCATGGCGGCGCTCGTCTCCTATGCACTGCTCTATGTGCTGCTCTCGATCTATCGCTATGCCTGGACGAGTCTGATCCTGGCGCTGTTACCGACACTCCTGTTGCTCAGCCTGCTCGTGTATGGGTTACTGGGTGCTCCGCTCTGGATCGCACTGGCGCTGGATGGCGTACCCTGGGCGGTGGGCTTAGGCACCGCGAGTGCCTTGGCGCTGCTACTCTGGGCGGTACAGATTGTCACCGGGGGCATCCGCCGGGTCGAATAGGAGATCATCACAGTTTGGCTACCCCGCAGACTCTCACGCCAGCCATGCTGATTGCCGCCTATCGCAGTGGCATCTTCCCCATGGCCGACGAGGATGGTGCGCTTGGATGGTATGAACCGCGCATCCGGGCGATCATCCCCTTGGACGACGGATTCCATGTACCGAGCCGCTTGGCGCGCACGGTGCGCAGCGGGCGTTTTGAGGTGCGCATGGTTAGTGCCTTTACCGAGGTGGTGCAGGCGTGTGCCGAGCCTGCTCCGGGGCGCGAGACGACCTGGATTTCAGAGGAGATTGTGCGTGCCTACACCGAACTCTACCGCATGGGCTTGGCCCACAGCGTCGAGTGTTGGCGTGAAGGGCAACTCGTGGGGGGACTCTATGGAGTTGCCCTGAATGGCCTGTTTGCCGGTGAGAGCATGTTCCACCGCGAACGCGATGCGAGTAAGGTCGCGTTGGTGCATCTGGTCGAGCGGCTCCGCCGGAGTGGGTTTGTGCTGCTCGACACGCAGTTCATCGTTGGGGCGCACATGCTCCAGTTCGGCACCATCGAGATCCCGCGTACCGAGTACCACCGCCGCTTAAAAGGAGCGTTGCAGACAGAGGCGCGGTGGTAGATCCATGTTGGTTCTGGTTTGGCGGCGTAGCCGCCAAACCAGAACCAACAGAAGATCCTACTTCTTCTTCTTGCGCTCGCGGCGCGCCTCGCGGCGGCTCGTTGTTGCCACTGGGCGTGGTGCAGGTGGCGGCTGATCGGCGGCAGCGACGGCGCGTTGCTGGGATGCACGTACCGGGCGCTTGCCGACCTGGGCCTTCTCAAGCGCGGGCAGAATCTTGCGCATGTAGAAGGTCATATATCCGGCTGCGGCCAGATCAACCAGCAATAGAATCCAGAACCAGAGCCGCTGACTGATCACCGGGATACCAATGAGGCGTAAAATAGCCGCCAACAAGCCAACGCCACCCAGGATGAGCAGGGCAATCCCTACCTGGCGAAAGAAGGTGTAGCGAGCCAGATTCCGTTCGGTATGGGCGTAGTAGAAATAGGCTCCCGCAACCACACCAGAGAGTTGGAGCAGAAAGAAGATCCAAGCGAGAGTGCCGAACCCAGCCGTAGGACTTGATGCCGTCATGTACTCGATGAAACCCATTGCGCAAAAGCCTCCCAATGATGGTGTGGATGCTGAGACGGCGGCGATTATAGCAGTCTGATCCAGCAGCGTCAACTTTTAGGATGGACATTCGGTAAAAGAGGGGTAAAATAGCCTTATGAGCTTCCCGGAAGCTGGGTATCCGTATGCTTGACTCGCATGAACCCTTCCTGAGTGTGACACCGGCTATGAGCCAGATTCCACATACTTCCGATTCAACCGAGTCTCTATGGCCACAACAGATGGCTGAAGTGGCCCATGTGCAAAGTCCGGCAGAGTTGGCACAACGTGTCGCTTTGGTAATGGAACATATCCTCCCCATGACCGATTATGATCTGGTATGGGCGAGTGAATATGACCAGAGCCTTCTTGATGCCGAAGTACGGGCTAAGTTACTCGCTGGTACGCATGTTCCGGGCACTTCAGGCCGACCAGGCTATATTCCCATCCACGCTGGGAAACAGTTGGTGGGTTGGTTGCGCCTGATGCCAGGCCACTGGAATGCATCTCAGGGGGCGGCACTCACGCTCTTAGCCTCCATCCTCGGCTTGCTCTCCGCTGATCTACGTGTCCTGATTGATGAATGTAGCCTGTGGCGTTACCAGTTGCGATCTGAGTTGCTCGCACTGCGTGATATACGCAACTTTGATCACCTCTTGGTTCAGATTGCCCAGATTGTGGAACAGACCTTTGACCACGTTAACTTTATGATTGCGCTGCGCTACCAGCAGAGCAGTTGGGTTGAGATGGTCTATTTTTCGATCAATGGGACACGCCTGGATCGCACTGTCTTCTGGGAGGATTATGCCGGCCTGAGTGGGTACATTCTCAAACATCATGAGCCGATCTCAACCGAGAACTACCTTGAGGAGTGTCGCCAACGGCATATTACGCCGCTCTATGTAACACCTGATGTGCGTTGGTATGCCTGGATCGGTGCCCCGTTGCGTGATGCTGATCAGGTCTTTGGGGTGATCAGTTGCTCTACACTTGGCCCGGATATTTGCTTCTCGCCAGATCAGTTTGAACGCTTGCTCATGTTGGCTGAGGAGTTGGCGCACCCGCTCCGCAATGCCCAGTTGTTGCGCCGAGCGGAGCAACAGGCCCAGCAGATGCAGGCACTTAACCAGATTGCCCGTGTGATCACCTCAACGCTGGATCAAAATCGGGTGCCCGCGCTGATTATTGAACGCGCTCAGGCGCTCTTTAATGCCGAAGAAGGCTCGTTGTTATTGCTGGATGAAGAGACCCGTGAGTTGGTCTTTAGCTATGCCGGTGGCCCGGCGGGCCATCAGTTGTTGGGGCAGCGCCTTCCCTCTGGTGCGGGCGTGGCGGGCCATGTAGTGACGAGTGCTCAACCGGCGGTGGTCAATAATGTGCGCAGCGATGGTCGTTTCTATAGCCTGCCCGATGGCGATACGGGCTTTGCAACGCGCTCGTTGATCGCGGTGCCGCTGCGTGGGATTGATGGTGTCAAGGGTGTGATCGAGATCCTCAACCGCCGTGATAATGCGCCCTTCACCGATGAGGATCGCCTCCTGCTCGAAGCAATTGCCGACCACGCCATGATCGCGTTAGAGAACGCCAATCGCTTTGCACAGGTTGATCAGACCTTGGCGCGGCGTGCCCAGGATCTGGATCGCAGTAATGATCGTCTGCGGCGTATTCTGCGAGTCTCCAATGCGCTGCGGGCTGAGCGTAACCGTGATGAGTTGCTGCAAAAAATTGTTCAATCTGTGGCTGAGAGTTCAGGCTTTCAGACCACGATGTTGGCGCTGGTGCAACCCAACGATAACGGTGACGCCCTGCTTCAGTATATGCTGGCAACAGGCCCAGGGGCGAGCTATTTCGAGCACCTCTCTACGGTGCGGGTGCCGGTCGCACACCTCAAGGCGATTCTGCGGCTCGAATTTCAGTACAGTGCCTCTACCTACCTGATTGACCGGCATTTCAGTGACTATGTTGATCTCTGGCAGGGTGCGCTGCGACGGCCTCCCTATGATGCTCGGCTCGTTCCGGCGGGTACGTGGCATCCGTATGATGTCATCTTTAGCCTGCTACGTAATATGCACGGCGAGATCTTAGGGCTGATTGCGGTGAGTGATCCCGAAGATGGAATGCAGCCTGATCCGGATCAGATCCAGATTCTGGAGATCTTCGCTAATCAGGCTTCGGTTGCTCTTGAGAATGCGCAACTCTACCATGAACTCCAGCATAGCCTGCGGAGCCTGACGGCGCTCAATGGCTTGGGGATGGCGCTCAATACCACGTTGCGCTCTTCCCAAGAGATTTATCAGATGACGGTGGCTGGTATGATGGCCCATGGGGATGCCCGTTGGGGAATGGCGCTGCTTGAACAGACGGACTCCGTCACGCTGCCGCTGAGTCTGGCGGCCCACGTCGGTGAACCGACCCAGGATCAGGCGGCGGTGGAAGCGCTGGCCCGTGAGGCGATCCGTCTGCGCCGCCCACAGATGATCCCGCCCGGCGCGAATGGGGCGGAGGCGGTGGTTGCGATCCCGCTGCGGGCGACCCGTGGCGTCTTGGGGAGTATCTGTATCGGCTATGCGGGCGGTCTGCCGCGCTATACCGAGATCGAGAGGCTTAGCCTCTTTGCCGGGCAGGCGGCGGTGGCGGCTGAGAGCCTGCAACTCTTTACGGCGGTGCGCCAGGGCCGTGATCAACTCGCCTCGATTATGGCCTCGACCCGTGAGGGGATGTTGCTGGTTGATGAGCATGGTCTTGTGCTGGTGGCTAATGATGCCTTCCGCGAGTTGGCCGATGTCTTTGCATGGCCAAGTATGTCGGAGCAGCCTGAATTGGCCGGCCAGATGATCTATACCGTGTTGGCCAATTGGCAGGCAGCTAACTGCTATCCGCCAGGCGATTTGGATCACCTCTGTTCCTGTCTCGCTCAGGTTGCTGATGGTCGTCAGCGCTTTCTTAATGGCCAGTTGGTTCCTATTCTTGCCAATGCGATTGCCCTTGAGTGGGGCGTCTTGCCAGCGTTACCCGAAGGGAGCCATGATCATGGCCACGAGCACTTGCAGACACGTTGGCCGATCTTGCTGACCTTCCGTGATATTACCGATGCGATCCAGGCCGAACGTCTGCGGCAGGATCTTACCAGTATGATGGTGCATGATTTACGTAGCCCGCTGACGAGTATTATTACCTCGATTGATATGATCTTCCGTGGTACAGTTGGTGAGGCTACGTCGTTGCAGCGCGAAATCCTGAATATTGCCTATTCGAGTACCCAACATCTGCTCGATATGGTCAATCTGCTGCTTGATATTAGCCGTCTCGAAAGTCGTCAGATGCCACTCGATTGTACGTCGGTGGATCTGTATGAGTTGGCTCAAGCGACAATCGAACGGATGACGATGATCGCCCAGAAACAGCATGTGACAATCACCTTGCAGTCAGATAGGGAGCATCTCTACGCTCATGCTGATCGTGAATTGATTATGCGGGTGTTGCAGAATCTTCTCGATAATGCGATCAAGTTTAGCCCTGCGCATCAACAGGTACTTCTCTCGCTCCAATTGTTGCCACAACAGAATCGCGTGCGGGTTGCAGTGCGTGATGTTGGTGCCGGGATCAAAGCACTTGATAAAGAGAAGATCTTTACCAAGTTTGGTCAGATCGGGAACCGCCGTAGCAGTGGGAGTGGCTTGGGGTTGACATTCTGTAAGTTGGTGGTGGAGGCGCATGCCGGGGAGATTGATGTCGAGAGTGCCCCCGGCCAAGGCAGTACCTTTTTCTTCACCCTGCCAGCCGCCACAGTGCCGTGACGGATTGGTGGGGCTAGTGAGCGAGGCCGACAATGACGACGGCACAGCCTGAATTGAACGACCAATCTATGGCACTACTCTGCAAGGCGTTGGGCAACCCGGTACGTATTCAGATACTGCGCTACATTCAGCACCACCCCAATTGTATTGCCACCCAGATCTTGCTCCACATGCCCGATGGTGCGCCCCACGCGCAGAGTACGATTTCGCAACATTTGCGCGTGCTGCGCGATGCAGGCTTGGTTGAGGGGTATCATGAAGGTGCAGCGACCTGCTACCAGGTCAATGCCAATCAGTTGGGGTGGCTCGTGCAGCAATTGGAACAGATATAGTTTGGGAGAAGTCTATGCGTCTGAGTGAAGATAAGATCCGCCGGATCGCTGAACGCTTGCACGATGAGTTGGCGCAGCGGGGTCTCTTGATGTATAAGGATCAGCCCGGTGTGCGGGCGAGTGAGGGTCGGGTCGGGCGGGTTAAGGCATTGTATACCTTTGTTGTCGAAGATCTGCGACGTGAGGAGGAGATTGACGCCGAAGTGGAGAAGATCTTAGCGACGTATAGCCGCGAGATTAAGGGTACTGAGCGCGATATTCTCTTCCGTAAGCATAAAGAGGATATTGCGCGTAAGCGGGGGCATATTCTCTAAGAAGATGGTTGGTGTTTGGCGGCGCAGCCGCCAAACACCAACCAAGGGTTATCGCCAGCCACGTGTGATGACGAGTTGATTCCCTAATAACCCCAGCAACACCCGTCCCGCCCCATGATCCTCGAAGCGGGCGCGCTCGAACCACTGTACGGTAACGAAGACGCCCGGTTCTAGCTCCTCAACCTGGGGCGCTGAGAGTGGTAGCCCAAAGAGCGCAAGACTCTCGGCGAAGTCCTTGCTGGCCCGTCCGTCAAATTCGAGGCCGTTACTGCGCCAGTAGCTCAGGAATGGCTCACAGATGGACTGATCGGTCTCGGCAAAGTAGAGACAACCCACCGCCTTGCCGCCCTTAGCGAAGGTGAACCAGTCGCGGCCTGATGCACGCAGGGTGTCATCACCGATGCGGGTGAGCAGCACATGATAGGGCGGGGCAAGTTCGGGGTGGAACTCGAAGCGATGGCGCTCGAAGTATTGCACCGTATAGTTTTGGCCATCACTGCCCACCTCAGTAAACTCCTCGCTGATCGGGAAGCCAAAGATCGAGAGACCGCCATTCACTTCCCAGTACTGTCGAAACCCTCCTCCCAGGCTATGGCTAGTTTCGGGGAAGTAGAGTCGATCCGCACCCACGCTTCCCGGCGGGATGGGGGCGAAGGCGGGAGGTGTTCCGCTGGGCGGTGGTGGGGTGGGGGTCGGATTGGGGTTGGGTGCGGGTGGGTTGAGCGGGCACCCGGTATAGTTCTGGGCCAGTTGCAGTGAGCGCAAGAGATTCAGACGCCCCCAGCCATACTCGTCATCTCGCCCCGGTGCGCCTTTATCATCGGCACCCGCCTCCAGGATGCAGCGAATATCGGCGATGGGCAGATCGGGGCGCACGCTAAAGGCGAGACCCGCCGCCCCAGCCACGTAGGGGCTGGCGAAGGAGGTGCCGTTGGGGGTTCCATACTCATTTCCTGGCAGGGTGGTCCATAGGCCCACGCCCGGTGCCGCCAGATCAACATAGGGGCCAGTGTTGGAGAAGCCGGTGACGACATCGCTGTTGCCGGTTGCTCCTACGGCAATCACCGAGTCATAGGCGGCGGGGTAACTGGGGAGATTACCTTCGCTGCGTTCATTGCCGGAGGCCGCGACCATCAGTACGCCACGCGAGGCGGCATAATCCACCGCGTCGCGCAGAGTCTGGCTCTCCTCGCTACCGCCAAGGCTCATGTTGATCACGCGGGCACCATTGTCTACCGCCCAGCGGATACCGGCAGCAACGCTGGCGTCATCACCACCGCCACGCGAATCGAGTACCTTGACGGGGAGGATCTTACATCCCCAACAGATCCCCGCGATGCCCTCGCCATTGTTGGTGTTGGCGGCGATCAATCCGGCCACGGCGGTGCCATGACCATTGTCGTCGTTACTGTCGTTGCTGCCCGTAAAGGCGTTGAAGCCGCTCAGAATCTGGCCCTGAAGGTCATTATGCTTAGCATCAACTCCGGTATCCAACACCGCGATCACAATCGCCGCCCCGGTGCTGATGTCCCATGCCTCGAAGGCTTGGATGTTGTGCAATCCCCACTGTTGGGGCAGCACTTTATCGTTGGGGGTGCGTAGCAATACGCGGCGGTAGTTGGGTTCTGCGTAGACGACGAGTGGATCGCGGGCCAGCCGGGTGGCCACAATGGCTGGGTTGATAGGCTGGCGGAACTTGATCCGATAGGTGTCACTGCCTATCCCGATGGGGCTGAAGTCATAGGCTTCGATCACCCGTAGTTCGCGGTTGAGAGTGCTGAGGTTGCTCGCTCCCAGGATCTCAACCTGTTGGGTGTTCAGCGCAACTTGGATTCCAGGCCGCAGACGAACTAAGAGTTCACCGCCAATAACCGACGATTCACTGGCCTGGGTTGCGTTTGGCGCAACGACGGCGAGGATGGCCAATAGCATGATCAGTACAAGGATAGGTTGTTTCATGGGATTCTTCTGGGTTAGGTGGGTTCTGGGGCCGCTTGAAGAGAATTATAGCAGTCTCTGTGCTCTTTTGCTTGATCCTATCTTCGTGTATACTGCTTGCGCTTCTCTACCCTATTTTGTGTGGTGATGATGCGAACGAGGCTGATCTTTAATCCTACGGCTGGAAATGCCGAGCAGTACGAAGCTGATTTGACGGCGGCTGCACTCGTGTGGCGTGAGCGGGGTTGGTCGGTGGAGTTGACGCCGACGCGCGCGCCGGGTGATGGGGTTCGTCTGGCGTATGAGGCGGCTCGCCAGGGCTATGATCTGGTGGTGGCGGCCGGTGGGGATGGCACGATCAACGAGGTGATCAATGGCTTGGTTGGCTCTTCAACCGCCCTGGCGACGTTGCCTCTGGGGACGATGAATGTCTGGGCGCGTGAGTTGCGTCTGCCGCTCCAGCCACGTTTGGCTGCACAGGCTATGCTCAGTTGGAAGGTTCAACCGATTGATCTGGGCCGCGCCGGGGATCGCTACTTCTTGCTGATGGCGGGGATTGGCTTTGATGCGGCGATCACAGCCGGTGTGCGCGCCGATGAGAAGCGTCGCTTTGGGGCGCTGGCGTATGTGTTGCGGGGGATCGAGCAGGCGATCAATGTGCGCGGCGCACGCTCGCGGATCAAACTGGATGGGCGCACGATCTCTGGCCGGGTGTTGATGGTGGTGATCGGCAATAGCCAACTCTATGGCGGGGTGGTGAAGATTACCCACCGCGCGAGTATTGATGATGGTCTGCTGGATGTGTGTGTCATTCGGGGTGATAATGGCCTGAGTGCGCTGCGCCATCTCTTTGCTATTCTGCGCCGCCGCTATAGCCACGACCATGAGATCGAGTATTATCGTGCGCGCAGCATTCAGGTGACAACCACCCCGCGTCTGCCGGTGCAGGTTGATGGTGATGCGATTGGTCAGACGCCGATGCTCTTTACGGTGGCACCACGGGCGCTCTATGCGCTCATGCCCCCCGATCTACCCGATGACTTGACCCAGCAGAATCCCTCAGCCACGAATCGTCCTCGTCGCACGGTGCCGCGTCTGTTGCGCTGGTTGTTACGCCGGAGTTGATGTGGAAAGCTTCGCTCGGTTCCGCCTACCCCATACGCTGTGGGCTTTGTTGGCCTGTGGTACATCCCTTCACCAGACAAACGTTCTGTCCGCCCTTAAACCAGGTGCAGGTGGGTGAATACTGACTGAATTGGTGGGCGATGCATCGTTCCTGTGGGGGAACCCGATAACATATGCCAGTACGACTACGAATTTATTTCGCATTATTGCTCTTGGTGTTGGCTGGCTGTGGCGGTGCTGCTCCCGTTCCCCAGGCGGGGACGCCAGTGGACACCACAGCCAACCTGCCGGGGCGTTTGTTGGTGGTGCGTGATGGGGTGATTTGGCAGTGGCGCGGTACGCAGGCTCAGGCGTTATTCGGCGATGGCCATGCATGGCAGCCCGCGCTTGCGCCCGATGGGCGGCGGATTGCCTATGTGCGCCGTGATAATTCGTTTAGTGATGTGGTGCTGGCTGATGCTACGGGTGCGCCGTTGGGTCAACTTACGACGAATGGCTCGCGCCAGCCGCCGAATAGCCTCGCCCGTGTCTATGAGAGTACCTGGGCCTTCTATCCCACGTGGTCGCCCCAGGGGGATCGGCTCGCCTTTACGGGTCAAGCTGTGCCACCGAGTGGCGAGCCGCCGGTTGATGCCAATCTGGGCTTGTTTGAACTGTCACTGGCCGGTGGCTACCAGCCTTTGCTCTATGCTGAACCGTATGTGCAGTGTGGGCGTAGTCTCTATCTGCCCGATGGCCAGACGCTGATCTTTGTCCACACGACTATTTCTGCCGATGGCCAGCAGCAACTCTACCAACTCGATCTGGCTTCGGGGGTGGCGACGCCCTTTGCGGCTGCGCCCACCCCCAGTTATGACCCGGCCATCTCACCCGATGGGCGCTGGCTTGCTTTTACGGCCCACGATGATGATGGCAGCGATCTCTTTGTGCTGCCACTGGCGGGTGGGGGCACGCCGTTGCGCTTGAGCGATATCGGCACCGCCCGTGCCCCGGCCTTCTCGCCCGATGGACGGCAGATTGCCTTCCTCGCCATTGCCCCCGGTGAGGGTGGTTTTGATCTCTGGGTGGCCGATCTAGTTGCGGAGTCGGGTGGTTTGCGCACCGGTACGCCGCGCCGCCTCACTACCGCGTGGCATCTCGATGCCGATTCGGGCGTGGTGTGGGGGAGATCACCCTGACCGGCTCCTCTTTTTGACGCAAAGGCGCGAAGACGCAAAGGGTGTGATTGACCATGCTATTTAAGACTTTGCGCCTTGGCGTCTTTGCGTCAAAACCTGGAGACAAGGTTTACGGGCGCTCGAAGGGTTGCCCCAGCGCGGTTGGAGCAGGCATCGCTAACCAGGCCACGATCCGCTCGGCGGGGCGGCGTACTGGTTCCGGCAGCCGGTTCAGGCGGCGGGCGGTGTTGGGGCTGGCCAGCAGGTTGACGAGCGCGAGTACCACGATCATCAATACGAAGGGCGCGACCTGAAAGACCTGGGTTGGTAGGCCCGGCATAACGCTCTGCGAGCGCGAGGCCATCATCTGTAGGGCGGCGAAGAGGTAGCAGCCGATGGCGACCCGCCAGGGTTGCCAGCCGCCGAAGATGACAATCGCCAGCGCGATCCAGCCGGTACCGAAGGTGTGACGGTAGCTCCAGCCCTGTTTCAGGTCGAGTGAGTAGGCGGCTCCGGCAATGCCGATCAATGCGCCGCCGAGCATCAGGTAGAGGTAGCGTAGCGGTACCACCGGCACCCCGCGTGCATAGGCGGTCTGTGGGCGATCTCCTAGCGCACGCAACACTAGCCCGGCACGGGTTGAGAAGAGGAACCACCAGATTAGGGGCACAAGCACGAAGCTGGTATAGATCAGCGGATCGTGGTTGAACAAGAGCGGCCCGATCAGCGGAATATCGCTCAGAATCGGGATGGGCGTGTGTGGAACGGCTGGCCCCGGCACCCGCACATAGCGCGCACCAAGGAACGAGGAGAGATCGGTGCAAAGCAGCGCCAACACAAACCCCACCGCCGTCTGCGACTGGCCCAGACTTAGGCTGAGGCCACCCAGGATCAGCGCCACTAGTGCCCCGGTCATGGCGGCAGCGGCAAAGCCGACCAAGAGGCTACCCGTGGTGAGCGCCACGGCAAAGCCGATCATCGCCGCTAGTAGCATACTACCGTCGAGCGAGAGGTTGACTACCCCCGCCCGCTCACTGATCGTTTCGCCCATACAGGCAAAAATGAGCGGGGTGGCAGCGGCAAGGATGGCGGCGAGGTCAATGATCAACTGGTTCATGATCGAAGTCGCTTTTTGACGCAAAGGCGCGAAGACGCGAAGACGCAAAGGGTGCGATTGCTCACTCTGTTGAAGGCTTTGCGCCTTTGCGTCTTTGCGTCAACATCTGGATTCTAGGGGAAGTGTGAATAGTTACACTCAAGCCACGTCCTAGCAGCGCGAAGAGGACAATCGCCCCCTGGAGGACTCCGGCAATACTGCTATCGGCTCCCAGGGCGAGCGGCATTTGCAGGCTGCCCACGCTGAAGATCGCAAAGGCGGCTGCGACGGGGAGCACCCAGACCGGGTTGGCGCGCACGAGCAGCACGACCAGCAGCGCCAGCAGCCCAATCCCGCTGGAGATGCTGGGGATGAGTTGGTGGAAGACGCCGAGTACCTGGATCGTTCCCGCCAGCCCGGCCATCGCGCCACAGGCGGCGAACGATTCGGCTAAGCGGCGGGTGGCGGGGATGCCCATTCGCCCCGCTGCTTGCGGGTTCATCCCCACGGCGCGCAGTTCTAGCCCCCAGCGGGTATGGGTGACGGCGAACCAGATCGCTGCCAGCGCGAGCAGCGCGATGATCGGGGCGGCCGGGGCGAGGCGCAGTTTATCCAGTGTCGGGAGCCAGAGGTCGGTGGGCAGCGGCTGGGTACCGGAGGACGAGGCTTGCCCGACGCGGCGCCACGGGCCTAGGACGAGGTAGAGCGCAATCCCACTGGCCAGGAAGTTGAGGCCGAGGCCAGCGAAGATCTCATTCACCCGCAGCCCAATCCGTAACCCACCCGCCAGTAGCGCCCAGGCGGCCCCCCCGGCGGCCCCACAGGTAAAGGCGAGTAGCCACAGCAGCGGCACCGGCAGATCACTGAACAGGCGCAAGGGCAGCATCGCCGCCACCGCCCCGATGATCATCTGACCCTCGATCCCCAAGTTGTACAACCCCGCCGCGAAGGTCAGTGTTAGCCCCGCCGAACAGAGGATCAGCGGTGCTCCTAGCATGACCATATCACTCATGCGGATGGGGCTAGAGAAACTGCCCAGGAAGATCAGTTGGTAGGCTTCGAGGGGGTTGACCCCACTACTCAGCAGCACCAAACTGGTGAAGAGCAGCGCTCCTGCCAGTGCCACCATACCAAAGATCAGCCCGCGCTGCTTGCCACCGATGCGCCCCTGCTCACTACTCATGCGGCATGCTCCTCAACCTCGGCAAAATCCACCCCACCGATCAATTCACCCAGACGGGCCGCATGCAGTTCGGCGCGCGGAAGAAGCCGTGAGACCCGTCCGGCAAAAAAGACCAAAATATAGTCGCTGTAGTCCAGAATCTCATCAAGATCGGCACTCGCAAAGACCACCGCACACCCTGCGTCACGGCGGGCGTGCAGGCGTCCCCACACCGCCCGCGCCGAAGCGACATCGAGGCCACGGGTGGGCTGCTCGCAGACGAGCGCACGAGTCTCGGCGGGTACCATCGAGAGCATGGCACGCTGCTGATTGCCACCAGAGAGTGACATAATCGGGCTCATCGGGGTTGCCTTGATCTGGTAATCGGCGATTGCCTGGCGTGCCGCAGCTTCGGCGTGGCGGCGGTTGATGACCGCACCCTGACGATCCAGCAGCGCAAAATGGTCGGCCAGCGTGAGTGGCCCAACCAGCCCCTCCACGAGGCGGTCGGCGGGCAGATACTCGACGCCATTGCGCCGGAACGCCTCCGCGCCCGCCGTCGTCAGATCGGCACCTTCCAGCAAGACCCGGCCCGCTTCGGGCTGCACGCGGCCACACAGCAGGCGTAACAGGATTTGTTGGCCACTCCCCTCCAGTCCAGACAGCCCCACCACCGCCCCGGCGGGCAGGCTCAGATTGAGGCCACTCAGCGTCAGATTGCCCTCGCGTGCTGTGACCGCATCCAAGCGCCATGCGGGGCGGTCGGTGGGTTGCAGCGTTGCGCGTCTTGGCGGGGTGTGGTCACCACTACTCGGCCCAAACATCATGTTCAGCAGGTGCTCCTGGGGTTGGGGCATCACCATCTGGCCCGCACCGACCACCTTGCCAGTGCGTAGGACGCTCACCGTATGGCAGAGATCGGCCACTTCATCCAGTTTGTGCGAGACAAAGAGGACGGTATTACCTTCTTGGGCGAGGCGGCGCAGCGCCACAAAGAGGGCGCGGGCCTGGGCTGCGCTGATGCCCGTGGTTGGCTCATCGAGGATGAGCGCACGTGCCCCACAGGCCAAGAGGCGAATAATTTCGAGTTGCTGACGTTGCCCCACGGTGAGTGCGGCGACGCGATCATCCGGGGCGATACTAAAACCGAGGCGTCCGGCCAAGATCGTCAGGGTGTTGCGCGCCTCCGTGCGGCTCGGCAAGGCCCAGCGTGGCGCGGCGCAGAGCAGATTCTCAAGTGCGCTAAACCCCGGCAGATCGAGCGGGTCTTGGTGAACCATCCCCACCCCGGCGCGCAGTGCGGCCCCCGGATCACCCAAGGCCACCGGCTTGCCATCCAGCCACACCTCACCCGCATCAGGACGCAAAAAACCGGAGAGCAACTTCATCAGGGTACTCTTCCCGGCCCCATTCTCGCCGAGTACACCGTGAATCTGCCCACCGGCAAATGTGAGGCTGATATCATCATTGGCGCGTAGGCTGCCAAAGATCTTGGTGAGATTCTGGACACGTACTTCCATGGCGTGATCTCGATAGGGTTGTTAGACAAGGCTTGTGGCAGTTGACATGTTGCCGCCGGACAACCCTCACCCCCTGCCCCTCTCCCGTGGGCTTCGCCCACAGGCGAGGGGGGGACATTCCGGGGTATCCCGGAGCGTATCCCCCCCTCGCCTGTTCGCGCAGCGAACGGGAGAGGGGGGCTAGGGGGGTGAGGGTTGTTGCTCTGCTTACGGTGCGCTCTGGCCCTCGATACCCTCAAGCAACTGCTCGGTGTACCAGATCGTCGTATCGTCAGCGACGGCACCCTCAGCGACAAAGGGCGTGCCATCCTGGTAGTTGAGCGGGCCGGTGTAGAGGTTGAGGCTCCCATCGGCCAGCATGGCAATGAAGTTATCCAGGGTCGCGGCGTTCTCCGCCGTCAGCCCGGCACCCTTCTGGAAACCAACAATGCTGGTCTCAGGATTGTTGATGTCGCTCCAATCCGGGGCGATCCAGTCCCAACGCTGCTCGAACGTACCGGCCTGCGCCGCACTGATCAGTTCGAAGTAGGTCGGCCCCCAGTTGAAGTAGGGCACACCCAGACAGACCTCAGGTGCCTGCTCACAAGCCGCCTCGTAGTCGTAGGGGATGGCGAAGACCTTCTTGCCAGCGGCGGTGGCCTTGTTGGCCTCGACCAGCGCCTCGGTGGTGTCAATGCCAGAGATGATCACATCGCTGCCACCATTGATGAAGTCGTTCGCCACCTGGGTTGGGTCAAGCGTGACACCAGGGATGTTGAACCAGAAGCCGATCCAAGTCACCTTGAAGTTGAGTTCCTCAATCGGCTTGCCACGCACCTCAGTCCAGCAGTACTTAGCACCCAGGTAGGTGGAATTGACGAGGCGGCGGGTCTCGGCGTCAATCAGTGGTCCGAGGTAGGAGATGTTGCCGGTCTCGCTCTGGAGGGCAGCGGCACACCCGGCGATCATCTTGCCATACTCCATGCGGCCCATGACGTTGGCGACGTTGGCAGGTGCGGTACCGGCCAGTACGCCATCACCAGAGGCATGGACGAAGTAGACATCGGGGTTGGCGCGGGCAGCGTTGCTGGTACCGTATCCGTTCACGCCCCCCCAGCAGGCAGTAATTGTGGGGCAGGCTGATTCGCCCAATACGCCGTAACCGCAGCGAT
>NZ_RYFD01000114.1 GCF_004138135.1 Candidatus Oscillochloris fontis
CCTGCCACCGTCACCGTTCCTACTTTGGAAGGATGCTTGAACTGACGATGGCTTCCTGCCGTGCGAACCAATTGCCAGCCATCTGCTTCCAGAAGTTTGACGACCTCTTTCACTTTCATCAGCATATGCCTATCGTCAAGGAGGAGTTGCCCTGCTCCACCGTGGGTATAGTGTACCGCGCTCTGCGCGACCGCGCAATTTTGTCGTGCAGCATTCCCCACCGTGATAGGGAATCTGCCACCTTGTTCGTTGGCATCGTACCGTCGTACCTGCACAGGTGCGTTATCCGATGTCGTACACATCTGGTACAGGCATGCTTACGTCGGCTCAACACACATTGAACGTGGCCGACTCTTCGACGGGCTTGAAAGGTCGCAACGATTCCTCGGCTCCCGGTGGGCTGGAGGCCGCCCCGACGCCCAACGCCAGCCTTCAGGTGCGCCGCTGGCAGGCTTCCCGTGATCCGAGCGATGTTCGCTCATGCGCAGCTAGTGTGCAGGGTGTGATATACTCTCGGGCGGAAGGGGCGGGAACATACGGGTAGGGAGTGGCACCATGTTTGTCTTTCCGATCGGCGAGTTGATGGACGAGGGGGCCTGTCTGCAATGGCTGGAGCAGCACCTGCACCCAGAAGGGCTGCGCTGCCCGCGCTGTGCTTCAACCAATCGGCGTGACTTTCGCCCCTATCAGGCGTTCCCGAGCTACCGCTGCCGAGACGGTCAGCGCCCCTCCACCGTGGTGACGGGAACGGCGTTCGAGAAGACCCGTCAGCAGCCCTCCACCGTTGTGCTGCTGCTGCGTGGCATCACCCAGGGGGTGAGTACCTCGCAGTTGGCCGAGGAGCTTGAGATGAGCCGCAGGCAAACCCACACCTTGCGTCAACGCCTCCAAGACAATGCGAACGAAACCGCACCACAAAGCCAAATGGAAGGAATACACTTCGAGTCTGATGAGGGGTATCAGAACGCGGGGGAAAAAAAGCGACGCCCATACCGACCCCGAAGACCCGCCGCGACGGCGTGGCAATAAGCGACCGGGGCGAGGAACCTACGCGAACGACCGTCCGCCGGTATTCCAGGTGATCAGTCGAGAGACGGGCGAGGTACGGATCTGGGTGCTCAACACGGCGGATACGGAGAGTTGCCAGGGAGTGCTCCAAACGCTGCTGCCACCAGGCGCGACGCTGTACAGTGACGAGTTGGCAGGCTACCAGGGCTGGCCCAGCCACTTCACGGTGTGTCACTCGTCATACGAGTGGGCGCGCGACGACGACGGCGACGGCATACGGGAAGTCCACTGCAATACGTCTGAGGGCGCTCACACGGGTCTCCGAACGTTCCTTCGCACGTTCCGCAGCGTCCACAAAGCGTATTTGGCGTGCTACCTCGCGGTGTACGAGGCCATCCGCAACGCCAAGCGCGTCACTCCCGGAATAGTCCAGCGCCTCTGCTTTGGGAAGCAATTGCACACTAGCTACACATGAGCGAATCGTGCCAATGGACAAATCGTGCCAATGGACAAATCGTGCCAATGGACAAATCGTGCCAATGGACAAATCGTGCCAATGGACAAATCGTGCC
>NZ_RYFD01000115.1 GCF_004138135.1 Candidatus Oscillochloris fontis
GCGTCTCTTCTATGTTGTAATCAAAATTTATAGCAAGTATTTATATATTTTTAATTGCTTTTTAAAAATCTTATTATCTTTGTTCTCAGAAAGTTGAAGAGGAAATAGGCTCTGCTGGGGAGCAACCTATCAGCAATAAACTTTCTGCGTTATACAGTAAACGTAAAGGGGATGGCAATTTGCTGTCCCTTTTTTACTTTACTGGTTTCGCTTTATGGTCTAAAAAAACCCATTCTTTATTTTGTATAATTCCAGCAAGTAATCATTTATAACTTTTTAAACAACCTTCTATCAGTAGACAAATGCTACATTTCCCTGTTCAGTTTAAAAGTAAAGTGTCGCAATCTACGAGAGCAGATTAACTGCAAGAGACGCTCAGCGATCACTCTATATAACTGTTGTTTAATAAGTTATTTTTATACGAATCCCATAACATATTCTTGTTTTTTTGTAAGCACAAAATAAATTCTGTTCATCACTTTACGAGCAATTCTTATTATTGCCTTGTTTGTTTCCATTCTTTTTGCATAATTATGAAAAGCCATATTGAGTGCTGGATCTCTTCTTGCTGCAATCCAGGAACTTTCAATTATAACTCTTTTTATAAACTCATGCCCACGAAATGTCATCTCTCCATTTTTATTTTTCTCTCCCGATGAATGCCTGCAAGGTATTAGTCCTACAAAGCCAGCTAAATGATCCGTATTCTCAAAACGAGTAATATCTTCTAATTCGGTTAGCAGGGTGATTGCAGCAATAGGGCCAATCCCGGGTATAGAACATAAAAGTTTCATATCTCGTGAATAAATTTCACTTTTTGACAACTCCCGAACCTTTCTTGTTGTTTCCAATAATAAATTTCGTTGTTGCTCTGCCTCTTTAATCAAAACACCAAGAGCATCCATACCCGCTGTGTTTTTCAATTTTACATCTTTTAGCCACAACATGAATTTTCGAGACCAGTGAGAAACTGATTTTTCAAATTCCGGGGGATAATTGACGCCGTGAAAATACAAAAATGATTTAATCCGCTGTTTAAACCTTGTCATATCTTTAACCAATGTCGATCGTACTCTTACTAATGACCTGGCCTCCAATGTCGCTATTTGAGGAACGTGTATTGATGAGAGTTCTCCCGAACGAAGTGACCTTGCCAATTTTTTACTATCGGTAGGGTCATCTTTCTGTTGATGCTCTTTTTGTGTTGTCGGAACATCTGCCGGATTTACAACTATATTATTTATCCCCATTTCATTCAGATAATAATGTGCACTAAATCCACTAAATCCAGCTTCGTAAACTGAATAATAGTTAGCATTGGGAAAATTAAAATCAAGATATTTCTTCAAAGATTCCACTTTCGGTGGTTGAGTAAATGTCTTGTGAAACAACTTCTCTGTGAAAATTGAAACAGTCCAACTTTTCAAATGCACATCAATCCCTATAAATATATTTTGTCCTTCAAAACTTAATTCTTTTCTTTGCATGAGCATAAGCTTTTGAGTTTTTATATTCTTGTTTTTAGCAATTCAAATATAATACTCTTTTAGCTTATGCTAATTTT
>NZ_RYFD01000116.1 GCF_004138135.1 Candidatus Oscillochloris fontis
CGCCGAGACACCGGTCAGGGTGTAGTCACCCGTACTGTTCGTGGTGGCCGTGCGCGTCCCGTCGGAGACGGTGACGCTACTGATGCCGGTGCCGCTGCTGGTGGTGATGCGCCCGCTGACGCTATAAGTAATCGGGGTTCCCGTGAAGTCCTGGCCGGTCAGATTTCCACTAACACCGATACTCCGGTTAGTGGGGCTGAAGCTATACCCACTGCGCGAAGGCGTGAGCGTGTAGCTCCCCGCCGGGACACCGGTCAGGGTGTAGTCACCCGTACTGTTCGTGGTGGCCGTGCGCGTTCCGTCGGAGACGGTGACGCTGCTGATGCCGGTGCCGCTGCTGGTGGTGATGCGCCCACTCACGGTGTAGGTGGTTGCCGTTGCCGTGCCGGTGAAGTCCTGGCCGGTCAGATTGCTGCTGACACTGATGCTCCGACTAGTGGGGCTGAAGCTGTAGCCACTGCGCGAAGGGGTGAGGATGTAGCTCCCCGCCGGAACGCCGGTCAGTGTGTAGTCACCCGTACTGTTCGTGGTGGCCGTGCGCGTCCCGTCCGAGACGGTGACGCTACTGATGCCCGTGCCACTGCTGGTGGTGATGCGCCCGCTGATGCTGTAGGTGATCAGGGTGCCCGTGAAGTCATGCCCACTCACGTTGCCACTAACACTGATACTCCGGTTGGTCGGGCTGAAGTTGTACCCACTGCGCGAAGGCGTGAGCGTGTAGCTCCCCGCCGGGACACCGGTCAGGGTGTAGTCTCCAGAACTGTTCGTGGTCGCCGTGCGCGTCCCGTCCGAGACGGTGACACTGCTGATGCCAGTGCCGCTGCTGGTAGTGATGCGCCCGCTGACGCTGTAGGTGAGTAGGGTGCCGGTGAAGTCATGCCCACTCACGTTGCCACTAACACTGATGCTCCGGCTGGTGGGGCTGAAGCTGTAGCCACTGCGCGAAGGCGTGAGCGTGTAGCTCCCCGCCGGGACGCCGCTCAGCGTGTAGTACCCGTTGCTATCCGTGCTGGCACTGCGCGTCCCGTCCGAGACGGTGACGCTGCTGATGCCGGTGCCGCTGCTAGTGGTGATGCGCCCACTGACACTGTAGGTGAGCAGGGTACCGGTGAAGTTCTGGTTGCTCAGGTTGCCGCTGATCGACACGCTGAGGCTACTGGGGCTGAAGCTATACCCACTGCGCGAAGGTGTCAGCGTGTAGCTCCCCGCCGGAACGCCGGTCAGTGTGTAGTAGCCGTTGCTATCCGTGGTAGCCGTGCGCGTCCCATCCGAGATAGTTACACCAGAAATACCATTGGTATTAGTGTCACGTACATACCCGCTAACAGTATAAACAGGTGTCGCAGTCAGTACAAACTTAACCGCATCAAGCCAAACTCGACGTGTACCTGTGCTCTCATTGGTTTGATCAGTAAGTTTTACATAGCAACCAGTACCTGCTGTACAGTTCACAGTGGCAATTTTATTCCACTGACCATAGTAGTCCGTAAATTAAGTTTCCAGGTCTTTTTGCGACATAGCACTACCCACCCGCTCACCTTGAACGCCCGCAACGGG
>NZ_RYFD01000023.1 GCF_004138135.1 Candidatus Oscillochloris fontis
GTGGCTCGTCCATAGCGGTAGTATGCCGGATTCTACTGATTCTCGCAACTCAGGAGTGACCCACCCTGAACGGATACGACTACACTTCCCCCTGCATCAACGCGACCAATTCGCGCTGATCATCCACATCGTAGGGGCCAAGGACGGCCACATGGAGCGCCTCAGGCAACAAGAGGCGCTGCGCCACCTGCTGAATCTGCGCCGCCGTCACCGCCTCAACCTCCGCCACCACCTGCTCAACCGGTATCACATGATCATAGCGCAGCATATGGGCACCATTACGCGAGGCAACCGACCATGTATCTTCGAGCGAGAGCAGAATGCCACCCTTCACCTGCTCCTTCACCATCGCCAACTCCTCCGCCGTGACCCCATGACGCACCAGATCGTGCAGCATATCACGGCAGATCACCAGCCCATCGCGCAGCGACTCCGGCTCAACACTCCCATAGATCACCCACATACCGGTATCCGAGAGTTCGGTATGGTAGGAACCAACGCTATAGGCCATCCCATTCTCTTCGCGCAGCACCTGGAAGAGGCGTGAAGACATCCCACCACCCAAAACTGAATCGAGCACCTGTAATGCCCGCCGTTCCGGGTCGTTATAAGAGAGACCGGGTACACCCAAGCAGAAGTTACCCTGTTCAATATCGCGCACCATGAGCTTCACCTGGGGGCCACGACAGGCTTGTGGGATCAGCAACGGGGCGGGTGGCAACCCAGGTGGCAGATCAACAAAAGCACGATCCACCGCCTCAACCACCTGATCAACCGTAATATTGCCCGCCACTGAAATGACCATCGTATTACGATTGTAGTGGCGCTGAAAGAAATCAATCAGGTCACTGCGCGAAGTCGCTGCGACCGTCTCGACACTCCCGGCAATATCGCGCCCCAAGGGCTGTTCGCCCCACATCACCTGTTGAAGCAGTTCATGGATCAGATCGCTCGGCGAATCCTGAATCCCCCGGATCTCCTCAATAATGACGCGGCGCTCCTTCTCCAGTTCGCGAAGATCAAAGAGCGGGTGGGTGAGCATATCCGCCAACACCGCGAGGGCACGATCAAAATGGATCGTGGCCACCTTCGCCCAATAGACGGTTGATTCATACGATGTCGAGGCATTCAGGATGCCCCCCACCCCCTCAACCGCCTCAGAGATCTGGCGTGCGGTGGGGAAGGCGTGGCTACCCTTAAAACACATATGCTCAATGAAATGGGCCGCACCGGCGTGGACATCCGGTTCATGGCGCGATCCGGCGTGAACAAAGCAGCCAATAGACACCGAGTAGGTGTGAGGCAACGGCTCAACCAAGATCCGCAATCCGGTGGGGGTCGTAATCAGTTCTGGCATAGGCTATACATCAATATCAATACGGAAGGAGGGGCGAAGCATCGCCCTTTAATATGGTGGGTACATGGTATGGATTAGAGGGCGATGCTTCGCCCCTACGATTTCACACATCATGGAGTTCATGCCAGAACTCCAAATACTGCTCACTCGTATTTGTCTCAGAATCAATCGTAGTACGTTGCACCGTAAAAGAGCGCTGTTCGGGTAACTTACCAACATGTACCAACAACTCCGGGCGCGCCGGATCAGGGCCGGGAATCAACTCGATCCGCACATGCGGCTGGGTCTCTAAGAGATGCCAGACGGCACTGTAGGTCAGGCCCACCAACTCACGGGGATGGCGTCCGATAATTGTATTACAGAAGAGGTGATTAGCGGCAACCAAACGCTCGCCCGCATCAAGCAGAAGCACCCCATACGCGAGGCTATCAAACACCACCCGCAGCGCATTCCGCGAACGTTGGAGTTGCTGGGTACGCTCCTCAACCAGATCCTCTAAGACATGGGCCTGATCGGTGAGCCGCCCGACCAACTGGACATTCGCGCAGGCCGCCGCCACCATATGGGTAAAGACCGTCAGTAGTGACCAAATATTAGCCGAGAACCCACCATTCCCCGGATGCAGCAACACAAAACTGCCAATCGTCAAGCCATGATGGGTGAGGGGCAACGCCAGACATGTCGTATCAGGAACCGGGGTCGTCGAAACAATCCGTTGGGTAGACCAAGCCAAGTGGGCCGAAGGGGCGGCCAATTCAGCATAGGACTCCCAGATATTTACTGGGCCAGGGAGCACCGGATGGATGACCGCATTGGAGGGATCATCCTTCTCGTCGCTCAGGAAGAGCAAGCCCCAACGCGCACCAAAGACTGCCGAACCCTTCTTATTGAGCATCGCCGCCAATTCCGGCAGGCTCCGCTCCGCCGAAAGGAACTGGGTCATGTTCAACAGGGTCATCGCTTGGTCGCGGCGCTGACGTTCACTCGCCTGGTAGCGAGCGGCGCTTAACGTCACCCCCAATAATGCCCCTACCCCCTCCAGCATCACCAGATCCTGGCTATTAAAGGCGTTATTCGTGGGGCGATACCCCGTCAGAACGCCAAATGTCTGGTTAGCCTGACGGATCGGAGTCGCAATCGCACTCCCCTGTTTCGGTTGTTCTCCATGGTGAAGCCAGCGCTGATCACGCGCAATATCGGGGAGTACCACACTACTCCCATTCCGCATTACCCAGCCAGCTAAGCCCTTTTCGATCACCATGCGAGCCACATTGGTATCAATATGTTGAATCTTACCTTCAACAACATACAACGCCAACTCTATTTGCACCCCTGGAGCACTCAAGATGATACCCGCTGCGATCCCCATCGTACTCAAAATCGCCCGCAAGGTCTGTTCAACCAACTGTTCAGCCGCCAACGCCTCACGTGCTTCAATTGCCAACTGGGCCAGCAGCGAGGTACGCCGCATCTGTTCATCAATCACTTCCTGAACAACCGAAGGGATCAGTTCCATTTCAGCGCGCAACCGAGCATTCTCTGCCTGAAGTTCGGCTAACTGTTGGTTCAGATCACTGGCTGGAGAAACCCCATCAGGTGGGACAGATAGCGGCGTCGTCATGACATCACCTCACTACACATTGCCGACGCAGAAGGCATTGGCAACAATTCAAAACAGATCACGCTTCCCGCGCTTCCAACCACACAAACTGGTAGGGAGACAATAGCAGTCCCTCATCTGCGTTCACTGCCGTTCCGCTATGAAGATCTTTAAAGTGGTAACCCATCCCATAGAGGCGCAAGCGGTTGGCACTAAAATCCTGGGGGCACTCGGAGAAATTTGCCACCACCAACAGACGTTGCCCATGATGCTGCCGAATATAGCCTAGCAGGTGGGAGCTACCAGTATCGATCACGGTCATATCACCTCCTGCCAGAGCCGGTAGGTGCTTGCGCAGGCCAATCAGCCGGAGTAGTTCACGGTAGATGGTACCTTCGGGGTACTGCGGGTCTTCCCAGCGTGTATGTTTATTCCAATCAAAGGCAACCCGATGTACCCAGCGACTATCATCGGCCTTAGCCGGGATCGTAACATAGCTATAATCATTGCATGTAGCGACTTCGTCCCCGCTATAGATCAGTGGAATACCACCAATACTCAGTATAATACTATGTAAAAGCAAGATACGTCGAATAGCCATATCAATCAAGGTCGAATCTTGGGTCTGAATAGCTTGCTCCAACCCCGCAAGTGAGGCTAATGTCCCCGAAACCCGCCCATCCCCGGTCTCTGGGTTGACCTGAAACGGAACGCCTCGCGCAAACGAACCCGGAAACTCACCGGTGTAGAAGGCAGTAAGAAACCGCCGATGGCCACGTGGATCAATTCCAACCTGGCGGGCATCCTGATCATCGAAAGTCCAACCAATATCATCGTGACAACGCAGATAATTGACCCACGCACAGCCATCCGCAATCTTCCAACGAGTACGCAGGGCATGGGCCAACAGGCGCACTTCGCGGGTCGCCAAGGCTTCCCAACAGAGCGACATCAGCAAGGGATTGTACGAGAGTTGGCTCTCACCCGGCCCAATATAGCGTACCACCTCATCAGGATGCACTATCGCCTCCGACTTGAAGCAGAGTGCTGGGGCAGCAATACGGGCCAGGGCATTGTAGGCTTGTATGATGAGGTGTGCCTCAGGGCGATTCTCACAACTGGTACCGAGTTGCTTCCAAATGAAAGCCACCGCATCTAGGCGCAAGATCTCAACCCCGGCATTGGCCAGGAAGAGCATCTCGGCGGCCATCGCCCGAAAGACCTCTGGATTCCGGTAGTTAAGATCCCACTGGAAGCCATTGAAGGTCGTCCAGATCCAGCGGCGCATGCCTTCGTGCCAGGTAAAACTACCCCGCCGCGACACAGGAAAGATCGGGCGCAGGGTCGCATCATACTGATCGGGCAGGGTACGATCAGGAAAGAGGAGGTAAAAGTCCTGATACTCATGTTCGCCTGCACGTGCCCGCCTCGCCCACTCGTGTTCATCAGAAGTATGGTTACAGACAAAGTCGAGTACCAAACTGATCCCATCATTGCGCAGGAGTTTGGCTAATTCGGCCAGTTCACGCAAGGTACCGAGGGCCGGATTGATCGTGCGATAACTATTGACCGCATAGCCGCCATCATTCTTGTCCGAGGGAACATCAAAGATCGGCATCAGATGAAGGTAGGTGATGCCAAGTTGTTTGAGGTAGGGCAGACGATCACGCAACCCGGCCAAGCTGCCCGCAAAGAGATCAACATAGAGGACTGCACCAATCATCCGCTGCGACTGGAACCATTCGGGGTCAGCCTCGCGGCACTCATCAAGATCGCGGAGTGACTGGTGACGGGCGAACCAAGCGCGGGCGGCGAGCACCAGCACCTGTTCGAGTTGGAAGAAGAAATCGTACTCGTGACCATAAAGTTGGAAGAGTAGGCCAAAAAGCCGCTCCCACTCACGGGTCAGACGGGCTTCAAAGGTACGCCAAGCTCCCGGATCGGAGTCAGCGTCATTATTGAATGTGCTACGCACCCGTGGTAGAAGCCGATACAGCGATCGCCTGGCACGATCCCGTATCCAGTCTATGTCGTTCATAGCGCTCCGCTACAAAAGCCAGAACTGATACGGCTATTATAGCGGTAAACGTCCGCTTCTGGGGCGTAGTATAAAATATCGGGTGTTTTTTGGCGGCGCATGGCTTCGGCAAGCTCAGCCAGCGGTGCGCTGGCTGAGCTTGTCGAAGCCACCGTATTGATCTATGGCCTCTGAACCAACATGCTGGCCACCAGAATAGGCAGCAAGGTCAGACCGGGGTTGAAGGCGACCTGGGATGAATCAGTGGCGGGGAGGCTGAAGGGTACATGGGGCTGGCCCAAATGCGCGGGCCAAATCAGATCAATCATCTGCTCGCACACCGCCTGATTGACATGCGCATCAATGAACAGGCGATCACTCCTGCGGCCATCAGCATCAATAATCGCCCGATCCAAGTGCATGCCCGGCACGGTTCGCCGTTCAACCTGATCAAGAAACGGGGCTAAACCAGCAAAGTTGGCTGTCTGACGCAATAAGATCTCCATCCGTTGCGCCGACTCTTTGGGGAAACGCTCATAGCCATGCGCAATGTGGAAGCGCACCACTAGGTTGCTATGGCGACGTTGCCGCGCCACATAGCGCCGTGCTGCGCGGTCGTTGGCATCCTGGAACGCCAAAACCTGTGCAGGTGCATAACCACGTTCGGTTGTATCGCGTTGAAACCGCCAGTGTTGATGCAGGGCATCGTCTGGATCGAGGTAAACGGTCAGATCAAAGAGGTTCGCGAGTGAAGACGGAGTAAGCGTGAGCATCCCATACGCAATGACCAACCCGGTTGCGGCAACTGCCTCAGGATCACGCAGGATGCCGGTATCGTGATCATAGACCGGCTTCTGGATTGTGCCCCCCGCCCGCAGAGCCTCCAGATGGGTTGCCATCAGGGTCAAATCATTCGCGTCGGGGTCCGCCCCGGCCAAACCACGGGCCAGCCGTTCAGCACGGCTAAAGCGCTGGTAATCATCGAGGCAGATGGGAGTAACCCCCTGCTGACCGAGGATGCGCGCCACTCCGTGGGTGAGCGTCGTCTTGCCGGTGCCACTATCACCGACAATACCGAGCATACGCGGGCGAGGTGCGTTCATGGTAGGAAGGAGCAGCAGGTGGAGCGCACCTGCTGCCCATTGCGCAATTCTAGTTGCGGGCCTTCCAGTCAGCGAGGAACTGCTCAATACCCCGGTCGGTGAGCGGGTGGCGCATCGCTTGCTGCAACACCTTGAAGGGGCAGGTGGCAATATCGGCACCGGCCAGGGCGCTATCAATCACATGGCGCGGGTGGCGGATGGAGGCCGCTAGAATGCGGGTCGTGATCTCAGAGTCGCTCTTGTAAATCCGGCTGATTTCGCGGATAAGTTCCATGCCATCCACACCTGTGTCATCAACCCGCCCAATGAAGGGGCTGACCACAAAGGCTCCCGCACGCGCCGCCATGAGTGCCTGGGCAGCATTGAAGATGAGCGTGACATTGGTGCGAATACCATCACGAGCCAGTTGGTAGACCGCCTTCAAACCCTCGGTGGTACAGGGAACCTTGACGATCACGTTGGAGTGCCATGTCGCAAATTCGCGGCCCTCCTTGACCATTCCTTCACCATCGAGCGAGATCGCTTCGGCACTGATCGGGCCATCAACCAACTCGGCGATCTCCGTAATCACGGACTTGAAGTCAACGCCCTTCTCTTTGGCGATCAGGGTCGGATTGGTTGTTACGCCACTGAGAATCCCCCACGAAGCCGCTTCGCGGATCTCACTAACATTCGCAGTGTCGAGAAAGAGCTGCATCTGGTGTTCCTTAATACACTATCACTGGTCGGAATGGCGCTAGTATAGCATAGTGGATATGGCACTTATGGGGTATTTCTTTCACCCTTTGGGTAAGCCTCCTGGCGGGGGTTCGGGGGAGGCTTCGCCTCCCCCGAAGAACTTTTTTCTCGTATGGTGGCGGCTTCGCCGCCACCATACGAGAAAAAAGAGGGTCTGGGGCGCAGCCCCAAGCGTGGTTTTTAGGGCG
Organism: Candidatus Oscillochloris fontis; assembly: GCF_004138135.1. Taxonomy (GTDB): domain Bacteria; phylum Chloroflexota; class Chloroflexia; order Chloroflexales; family Chloroflexaceae; genus Oscillochloris; species Oscillochloris fontis. Next base: position 7,004 of record NZ_RYFD01000023.1, read on the forward strand.
GTAGCCCTAAAGTTCATGTCAATGGGCGGCGAAGTCGGCCCCACACCCCCACCGGAGGTGACGTTGCCCCTACGGCTGTGAACGATCAGGGCAATGGGCATCCTGACAAGGAATTCTGGTATAGTATAGTGGATGACCCACATGCATGCATGAAGATCACTATGTACTATCCATTCTTCGTTTATGGCACGCTGAAACCGGGCGAGCCAAACTATACCCGTCTCTTAGCAGGTCGAATTGTGGGCGAGGAATCCGCCACGCTCGCCGGTGCAGCGCTCTACACGGCTGGGCCGTTCCCGTTTATGGTACGCGAACCCGATCTGGTCGTTCCAGGCGATCGCGTCTTCGGCGCGTTGATCACGGTCGCAGCCGAGCAGTATGCGACCATGATGGTTGATCTTGACCAGCTCGAAGCCTATACGGAGGGCGGTCGGGCGAATATGTATGAGCGTATCCTGCTCCCCGTCGAGACGACTACCGGCCCCCGTACCGCATGGGTCTACCTGGCGGGGCGGGAGGCACTGGCCCAGATCCGCGCTGGGCAGATGCGGCGCATTTCGGAGGGTGAGTGGCGTAGTGATGCGGCGGCGTTAGCCTATTGGAGAAAGCAGTGAATCGATCCCGAATAGTCCAGATTGGTCTCGTTCAGATGCAAATGATGAACGATCTGGAAGCGAATGCGCAGGCGGCAATCGCCGGTGTGCGTGAGGCTGCGGCCCAAGGTGCGCAGATTATCTGTCTGCCCGAACTCTTCCGTTCGCTCTATTTCTGTCAGAGTGAGGATCACGCCCACTTCGCCTTAGCCGAGGCCATCCCCGGCCCAAGTACCGAGCGCTTCGCGGCCCTAGCACGTGAGTTGGGGGTGGTGATCATTGCCAGCCTCTTTGAGAAGCGTGCCGAGGGGTTGTACCACAATACCGCCGTGGTGCTCGATGCCGATGGTACGCTGGTGGGGAAGTATCGCAAGATGCACATCCCCGATGATCCGCTCTTCTATGAGAAGTTCTACTTTACCCCCGGCGATTTGGGCTTCCAGGTCTTTCAGACGCGCTTCGCCCGCGTGGGCGTGTTGGTCTGCTGGGATCAGTGGTACCCCGAAGCGGCGCGCCTCACCGCGCTGCGCGGGGCCGATCTGCTCTTCTACCCCACCGCGATTGGTTGGCATCCCAGCGAGAAGGCTGAGTATGGCGTCGCCCAGCATCAGAGTTGGGAGACGATCCAGCGCTCGCACGGGATTGCCAATGGCTGTTATGTGGTCAGTGTCAACCGCACCGGCCACGAGGGCGATCCGGCGGGTGGGATCGAGTTCTGGGGCCAGAGCTTCCTGAGTGACCCCAGCGGTACGATTCTGACCAAGGCACCTGTTGCAACGCCGGGTACCCTGGTGGCCGAGGTCGATCTGGCCCGCCTGGATGTCCAGCGCACCCACTGGCCCTTCCTGCGCGACCGACGGATTGATGCGTATGGCGATATGACCCGCCGCTATATTGATTAGGGACTCAGCATGACCACCCCCACCCTATTGGGATACCGCATGCCCGCCGAATGGGAGCCACATCAGGCAACGTGGCTCTCGTGGCCGCATAAGGAGGCGAGTTGGCCGGGTAAAATTGAGCAGATCCATCCCGTCTATGCGCAGATGGTCGCTGCGCTCGCCACCTCCGAGACGGTGCATATCAATGTGAATGATGAGGAGATGGCCGCACAGGTGCGCGGCTATCTGGCGCAAGCCGATGCCAGTGGCAATATTCGCTTGCACTTCTGCCCGACCAATGATGCCTGGTGCCGCGACCATGGCGCGATCTTTGTGCGGCGTGCTGATGGTCAACTGGCCGCGACTGATTGGGGCTATAACGCCTGGGGCGATAAGTATCCGCCCTATGATCTCGATAACCAGATTCCGGCTTCTATGGCCAACTATCTGGGTGTGCCACGCTTTGAGGGTGGTATGATCCTCGAAGGCGGCTCAATTGAGGTCAATGGGGCCGGGTTGCTGCTCACTTCCGAACAGTGTCTGCTCAACCCCAACCGTAACCCGGATCTGACCCAGGCACAGATCGAGGCCCGGCTGCGCGACTTCCTGGGGGTGCAACAGATCCTCTGGTTGGGTGAGGGGATTGTCGGTGATGATACCGACGGTCATGTGGATGACATCAGCCGCTTTGTGGCCCGCGATACCATCCTCACAGCGGTGGAGGAAGATCCCAGCGACGAGAACTACCCCATTCTGCAAGCGAACCTGCGGCGGCTCGAACTCATGCGCGGGCTGGATGGGCAACCTCTGCGTATCATAACGATTCCGATGCCGCCGCCGGTGATCTACGAGGATCAGCGCCTACCCGCCAGTTATGCCAACTTCTATATTGCCAACCGGGTGGTACTGGTTCCGTTCTATCATCATCCGAATGATGCGCGAGCCGCAGACATCATTCAGGCATGTTTCCCCGACCGCCGCGTGGTGGGGATTGATTGTCGCGATATTATTTGGGGCTTAGGGGCATGGCATTGTTTGACCCAGCAGGTGCCGGGAGACTGTTCACACTTGGGGTAATCAAAGCCCCTGATTGACGCCAAGGCGCAAAGACGCAAAGGTTGTAATGGGGGCATATCTTGAAGACTTTGCGTCTTAGCGTCTTGGCGTCAAAACCGGGACGCATAGACGGGAGGAGCCGCCGCATGAAGAAACTGATCAATGCGCCTGAAGATGTCGTATCCGAGGCGTTGGCCGGGATGGCGGCAGCGCATGCCGACCTGATCCGGGTGCATGCTGATCCGTTCTTGATCGTCCGTGCCGATGCTCCCATTGCGGGGAAGGTGGGCATCATCTCCGGGGGTGGTAGCGGCCACGAGCCGATGCACGGCGGCTTTGTCGGGCGCGGGATGCTCGATGCCGCATGCCCCGGCCATATCTTCACCTCACCCGTCCCCGACCAGATCCTCGCCGCCATACACGCGGTTGATGCGGGCCGGGGAGTGCTCCAGATCGTCAAAAACTACACTGGCGATGTGATGAACTTCGCGATGGCTGCCGAACTCGCAGCCGCTGAGGGCATCCAGGTGGCCACGGTCGTCACCGATGATGATGTGGCGGTCGAGAATAGTACCTGGACCGCCGGGCGGCGCGGGGTGGGGATCACGGTGTTGTTGGAGAAGATCGTGGGCGCGGCGGCGGAGGCCGGGGCGGATCTGGCCACTCTGACCGCGCTGGCTCAGCACGTAAATGCCGAGGGCCGCAGTATGGGCATGGCGCTCACGGCTTGCACGGTGCCGCATGTGGGGCGACCGGGGTTCGATCTACCGGAGGACGAGATCGAACTGGGTATCGGGATTCACGGTGAACCAGGGCGGCATCGGGTCGCTATGGCGCCAGCAGCGCAGATCGCCGCGATGCTCGCCACCCCAATCCTGGAGGATCTGCCCTTTCAGCACGGGGATCAGGTGCTCGCCTTTGTGAATGGGATGGGTGGCACGCCACTGATCGAACTCTATGTGATGTACCACGAGTTGAATAAACTGCTCACCGCGCAGGGTATTCACATCCGTCGCCGATTGATCGGCAACTATATCACCGCACTCGACATGGCCGGTTGCGCCTTTACCCTCCTGCGCCTTGATGATCACCTCACCCAACTCTGGGACGCGCCCGTCCTTACACCCGCACTACGCTGGGGGATTTAGGCCGTTGCCGCCTTTTTGATGATGTGGAGCTATTGATGGAAATTACTGCAGATCAGATTATCGCCTTTGTCGAACGTGTCGCAGCGTCAATCAAAGCAGAACGTGATTATTTAACCCAGCTTGATGCTGCCATCGGTGATGCCGACCACGGCTTAAATCTTGATCGTGGTTTTAGTGTGGTGATCACCAAACTCCCCGCAGTGGCCGATAAGGATATTGGCAGTATTCTCAAAACCGTCGGAATGACCCTGGTCTCCACGGTTGGTGGAGCGAGTGGCCCCTTGTATGGCACGGCCTTCTTGCGGGCGGGGATGGTGATTGGGGATCGCCAAACAATTGGAACGATTAATCTGATTGGTGCATTTGAGTCGGCCTTGGAGGGTATCCAATCACGCGGGAAATCAACACGCGGCGAGAAGACGATGATTGACGCGATTGCGCCAGGGATCGAGGCGTTTAAGGCCGCCCACTTCAATGGGGTTGATCTGCTAGGTGCATTGGAGCAGGGGCTGGTTGCGTGTGAGGAGGGGATGCAAGCGACCATCCCGATGCTTGCCACTAAGGGCCGCGCCTCCTACCTGGGTGAGCGCTCGATTGGCCACCAGGACCCCGGTGCGACATCGGCCTATCTGATTGCGAAGGCGCTAGTGGAGACGGTGCGTCGGTAGAACTGATGCGGAACTATGCCATACATCGCAGCCATTGATCAGGGAACCACGAGCACCCGCTGTATGATCTTCGATCATACGGGAGGGATCGTTGCGTCCGATCAGCACGAGCATGCCCAGATCTACCCCCAGCCGGGTTGGGTCGAGCATCGCCCAGAGGAGATCTGGGAGCGCACCCAGCAGGTGGTGCGTGGCGCACTCGCGCATGGTGGCCTGAAGGCCCGCGACATCGCCGCCGTCGGGATCACCAACCAGCGCGAGACGACCGTGGTGTGGGAGCGCGCCACGGGTCGCCCGATCACCAACGCGGTTGTCTGGCAGGACACCCGCACCGATCAGATCTGCCACGAGTTGGCCCGCACCGGCGGCCAAGATCGCTTCCGCGCCCAAACCGGCTTGCCACTCGCAACCTACTTCGCTGGCCCCAAGTTGGTCTGGATCTTGGAGCATATTCCGGGTGCCCGCACTGCGGCTGCGGCGGGAGATCTGCTCTTTGGCACAGTGGATACCTTCCTGACGTGGTGGCTCACCGGCGGCCCGCAAGGTGGCGTGCATGTCACCGATGTGACGAATGCCTCGCGCACCATGCTGATGGATCTGGCGACCCTGGATTGGGACGCGGACATTCTGGCGGCGATGGGTATCCCCGCCCAGATGTTGCCCCAGATTCGTTCTAGTTCCGAGGTCTACGGCCACGCGGTGGGCGATCTGGCTGGCGTGCCGGTGGCGGGTATCCTGGGCGATCAGCAGGCCGCACTGGTGGGCCAAACCTGCTATGCGCCGGGCGAGGTCAAGAATACCTATGGCACCGGCTGTTTTATGCTGCTCAACACCGGAACCCAGATCGTCGCCTCGCAGCATGGCCTGATCACCACCCTGGGCTATAAGTTGGGTACCCAACCCGCCGTCTATGCGCTCGAAGGCTCCATTGCCATCGCGGGTGCACTGGTGCAGTGGCTGCGCGACAACCTGGGGATCATCAAGAGCGCCAGCGAGATCGAAACGCTCGCCAACGAGGTGGCCGACAATGGTGGGATCTATATTGTGCCCGCCTTCTCCGGCCTCTTCGCCCCCTACTGGCGCAGTGATGCGCGGGGGGTGATCGTCGGCCTGACTCGGTATGTCACCAAGGCACACCTGGCACGCGCCGTACTGGAGGCCACCGCCTACCAGACTCGCGAGGTGCTCGATGCGATGCGTGCCGATGCGGGGATGGCCTTCAGCAGCCTCAAGGTTGATGGCGGAATGGTCTTTAATCAGACCCTGATGCAGTTTCAAGCCGATATTCTGGGCGTGCCGGTGGTGCGCCCCACGGTTGCCGAGACGACCGCACTCGGTGCGGCCTATGCGGCGGGCCTCGCGGTGGGCTACTGGCCGAGTAGCGCGGCGTTACGGGCCAATTGGGGTGTGGATCAGACCTGGACACCTCAACTCGATGCGACAACCCGAACGAGGTTGTACCAGGGCTGGAAGAAGGCGGTTACGCGGACTTTTGATTGGGAGTAGGGGCGAAGCATCGCCTCCCATGTGGATTGGGGAAGACGAACGATATTGGTGGGCGATGCGTCGGTGGGCGAAGCATCGCCTCCCATGTGGATTGGGGAAGACGAACGATATTGGTGGGCGATGCTTCGCCCCTACACAACGACCAGACGGGAAATCGTTATGCAAACCATCTCAACCGACGTTCTCGTCATTGGTGGCGGTGCCACCGGCAGCGGTGTCTTGCGTGATCTGGCAATGCGCGGAATGCGTGCCATTCTGGTCGAGAAGGGCGATCTGACTCACGGCACCACCGGGCGCTACCACGGTCTGCTCCACTCCGGTGGGCGCTATGTCACCAAAGATCCCCAGTCGGCAAATGAGTGTGCGCGTGAGAATGCTATTCTGCGCCGCATTATGCCGCACTGTATCGAGGATACCTCCGGTTTCTTCGTGATCACCCCCTGGGACGACCCGGACTATGGCGATCTCTTTATGGCCAATTGCCGCAAAACCGGCGTGCCGGTGGGTGAGTTACCCTTGGCCGAGATGCACCGCCGTGAGCGCGTCCTCAACCCGCAGATCTCGCGTGCCTTTGAAGTTGCCGATGCCGCCGCCGACTCATTCCTCGCCGCGCATACCAATGTGCTCGCAGCGCGTGAGTATGGGGCGCAGGTCTTTACGTACCACACCCTGATCGCGTTGCTGCGCGTGGGCGATCAGGTCGTCGGAGCGGTGGTCGAAGATCTGCGCACCGGCGAACGCAAACAGATTGACTCTGCCTGCGTGTTGAATGCTACCGGCGCGTGGGCCGGCAAGGTCGCCGCACTCGCGGGTGTGAAGGTGACGGTACTCCCCGGCAAAGGCACGCTGGTTGCCATGAACCATCGCATGGTCAACACGGTAATTAACCGCTGCAAAATGCCCGCCGATGGCGATATTATTGTGCCGGTACACTCGGTTGCAGTGATCGGCACTACCGACACCTTCGTGCCCGATCCCGACTTTTACGGTATCGAGGCCGAAGAGGTTCAATTCATGCTTGATGAGGGTGAAAAGCTCATCCCCGGTTTCAAGCAGTACCGCGCCCTGCGCGCGTGGGCGGGGGTGCGCCCCTTGTATAAAGACCAGGATGTGGCCAACGACCGCGATCTGAGCCGTACCTATAAACTGCTCGACCATGCCCAGCGCGATGGCGTTGAGGGCATCATCTCGCTCGTGGGCGGCAAGTGGACCACCTACCGGCTGATGGCCGAGGATGCGGCAAACCTGATCGCGCAGCGCTTGGGCAACACCCAGCCCTGCCGTACCGCCGAGGAGGTGATGCCTGCCCCGCCCTTTGAGCGCCGTGATACGGGCAATCATGCGGATGGCCCATCACTGCACTGGCTCGGCAAGCCACTGGCCGCCATTGAGCAGACGCAAGCCTACAACGATCTGATCTGCGAGTGTGAGTTGGTGACCCGGTCACGCCTCCAGACGGCGATGGCGAGTGGAGCGAGCAACCTTGATGATCTGCGGCGCATGGTGCGGGTGGGGATGGGGCCATGTCAGGGTGGGTGGTGCATCTACCGTTCGAGTGCGCTGCTGTACGAGGAGCATAGCGCCAACGCCGACTTTAGTATCGAATATGCCAACGCCGCGTTGCTCCACTTCTTGCAAGAGCGCTGGCGCGGACTGACCCCGGTATTGTGGGGCGATCAACTACGTCAAGCACGCTTGGATGAACTCATCTTCGCCGGGTTGCTGGGGATTCATCGCCTGCGCGACCATGCACGCCAGGGCGGGGGTCTCGTCACCCCAGAGTAGGGTAACTGTTCACACTTGGAGTAAACCGCAGCCACATGTTGACGCAAAGACGCCAAGGCGCAAAGTATTCAAAATCGAATCCAATCAAACCCTTTGCGTCTTTGCGTCAAAACCGAAATGCGAAGAAAAGTGTGATTAGTGACCGAGTAGGAGCGGCCATGCAGTACGACACCATCGTAATAGGAGCGGGCATCGCGGGCATGTTGGCCGCCATTGGGCGCGCCAAGGCGGGCGAGCGCGTGCTCGTCATCGCCAAGGGGCATGCGGCGACCCACTGGACGACCGGGTGTATTGATCTGCTCGATGTCGGTGCAGGCGACCCGTTGGCCGGGATTGCCGCGCTGATCGCCGCCCAGCCCGATCATCCGTATGCGCTGACGGGCATTCACGCCATCGAATCCGGCCTAGCGCGATTGCAGGAGATCTGCGAAGATGGCGGCTACCCGCTGGTCGGCAGCCCCCAACAGAACCTGTTGCTCCCCACCGCCGCCGGAGCGCTACGCCCAACATGCCTCGTGCCGGTGACTATGGCGGCGGGAGATGCACGGCAACTCGCACGCAAAGGGAGCGGCGAGCCACCGCTGTTGGTAGCGGGCTTCCGCGAACTGCGCGACTTCTTCCCACCCATGATCGCAGCCAATCTCCAGATCCAGGGCTTCAACGCCGAAGGCGTCTACCTGACACTACCACCGCTCGCGCACGCCGCCGATTTCAGCACCACGGGGTTTGCCCGACTCTTCGAGCAAGTTGCATTCCGCACCGACGTGGGCCGGAGCCTGCGCAAACTGGTGGTTGAGGGCGGCTACCAACGCATCGCGCTCCCCGCAGTCTTAGGCATCCACCAAGCGCCGCAGATCGTCGCCGAACTTCAATCCATCTGCGGAGCCCTCATCTTCGAGATCCCCACCCCACCGCCCTCCGTAGCGGGAATACGGATCTACCACCTGCTGGAACATGCCTTCCGCGAAGCGGGTGGACGCATCCAGTTGGGAGCCTACGTGCAACGCGGCGAGGCCCACGGCAACCACCTAGAGGCGGTCTTTAGCGAGGCAGCGGCGCGTGAACAACGCCACCGGGCCAGCCGTTTTATACTCGCCACTGGCGGCATCGTCGGTGGTGGCCTGCGCGCCATTGACGCCCATCACCTGATCGAGACCGCATTACGGCTGCCGCTGCGCACCCCAGCCTCGCGAGCCGACTGGTTCTTCCCCGATTTCCTGGCGCAACCCGGCCATCCGATCTTCCGCAGCGGCGTTGCGGTTGATGCCCAACTGCGCCCGCTTGACGCAAAGAATCAAGTCGTCTATACCAATGTCGTCGTGGTTGGTGCCAGTATCGCCGGGTGCGATCACATCCGCGAAGGAGCCTACGAGGGTGTAGCGGTGGCAACCGGCTGGGTTGCGGGTGGCATGTAAGGGGATATCATGGGACATCTTGAAGATTCGCTCGATCAGTGTATCAAGTGCAATGTCTGTATGACGGCATGCCCCGTAGCGGCGGTGAGCGAAGACTTCCCTGGCCCCAAGGTAGTCGGCCCGCAGGCGCAACGCTTTCGCCACGCCGATCAACCCATCCCCGACGCCTCAGTGGACTACTGCTCCGGCTGTCGGGTGTGTAACGAAGTCTGCCCCACCGGAGTACGGATTGCAGAAATCAACGCCCGTGCGCGTGCGGCATTAGTAGCGGCCCAGGGGCAACCGCTACGCAACCGGATCATCGCGCGCGCCGGGTTGGTGGGGCGGCTAAGTAGTGGCCCGCACGCCCCGCTGCTCAACATAGGGTTGGGGTTGCGCCCGGTGCGCTGGGCGATGGAACATGTCATCCAGATCCACCGCGATGCGCCTCTACCGGCGGCGAGTCGCCACACCTTTCGCCACTGGTTCCACCAGCGAGGCCAACGCCACGGATTGCGCCAGATCGTCTATTATCATGGGTGCAGCACCCAGTATTATGAACCATGGGTCGGTCAAGCCGCCGTGGCCGTACTTGAGCATAACGGCTTCGAGGTGATTGTGCCCGATCAGAAGTGCTGTGGACTACCGCTACTCTCCAATGGCGACTTTGTCAACGCAAAACGATATCACGTGTACAATGTAGCACAGTTGTTACCCTATGTTCGTCAGGGCATCCCGGTGGTAGGCACCAGTACCAGTTGTACCCTAACCATTAAGGAGGAAGCACCCGAACTGCTCGACCTCGCCAGCCAAGAGGTTGCCGATGTCGCGGCGCACACCTATGACATCTTTGAGTTTCTGCGCAGCCTCGCCGATCAGGGTGAACTGCGAACCGACTTCCGGGCGATTCGACGCACCCTGCCTTACCACCCACCCTGCCAACTACGTGCTCATCGCATCGGCGTACCGGTGCTGGATGTCTTAGGACTCATCCCAGGGTTGCGCATCGTAGAGAGCCAAGCGGCATGCTGTGGAATTGCCGGTACCTACGGCCTGAAGCGCGAGAAGTACCCGATAGCCATGGCAGTTGGAGAACCCTTGTTCCAGTTTATACGCACATCGGGTTCCGAATTGGCCCTCTGTGATAGCGAAACCTGTCGTTGGCAGATCAGCCATGCGACCGGTATAAGAACCAAACACCCAATTGAAATTCTGGCCGAAGCCTACGGACTCTACCCATCATGATTGGCCTACTCATCATTTCCCATAGCACCGAGATCGCCAGCGGGGTCAAAGCACTAGTTGAGCAGATGGCACAAGGCCGCCTGCCAATTATTGCTGCCGGGGGCACATTGGAAGGTGATCTAGGCACAAGCACCGACGTGATCATGGCCGCAATTGAGCAACTAGGCAGCGTAGAAGCTGTGTTGGCGCTCGTTGATATGGGTAGTGCAATTATGAGTGCCGAGATCGCCCTAGAGATGAGTGGGCTACCCTTCCGGATCAGTCCGGCGCCATTAGTGGAAGGAGCCTTAGTCGCAGCCGTCGAAGCCACCCGCCCCGGTGTCAGCCTCGCCGAGGTCTCACTGGCCGCCGAACGCGCCCTGGAGGCCAAACATGAAGCGTTGGGGAGCGGAGCACTCCTGGTTCCGATCACCCTCCCCAGCCAAGTCAGTCGCTCGCATAGCGAGATCGTCTTGACCGTCACCAACAAGGTTGGCCTGCATATGCGCCCAGCCAAAGACTTTGTACAATTAGCCAGCCGCTTTAAGGCCCAGATCCGTGCGCGTAACCTGGATCGCCCAGATCGTTCCGACGGGAATGCGAAGAGTATTATTGATGTAATGAAACTTGGGGTAACCTGTGGCCATCAGATCGCCATCTCAGCCGAGGGTGATGATGCCCAAGTGGCACTCAAAGCCCTTGCAGAGTTGATCAGGAACAATTTTGGTGAAGCACCTTCCTTCTCAGGATAGTTGGTTATGTCACGCTGAGCGGAGTGAAGCGTCCCGGACGAGATTCCTCGCGACGCTCAGAATGACCAGCCATTCGGCCCAGGGCATGTGCAAAGTTCTTGGGACTGCGCCCCGAACCCCCACCGGAGGTAACTTTGCACATGCCCTGCCATTCGGCCCACTACCCTTCTGAGTGCGGTAATGATTTTGCTATAATACGCTCTATAATAGCCAAGGATGGTGATAAACCCCGTGAATGATCGCCCACGCCCTTCCGATGCGTCCGATGAAAGTAAACTCCCTATGTTAGCGCCCGGCACGATGCTTCAACAACGTTACCGCATCGTCGAGCAGATCGGCAAGGGTGGAATGGGCGCGGTCTATTTGGCCCGCGATCTTCGGCTATCCCATGATGTGGCAATTAAAGAGACCTTCTTTCAAGATGAGACCTACCGGCGCGCTTTTGAGCACGAAGCCAAGTTGTTAGCCCGGTTACGCCACCAAGCATTGCCCAAGGTGAGCGATCATTTCAGTGAGGGCAATGGCCAATTCCTGGTGATGGAGTATATCTACGGTGAGGATCTGGGCAGCCAGCTTACCCGCTTGGGCAAGCGCTTCGCCTCGCCCCAAGCGCTCAATATGGTGTTGCGCTGGGCCGATCAGTTACTCGATGTGCTCAACTACCTGCACAATCGGCCCATGCCGATCATCCACCGTGACCTCAAACCCAAGAATCTCAAACTCACCTCCACCTTCGATATTATTCTGCTTGACTTTGGGTTGGCGCGGGGTGGGGTGACGGTCACGATGGATACCACCAATACCGCTGGCCCCGAACAGCGCAAGATCTATGGGTTTACGCCCCCCTATGCACCGATTGAGCAGATGCGCGATGGAGAGCCTGACCCGCGTAGCGACATCTATTCGCTGGGGGCGACACTCTATCATATGCTGACCGATACGCTGCCACCTGATGCGATGAGCCGCATGGCACGCTTGATCAATGGCAATAATGATCCCTTGCGCCCCATCCGTGAGATTTCGCCCCATGTACCTGAACTGGTTGCGAATCTTATCCATCGCTCACTCAGTATCACGATGGATGGCCGCCCGCAAAATGCCCGCATCATGCGCGAAGAACTCTTCTACGCTCGCCAGGGTGGCATCAGTCCATCCCATATCTCGCAACCACAAACCCCATCGAGTAGTCAAGCACCGCCAAACTACCCGCCGCAAAACTACCCAGCCCAGAGCTATCCACCTGGCCATGCCTTTCAGCCGGGGATGACCATTCAACCGGGGATGACTGTCCAGCACGGGAACACCCTCCAAGGCGGACAGACCTATTACGGTGCCAATCCAACCCTCAATCTCGGTTCCCAGCCCAGCAACGAAACACCGCCGGTGGGGACGATGTTGCGGATGATCACCACCGGCAGCCCTATCCGTACTCTCACCTTCAGTTCGGATGGCGAATTGCTCGCCGCTGGCCATGATGATAAGACGATTAGCATCTGGCGGATGGGTGATTATACCCAACTGCATACGCTCCGTGGCCACGGGAGCGGTATTCGCAGTCTCTTCTTCTCGCCCAAGAACGACCTGCTGGCGAGTGGAAGTGATGACGAGACGGTACGTATTTGGCAGACCAATACCGGTGAATCGCTGCGCATGTTGCGCATGCCCGGCTGTGCCGTCGAGGGAATCGCGTTTAGTCCGAATGGCAAGCTCTTGGCCGTGGGAGGATGGGGGAGTACGATTACCATCTGTACGGTGGATGGCGATTCGATTCGCATTCTCGATACCCTGCCCAGCCCGTTTGTGCAGAGTATCTGCTTCAGTGCCGATGGTGAACTCTTGGCCGCCGGTTGCTTCGATGGAATCGTCTATCTCTGGAATACCTCCGACCACCAGCCCGCCGGGCAACTGACGGGCTTTGCAAGTTTCATCTATAGCGTGGCCTTTAGCCACAATGGTGAATATATCACTGCGAGTAGCCAGTCGAGTATTCGTCTCTGGCGTGCCGCTGAACGCAAGGCAGTGGAGATATTTGAGGGTCACCGCAATCCCGTGCGCTCACTCGCATTTAGCCCCGATGACCAGTTCTTGGCAAGTGCCAGCGAAGATATGACGGTGCGCTTATGGCGGATGAGCGACTCGACCGCCGCATTCACGCCCTTTGAACATCGCGCTGGTGTCACCAGCCTCGCCTACCGCCCCGATGGTCGTGTGTTGGCCACTGGCACCCACGATGGGCGGATCTATTTCTGGCAGGTCTAAGTGTTGCGTACACTTCCGCTCCTCCTATTGCTCGTGCTCCTGAGTGGCTGTCTGCTGCTGAGTGGGGAGGAGACGAGTATTGATCTGCTTGATCAGAGCGGCAATCTGAGTACGACATTTGTCAGTGGCGAAGGCAGCGAAGAGCGCACCTTGCGGGTGAGTGAGGGCGAAACAACGCTGCACGTCATCGTCATGGTGAGCGTCGAATCGGGTGATCTCCAGATCGAGATGCTCCAACCCGATGGGGCAGTGGTCTTTGTGCTTGCGGCCCAACCCGACACACAACTCACCCGCAGTGCGTGGGTACGCAGCGATGCGCAGGGCCAAATTCACTACCGCGTCGCGGCACGCGGGGCGCGCAACGGGTCATATCAGATCTTTGTGCAGCCCTAGCGCAACATCAACATGCGCCCGGTGCCGATCTGTTCCAAGCCGCGTGCGATATTGCTGGTATGCGCCAACATCTCGCCGATGACCGCGTGGGGAATAGCGAGCAAGCGGATCGGAGTGATACTAGCGACCGAGGCCATAGGTGGCCCGCCGCGCAACAGTTCCAACTCGCCAAAAAACTCCTCTGGCCCCACCTGCGCCACCACCTGGGCCTTCGCGTTGGGATCTTCGGCACTGACCCGCAACACCGCTGCGCGCCCCGAAACAATCAGGTAGAAACGGCCACTCGGCTGGCCTTGGCGCACGATCACCGCCCGCGCCGGATGATCAACCGCAACCGCGTGGTGTGCCAACTCGCGCAGCGCAGTGCGTGAGGCACCGTGGAAGAGTGGGATACGTTCGAGCAACCGTACTATCTCCAACAGCGCCAAACCGTCGTTGGCGTGTGGGGCAAGTTCCTTCAACATACGCCCAATCTCGGCCCCTGGCAGGTAGAGTAGGCTGCTTGCAATCGTGGCACGATACGACTGACTCGTCACCGTCTCAAATTTTTCGCCCACCTCGCCAAAGAAATCGCCGCGATGCAACTCCTGCACCAGCGTCTCACCCTGCATCACTGCCACCTCTCCGGCCTCAACGATCCAGAGGCCAGAAGGAGGAACGTGGGCTGCCAATAATACGTCGCCCGCGCCCGCATGACGAGATTCCAACACCGCCGCCAAGTGCTGCAACTCGGCATCATTGCAGGGCACAAAGATCTCCACCTGGCGCAGCAACCGCAGGCGTGCTTCGCGCATGTCGCCAAAGGTGCGCGAGATCTCGTTTGCCCAGGGCGTATTGGGGAAGATATGCCGCCCCGCCGCTTCACGTTCGGGCCACGGCAGCGCATCGTAGGCGGCCCGAATAGCACGGCGGGCAAAACTCGCCCCAGACTGCTCCTCAATCGTCGCCACGGTGTAGCGCAGCACCTCGGCATAGCGTGCCCCTTGCAGATCGAGCGGCGCAGCGCGCAGAGCCGGGCTAATCCGCACCTGCTCACGATCTAGCGTGATGTCCCAGTTGGCGGTTGCGGCCAAAACATCCATACGATCATCGAGTGCCTGGGCGCGCCGGTTGCCGTAGAGCGTGTGCAAGAGCCGGTAACAGCCCGCGTAACACTGCTGGAAGGCACGCTGGAGGCGTTCAGACTCGCTCAGAGTGGGTTGGAGGGGCCAACTCAGCCCCTGGGTATTGATCTGGCGCAGGGTTAAGTAGTGGGTACACCACGCCGCCGCCCACAACCCGGACGAAAGGGTCAGTGCGGCGATGGCGGTAGGGGTATTGCGCCATACCGGCAATACCTCCAATAAGTAGCTCACCGTCTGGGCGGCAATCCCCATCCAGAGCAGCAACCAGCACCAGAGCAAGCGCGAGTCACGCAGGCCGATCAGTTGGGGAAGGAGGAGCGCCAGCGCCAACAGACTCAGATAGATCGGGGCGGCTTGGATGACCACCCACAGGAATGAGGCGTGGGGTTGGGCGTTCTCGATCAGGCCAATCGCGAGGCCCGCAACCACAAAGGCGAGGCCGAGCATAATCGCGCTCAGAGTCAGTTCGCTGGGGCGCGAGTGGTGCAGATCCACATCCAGCAGGGTGACAAACCCGGCAAACATGAGCAACACAAACCCGGCAATTTCAAACCCGGCCCAGATCGCCGAGAAGCGCGGCAGCAACAAGTAGCCACCCAAGGCCAACAACTCAATCAGGCTCACCGCCAGAAAGCTGTTGAGCGCTTGGGCCACCTGCGCCCCTCGGTAATTGGCTTTGAGCACGAACTGCACCCCTAGTGCGATCAGCCAGAGCAGCGGCGGGATGAAGGCCATCTCGATGCCATACCGCAAGGGCAGGCCGGTGAGTGCAAAGGCTAGGCTGGTCAGCAGCAACGCCGCGATCAGCGGGCTACGCCCATACCCGCGCTGCGCGACCCACGTTGCAGCGGCGCGGAGCAAGCCCCAGGCGGCAAAGATCAACCCCAAGCCAAACGGCACCCCAATCACCAAGAGCAGCACCAGCGCGATCAACCGCCCCAACCAACCCTCACTCCAGAGCGTCGCCAGCACCCCCAGCAGTTGGCGTTGCCAGAAGAGCGCCGTGAGCACCACCGCAATCAGTGTGTAGAGTGCTGCAAGCAGGCCGTAGATGCTAAAGAAGCGCTCTTCATGATTGAACGTAGCGCGGCTGCGCAGCTTCTGCCAGAAGGGGCCACTGATGAAGTCGAGGGCACGCCGACGTAGGTTGGGCAGGCGCAACCAATCCACCAAGATGAAGTAGCCATCCAATTCGAGCAGCGGATTGAAGTTGAAGAGCGCGGCCAAATAGGATGCAACCGCGAGTTTGTAGGCCGCCCCCGCGAGCAGGCCATCAGTCAGGAAGAAGGCGGCGAGCGCGGCCAGCGAACCGACCAAAAGATCACTCAATGGCCCGGCCAGCGAGACCAAGATACGCGCATGACGCCCGGCCAGCCACATATCACTCGTATCCACAAAAGCGGCGGGCATGCCATAGTAGATCATCACTCCACCGCGCACCACGCGCCGCCCGCTATGCTTCACCGCCAGGGCGTGGGCCAACTCGTGCAGCACAAAGGAGACCAGCAACGCCGCCCAGAGGGCGAGCAAGCTGAGCAACACATTATCCGGGTTCAGCACCTGATAGGTGTCACCCGCCCCAGCTTTAAGGGTAAACGCCGTCAAGCCCGCCATCGTCAGCAGCGCATGGATGAGCGCAAAGGGGCGCGTAAAGAAGAATTTGCCGCCCATCTGATAGAGGCGAGTGATAAAGTCATCAATCCCGTGTACATCAAAGGTGCGCTGGCGCAACGTATCGAGCAACCGCTCGCCCTTACCCTCAACACTCTGAGCCGCCTCACGCTGGCGCATCCCACGGTAGATACCCACCGGCGCATCAGCCAAAAAGCCTTGCGCACGTAACGACTGCACCAGTTCGGCCACGGGGAGCAACTGCTTAAAGCGCAAAAAGCCCATCGTCGCCAATTGAACCACACTCTGGGTACCATCCATCGCATGCCACAGCGCCCGTTCAGCCGCGTTCAAGCGCAGATAGTTCCCGGTTGGGCTGCGCAGCACCGTCAACGTATGGCCATGCTCTTGGATCGTCTCCTCAGCCACCTCGGCAACTCGTTGTGGGCAATACTGGGCAAAATCCACCCGTTGATCTAGGTTTCTCCAGAGATCGAGCGAACTACCATCATCATGCGGACGAGTCGCAATACGACGGGCCAGCCCGTGATAGAGCCCGCGCCCAGGCAGCGCAGTCGGTATTGTCTGGAGACGGGTATCCAGCGCCGACCAGGGCGTTTCGGCTGGTGTGGTAGCAGACATAGGTGATCGTTCTGTATGCGAGAAAAGGCGGTTATGCTCTCATCCTAGCACAATCTGGGCATCTTTTAGTATAGCCCGTACCCCCCACATTCCGCCCGATTGAAGCAAGGTACGTCAGGGCATGGGCAAAGTCCTTGGGGCTGCGCCCCAAACCCTCATTTTTGTTGGTTTTTGGCGGCTGCGCCGCCAAAAACCAACAAAAAAAGATCTTCGGGGGCGGCTTCGCCGCCCCCGAACCCCCACCGAAGGTGACTTTGCACATGCCCTGCAAGGTACGTTGATCGTGGCGAGGCACACTACACACCTAGACCGATGCGCTCAGCCCGCCCTTCTGGTAGCATCATTGGCGATCCGACAATACACGCGGATGCGAAAACACCGTTCCGGTTGGTAGTCCGGACCCACGGAGCCCAAATCGCGCTGTGGCAGTATCCTTCCCCTCCAGGATGTCCAGCACCCGCAGATAGGCAACTGCGGAGGGACGCATGTCCACATTTACGGTCTACTTTGATGACCCATGGTGGGTCGGTGTGATTGAGCTTGACGAGGATCGGGTATTACGGGTGTATCGTCATATCTTTGGGAGTGAACCGAGCAACGAGGAGGTGCTTGACTTTGTGCTCAATCACTTTATCGCACGAACAACCCAACCGATGGTCGGAGTGCCTATCACACCTCCGCCTCAACGCAAAATCAACCCCAAACGTGCCGCGCGTGAAGCTGCACGTCGCATGCAGGTACGCGGCATAAGTACCAAGGCCCAGGAAGCGTTGCAGCGAGATCAAGAAGCGCAAAAGCAGGAGCGACAAAGGCGTGAGCGCGAGGAACACCAACAGGTTGCTGCGCATAAACGCCAACAGGCACGGGAAAAAGCATACGCACGACGACGAGGGCATTAATCGTGTTGTCCGTCATGATGACCTCAGATGGTTCCGTTTAGCCGACCCAAGCGGTCGCGTCGCATGGTGTCGCCTCTTCAACGGGCGTTGGCCAACGCCTGTTGAAGAGGCGGCTTCGATCAGCGCCCGTTGAAGAATCGGCCATGATCCCAACCGTTGTGGCGGTTACATATCTGTGCTACGATTAAAGTACGTATGCTATGATCTGAAGCCGTCCGAAGGAGACTCACACCATGGATGCTGTGGATGTCGAGAAGGTCGGAACCCCGGAAGAAGCTGGTGCGACTCGTGAAGGAAAGTCGGTTGAACTGATTGTTTTGGCCGATACCAGCACTGGCCCAGACGATCTTGCCGAAATGCCCAATTATCATGTTGATCCGATGGGCACCATTCGTATGCTGGTAGCCGAGGAACGCGCTGGAGATGTACTCGGACTAGCGATCTATAACAAACGCCGTTACAACATTGATCGCATTGGAATCAGCATCATGCTCCAATGCTACGAGGCGGGCGACTATAGCGATGAGCAGCGCACCGCCCTGAGTGGGCTGTTGGACGACATCAGTGCCCGCCACAAGCTCGACGAAAATGCGATGGTGCGCATCCTGCCCGACACCAAGGGCCGCCCACGTGTAACACCGTCGCTGCCCCCTGCACCATCCGCCGTGAGTGGCGATATGCTCGGTGCGGCCCCCATGAGCCGCGAGCAGGAGATGTGGCTCTTCCTGTATGGTGAGAGTTACAAACCGCGTGGTGGTGCGCTGAAGATCGCGCAGGCGCTGCCCCTGCATGCTGCCAAGTTCAAGCTAGGTACACCGCTCGGCCCCAACGATGCCACCACCACCGTCGCCACCGAAGGCCACACCTACAGTGTCCAACCCTTCGCCACCGACCTGATCTTCTACGAAGGCACCCAGTATGCCGCCGTCCAGAGCATGAATGCGCTCTTCGACGATGATGCAGCGGAGATCCCGGCCAAAGGCACATCCCGTGCGCTCCTTGAAGCCTACTACCGCATCTCGATTGCCACCACCGAGAAGCGCACCGGGGCACTCAAGGGCACCAAGGTACTGCGCCCAGATTGGCGCTTCCACCTCGTGGCCAAGAATGGCCGCCTTGGTCCCGCTATGAGCGACAACTATGTCTTCAAGGCCGATCAGGACTACGCCTTCCAGATCTTCGGTGCCGATGTGCTCTACACCCCGATGAGTGACCAGACCGGCTGTGAACGGCTCAATCTGACCGATCCGGCCCATCCGGCCTTCAATGCGCTCTGGGGTGAGGTGTACCGCTTCATGGGGGTACCCTTCGATGCCAACTCGCCCTACCACAAGAAGGCGGTTGAATTGCGTATCGGGGTTCCGCTAACCAACATCTATAGCACCGACTTTGGTGGGGCGACCTACGCGGTGCAGGTCTGGACGCTCGACACGATCTACGCGGGTACCGACGGCCAGATCCGGCGCATGAGCGACCTACCGATGACCGCCGAGGCCCAAGCGTGGACTCCGGCGGCACCCAAGCCAATCCCGCCCACCCCGCCCAACCCACTGCCCCCCGTAGTGCCACCCTCGAATGCGGGTGCGCCGCGCCCCAACGACATCAACTGGCCCCCACGCCCCGACTTCTCCTTCCTCACCGACAAGAACGGGGCACGCGAAAAGGCGTTGGGCAAGATCGAGTGGGTACGCACGAACGGCGATAATATCCGGATCACCAACAGTTTCGCCAGCAACATCATCAAGATCCACGTGCCCCAACTGGCCAAGATCAAAGGCGGTGGTGACGGCCACATCATGTTCCACAAGGTGGCCGCCGAGCAGATGAAGCGCCTCTGGGCGGCGTGGGAAGCCGCCGGGTTACTGAGTAAGGTGTTGATGTTCGCGGGAACCTTCGTTCCACGTACCATCCGCAACAACCCGCGTGTGCTGAGCAACCACGCCTACGGCACGGCCTTCGACATCAACGTAGCCTGGAATGGGCTGATGAAGGTCGCGGCGCTCGTTGGGCAACAAGGCTCGGTCCGTGAACTGGTGCCCCTCGCCAATGCCCACGGCTTCTATTGGGGTGGCCATTGGAATTATGACGGTAAGGGTGCCTCGGACGGGATGCATTTTGAATGGGCGGTGCCACGGTAGGTAGAGACGCAAGTAGAGACGCAAGATATTGCGGCGGTGTCGAGGCGCAAAATGTTGCGGCGGCGTCGAGGCGCAAAATGTTGCGGCGGCGTCGAGGCGCAAGTAGAGACGCAATATCTTGCGTCTCTACCTGTACGGAGGGCACAATGAGCGATCTGGAGGTTCAGGATGTAGGCCGACCAGAGGGATCGGGCAGTAATCGTGGCCGAGCACAGGTGGAATTGATCGTCCTATCTGACGAGACGCGCCCCACCGAAGAAGCTATCGCTGCGTATCTCGCCCCCCGTGCATTGGTGCTTCCCCACTACCATATTGATCGACGGGGCACCATTCGCCGCCTCGTGGATAGCAGTCGCGCCGGGCGTGGGTTGGGTCAAGCGCATTATCAGGGTTTCTCACAACGTATTGATCCGATTGCGATTAGTATTCGGCTCCAAAAGCGGATCACCGCAGGCTACGATGGCCCATTGTTACGGGCGCTACAGACCCTCCTCGAATCGCTGTGTGTCCACTACTGGCTTGATCATAACACCATTACCCGCATCGTCTACCGCACGCAGGGCCAAGTTGCAGTACCCTATGTACCGCCGCCAGCGCCGACCTACCCGCAATCGGGGTTGGAAGCGCATGGCAGTATGATCTTAGGATCGGCAGCGGTGAGTGAGGAGTACGGCGAATTCCTGAGCGAAACCTACGAGACGGAATTGCCACTCGGTACGGCTGATAACGAAACGCTACCGATCCTTGGCGGCGTGCCCACGCCTTCCAGCCCCTCGCTGCTGTGGGAAATGCTCTACACCGAGACATGTAAGCCGCGTGGTGGAACCTTACGCCTCGATTGGGCCTTTACGATCTTCGCTGCCACCAAACACCTGGGTGCCCCCGTAGCCCCCAACCCCAAACAGCCGCTCATCTCCGGTGGAATAGGCTACAACTTCCAGCCCTTTGCGCGCGATACGATCTACAACATCGGGATAGATTACAGCGATGTGCGGCGGCTCAGCGATCTGCTCGGCCCCGGCCCCGCCATCCCGGTTGGCCCCGGCCGCGATCTGCTGGCGGCGAGCTACCGTGCGGCGCTCGATGCGGGGAGTGCGTGTGGCGTGCCCCTCACGGGCAACCAGAACCTCAATCCAGCCTGGAAGTTCCACCAGATTGCGCACAGTGACGGGCTTGGCCCCGCCCTCAGTGGCAACTATGTCACCACCAGCAAACGCTACATTGTCCAGGTCTTTGCCGGGGACACCCTCTTCACCCCAGTCAGCCAGCAAAGTGGCTGTCAACGCCTCAGCGAGACCAGCCCCACCAGCCCGGCCTATGCAGCGATCTGGGCCGAGACCTACAAAGTTGCCCCCGCCCGCTATGATCCAACCTCGCCATTCCAGCAGTTAGCGGCACGTTTGCGGCTAGGTGCCCCGCTCACCGGAGTGTACGACACCACCTTGGCAGGCGATCTCTACACCATCCAGGTCTTTGCGTTGGATACGCTCTACCGGGGCAAGGATGGAGTGATTCGGCGTATGAGCGATCTGCCCTTGCCCGACAAGGTGGGCTGGCCAACTGCAACCCAACGGCTCGCGCCTACACCACAACCAGAGCCAGAACCACGCCGCCTTGAGATTGATGTTGGGCCAGCGCGGCGCAACGATCCCGCTTGGCCACCTCCACCACCCTTCAACTTCCTCGCGTCGCGTCCAGGAGCCGCTGAAGCGGCTCTAGGGCAGATCGAGTGGCAGCGGGTTCCCAGTTCAAGTGATCGTGACGCCATCCAGATTACCAATGACTGGGACGAAGAGCATCTGGTGGTGATCAACATCCCCCAACTACGCAAGTTCCGCTTGGCTGGGTATGGCAAACTACGCTTCCACCGCCGCGCCGCCGCCCAACTCATCCAGCTCTTCGCCGATTGGGAAGAGGCCGGGCTGCTGGGCCTAATCCTCAGTTTTGATGGTGCCTACAACCCACGGACTATCCGCGCCACCCAACCCGGCCAGACCACCAACGTGCTGAGTAATCACGCCTATGGTACCGCCTTCGACATCAACGCCGCTCAGAACCCCTTTATGGGCAAACCAGCATTGGTAGGTGAACATGGCTCGGTTCGTGAACTGGTACCCCTCGCCTATGCCAACGGCTTCTACTGGGGCGGCCACTTTACCTACCGCAACGGCGGCCATGATGGTATGCACTTCGAGTGGGCGGTTGAGGTATAAATTATTTTGGTATTGTTTGGCGGCTGCGCCGCCAAACAATACCAAAAAAGAGACGACCTGGCGGGTCGTCTCTTTTTTATTTATCACACAAATGTTTCAAATAAACTTTCCGAAAAGAAGCAAGTATGGTATAATGAAACGGTTGTGGAGGAGGCGATCTTGAGCGTTGTGAAGCCCCAAAGCCTGAGTTTAGTTGACACGATCAGTGCCGGATATCAGGCACTCAATCGGCGGCCTTGGGCGCTCCTGATTCCGGTGGGAGTTAGTACCTACCTCTGGCTGAGCAACCCCCTCACCCTCACCAAAGGAGGGCGAATTGCCACGGGCATCAACCAAGCCCTCGATCTACTCACCACCAACCCTCAGGCACGCCAGGGGGTCGCCGAACAGATTCTGCACCGTGATCTACGCACCTCACTCGCGTGGCTAAATCTGGTACCAGTGCTAGATCCGCTCACTCCTGGGCGCAACGCCATCCATATTGGTGGGCCATACGCCGTGTTCAGTACCCTCGCCCTGATCAACCTGCTTGCGCTACTCTGGAGTTGCCTCTTCCTCGCGCTGCTCAGTAGCGCGGTACGCTATGAGCCACTCGCCCCCGTACCACTCTTGCGGCGCACCTTTCAGGTTGCCAGCACGATCATCGTGGCCACCCTCATCATCGTGGGGATCAGCATCATCGTCGGCTTACCGCTATTCGCCATCTCAGCCCTGATCGTGATCTTTGTCCCCGCCAGCGCACTGCCTATCGCCCTCGCCTGGTACATCGCCTGCTTCTGGGCCTATGTCTATATCAGCTTTACACCCGAAGCCATTCTGATCAGCCGGGCTGGCCCATTCCGTGCCCTCGGTCATAGCATCCGCGTGGTACGCCATAACATGATCGGGACGGTTGGCTTGCTCATCATCAGCTTTCTTATTCTCAACGGCCTACGCCTGATCTGGGCGCAGGTGGCCGTCAATCCGCTCGGTATAGCGGCGGCCATCCTCGGTAGTGCCTATGTCGGCAGTGGCCTCAGTGCGGCGCGCCTCGAATTTTATCGCGATCAAGTAACCCGCTTCCATGCCTGATCTTGGGTCGAAGATCACGCACCTACATAAGGAATACCTATGACTACAGAGCCACAGAGCTACGATGCCAGCCAGATTACGGTGCTTGAGGGCCTTGATGCGGTGCGCAAACGGCCTGGCATGTATATTGGGCCGACCGACATTAACGGCCTGCACCATATGATCAAGGAGGTGGTGGATAACTCGGTGGACGAGGCGTTGGCCGGGTATGCCGATACGATCACCATCACCATTTTGGCCGATAGTTCGGTGAAGGTGACGGATAACGGGCGCGGGATTCCGGTTGATATTCACCCCAAACATCAGGTCTCGGCATTACAACTCGCTGCCACCGAACTCCACGCAGGTGGCAAGTTTGGCGATGGCGGCTATAAGGTCTCCTCAGGGCTACATGGCGTGGGCCTCTCGGTAGTCAACGCACTCTCCGAGTGGATGCGCGCCGAAGTGCGCCGCCACGGCAAGCTCTGGGTGCAAGAGTACCGCACCGGCAAACCGCAAGGGCCGGTGGCCGCCGTGGAAGAAGCTGAAGGCACCGGCACCGCGATCCACTTCATGCCCGATATAACCATCTTCAAAGACGGGATTGACTACCAGTTCCGGGTGGTGGCGCAGCGCCTACGCGAGATGGCCTACCTCACCAAAGGGCTACGCTTTAAGTTTGTTGATGAACGCACCCAGAACGAGGTCAACTTCTACTTCGAGGGCGGGATCGTCTCCTATGTGCGCCACCTGAACAAGGCCAAGGGTGCCCTGCACCGCCTGCCGTTCTATGTCGAGCGCACCGTAGGCGAGGTGGCGGTTGAGGTGGCAATGCAGTATACCGACACCTACGACACCGACTCGATCTACGCCTTTGCCAACAACATCAACAACACCGACGGCGGCGCGCATCTGTCGGGCTTCCGCACCGCGCTCACCCGCGTCATCAACACCTACGCCCGCAACAAAAATCTGCTCAAAGAGAATGATGCCAACCTCACCGGCGATGATGTGCGTGAGGGGCTCACCGCCGTCATCAGCGTCAAGCTGAAGGACCCGCAGTTCTCCTCGCAGACCAAGGAGAAGTTGGTAAGCCCGGAGGCGGCGAGTGCGGTGGGTACCGTGATGGGTGACGCACTGACCACATGGCTCGACGAGAACCCCGGTGAGGCGCGGCGCATCATCGAGAAGGCGGTCTCAGCGGCGCGGACACGCCTCGCCGTACAGAAGGTACGCGACACCGCTCGCAAGAGCGCCATGGATGGCTTCTCGCTGCCCGGCAAGCTCGCCGACTGCTCGGACAGCAACCCGGCGCGTAGCGAACTCTACATCGTCGAGGGCGACTCGGCAGGTGGTACCGCCAAGCAGGGCCGTGACCGGCGCTTCCAGGCGATCCTACCCCTACGCGGCAAGATCCTGAATGTCGAAAAGAGCCGCATTGACAAGATGCTCTCCAACGCCGAAGTCAAGGCGCTGATCACCGCGATTGGAGCCTCGATTGGGGAACTCTTCAGTGCCGAGAAGCTGCGTTACCACCGCATCATCCTCATGGCCGACGCCGACGTGGACGGCAGCCACATCCGCACCCTGCTGCTCACCTTCTTCTTCCGCCACATGCGCCAACTGATCACCAGCGGCCATCTCTACATCGCCCAACCGCCGCTCTACCGCATCAAGCACGGGCGCGAGCAGGTCTACACCTACTCCGACGCCGAGCGTGACAACTACCTGGCCAAACTGCCCGCCGGCACCAAATCCGAGATCCAGCGCTACAAGGGGCTAGGCGAGATGAACGCCGAGCAACTCTGGGAGACGACGCTCAACCCGGCCAACCGCATCATCCTCCAGGTGACAGTCGAGGACGCTCAACTAGCCGACGAGACCTTCACAATGCTGATGGGCGATCTGGTACCGCCACGCCGCCGCTTCATCCAGACGCATGCGAGTGAGGTGCGGGATTTGGATATTTAGGAGTGCATGTGTGTCAGATTTCACACGAACTGAGACTGGTTTCACACGAACTGAGACTCTATTTCACGCGAACTGAGACTGGCATCTGTTCGATGATCCAAGAGACGTAAGCTGAACGCTCTGGTCAACCATTGTACGTTATCATGCGGATGGTGAAGGAACAACACCCACCTAGACAACATGGAAAGGTCAGAGGGGGAGATCGTGATCACCCCCTCTGAGATAAGAGAATCGGCTCATGTAGGAGGTCAGACGAAATGAGCAAAAAATACCATAGCAAATGAGTCGCTTTCAGCCTCAGTTCGTGTAAAATCTTACAGTATGTGTATAGACGAAATGAGCGTCGGTATCACACCAAACGAATTGCTATACTAGATGAGACGAGCCAATCGCCCCGGCACTACCGAAGCAATCAGGAAATCTCATTGACTAGGCTCCATTCTTTCCTAGCTATTGCGATGACGTGTATCCATAGATTGCGGCGTGTGGAATATGATGATGTCACGCAGTCGCCGAATCTCACCACTATTCTACCTTTTGGAGTGTCACTATGACTATAACATTCCTCGACTCATCAAACCAGTGGATTGATCATCTTGTTGAACTATGTACACCGGTTCCTGCTCAGACCACACAGGGTCTTTTGATTACGCCACCTCTCGTAGACCTTAAAGCCTCTGTGTCTGATGATCTTGCCGAGGATGTTCCTATCTTCCCCGATACACCTGCTACTCCAATAGGTGAGACGTATCGGCAGATTCCTATTGAGGCATTCGTCTTCACCCCTCCTACTCGTGTTGTCAGGGGATTGATGGTAGCAGTAGATAGTGGTGTTATTACTCTAGGCAACCTTGTCGGTGGCGGTGTGGCCTTTGCTATACGCGGTTCAGCGGTTTGCTTTGCGGATAAGAATCTGTTGATTCTTCGCTATAAAACTGGCCCGTTGCTCATCACCCAGAAGAACATTTTATCAGTATTTCGCTACATCGGAACTCGACTTGGTAATCCTGACCTCTATGTGAAAGAGGAGAACAACCAACTTATTCCTCAGCCATCCGTCATTGAAAGCACCAATCAGATCACAGACCGATGCCGTAACTTTATCGAGCGCATGATCCAGGAAGAAGCTCTAGGTATTCTCGCCGGGAATGGTGGAGGAACACTACTCGTTGATGGTGCGCTAACTGTAAGCTACGATACGCCGAAGATCTATCTTGAGATGATGCTGCGAACTGCAAGCAGACGTTCGATTGGTGTGTGTGCTATCAGCAAGCGCTCTCGTATTTCAATTGGCGGCGTCCCAGTTGATTCACTTTTTGACGCCTATCCTACCTTTGTCGGCTATGCTCCATTGCTTCAGGCTATTGACCTTGAGCGGCAAGCATATTCTGACCTTAAACTTCGATCTGCCAATGACATCACGGAGGCAGAAGAGGTTTATGCTGTTCGCTTTGGTTTTGGGCCACCCGGTCTTACTTTCCGTGTTGATGTCACAGGCAGTCCAGCCGCATCTAAAGTTGATGTATTAAATGATGTATACTTCAATGCACAGATGGTTGGCGGCTATCCAAAGCCGCTTATTGATGCTCACCAGTACAGTTCATTCCTGCCTGGTGAGGCCATGAGTTTACTGGCAGACCTAGTTGCGCGTACTGGTATCCGAACGAAAGAGGAACCTTCAATGGGCATTCTCTTTCAGCCATTTGGCGCTTTTGGAAAGTGAACACACCAATGACTCAGAACGATCCGACAAATACTTCCCATCCCGCTCCTGGACAACCTCCGGCTGGTGGTATTCCTATGGAGAGTCCCCTGGTACCTCAAGGATTCTCGCTACCCGTGATCACCTTTCCTCAACAAGGTGATGGTTCTTCTCTAGCTCCTACGCCACCAACACCACCTCGATCTCCCCTCGCTACAGGTGATGCACTATCCGTAGCTGAATTGGTTGAACTAGCGGCGGGGACTGGCACTCTCTTATACTATCCTGTCGCAGTTCCAGTTACGATTGGCGATGTATTCTACTTACGGGAGCGCCAACAGCCGCAAACAGAGAACGGACTCATCATCCAAGTAATCCGCATTGAGACTGCTGCCTATGCTCAAGTTGACCAGAAGGTACTTTGGCGACTACTCACCTCCGTTCGTGCCCAGGAACTTCATCGTGTGCATCATGAGCCACCAGAAGTCATTGACCAATTTCTTGTGGCAACGATCAAGGTGCGTGCGGCTATTGTCAATGGTGTCTGGACGCCCTTTGGTGGTCAGGCTGTGACACGCAACGTAGACATTTTCCTCATTGACCCACAGCGCCTCACTGACAATATTCTCCGCACAAATCCTCGCGCCAATCTGTTCCTTGGCACTTTCAAGCAGCAACCCGTAACATTTTCGGGACGCGGACTAGATAAGGTGAATCTCATCACTGGAATGAAGGGAAGCGGTAAGAGTCATTTGGCAAAGGCTATTATTGACGGCCAGCGGCAGTGTCGGATGAGTACAGTCGTTATCGACATCAACCAAGAGTACCGAGGCTTACCAAACACAACCGTGTTTCGTGTCGGTGACAATTTGCGTTTCCGCCTAGATCGCGTCGAGCCAGGCACATTTGCCAAGATCATTCGTCACCTAGCTCCCTTCGCCGAACGGACAGACACTGTTGCTATTCCTGCGATCTACCGCTTTTTCCGTGAACGGCTCCGAGCCGGAACTGCCAACCAGCTCGACATTGACTCAATGATTCAGCAGGACACACAGGTCTTCCCAGGCTCAGAGGCATACCTCAAAAACATGCGAGCATCATATCGCCAGTCACTGGAAACGCTCGCTACCTATAACTTGTTCTCTACCGGGAATGAGAATATCGCGGAGGATCAGCGTCTTCGTCAGCCTAATGCTCCCGCTACACTCACCTCAACGTTCTACGAACTTGACCAGTTAGGTCAAGCTGGAGTCGTTGTATTCGAAATTGGCGGTCAGCCACGCGAGGTTCAAGAAGTGGTTGTCGATCTGGTTATCGATGGCCTCAAGGCTCTGTGTCAGCGGCAGTACGATAAGTACCGGAAAGACAAAACAATCGTACCTGTCTATCCGACGGTCATGTTTGAAGAAGCCCATATGTATATGGATGATCAGACTATCAACGACTTGATTCCGGTCATCCGACATTTGGGAATGAATCTCTTCTTTGTCACCAATACACCTGGCGAGCTACCGGACTCAGTCTTCCGCCTTCTCGATAACCTCTTCCTGACTAGGATGGTGAACGAGGATGATATTGGGCATATTGCGGGATGCGGACTGACAGATAAAGATACCATCAAGGATTTCGCGCCACAAATCCCGAAATATCATGCGCTTGCGCTCAGTTCAACAAGCGGGGTGACAAGTAACTTCCCTTTCTTATTCGAGGTCGATCCATTCAAGCATCTGCCGTCATCGGGTGAGACCCGGTCGATGTGGGAGGTACTTGAAGCACAACCGTAACAGGTACAGGTACAACGTTCCTACGATGCTAAATAATACGCACGGCTCTGCCCAAGTGTCGGACAGAGCCGTATATGTGTACCCCGTTTTTCAGATTGCCACCTATACTCCATAGCAACCCACCTAATCTGGTTAAAGGAACTACCGGTGGCATAAATAAGCTGGTAAAATGAGGAAAGACTGTGCCTAGTTGTTGTTTGAGAGGATGCTCCGATGCCCCATCAGTCTGTTACCGACCAAGAGCGTATTATCGCCGCAGCACCGTTTGAGACTTGGTATGGCTCTCTCCAATCTATGTTTTCACAGATGCATCCTACAACACAAGAGACACCACGGCTTGTTACGAATCAAGAGAATAATGATCAGCCAATTCATCGCTGGTATAGTCTAAAAGAGTCATTTGCTGCTTCTCTACCTACATGGGTTCGCACATGGATGCAGAACCAATACAATCATACAGTACAACAGGTATGTGACCCGTTTTTGGGGAGCGGAACCACTGGTGTTGCATTAGGAACACTTCCATCTACATCCGTTATTGGGATTGAGTACAATCCTTTTATTCGGTTTGTAGCGGCGACTAAAGCAAGTGTATCATCTGTATGCACGCAATCTTTGGCAGAACAAATCTATAAACTCACTCATACACTCCCATCGTACCGTACATTTTCTGTCCCAGATCTAACGACGTTACGTAACGAAACCTATAGTCCTCCCGCTAATATTCAATATATTCTTGGTGAAGTACATCGTATTCATAATCTTGTCGTTGATAATTCCATCAAACAAGTATTACTTTTAGGTGTTGCAGCTATAATTAACGATGCTGTTCATCTCCATAAAGATGGATGCGCATTGCGTTACCACCCAAAGCCCATGGATGTA
The DNA here is from genome assembly GCF_004138135.1 of Candidatus Oscillochloris fontis. Taxonomy (GTDB): domain Bacteria; phylum Chloroflexota; class Chloroflexia; order Chloroflexales; family Chloroflexaceae; genus Oscillochloris; species Oscillochloris fontis. The sequence continues at coordinate 36,682 of NZ_RYFD01000023.1, forward strand.
CCCCTTAATCAAAAACTCTTGTCTCGATGGCAATACATGCTTAGTGATATTTGTCAGTTTCAGTCTCAGCACGGGCAAACGAATACACCCCTCTTCAATGTATATAGTGGAAGTGCTACTAATTTAAAACAATTACACACACTAAGTACACAGGAAATCGGAATTAACAACAAAATCGCCGATACAAGTATTTTTTCACCGCCCTATCTCAATAGTTTTGATTACTCAGAGGTCTACAAACTAGAGCTTTGGCTCCTTGGGTTTATCGAAACATATGATATGTGGCGTGAACTACGACTTGGCACGCTCCGATCTCATCAAGCGATTGCTTTCCCACCCACAAATCACCTTCGGAGCGATCATCGAATGCAGCACATCGCAGATCAACTTGACCAGATGGTAAAATCTAGCTGCCTTCCTGACAAACAGCGATCAAAGCTCAGCCGCGAACTACTCGGCTACTTTGACGATATGTATCTTGTTCTCTGTGAACAGTGGCGGATACTCAAGGATGGAGGAATACTGGCATATATAGTTGCGAATTCACGTCACTATTTTCTTCCAGTAGCGACGGATGTAATCATTGGTGAGATTGCACGTTGCCTAGGTTTTGAGCCACTTGATCTCGCAGTATTACGGAAACGTAACGGACGGACACGCCAGAAGCTATACTTACGCGAGTCTGTCGCCTTCTTTCGCAAACCGGTGTAAGTCTGTTATAAATCTGTACTTAGCCGTTCCACCTCAGCCCGTGCAAACCACCGCTGTTTCTGATCCATGTCGGATAGCGGGGCAAGCCTACCCTGCTTCGCCCAGCGGTCAAGGGTGGCCTTGCTCACGTTGAGCAAGGCCATCGTCTCCCCAAAGGTGAGCCGCTCGTGCCGCCATTGCGCCAGCGCAGCTTTCTCAAAGCGGTAGGCGTGGCTCCCGTCGATCTCTGGCCCAGTGACGGCCTGGATGCGGCCAGCCCGCGCCCAGCCCTGTACGGTGAGCCGGGTCACGCCCAGGATAGCGGCAGCCTCATCAGAGGTGATATAGCGCACCAGGAAGGCCGCTACGTCCTCCTCCGCATACTGATGTCGCACGTCCTTCAGATCGGTGTCGTCGGTAACAGGGATGAGCAGTCCAGCCCCGTAGAGGCGGCGCAGCGTCGTTGGTTTGCAGCCTAGTCGCTCACAGGTTGCATTGACTGACAGGAAGGCTCCCTGCCCTTGCCGCACGTTGGCAAGGTAGCCTAAGAGGGCTACGTCATCGCACCAGAGGACATTCAGGCTCAAACGGTCAAGCAGCCGGGCCGCTGGGAGCGCACCACTCTTGATGTCAAGGAGAAGCTGCGGAAGGCGGCGGCGAACGCCCGTCGCCGCTCGCTGTACCGCCGGGAAATAGCGTACTCGTCGGCCCTTGTCCAACGGCACCGGGCGTATCGGCACATCGCCCAATAGACACTCCAGACCCTTCTCAACGCGGGCTGGCTCAAAGCGCCAGATTGCCCGCTCGTCAACTAACGGGCCGCTCTCCGCTTCCAGCAAGCCAGCGGCGACCAGCGCGACCACTAACTCCTCGCTCGTCCCGATCCGTTCGGCGGCCTGAGCCAGCGTCAGGTGTGCCTCTCGGTTCTGCCTGAGCAACCGCACACTCTCAGCCTCGATAAGCTGCCAGGGGCGCTGTGACGGGCGCGGCGGTGGTGCGGTGGCCCGAAGCTGCCCCTTTGCGATAAACGCCTGTAGCTGCTCCTCAGAGACGCCTAGTTCACGCGCTGCCTCGCGTTGTGAGAGAACTGGGGGTGCTTGCTCAGGCAGCATCTCGGCACGCATCCCTCGGTAGTATCGAAGCCAGGGGACGACCGCAGGATTGAGGTGCATCTCCTCGCGCATAAAATCCGCCCAACCCTGGTGAAGCCAGCGCCACTGTCTGCCCCCAAACTGTTCCGCCAACGCGGCGAGAAAAGGACGGCTCTCCAGAGAGTCTGTTCTATTAGCGGCAATGCGCTCCAGCGTCGTATACCACGGCTCCGGCCAATGTAACAGTAGCCGCCACATACCGACAAACGCCCCATGCATCTGAGCGACGGTCGCTGGGCGCAACCCTTTTCGGGGTCGCGTCCACTCCATGCCCGATGGTAACAGTTCCCGATGAAAGAGCGGGCTGATCGGGTCGTAGATTGCGAGAAGTTGGAAGCCGTGCCAGAGAAACGCTAGGAACGTCGCTGTTGTCATCGAGCGCAGTGGGTGATCATCGGGCAACGGTAAGGTAGAGGGCGGGAACGGCTCCGGCCAGCCCACAAACGCTGACCAGACAGCCTGAGTTAAGCCGGTACTTGCATCGTGACCGGCAACAGAAATAGTCGGCAGCTCGGATAGCGGCGTGCCACACCCGCGACAACAACCCTTTACTCGATCCAGACGCAATGGGGCCTGGCATACGCCGCACGTATCTACCAGCAAGACCTCGTGGATATGGCAGGTGGTGACGTGACGCATGAGCCATGGTAGCAGTAAGACGCCCTGCTCGGCCCAACAGCGCGGGCATAGCTTTGCCGAACGGAGACTGTGGAAGTAAAAACCCTTCTGATCGCTGTACCAGAATCGCTGCGAGAAGGTCGGCTCACTGTTTTTCTCCGCCTCTGTGTCCGATACGGCGAAAGCTGGGAGGAGCCGATGAATTGTGAGGTTGTAGAGCTGTCCCGTCGAGAGGCCGGTCAATTCCGCAAAAGCTGCATAGAGATGCACCATGCGAAGTGCATCGAGTTGCGTATCGTTTATCGGCGGCACAAGCGACAAATACCAGCGAGGCTCCTCGTAGTAGTTCGCCCGCCGCAGCCGCTCCAGGAGGCTCGACAGGCGCTCCAGGGGGTACGGCTCCAGCCGGTTGATCAGGGTCGGCATGGCTACGACCGGATCACGTCGCGCACGGTCAGCTTACGGGGCTGACGAGTGCGGCCACGCCGCCCGGTGGTGGGATGGCTGGACGGCAAGGACGGCGAAGGCACATCAGAGCGTTTCAACAGCGGTAGTTCGCCCTCAAATGGGTTGGGTATGCCTCGCCGCTCACCCGCCAACCGTTTGCGAAACGCCTGAGCCAACAACACATCATCCAGACTCTCCCGACCTGATAACAAGGCATCCTCAGTCGCTTGCCGGATAAGTGCCATCAGGTACGCGGTGACACCATTGCAGGCAACAAAGCAGCGCCAAGCCCGCTCACGGGTAGCAAGCTGTGACGGCCCACGGAGCGGTAGCAAGGCTTCAAGCTGGGCGAGAAATGTGCGAAACTCCTTGACGGTATCAGGCTGGGACTCATCCCAAGTGAAGGGCGTAAGAATGTGGGGATCAGGAAAGAGCCGAGCAAGCTGCGGGTTGGCATTGACCACCTGTTCTGCCTCGCCACTCAGTCCAACAAGGACGCAAGCCACCTTGGTTTCTTTGATCAGTCGCTTCAGCCAGTTGCTCACGTTGAGAAGGATCTTCTGGCTCTCCTGGTCAACAAAGTGCTGAAGTTCATCAAGAATGAACACCTGCACACCGCAATCTTTAATAAAACCTTTGAGCCGCAGAGTCATGCCGTCAATGGTGCCACTAGCAGCACGAGGATCGCCCAGACTGTCAAGCAGTTCCGTGAGCAGGCTCTTGATCGTTGCTTTCGCCGGAATAGTGGCACACAGAATAGGGATGTTCATGCTCCGCATGCTGATCGTGCGTGGGTATCGCTGCGCGTAAGATGCAAGCAGTGTACTCTTCCCCGCGCCAGTCGGGCCAATCAGCAGGAGGCAAGGCGGCTCGGCAGCGTAGGGCTGGCGTTCGTGACAGCGAGCAATTTCGTCAAGGATGGCGTTCCATCGTGGGTAGATAACACGGATCTGCTCCACATAAGGAAGCCGCTGGCGACCAGGGAGAGCAAGGATCTCCTCGCGGCTCAGAGGTGGGGTCTGGGCGTGGTCGCTCATCGCGTATCTCCAGACGAGGGCGGAAGTTGATAGTCACCGCCCCATCCACTCAGGTCAAGGTCATCCAGATTATCGGTTAGGTTCGCCGGAGGTGGTGTGGGATCAGAAGTTGGATCGGGTGATGGTGCCGTTGACTTCGCCTGCCGTGGCTTGCGGACAGGCTTCGTGGGAGGAGCAGGCGTGGTCTGATCCGGCTGCGGCTCTGGTTGTGGCGCAGGGAGGGCTGGAGCGGGGGCTGGGAGTGTTGGGGGAGCAGCAGGCGCATGAGGTTCCGGCACGCCTACGCCCAGAAAGCGGGCTGCCGTCTTGCGGCCCCGACTCGTGCGGGTTAGCGTGTACTCTTCTGCGACAATCTGCTGGATATGAGCCTTGGCGGCGGCCAGCGCCTCAATGTCTACGTCACGCTTCCCGGCCTGCACGAAGCGATTGATGATTCGGTGCTTCCAGAGCGAGAGTCCCTGTGCATAGCTCTGATCTGCCGCCATGACCGGCAACCAGCGATGATGCAGCGGGTCTGCAACGTAGATGCGGCTGATGTCGGTAGGGTCGTACTTGAAACGCACTTCTGTCCCATCAGGTAGCAGTGAGCGCAGCCGCATCAGGTCAGGGCTGCGGTAGAACAGCCACTCGAACTGAATCCCGGCCCGTTGGATGACACGCTCCTCGGTTCGCATCAGCAGGATGCGCGTCTCCTCAGCACTTGTATGGAGGACGGGGAGGAAGCCCATCTGGATACTCTCGTTCCAGCGTTTGTAGGGGATAGCCTTCTTCCCGGTATGCCAATCCTGAGCGTAGACATCAAGCAGAAAGATGTGGAGGAGCTTCCAGAAGGCAGTCAGGGAGATACAGGCGTGCTGCATCGCCTCATAGTCGCCACGCTCCAACACATTTGAGAACGAGGTGCCAGGAAGTCCGTGGATGAGGCCGGTGTTGTTCGTGCGAAAAAACCGCTCCACGCCACCCTTGAACCAGGGTGTTCGGACAGGCATCTGCTCCAAAATGATTCCAAGCTGGCCGCAGGCAGCGCGAAGGTCGGCATTGACAAAATCCTTACCATTGTCAACCACCAGAGTTTCCATCAGCCCAAACACCGGCCACGGGTGCTGTGTCTCGTAGAGATGCTGCACATCCGGCTTGGGCATGATGCTGTGATAGGTACAGGCTGAGGCAGTAAACGCGCTGGCTGGCTCAAAGCCCACGTAGACACCACAGGGCAAGCCACTATGCACATCCAGCGCGTAGGTGAGCAGTGGACGACCGATAGGCAGCCGATCTTCCTCATCCACCACGAACAGGTCGAGCAGAGTGTTATCCATCTCCACCCGCTCCAATACTCGTGTGGTGGTAGGGCCGTCATCTACCGGGGCATCAGCCTGCTCCTCCAGACGGCTCTTACGTCGACTCAAAATAGCCGCATGACTGGACTTAATACGACGGTATACGGTGGTATTCCCTGGAGTAGTGATGCGGTCGTTGTCTGGGCGAGTGCGATTCTCTTGTGCGATACGGTTGACTACCATCAGGTAGACATCGTTCACACTTCGTTTCATTGGATGCGCAGCACACTCCGCCAGCACGGCGGTCACAATAGCCTCAACTTCTCGATCCAGCCGTGTTTCACCTTTTCGGGCGCGTGCTTCAAGATTTGGGGCAAGTGAGCGAATGTCATGCCCACTCGTAACAAATGACGAGAGCCACCGCCAGATACTAGGGCGGCTTAATGCATGCCCGATAGGGACACGTTTACTTGCCTCCTGTTGCATGTGTTCAGAGAATTGCCCTCGCAGTGCCTCAACGTAGGCATTGATAGCGTGTAAGCTGCGTTCAGCGGACTTCTGGCGAAGCAGTGGCAGAATGATCTGATAGCGCCGCCATGCTTCGGCCTGCACCCGAAGCGGGAGTCCCTGGAAGTCGGTGTAGGTATAATCTGTCCCCAGTGGGTCGTTGGTGTCCTTCCGTGCTAACGGTGGAGGCACAGCAAAGACGAGATCTCCCCTGGCCCAAGCGGTGACCAGATCGTTCACTGCCACGGTGAACATACCCCCGAAGCTCTGATTTTCCACCTGCACCATGCCACCGACGAGGATCTGCGTGACGGCAAATACCTCACCTCGGAGTTTGTAGCGCACACCAATCGTGAAAAGGATGCGGGCCATCATGCCCTCCTATGCCCGGAGTGGGGCACCAATGTGAGTAAGAAGGCTCGTAGAGGTAAGCGGGTGATCGAGATCAGTCTTGAGAACATGCTGAAACAGCAGTGCGTAGAGGCACGGGGCGAGATTCAGCGACGGAGCCACCCCATCAAGGGCAGAGATGAGAGCGTGGAAGGGTATCCCCGCTGGTTCCCTAGTCAGTACTCGGAGACATCGATCAGTGACGGCCTGCGGCACGGCAAGGCGAGCATAGCGCCAGAGCAATTTGAGATTGGCAAGCCGATGGCCGGTGCGGAGATCGGCGTCAGTGATCAGCACGAAGTCACAGCCGTTCGCGTCAGCCCACGCCTGTCCCAACGCCACCTGCTGCTGGGTATGGGGGTGATCTCGCTTCGCGGCGGGTTTGCACTCCACTACGGTACGCCTGGTGGTACGTTCCACAAGAATATCGGGCGTGTACGTGTGGGGCACGCCTTCAGCATCGGTTCCCTTGATGACGAAGGGCTGCATGGTATAGCAGCATACCGTGGTGTCATATTCGAGGAAGTAGAGCAGATCCCGCTCAATGGTAGACTGGTAGGAGACGGGTTGACCGTTCTTTAGGGAGGGAAAAGAGCCGATGATACTCCGGCTCGATGTAGTGACGCGCCTAACTGCCATAGCAAACCTCCCTGTATCTGGCATTGACCAGGCAGGCTCCACGATGTATCATTTCGACACAGGGAAGGAGCCGATAACAGAGCGTGGTTGCGCGATAATGAAGCAGAAAACGCGCTGTTATAGCTCATTATAGAACGAGTGTTTGTGTTCGTCAACCCTGAATTTTGGGCACCAGGATGCGCTAGGAGGCATGCCAATGCCACGACAGAGCGGAGTTGATATGCCATCGAACTTTGCGGAGCGGCACCGGCAGATTGGGGCGATATTGGCACAGGCGCGGCAGCGGGAGCAACGCACCATAACCGAGTGTGCGGAAATCGCCGCGACCACACGCCGTCGCTATACCCTGATCGAGCGAGGTGAGGCCGTCGTCGGGGCAGCGGAACTAGAGGCACTGATGCGCTTTCTCAATGTCCCGGCCCACCACATTTGGCCAGATCTGGCTCTGCCTACGGCACCACGCCAGGTCATTGTCCAGGCTCAGCCCGGTGAGTGTGTACAGTTTGTCGTGCAGGTGCAGGGATAACAGGAGCAACAATGACAACCGAGACACCACCCAGGCGTCGGCAGCCGCGAGCCGTCAATCCAGAAACAGCCAATCCACCCCAACGGCTCACCCGTGAGTTCTCAACTTACGATGCCAGCACAATCACCGATCTGCTCAGTATCCTCATGGCAAACATTGAGGACGGCCTCCTCCAATCTGGAGCAACACCGGGCGTAGATTATACCTTCCGCGATCTCGCGACATGGGCGATGCCGATGGTCTATACCGGATGGAAGAAGAACAACCTAAAATGGATGGCTCCCCCGGAAGACCGCCCGATTGATGATTGAGCAACGACGAGGGGAGACTAGCGGATTCACCGTTCCGTCTCCGCATCACCATTTGTTGAGCAAATGGCAGAACTCACCGAGAATGAGCAGCAGCAAGTCGGACAGTCTCACTTCGTATGGAGATAAGTACGGACAGTCTCAGTTTGTGTGAAATAGTTTGTTCAGTTCGTGTGAAATAAGGCCGATTGGAGCCGCTTCCAGTCTCAGTTCGTGTGAAATCTGACAGTACAAAACGTAGCCACACATAGACGAGGTCGAAGTATTAGCGATGGCGGCGTGCCCACGGAAGCATAGCCGTAATCGCGTCACACATCGGCGGTGTACATTGATACCACGTCATCACCACCGTATCAATTTGCTGCTGGAGCGTTACGCACTGATCCCACTGCGCCTGTGCATCGTGACACACACCTTCAAAGACCGGAAGCCATGTTCCAGCGGTGGCGGGGTCAGGCACGCGGATTGTGCGAGCCACTGCCCACTTTAGCCCTTGGACAGTTGGATCATCAAAAAAACGATTCAACATCGTATGCACCGCAGCATGTGGATGCACGATACTGATTCGGTTGTTCTGGTGCAGCCAAGCAACGCGCCGTGATATTGGCCCAGTGATGGTAATAATACCCTGCTGCTCTAACGCATCCAGAGTGATTGTGCCCCCCCCCACCCGTCGTACATACGCGGTAGGCAGAACCGTGATAGTTTCGGGACTCAGTGTTGGAAACGAATCTGTAGGTATCGCAAAGGGTTGCGCATACCGTACCTCGAATACCCGGCGTGCATCGAGCAAGCTATCAGCAAGACTCGTGAGTTGCGCTTCAGGAAAGGTAGATGGGTCAGGGATAGGGAGACGCTCCAACTCATCCTTACTGATGTGACTATTGGTAGAAAAGAGATTGAGGAGGTAGGCAACAGTCGTGCTGCTCAACAACGCTAACAATGCTTTTCCCCGTGCCTCCGTATGTCCTGGCAGCAGCACCATACGCCACACGACATGGGTAAACGCCACCGGATGTGTGCTATCCCGTGTAAACCATGTTGGGGTAAGCCGTTCACGGGTGTTGAGTCTCGCTGTTTCTCGGAGTACAATGCCCATTTGTGGTGATGAGAGGGTTGCAATCTCCGTGAGGATCGTTGCAGCACGCGATTGATTACCCGTTGCGCCTGTTGTTGGAATAGCCCAATCAGACGGCTCATCAGGAAGAGGGGCAAAGGGGCGTACATTCTCTCCCTTGTAGATCGCTACGGCCCCTCGCTGTCCCCGGCCTGCGCTTCCTCGCCGGAATGGATTTGTATAGGTTGCATTGACATCGCCTTGCCGCACCTCGCACGCAGCTAACAGGGTTCGCATCTGATACGCAAACGTATCACTGATCATGCGAACATACTGCCAAATGTCGTACTGTTCTGGACTCGTTCCAACCAGCCATGCACGATGCCATATATCGTCTTCTGGCACGGCCTCAGTGACGTTATTGGCTGAAACGGTGATCATGTTCGACGGCACATCCGCTAATTGCGCTCCACCTCCTACGGTGATGGTAGTCGGCGCAGGTTGGCGATGGATGCACAGAATACCAACGGCCTGATCCACATCACCAAAGAGAATGTCACCGCGAAAAAACCGTATCACCCGATGGAGGCTGAATGGCGTGGTAGTAGAACGGAGCCGCATGGCTGCGGCGCTTGCGTCACCAATAATCGTCAACGGAACGATGTATGCCATCTGCCCGCCATCTGCAAGATAGTACAGCCCAAGTTGGAGAAACAGTAGGTAGAGGTTGGTGTCGCCAGAGAGCGCACTTGCCCAAAATGGACTCCCACGAAATCGGGTTGCAGCCACATCTTCCTGTTTACTGGTTACATAGGGTGGGTTTGCAATGATATACATGAAGCCTTGCTGATAGTCACCCTGGCGGGCTTTGATCACAAAGGCATCATCAAGCAACTGATCACTCAGCCGTTTAGGAATGGTTAGCGGGCCAAAGGAACCGGGCGACCCTGCAAACAACACTTCTAGCGGGAGATCAAGACTATCGGTATTGAAGATAGCGAACCGTTCAATCGGTTTCGGTTCAATGCCGTGCAGAATGCTGAAATCATCGAGTGCCTGGATGAGCAGATTCATTTCAGCCAAGTAACACGCAAATGGATTTCGTTCCATACCGACAAATGCCGTTGTCAACGCATCAAGATAGCGTTGGGCTAACTCGTGCCGTAATATCGCATTCCCCTCAATACTCTCGATTCCCACGGGGAGACTATTGCGTTGACACAGGGATTCGATGAGTGCAGTGCGATACCGACGTGCGGCACGGAGCAGGAAACTTCCACTGCCACACGCGGGATCGAGGAGATTTCGCCCAATCATGACCCGCCCAGTGTAGCCAAGCGCATCTAACATCGAATCCACTACGGAAGCAGGGGTTAAAAAGTGCCCTTTGCGTTTACGGGCCGTCCGGTCGATGTATCGCTCATAGGTGAACCCAATGACATCGCTCGTGACGTGCTGGAAGGAGTAATGGCAAAGGAAATAGAGCGTTTCCAACAAGAGGAAGTCATCAGGAACAAACCAATCAAATACCGCCTGTTGAAAAAAGTGCAAATAGTAGCGACTCGCTTTTCGCACCAGCAGACTGTAAAAGTTGTCTGTAAGAATACTGACGCCTGCAACTTCCTTAAAGTGTAACTGCACATAGGTTTGCCAGTTCTGAAAGCCGCCGTCACTCGCTAGTCGCGGAGAAATGATACCTTTGTCTTCGAGGACACGTACCAGCAAGAGGCGCACAAATAGGACGTAGGCAACCTGTTCTGCATAGATCGTCGGTGTCTTGTCGGCTTCGTCATTTTGGCGCTCACACCAGAGGTAATACGCATCTGCAATGGTAAACGCAGTGCTTTGGTAGCGGATGGCTCGCATTGCCCCGTTGATACGAACGGCACGATCTTGCCAGGTCATAACCGCAGCGCGACTCGATGCCGTCAATCGCCCACCATAGGCGGTTTCGACAATGCGGGCCAATGCCGCAATGTCGGTAGCATTCAGTGTACCTAAGCGTTCAGTAATGCTTGCTGCAGCATTTTGAATGGGTGCCTGTAACGACGGGTAGGCCATCGTTGTAAGAAACAGGGCGGTTGCTGTTTCCCATTCTGCAATCAACCGCTGTTCTTCTTCCGCTTGGCGAGAGCGCCCAACGAGTGCCTCTTGAATCCGTGCCAGAGCCGCAAGCCGGAGGTGTTCGAGTGATTGACGGCTTCCGGCAATAAATTGCTCCAGTGCTGCATCACCTTCCAATGGGATAGCACGGGCAAGAAAGTGTTTTTCGTCAACGGCAATCGCATCAATCAGTGATGAAAAGCGGGTAAAGCGTTCTTTGCGAAATAAGAGATAAAACACTGAGAGTTGATTGCGTTCCGCCTCGAAAACCGGAGGGAGCAGTGTGGTTCCTGCACCAAACAGATTCGCAACATTGATCGTAGCGATGTGTTCATAGTCAAGCGGATCACTTGAACGAAAGCGAACAGCAATGATTCGACGCATATTGCACCAGACCGCGTACCCTGCGGTGCCACCACTGTAGCGACGCATTTGCGGAAGATCGCCAACAAAGTCATCGTGCGAACTGTTTTTATCTTCCCAAATAAAGGCAATACCAATCGTTCCTTGTACGACATAATCGGGTCGGCTTGCGCCTCCACCTGGAAGGGTACGATTATAGATGACGTCTCCACCTTGGGTGAAACCAAGCCATTCGAGGACGTAGCGTGTAAATTGCACATCAACCACCGCTGCTTCGTCGTTATCACGCTCCGAAGCCGGACGTGCAAGGTAGGTTACGTAGCTTTCAGGAGTAGGGGAATGGGTCATACGAACCTGGACTCGGTCAATGACCTGTGTACGGAATGCATCGAAGATGTCGATGGGAACAATGGGTGTTTGTGCGGGAGGTGGCGTTACCGCAGAATGCGAAGTAGTCATAGACACACTCCTGAAACCGGCTTGCTCAAAGTGACGGGATGGATACTCTGTGATTGATATTCTCACCCAATTGTATCATAATACAACTGCATTCTTGGTAAAATTTCAGAACACATGTTGGTATTTGTCAATCTCAATCCTGCGCTTACTGTCACCTGGGCGCAAATTAGAGTTGGCTCGCGACATGAACCACCCCATCGCAATCATAGCTTGCGATGGAATGGTAGAATGGCCTACACTATCGCCTGTCTACACAAGAGCATGCTATGACGATTATCCTGCATGGGACATGGCTACCGCAGGTGAAGCGCTTGTTCATCTGGGGCGAGGATTCGCAGCTACTGGGGCGTGGTGTTCGGAAGGCGAAGACTCCGATCCACCCCTTCCACGCGGCAATCGCCGATCTCCAGCGCATGATCGTACACCTCGTAGGGCAGGCCGAGTCGGCAGAGCAGATCATCTGGCTGCCGTCGGTCGCGGGGCGCCCTGCACCACTGCGTGAGCTGCGTAACACTGGCATTGAGGCAGCGGAAGGCGACGCCAGCCTAGCCGCATGGCGGGTGCGCGGCCTGATATTCGATACCCAGACAGCAACCGATCTGCTGCTCAAGCTGGAAGAGTCCGATATTCTCGGTAGTGATCTGCTGGCATGGCGGGTGGCGGCGCGCCTCGTAGCCGAGTTGGTTGTCGGCGAACAGTTCCTGCCGACCCTTGAGCGCGATGGTTCGCTTCTGCGAGCGCACTGGAGACCACGCCCGCTGGCGACGACTGCCCGCTCGCTCACACGTCTGGCCAGTTCACTGCCGCCACTCTGCCGCGCCATCGTCACCGACCACGCTCAGGCGATGTCGGCGCATGCCCTTCTCGACGATTTTGTCAGTGTGTGTGTGGATCGGCTCGTTCGTGACCTAGCCCGTGAGCAGGATGCGACGGTGGCCACCATTGGACGCTGGCAGCGCCAGATCGGCGCGGCTGGTGCTGCGTGGCTGGCCGCACTCTTCAGCGACGAGCAGATGGTTCATCTCAAACACCACGAGGCCGATGAACTCTTCCGAGCCTGGCGGATCTGGTATGAGCAGGATCATGCCGCTGGTGACGATCAGTTTCGGATCACCTTTCGGCTGGAGGAACCCAACACCACGCAGCCGAATCAGACGGATTGGACGCTGCGTTTTCTGCTCCAGGCAACCGATGACCCCAGCCTATTGGTGCCGGTTGGTCAGCTCTGGCAGGAACGCGGTGTCATGTTTCAGTACCTTGACCGGCGCTTTGCCCACCCGCAAGAGCGGCTCCTGCGCGGCCTTGGGTTTGCGGCGCGTCTGGTTGGCGCAATCGAGCGCAGCTTACGCACAAAGACCCCCGAATATGCCACGCTTTCAGCCGAAGAAGCCTTCGGGTTTCTGAGTGAAGCGGGGCCACTGCTTGAACAGAGTGGCTTTGGCGTACTCGTTCCGGCGTTCTGGGGCGGAGCACGCCGTCTGCGGGTACGCGCCAACGCCACCAAACGAACATCGAAGCGCGCTGATCACGCAGGCCGTCTGAGCTTCGCCAACATGATTGACTTCAAATGGCAACTCAGCATTGGCGATCAGCAGATTGAACTGGCTGAATTTGAACGCTTGGTGGCGCTCAAACAACCATTGGTGCAGATTCGCGGCGAATGGGTGGCGCTCGACCCAGAACACGCACGGCAGACACTCGCGCTCTTGAAGAAGGGCAGCCGCATGAACCTGGGCGAAGCCCTGCGTCTGGGTCTGACTGGCACCGCACCGCAACTTCCCGCCGGACTGGCGTTCGATGGCTTCGATACTGATGGCGACATCGGTGCCCTCCTCGACGATCTCGGCCGCATCCAGCAACTCACCGAGTTACCCCAGCCGACCAACTTCCATGGCACGTTACGCCCCTATCAGGTGCGCGGGTTCTCCTGGCTTGTGTTTCTGCGCCGCTTTGGACTAGGAGCATGCCTAGCAGACGATATGGGTCTGGGCAAAAGCCCTCAGACGATTGCATTACTGCTGCACGAAAAAGCTCAAATGCCGAGCGGCCCGCCAAGCCTGCTGGTCTGCCCAACCTCGGTGGTAGGCAACTGGGAACGTGAACTCTTGCGCTTCGCGCCGAGCCTGCGTATCCTTGTTCACCAGGGTTCCGACCGTAAACGTGGCACGGAATTATCCCAGAACCTCAGCCAGTGCGACGTGGTTATCACCAGTTTTCCGCTACTGGCACGGGATCGCGACGATTTGACGTTGATCGAATGGCGTCTTGCTATTCTCGATGAGGCCCAAAATATCAAGAATAGCGATACGCGCCAGGCGCAGGCCGCACGCGCCCTACAAGCCGAGGCGCGGATTGCACTGACCGGCACACCGGTCGAGAATCGGTTGACCGAACTGTGGAGCATTATGACCTTTCTCAACCCTGGCTATCTTGGCGGCGAGACCGAATTCCGGCGCACCTTCGCCAAACCAATTGAGATGACGAATGACCAACAGGCGACCGAGACGCTGCGGCGGCTGACAGCTCCCTTCATCCTGCGACGCCTCAAGACCGACAAATCAATTATTAGTGATCTTCCCGACAAGATCGAGATGAAGGTCTATGTGCCGCTCAGCCGTGAGCAGGTTACGCTCTACGAGGCAACCGTGCGCGACGCCCTCGCGCAGATCGAGCAGAGTGCCCTTACGAGTGAGCCAACCAAACGACGCGGTATGGTGCTGTCCATGTTGACGAAACTCAAGCAGATCTGTAATCATCCGGTCAATTTCCTCAAAGATAGATCGCCAATCAATGATCGATCCGGCAAGCTAGAGCGCATGGGCGAGATGGTAGAGGAGTTGCTCACCGTTGGCGACCGTGCCCTCATCTTTACCCAGTTCACCGAGATGGGTGACCTACTTGAGCAATACCTTAGCGAGCGCTTCGCCACCCGGCCACTCTTTCTGCACGGCAGCACGCCACCAAAAGAGCGTGACGCTATGGTACGCCGCTTCCAAGCGCCCAAAGGCCCACCGATCTTCATCCTCTCACTCAAAGCTGGTGGCGTCGGACTGAACCTGACCCACGCCAATCATGTTTTCCACTATGATCGCTGGTGGAATCCGGCAGTCGAGGATCAGGCAACCGACCGCGCCTTTCGGATCGGGCAGCAGCGCAATGTTCAGGTACACAAGTTCTTGTGTGGCGGAACTCTGGAAGAGAAGATTGATGATATGATCGAATCCAAGCGCGGGCTTTCGAGCCTCGTCCTTGGCAGCGGCGAAACATGGCTGACCGAACTAACGACGAATCAACTGCGTGAACTCGTTGCGCTTCGCCGCGACGCCGTCGCCGAATAACGATCTGTGTGACACGGTACGGCTATGCCGGATGAAGATTCCTGCCAGCCGTTCTCACTGAACAGTTGCTGAAAGAGAAAGCGATGCCTCGTAAACGATCAGGTCATTCGGATGATTGGGGCTATGGCTATTACGAATCACGCCCGCGCCTACCAGCCGACGGCATCCGCGCCAAAAACAAGAGCGGTGCGTTTGGCACTTCGTGGTGGGCCAAGCGCTGGATCAGTGTGCTTGAATCATTCAATTTCGGCAGCCGCCTGACACGCGGGCGCACCTATGCGCGCGGCGGGGCGGTGCTGAATATTGATATTACCGTTGGTTGGGTGAACTCGCGGGTGCAGGGTTCTAGACCGACCCCATACACCGTTAAGATCGGCATTCAGCCATTGAGCGACACGCAATGGCAGCAGGCGATTGCGGCGATGTCCGAGCAGGCCATCTTTGCGGCGCAACTGCTGTCTGGCGAGATGCCGCAGGAGATCGAGCAAGCCTTTGAATCCGCCAAGGTCGCATTGTTCCCCATGAAATCGAGTGAACTGAGTACCAGTTGCTCCTGCCCGGACTACGCTAACCCCTGTAAGCATATCGCAGCAGTCTATTATCTCCTTGGCGAACGTTTTGATGAAGATCCATTCTTGATCTTCGAGTTGCGCGGACGGAACAAAGACGCGATTATTACCGCCCTACGCGAACTGCGGGCGGGATCATTACCGACGCAGCCTGAGATTGCCGTTCCTGTTTGCGAACCAGAGCCAGCCCTGGCCGATCTGTTGTCATGTTATGATGATCCCGGTACAGACTTAGCACAGATCAACACTCAAATCGCTGCACCGGACGTCAAAGCAGCAATCCTGAAACGCTACGGCACTGCACCTGCTGGCACGCAAACCCACTTAAGCGCACTCTACCAGACGATCAGCCAGAGGATGCTGGCGCGCTTGTTCACTGATGCGGGGTAAACCTTTTCAAGCGATCCTTCAACTCTATCGCTGCCCGTGAATAACCGCCATCAGCTCCATCAACAAAATGCACCTGACGCCCCATACGCTCAAAGACGAGGCAAGTCATGAGGGCACGGTCGGTGACATGCAGGCCATACACAAGTTGACCCTGTTGGTAGGCATGTTCAAGAAAGGCGCTGAGTTGCTGCCGTTGTTCTGGGCGTCCGGCGATGATCATGCGGAGGGTATCATCATACTTCTTATAGTCGGCAGTACGAAAGACCTGCTCACGGTAATCCTGCCACCAAGGGCGTTTGCCGCGTAGCACCTCACCCATAGTGTAGAGCCGTACCCCCAGATTCAGCCCCCAGATCTGAGCCATGTAGATCCAGCGTGCTATCATACGCGGTGGAGTACGGAACTTCGTCTCACCCAGCAGATCCTGGAGTTTAAAGCTGAGGTGGAGATTGGGTACCGCCAGCGGATGATAATCCTGCTCTTGGCCATAGGCAGCCTCGATCTCGGTGATAACCTGGCGATAGATCGCACTCGCAGCATCAGGGGGCATGCCTGGTACAGCCATGACCAACAGGCTCACCGTCTCCCCGTGTGGGCTAGGGATGTCCTGCCAGCGACACTCCAAACCCGTCATATCAGCCTCACGGAGCGGTGCATCAGCAGGCAACAGGTAGCGCAATGCTGTGGTGGGATCTTTGATCAGCCGTTCGGCTAAAGCAGTGCCACCGCCACTCAAGAGTGCCTGGTCGTAGTGTGGAGAGATACGAAGGCGAGCGACTCCAACCTCGACCCCGTGCGCTCGCACCTCAGCCAGTGGCACAAAACCCACTCGGAGATCAAGCTGCATTTCGCGCTGCACCATCGCCCGTACTCCTGCCAGCGTTGCGCGGGCAACCTCCAGCAGATCGGGCGGGATCAGCAATGTTGCTCCATCACCACCAAAGACAAAGGGGATACTATCAGCCGGAGCGCAGTTGAGCAACGCAACAATCGAAGCTGCCCCAGCCATATTCACCGCCTTGTAGTGGCCCGCGTTGATCGCCTGGGTTGAGTTGCGCACATCACTCAGCGCTACCCACCAATCAGCAGGAGCCGGGTGAAAATTGCTGGGTTTAACGATCTGGCTCAACTCGGTGAGAATCGGCAAGTGGGTATAGAAGGTATCGCTCATCCACCACTTCCACAAACTATTCCAAAGGGCGTATATCTCAGGGCTAAAGCTCCTGGGGTTCACGCCCTCTTTTTCTAAAAACTCACACCATCTCCAAAAAATTGGGCGGCGCAAAGATATTGCGCCGCTTCAACGGCTCCGGCGACTCGTTGAGGCAGAGATCGCGGGTGAAACCGGGGCGTTCGGCCCAGGGCAATGCAAAAAATTGGTTCACCGAGCGATCCGCTGCTGGTCGTCCAAGTGGGTGGTAGTTGATTGAATCTTCCAGCCAACAACTCAACCAATGCAGCGGCAGCCACAAGGATGCGCGGATCATCGGTTTCTGGCTTGGGCATCAGTGCGAAACGTGGTCGTTCCCGTAGCCACGCTTGGACATAGAGACGGAGAAGAAGCGCATCATACCCCAAAAGCGCTACCGCCATCTCACCTAAGTGACTTGATGTGGTCAGCGTACTAGTCATTTCGATCCTCCCAGAGCATATCGAACGCATACTGCGCTTTCAGATGCGTGACATAGGGCTGAACTGCATCCCACAACGCTTCTTTCGAGGGATAGTGTGCGGCGAGATCATTCAACACAACCAGTGCATCAGCCTCATCCTGCTCATCGCGCCACGCCGAAAGCTTCATTGCGAGTAACTGCTCCGCGCTGATCTGATAGACCTTGATCCCTGGTGCATCAATCAACAGCGGGCCGTAGCTCATGTCCTGCATAAAGCCCTTCGCCCCATCATTCAGCCAATCGGCGGGCAACCCCAACTCACGGGCGACAATCGTGGCCCAAGCGCGTGTCTCACGGCGCTCCGGCGGGGTGACGAAAAAGGCATCCACATCCTGGGTCGAAAGACGAGCTTGGTAGCGCAATACTAACGCCGCACCTCCAACCACCACCAGCGTGAGGGTGTGTCCCTGCTCGGCGGCCAGCGCCCCTAGACGTGTCAGCGCCTGAGTCATAGAATTAGCCTCATTCCTCCCGCCCGTTTACGGGCGGGAGGAATGAGGCTTGTGCGGCCTCACTCCTTGGTAGGTGCTTACCACCGCACCGCGTTCAGCGGTGTGGGGCAACCACGTGGGTATGCTATACTGTCCATGTGCGAAGGCACAATTCGGGGCACTGCACCCGTGGACCCGGTTTGCAGCACGTGACCAACTGAACCTTGCTGGTTCTGTCGAGGAATCCTTCGGCAGGTAAAACGTTCAGGGTCAGATGCCCGTGCATCTCCCATCGCTGTCGGGTTCGCCCGACAGGGCACCCGTAAACGTGCCGTACTGCTCGGATGCCGATTCGTCGGTAGCGCCAGAGCAAAGCCCCCGCCTTGAGGCGGGTGGTGGTTTACTATAGCGCGATCCAGCCCACGGCGAGCGTCACCCGCGCTAAGCAAAAAACGCGACGCGACAAGAACGACGGTTAGTGTAGCGAAAAGAGCCGCAACAAGTAATGAGGGTAGCATCAGGGTTTCCTCTGGCGCTATAATTCATATACCTTGCTCGACTTGATTATAGAACATATGTTTGTATTTGTCAATCATCATAAAGGCAGTAACTGTTCACACTTGGGGTAAAAGAAACCTCGTGTTGACGCAAAGGGTTGTTGCAGGCTTTGCGCCTTTGCGTCAAAACCTGGAGGCTAGGAGAAGTGTGAACAGTTACTAAAGGCGGAGATTCCCTATGGCTGCGCTGACCCTCGGTGTATTTGCCTTGCGCCTTATCAATGCCTTTCGCTCATGGAACGATCCCACCCACGGGTCAGCCAATACCTATTTTTCCGGCAATCTCGCCCGCCATGGTGGCGATGAACTGCGTCTGCGGGCTTCATTGATTAAAGATCATCTGCTCACCCAGGGTTTCGGCTATGATCCGGCTGCGATTGAGATCGAAGCCGCTGATCGTTCCGATGTTGTCCTCTATGCTGGAAGTAGGAGTGACCGCCGCCCAGTAGCCATTGTTGAAACTAAGAAGTCGGGATTTGGGCATTTGCTTGCCACGCGCCTTGCGACAGGCGAAACTCCACCCCAGCAGTTGGCGCGTTATGTGCGCTTACGTGGTCTCTATCTTGGTGTCCTCACCAATGGCAATATCTGGCACTTTTTCGATCTTGGGGTGAGTTTACAACCGCGTGCCACGATCACCCTGACCGAACTTGATGCACTGTTGGCGGGAAGTACGACTCCGGCGCAGGCAGATGCGGCCCTTGCAGCGCATCCTTCGCTCGCCAATGCACTGCTCATTGCCCAGGATATGCTGGATGCCACGAAGTGGACAACCGTTGATGGGTATTTAGCCGAACTCAATGATGTAGGCCAGTTTCATAGCATTGCCTTAACAACGCCTGAGGCACGTAGCGGGTTGGTCCAGCAGATTGCACAGCGACTTGGCCTACTGCGTGAAACCATTAGTGCCCAGTTTGCCCTTTTGTACCAGGATTTGACTACCTATACCCAGCTTTGTAGCCAGATCAGCGCAACCGATCCACGGCTCTATGCGGATCGCGTCGTGGATGAGATTGCGCTCCTGGTTGGGCAGGTGACTGAACCGGATCTGCGTGACGCATTGCTTACATTGGTACACGACCTCGTGGCTGAATTTGAAGCTACCGGCGATGCTGATTGGTTCTATGCGACCTATATCGTACGCGCCCAGTCCGTCTTAGCCTATCAACAATCAGTGTTACCCGGTATGGCTGTTCCTGTTAGCAGTAGCCCAGTTGCAATACCGAAGCCTGATACGCTCCTAGCGCTGCTTTCTACCCATTTCACCTATATCACTGCCCTCGGCGAGTCCTATGCAGCATCGGTGCGATTACAACGCGCCTATAGCGAATGGCAACGCCGTGTACGCGGTGTCTATGCCGATCCCGCCCGTGAGTTTTGCCTCCAAACCGGCTATATTCACTTTGTGCGCCTCTTCTTCGTGCGCGTGTGTGAAGACTATGGGCTGATTCAGCGCCGTATCTCCGATGGCCCTTTTAGCCAGTTCGATGCCTACCGCCGTGCCTTGCTCGCTGGTGTGCGTGATGTCTATCAACGCCTCTTGCACGAGACCTTTGAGCGTGCCGCGAATGTCTACCACAACTTCTTCAGTCGCGCCGATCTCTATGATTGGTTCCAACTTGATGAGCGTAGCATCTTGGGGATTCTTGCGGCTCTCAATCGCTACAACTTCCAGCAACTTGATTTTGACCTGCTAGGGCATATCTATAACGAGGGCTACATCGAGGAACAACGCCGCAGTGAGCACGGCCAATTCTATACCCCGCATGCGGTTGTGACGTACATGGTAGATAGCCTGAATCTCTTTCCGGTACGCCATGCTTCCGATACCCACCCCCTAACCACTGAGGAACGGGCGGCGATCAACCTCTCGGTCATTGATGTCTCGTGTGGGAGCGGTTCGTTTCTTGTCGAGATCGCAGCACGCAAAGCGGCCATTCTGCATGTGATGGTGCAACAGGCGCTCCTCCAACCGAGCGAGGCGATAGAATACCTCGTTGATACGCTCGCTGGGATTGATATTAGTCCCTTTGCCTGCTATCTGGCCGAGATCAACCTGATGATGCGCTGTATGCCGTTCCTGCGCGATACCACGAGCGGTAGCCTGATTGCCGCCCATAGTATCAGTCGGATTCATATCTACTGCGGGGATACGTTGGAGCCAACCCGGCGTGAGTTGGTCGAGTATCACCTGGGCCATAATGCCTCGGCACTTGGGGCGAGTGTGCCGATTGTTGAGCCGGTGCGCCTCTCTGATGAGGAGCGCCGCTTACAATCAATGAAAGATCGCAAGGCGACTCCAGGGCGGCTCATGCAGGGCAAACAGGGCTTCGATGTGGTGATCGGCAATCCACCCTACGTGAAGGCGAACGAGAGCCAGGAGACAAGCACCTATCGCCATCAGATTCGTAGTTGGGGCATCTACCCGGTGCGCGATAAATGGGATCTGTTTGTCCCCTTTGTGTATCGCAATCTTGGGTTTTTGGCCGAAAACGGCTGGATGATCCTGATTACTACGAATGCTATCGAAACCGAAGGCTATGCCAAGCCGTTACGTGCCGATCTGAGCCGGTATTGGCTCGAACAGATTGATTTCTTTCCCCGCCTAAAGTTGTTTGGCAACGATGTGGGTGTGATGAGTACGATCTTCAAACTCCAAAAGCGGGCGGCACTCAATCCAAGCCTGCGCCGCCGTACCCATACCGCCATCACCTGTACGAGCTATACCGAGGCTCCCATCAATCAGGCACTCGGCCCGGAAGTTCTCTTCCGCGCCAACTATATGGCTCCGCCACCAGAACTGCATACCTGCTGCGTGCCGCTCTGTGCGATTGCGTATATTGGGACGGGTCTTGAAGCGCATAGTCATGAACGTGAAGATACGATTATCCATGGACAGCGGGTAAAAGCCTTTGATCTGGATGACAGTTTTCGGATAAGTATTGATGGGCTTTCATCTGGCGAAGCAACATATTTCACAGATCGCGGCGTGTTGGGTGCTGAAGTGCAAGCCTACTATCTGACCCGGCAGCGCTATGTCGCTTATGATTATATGAAAGCGAAGATGCGCCGCCCCCGCATCCCCGAACTCTTCCGCACCCCCAAGAAGTTGCTGTTGGGTGAAACATCGGGCGGCTACTACGACACCGACCAACTCTTTGCCAACCACAGTGTGCAGGTGGTTGTACCGTGGCACGCCCTGAACGTAGATGAACGTGGGGTCAAGAAGGTACGCAACAACTCAATGGCCATATCCGGCTACACCGATCTGGAGACCATCGCCAAACTCTTTGATCTACGCTACATTCTGGCCGTGATCAATAGCGACTATATGCGGCGCTACCTGCTGTCCAACCAAGCCCAGGGTACTCGTGAAGGCCGCATCTACCCGGATGTGTGGAAACAAATGCCGGTCAAAGTGATAGACCCTAGCCAACAAGCACGCATCGGAGCACTGGTAGAGCATATCCAGGCGCTTCAGCACACCCTTCAATCTGCACCCAACGCCCAGGATGTCTACGCAACATGGCAACAAGATGGCAAACTGACTGGCAAGATCAGCGACTTCATCATTGATGGCAGCCTCAACACCTTTGGCGCATTGAACGAAACCCGCAAGAGTCGCTACCTCCGTGACGCTCAACAGGTCACACTCTTCAACCAGACCGGCATCAGCGTCAATGATTCCGCCAATATCCCCATCCTGGACTACTTCTGCTGGTATTGCAATGAGATTGATCCGGGCATACGTGGATACCCCTGGTCACACCTACGCAGCAGCATCCCTGTACCACGCAACCTGAGCGAGATTGAAGCCCTGTTGAGCGCCATTGAGGCCATAGGGAGTACGCGAGAAGGGATCATCGCTGCAATAGGCACCCAGCGCAATGAGATCGAAACAGCGGTGGTAGAAGCCTATACCAACGAATGCGCCGAAACCCTCTGGCTGACGATCCAGAGACTGGAAGCCACTCGTGCAGATGATGAGGATTAAGAGGGGTTCTGGCGCTATAATGCACCTACCTTGACCAATTTTATTGTGGAACTTATGATGGTATTTGTCGATCATGATCCCCATATCATCACAATCCTGCGCTCACTATCACCTGGGCGCAAATTAGCGTTGGCCCGCGACATGAACCGCATGGCCGACCGACTGGCCCTAGCCGGTATTCAGCGGCGTAAGCCAGACACAACACCACACGAGTTAGGCTATGCCCTTGCTCTCCAACGCCTAGCACCTGAACACTATGCGCACGGGGAAGCCATACTGAAGGGATTAGCACTAATGCCCACCCCAGTAGATCCGTTGGCCCTCGCACTACGCATCGGAGCCATGCTTGATACCCAAGCCATCCCCTATCTCGTGGTTGGTTCGGTGGCTGCGGTGGTTCACGGCGAGTACCGCATGACCCGCGATCTCGATCTCGTACTGAATCTGGCTCCTGGGTCGGTGGGAAGGTTGGAGCAGGCACTCCACACGGAGTTCAGCTTTCTGCCCAGCGACATCACCGATGCTATGCGGCGGCTCCCCACGGCCCGATCTGATTGGCAGCAGCGGGCGGGGTTTTGCGCTTATGACAACACAACCGGCTTCCAGATTGACATCTACCTCGCCTCAGGTCGCCCCTTCGAGGTAGCCCAGTTCCAGCGGGCGCAGATCGTCAATCTTCCCGGCGAGCCAGGTGGGATACTGCGCGTCGCCAGCGCCGAAGACACCGTCTTGGCCAAATTAGAGTGGTACGCCCTCGCCCCCTCCGACCGCCAGTGGCGTGATGTGCAGGCCATTCTGCGGGTGCAGGAGGATACGCTCGACCGGGGCTACCTAGACCAATGGGCAGACGAACTCAACCTCGCCGATCTGCTGGCGTGGGCACTGCGCGGCCAACAACCTCCCCAACCCGGCGCGGAGCCGCGTCAGCAGCGGTTGTTCTGAGCACCCAATGGTCTGGGCGGTCAGTGATGCCGAGGGAAACACTGGCGTTGGCTGAGCTTGCCGAAGCCAACGCGCCGGTATCACACCATCTCCAGAAAATTGGGCGGCGCAAAGATATTACGCCGCAATATCTTGCTGGCTTCGCCACGCCGAAAGCTTCATCGCGAGTAACTGCTGCGCGCTGATCTGATAGACCTTGATCCATGGTACATCAAGCAACAGCGAGCCGTAGCTCATGCCCTATCAACCAAAAATGGGGTATCACGAAACGTTGCAGCAGTAGCACGTTGCTCCGTTAAGGAACATGTAGGGGCGTATCGTGATGCGCCCCATGGCGTCTCCACGCCATATGTCGCCGCGATCATCGCGCCAGAGGGCGCGTCGTGACGCGCCCCTACAGCCGCCCAGGGTAGCACCGGCTTCCAGCCGGTTACGATGCACCACCGCCCTAGGCTCAGCCAGCGGGCTTCGACAGGCTCAGCCAGCGCCAGCGGCGACCCGTATCACTCAACATCATCTTCCTCAAACGCTAAACTGCCCCCACCACAGCGCTTGATCGCCTTCACCAGACCCGCATAAGCCCACGTCTGCTGGCTGCGTGTATCCTCAGCAGGTGGCTCGGAAGCAGCCAACACATCCTGAACCTTCCAGTGCAGAACAGCAACATCAACCTCGTTGGTTGCCAACGGCATATTGCCACCGCGCAACAACCCAACGGCACGCCGGAGCCAATCGCGGGTGGTTTCGTGTTTGTCGTGGTGCATGGGAGAGCCTCGCTGGGTGGGGTTGGGGGTGGTAAGATTTTTGTAAGATGTCGAAAACCGAACGCCCCCACAAGTTTCTTATGCAGGGGCACTCGATCATTTATTTATTTTACCGCACGACGAGAGGGAGGTATACCCCATTAAGTACTTGTAGATCTGTCGTTACCGCATCCGACCAACCACCCTCATCATCCTGCACCGATAGGGTCACTTGGTATGTGCCTGCGGTGAGTAGATCTCCAGGAATAACCGCCGTCTCTCCACCATCGAACTCGATAGCCGAGGCACCTGTTTCACCAAGTGTGGTCGGGACAAGAGCCCAACGGTAGGCGCTGATTCCACTGCCAATCTGATTTGAGTCCGTGTCGTGAGCATCCACTGCGGTGACTGTTACCGATCCCCCTTCCCTGATGGTTGCAGTCGAGATGGTTATGCTCGTTGTTGGAGAACCAAAGGTCTCACTCAATTGGGTAGTTGGAGCATCTACCGTCGCATTATCCGCTGCTAATGGTTGAGTCTCCTGATCTGTGAAGAGTGCAAGTATCGGCATCTCTTTCCCATCCGGGTACGGTGCCAGTGGCGCAAGTGGGGTATACCCAACCTCAGGAGCCTTATTCCCATCTTCAGGGGGAACGAGTGGTGCAAGCACCGTTGCGGTGTTATATGCCTCTAGCTCCCAGAGTGAGTAGTTCCGCCAGATGCCGCTCCGCCCTGTCATTTCTAGATAGATATAGCGCGTACGGAATGAGACATTGATGGCATCAATATCCCCATCACCTGATGTGGTCGTGTACGCGGTCTGCCAACGATTGTTCGTTGCGGAGTAGTAGTACAGACTATATTTAGTTGCGTAAGCGGTCTCCCAGCGCAGAACAACTTGATTGATAGTACGTTCCTGACCTAAGTCCACATACACAAACTGAGAAGCACTGCTTCCTGATGACCAACGTGTCCCTCGGTTACCATCAGTAGCATGTGAACCTCGGTAGGATGAATTTGATGAGTTTTCGGTGCTTGAAACAATAACTGGACGATTAAGGGCATAATTCTCACCACGGATACTTTCACTACTAACGGTGTAGGCCCCTCCAGAACTACCATTATAACTGCGTGCGACCAATCGGTATGTCCCCGTACTCGTGAATCGATAGACGATCCACGAATTCATATTCTCCCCACCATCATCGTTAGATGCGACGAGTACGCCATTAGGACTGTAGAGCTCTAGGTAACTATCAAGTGAACCTGCATTACGGTTCATTCGTAGGCTCACATATGCGCCACTGGTTCCATTGATGAAATAGCTGTCGCGATCAGCGTTTGGACTAATCGTACCTTGGAGCAAGCTACCAAAAGATATCCAGCGATTATCGTCGCCGTCGGTAGGGCCAGAGGTCAGCGCAATCTGGTATGTTCCCCCCGAGTTATGGTTGTAGCTATGGGCCATAACGCGGTAGGTACCATTTGTAGGAGCCCGAAATTCGATCTTGCTATTCTGTGAGTTGTCAGAATCATCATTGACCGTCACCAAGCTACCATCTGGCGCATACAGTTTAAGGTAACTATCAAGACTACCCCCTGAGCGTTGCATGGTTAGCCGAATCGATGTTCCTGCTGTTATCGTGAAATTGTACAGGTCTTCGTCATTATTTGGTGCTATCGTACCTGTCAAGCTTTGATTGAGCGACAGGATTCGATTATCATCCGGATCAGCCTGACCTTTGACCACAACCATCCATTTAGCCTTAAATTTACTCCATTCATATTGAACATTACCGCCGTCATATTTACCATATCCATTTGGACCATATTTATTTCCGTATGGATCGTTAACGATAATTTTATTATCATTAGTATAACCACGAACCAGAATTATATGACCCGCAGAAGTCAGATCAGTCGAGAGTACCACGAGGTAGCCCTGATCAAGTTTCGACTTAATCTCATCGAACGTCGGAGTGGAGTCAAACTCATGTTGAAGGCCGTGCCGCTCTACATAGCCTTGAATACGCCAAGCCCAAGCCATACCGCCATCGGTTGTATGACCATAACCTCCATAGGCTGCTTTACCAGCGGAATCATTTTGCTGTCGATTAAAGGTGTAATTAAATGCCGTATACACAGATGATACATAGTAGCCATAATCGTTGGTATGAACAGTTGGTTTACTAATGGTTATCGGTTGGGGAGGGATCTTACGATAATAGGCTAATGCCATGACAGCTGATGTTGGGCCACATGCCCAGCGCCCAGCAAACGAGTCTGCTGTATCCCAAAGCTGATGAATATAGGGGACTGGAAGATTAACAACAGCAGTGCCTGCTGGCTCAATCGGATCACTATTCTGATGGGGAGAAGCTGCAACTCTGGGAAGAGTACCAATCCATAGAACTGAGACACTCAGTAGCAGCATAATAAGGATGATAGGAGACCAACGTCGTGAACGTTCCATGAAACACCGTCCCTTCTTTATAGTATCAGGCGCATGAGGTGTAGAGATTAGCGAACTACTATCGGTAGATATACGTTGTAGGGTGATACCGGAAGCGGAGCGAGTGGCTCGATCTGATCTTCTGGCAAGGGATCGCCGGGAGCCAGAGGCGGAGCACCAACCATCAGGTAGTTCTTCCATCGGCTGAGGCTTGTAAAGCTGGGAAAGGTTGTTCCGTCAATATAGTCACTGAATTCCGATCCTGCGCTACGCGGTGGATAGTAGATACTGATCCCATGCGTGCCATCTAAATTCCACTCTCGGCTGAGATAGGAGTCTGGTGCGTAGATTCCACTGCGGTGCATCTCTGCAATCACAAAGGACTGAATTGCGTCGATTAGTGTGGTGGCTGCTGCAGGAACGTCATGTGTAACTACCTGAGTGCGAGTGCGTGTTGCAAAGTCTACAAGATCGATATACTTATCATCATTGGTAATTGTGAGGTAGGGTTCTCCACCTGAGTCAAATTTCTGGCTTTGTGTCCGCAGGCTGACTAATAGATCTCGATTGGCCTGACTCACATTTGCAAAGGCAGTCAAACGATCAGCGAAAGTATTAAGACGAGATAACACAACCTCAAACTGACTCATATCCAAAGCGCTAATAGTGTATGGAGTGGAAATCGATGCAGCATAAGCGACCGTGATGGCGCGAACGAACTCTTGTGGGGTGGTGTTATTTCCAACTGCATCGCGATAGCGTTCATAGGGGAAGGAAGCAAAAGCGGTATTCTGTGAGACCACCACATACCGTGCCATCCCCCGCGCCATAGCCACGGTTTCCAACAACCCGAAAGAGCAAGCATCAAAATGCACCACATCCAAGGGATATGCACCATCGTTCGTGATGGTGATCAATGCCTGCCGCAGTTCCCCTGGTGTCAAAAGCGCAGTTTTGTCATTGGCACTCGTTGTATCCCATGCAAGCCCCTGGATTGCATTCCCATGATCGGCGATCACGAGATAGTAGTACTCTGCGGGAAACTCTTGTTGAGCCTGCTGAACGAACGCGCTCAGGGTGAGCGGATCATCCATGCGCTTCTCCCCTAATGGCTGATACTGAGCTTGTGGCGTAAAGGTAACTTGGAAGGTATCAATGGTAGTTGTCCCATCAAGTAGTGCCACGACATGGACGAGATCATTAGGATTTACTTCTAATCGCTGAATAGCATCAGCAAAATACCCAAAAACCAGCCCATTATCCAATTCCTGAGTATCACCATCAAGGTACAGCATAAAAGTCCAGCGGGCTCTTGCAGTACCGGTGAAGCCCTGGTCGGTCAGATTACCACTAACATTGATGCTCCGGGTGGTGGGGCTGAAGCTGTAGCCACTCTTCGTCGGCGTGAGCGTGTAGCTGCCTGCTGGGACACCGGACAGCGTGTAGTCACCCGTACTGTTCGTGGTCGCCGTGCGCGTCCCGTCCGAGACGGTGACGCCGCTGATGGCCGTGCCGCTGCTGGTGGTGATGCGCCCACTCACGCTGTAGGTGAGCAGGGTGCCGGTGAAGTTCTGTCCAGTCAGATTGCCGCTGACACTAATGCTCCGGGTGGTGGGGCTGAAGCTATACCCACTCCGCGAGGTGGTGAGGGTGTAGTTCCCCGCCGGGACGCCGGACAGCGTGTAGTCACCCGTACTGTTTGTGGTCGCCGTGCGCGTCCCGTCCGAGACCGACACACTCCCCAATCCGGCTCCACTGCTGGTGGTGATGCGCCCACTGATACTGTAAACCCTACTGAGTGTGATGCTACGCCAAACCGACCATCCCGATGTGCTACTGCTACCATCATTAGCCTGCACATGCCAGCGGTACTGACCATCGGCGGGAAGTGTGATATTCCAAGAGTTACCACCCCAGCCTGAAGTCTGCGACCAACTCCCTCCAATCTGTTCAATCGCGAACTGAAATTGGCGGCTGTTGCTTGGGCCGTTGTCGGGATCACCCGCATCTTGAGCCTGAAGTGTGACGTTTGTCGAACTCGTTGTCGCACCATCGGAGGGTGAGAGCATGGTTGGCACCAGTGGTGGTTGATTGGCCACAAACTTTACCCCATCAGCCGCAATAAGCTGGAAGGGATTATCACCGGTGTAGTCACCCATATATACAGAACCGCTCGTCCCGGCATTAAACTGGTACCAACCCAGACTCACCCATCCACATGTGCCGCTATTCTGATTCAGCACCACCGTGGTAGTACCCGTCGCTGAACCGATCTGGTAACGTGCCTTGGTGGTAATACCGGTGGTGTGGGTGTAGCCAGGCATATAGACAAACACTTGGTACTGACCAGTAGCTGGAATTGTTGGCCGCCAGCGTACCCAGTCCACATCATTTGTATAAGGAGGGTTACGTGTCTTCGTGTAGATCACGTTGTTGCTATTGGTAGAACACGAGACAGTGTTCTGGGTACGAATTAACACCCACCCACCAGGATAGGAAGATTCAAATCCACTCCCAAGCGGTGTAATCGTCTGCTCCCAAGGCGCAGCAGATACCCTATGAGATGAACTCAGTAGTCCGTAAATTAAGACCTCTTGTGTTCTATCGCCACGTCACTTAGACTGGTGGCATGAAAAAACAGCACCTCACC
>NZ_RYFD01000117.1 GCF_004138135.1 Candidatus Oscillochloris fontis
GGCATACGTGCATCACCTATTCGTAGAAAAATACAACGATAGGCGATTTTTAAAGTTTATGTACTAGCACAACCCCCAACTATTAACACTTTTTTGTGGTACATTGCTTTTTAATAACGTATAAATACATGTGGTATCAGCTAGGTATCCAACATCGCTCGCAGACGCCGCCGCTGGCGCGTCCCGTAGGTCACGTGCCGTCAGATCTACACTTCACACACATGCCAGCACCCATTGGAGAATCGGATTCGGCCAAGGCCCATCGCAGAGTAAGATTTGATCAAGACCCGTTGCCCATTCAACCATGGTATGGAAGCAGAGTTATGGCCAACCCCACGCCCAACATCGCCTCGCAGGTGACGCCGCTGGCGCGGCCTGCGAACCGGGTGCATTCTGGGTATTTCCTGGTGGGCAAGCTTCAATCGGATCACGGGACGTTTGCCAGCGGCGCACCTGAAGGCTGGCGTTGGGCGTCGGGGTGGCCTCCAGCTCGCCGGGGGCCGAGGAATCGTTGCGAACTTCCAAGCTCGTCGGAGATTCGGCCACGAGCAATGCCCGTCGAAGAGTCGGCCACGTTCACCGCCCGTCGAAGAGTCGGCCACGAGCAATGCCCGTCAGGGAATCAGCGACCTTCAATGCCCGTTGAAGAGTCGGCCACGATCAGCGCCCGTTGGGGAATCGGCTTCGATCACCGCCCGTTGGGGAATTGGCTTCGATCACCGCCCGTTGAAGAGTCGGCCACGATCACCGCCCGTTGCGGAATCGACTTCGATCACCGCCCGTTGGGGAGTCCGCCACGAACAATGCCCGTCAGAGATCGGCCACGAACAATGCCCGTCAGAGATCGGCCACGAACAATGCCCGTCAGAGATCGGCCACGTTCAGCGCCCGTTGGGAATCAGCCACGAACAATGCCCGTCAGAGATCAGCCACGTTCAGCGCCTGTTGGGGATCAGCCACGTTCAGCGCCCGTCACGGAATCGGCCACGAGCAGTGCCCGTCAGTGAATCAGCGACCTTCAATGCCCGTTGGCGAGTCGGCCACGTTCAGCGCCCGTCAGGGAATCAGCGACCTTCAATGCCCGTTGGCGAGTCGGCCACGTTCACCGCCCGTTGGAGGTCGGCCACGTTCACCGCCCGTTGGCGAGTCGGCCACGTTCACCGCCCGTCGAAGAGTCGGCCACGTTCAATGTCTGTTGAGCCGACGTAAGCATGCCTGCACCAGATGTGTACGACATCGGATAACGCACCTGTGCAGGTACGACGGTATGATGCCAACGAACAAGGTGGCAGATTCCCTATCACGGTGGAGAATGCTGCACGACAAAATTGCGCGGTCGCGCAGAGCGCGGTACACTATACCCACGGTGGAGCAGGGTAACTCCTCCTTGACGATAGGCATATGCTGATGAAAGTGAAAGAGGTCGTCAAACTTCTGGAAGCAGATGGATGGCAATTGGTTCGCACGGCAGGAAGCCATCGTCAGTTCAAGCATCCTTCCAAAGTAGGAACGGTGACGGTGGCAGG
>NZ_RYFD01000024.1 GCF_004138135.1 Candidatus Oscillochloris fontis
CCCGTTGCGGGCGTTCAAGGTGAGCGGGTGGGTAGTGCTATGTCGCAAAAAGACCTGGAAACTTAATTTACGGACTAGTAAGTTCTAGGTTCATATATTTTCAGATATAACGGTTCACACCCTTGCACATAAACGGTGATCTACGCTTACTGTACCACAACCCGCAAATCAGAGCAAATTTTCGATTCTCATCATAGCAACTGCACCACCACATCCGCCCCGGCCTGCGCTTGCGGGCGGTGGCTGATCAATAATGTCGTGCGCCCCTGTTGGAGTGTGGCCAGCGCCGCTAGAACCTCGCGTTCAGCCACTGCGTCGAGGTGGGCGGTGGGTTCGTCGAGAATCAGGATGGGCGCGTCTTTGAGCAAAGCCCGCGCAATCGCCAGCCGTTGGCGTTCGCCCCCACTCAGGCGCATCCCGCGCTCCCCTAGCCAGGTCGCATAGCCCTCCGGCAACCGCGCAACTACCTGGTCGAACCCGGCCTGCTGACATGCCCGATCTAGCTCGGCGCGGCTGGCGTCGGGCCGCGCAAGGCGCAGGTTCGCCTCGACTGTCCCGTTAAACAGGTGGGTCTGTTGGGCCACAACGCCGATCATCTGGCGCACATCCTCGCTACGGTAGCTGCGTAGGTCGTGGCCACCAATGCAGATACTCCCCTGGTAGCCCTCCCAGAAGCGCAGCAGCAGGTTGGCCAGCGTGCTCTTCCCGGCTCCGCTCGGCCCGACAATCAGCATGCGTTGGCCCGTGGCTACCCGCCCCGACACCCCCTGGAGTACCGGACGCGGCGCGCCGGGGTAGCTGAAACTCAGGTTGCTGAACTCGATGCTGCTATCGAGTGGCGGCGGCGATTCGTCTGGCTCGTGGCTGATCTGGGGCGCTGTAGCGCGGATTTCAACCAGCCGCCGCCACGCCGCTCGGCTCACTTCGAGGCTTTGCAGGGCTGGCCCTAGCGGGATGAGTGCCTCGAAGCTGGCGAGGGCGCTGAGTGCGATCAACCCCAACATGACCCCATCTATCTGGCCGCTGCGTACCAGTGGGATGGCGAGGATGAGCATCGCTACCGCTGCCCCCTGGCCCAGCATGGCAAATAGGCCGTTGCTCAGGCCGCGTAGCTGCGCCAGTCGTTCCTGCGCTTGCGCGAGCACCGCACCCTGCGTGGCGACCCGCTGGCTAAGGGTGGCTTCGGCCCCCAACGCGAGCAGGTCGGGCAGCCCCTGGATCGCCTCGACCATGGTGGTGAGCAGTCCCGCCCGTTGCT
The DNA here is from genome assembly GCF_004138135.1 of Candidatus Oscillochloris fontis. Taxonomy (GTDB): domain Bacteria; phylum Chloroflexota; class Chloroflexia; order Chloroflexales; family Chloroflexaceae; genus Oscillochloris; species Oscillochloris fontis. The sequence continues at coordinate 1,259 of NZ_RYFD01000024.1, forward strand.
CGACGACCACCCGCGCCGCGTTGCGGCTGAACTGGCGAATGAGTAGGGGCAGCATGAGGCCCGCCAGCAGTTGCAGGATGAGCAGTGCAAGGGCAAGGCCGGGGTCAAAGAAGGCCAGCAACCCGCAACTCAGCCCCATCACCAGCAGCGCCACTAACGGCGGTGCAACCACGCGCAGGTAGAATTGCTCCAGCGTCTCGACATCGCCCACGGCGCGCGCCAGCAGATCGCCGCCTTGGTGATCAATTAGCCCGGCGGGGGCGCGTGGCTCGATCATGGCGAAGAACCAAGTGCGTAGGCGCGCCAGCAGGTGGAACGTGGCGCGGTGGGCGACGTAGCGTTCGGCGTAGCGGAAGAGGCCGCGTGCAATGCCGAAGAAGCGCACGCCGACTATCGCCACGCTCAGGACGGCAATGCTGGGCATCAGCGCAGCCATAGCAATGAGGTAGGCGGAGGTGGCGATCAGGCCGATGCTGCTGCCGACGGTGGCGAAGCCGAGTAGGATGGCGAGAGCGAAGGGGATGGCGCTACGCCATGTGGGCTGTTCCTCCCCTGCCCCATGTGGTGGTATGTGTAGGGGCGCGTCGCGACGCGCCCTCTGGCGCGATGATCGTGTCTGCGCATCGCTGGAAGCCACGGGGGGCGCGTCGTGACGCGCCCCTACATGTTCCTGAACTTGATGCATGTGGAGGTGAGAGCCGATCACCTCCACATGATCGGCAACCCGCAGCAGTTGCGGGCTATGCGCAATGATCAGGGCGCTCCGGCCTTGGAGCAGCGCTGGTAGCGCCTGCTGTAACGCCGCTTCACTGGCGCGATCCAGATGTGCGCTGGCCTCATCCAGAATCAGCAGATCGGCTTGCTTGAGCAGGGCACGCGCTATCGCCAGACGTTGGCGCTGGCCCCCCGAAAGCCGCGCCCCCCCGGCCCCTATCGGAGTCTGGTAGCCCTGTGGCAACTCGACAATAAAGTCGTGCGCCCCGGCCTCCCGCGCTACCCGTTCGACCTCGGCGTCACTGGCATTGGGCCGCGCCAAGCGGATGTTCTCGGCCACGCTGCCGGCAAAGAGCGCCGGGTGCTGGCTCACCCAGGCCACCCGTTGCCGCCACGCCCGCCCATCGAGGTCAGATAGGGGGACGCCATCAACCCGGATCTCGCCTACATCCGGCTGGAGAAAGTCCAGCAAGAGCCAGGTGAGGGTACTCTTGCCCGCCCCGTTTGGCCCGCTGAGGCCAACGATATGCCCCGCTGGAAGATCGAGGCTCACTCCGCGCAACGCTGGCCGCGTGCCTTCGGCGTAGGCGTAGTGCAGGTTGCGGATGCTGATCGCCACGCCCTGCCCGACCTGCTGCGGGCAAGGTTCAATCGCCTGTTGCGGCGCTTCAGCCTCCAACAACGGCCCGATCCGCCCCAACGCCTCTTTGCCCGCCATGGCTGCGTGGTGGCGCTGGCCGAGCAGGCGCAGTGGCAAATAGAACTCCGGGGCCAGAATGAGCAACGTCAGCGCCGGGATAAACTCCATCCGCCCAGTCAAGAGGCGCAGCGCGATCTCGACGGCCAGAATCGCAGTGCCCAAGCTGGCCACTAACTCCAGAATCAGCGCCGAGAGGAAGGCGACCCGCAGCACCTCCATGGTGAGATCACCAAAACGGCGGCTGATCGCGGCGACTGCCTCCAGTTGCTCGCGGCTACGCCCAAAGAGTTTGAGTGTTGTTATACCTTGCAGTGTGTCGAGAAAGTGGGCACTCATGCGCCCCAGATCGGCCCAGCGCTGCGCTGTTTGGGCCTGAGCGTGGCTGCCGATTAGCCACATAAATACCGGGATGATCGGTGCGGTGAGCAGCAGCACCAGCCCGGAGAGCGGGTCGAGCGGGAAGACATAGACCAGAATGATCAGTGGGGCCAACCCGGCCAGGATGGTCTGGGGCAGATACTGGCTCAGGTACTCATCGAGCGCCTCGATCCCTTCTACCATCGTGGTGGCCAATTCGCCACTGCGCTCGACATCCAACGCCGCTGGGCCACGCGCCAGTAGCGCCGCCACCAACCGCGCCCGCAGTTCCAACTTGACCCGACTGGCCAGCCGTTGGCTACTCGCCTCGCCCAGCCAGGTCAGCCCGGCGCGCAGCAGTGCCAGCCCGCCAACCCCGGCGAGTGGCCCCGTCACATCACTGAGGCTGGCCTGCCCCAGAAAGACCACCCCGATCACATACGCCAGGAGCGCCGCAAGACCCACCGCCGTTACCGCCGAAAGGGCACCGGCAACGACGGTGAGCCAAAACCAGGGGATTCTATTGACAGAGTGGCGGAGGTTAGGTATCAATCTACTCTAGTATATTTGGTTTTGACGCAAAGGCGCAGTTGATGCAAAGGCACTTTTGGTTTTGACGCAAAGGCGCAGTTGATGCAAAGGCACTTTTGGTTTTGACGCAAAGGCGCAGAGGCGCAAAGATTTTTATATATTTTGCGTCGTTGCGTCGTTGCGTCGTTGCGTCGTTGCGTCGTTGCGTCGTTGCGTCGTTGCGTCGTTGCGTCGTTGCGTCGTTGACCTAATACGTCAACTCGCTCTTGATACTGACCCGATGGCGGAAGACCCAATAGCTCCATGCCTGATAGCCCAAGACAATCGGCAAGAAGATCAGCGCCACAAACGACATGATCGTGAGTGTCTTGGGGCTAGACGACGCATTGTAGATCGTCAGGCTCCACTCCGGGTTGAGGTTAGAGACCAACACACGGGGGAAGAGCAGCATAAAGATCGTGATCACCGAAAGGCCAATATTGAGTGAGGTCATCACGAAGCCCCAACCGAGGCGCTTGGTGTTGACAAAATAGGCCGCGCCGAAGAGTGAGAGCAGCGAAGCCATCGGCACAAAGCCGGGGTCAACCCCCAGATGCTCAATTGCATCGGTGAAGAAGTAGGTGGCAATGATGAACGCCACTACGATCACCGTCGCCACCGGGCCAACCCGCAGCGTCATCTTCATCGCCCGCTCACGCAACGCATCGGTAGTCTTGAGATCAAGATAGACCGCGCCATGGAGCGTAAAGAGCGTGAAACTCGCCAGACCACCCAGGAGTGCATAGGGGTTGAGCAGATCGAAGAAGGTGCCGACATAGTTCATCTCGGCATCAATCTTCACCCCATAGACCATGTTCGCAATCGCGACTCCCCAGAGCAGCGCCGGTACCGCACTCCCAAAGAAGATCGCCCAATCCCATACCATCCGCCAACGCGGATTCTCGTCCTTGCTGCGGTATTCAAAGGCAACAGCCCGCACGATCAGGCCCAGCAGCAACAGGAAGAGCGCCATATAAAAGCCACTGAAGAGCGTGGCATACCAGTGGGGGAAGGCGGCAAAGATCGCACCACCAGCGGTCAGCAACCAGACCTCATTCCCATCCCACACCGGGCCAATCGTATTGATGATCACCCGCCGTTCGGTGTCATTCTTACCCAAAAAGGGCAACAGAATACCCACCCCGTAATCGAAGCCCTCCAGGATAAAGAAGCCGACAAAGAGAACCGTGATCAAGATGAACCAGAGGATATTGAGATCCATGGAGCGACTCCTTATCCAGCATGCACCGTGGCGGTCTCACCCGGCACCCGCGTCGCGTACTTGAGCATGAGGTAGGCGGTAGCCGCCATCAGCACGAGGTAGACCAGCGTAAAGCCGATCAGGGTGATGAGCACCATCCCCGTACTGACTGTCGGTGAGACCGCATCTTCGGTGCGTAACACACCATAGACGATCCAGGGCTGGCGACCCATCTCGGTGAAGATCCAGCCGGTGGCATTGGCAAGGTAGGGCAAGCCGAGCGCTGGCACCAGCAGCGCCAGCATGCGCGGCGATTGTATTTTGTCACGTGCCAACATATAGAGCGCCATCGCCGCCAACCCCAGCATCAAGGTACCGGCCCCGACCATCCCTCGGAATGACCAGTAGTTCAAAAAGACACTCGGTATATAGTTGCCGGGGCCATAGGTTGCCTCAGATTCGGCCTGAAGATCCTTGATCCCACGCACTTCACCCTCAAAGCGATTGAAGGTGAGAAAACTGAGCATCCCCGGAATCTTGATCGCAAACAGATCGCGCTGCTCAGCCTCACTCGCCACCGTAAAGAGCGAGAGCGCCGCCGGATCTTCACTCTCCCAGAGCGCCTCAGCCGCTGCCATCTTCATGGGTTGCACCTTGATGATGTACTGCGACTGGGCGTGCCCGGCCAAAACTACCCCCAGTGTCGAGACGATGCCGATCAGCGTGCCGATCTGGAACGAACGGCGAAACAACTCCTTCGCCTCATCTGCCAACGGGCGACGCAGGTGGTAGGCACTGATCCCCAGCACAAAGAAGGCGGCGGTAGAGATCGCCGCAAACATCGTGTGTGGCCACTGCACCCACAAGTGCCCATTGGTGAGCAGAGCACTGAAACTCTCCATCTCGGCGCGCCCATTGTTGATCACATAGCCCACCGGCTGGTGCATGAAGGAGTTAGCGGCCAGAATCCAGAAGGACGAGATCGTGCTGCCAATCGCCAATAACCAGATACTCACCAAGTGTTGCAATTTAGTGAGCTTCTCCCAGCCAAAAAGCCAGAGGCCCAAGAAAGTCGATTCGAGGAAGAAAGCCATCAACGCCTCAATCGCCAACGGTGCCCCGAAGATATCACCCACAAAGCGCGAGTAGTCCGACCAGTTCATACCAAACTGGAACTCCTGCACAATGCCAGTGGCCACACCAATCGCAAAATTGATCACCAGCAACTTGCCCCAAAACTTGGTCATCGTCTTGTAGAGCGGGTTGCCGGTACGCACATAGATCGTCTCCATAATGGCGACGATGAGCGCCAGACCGATTGAGAGCGGGACGAAGAAGAAGTGGTAGACCGTGGTGATGGCAAATTGCCAACGGGCAAGGATCAGTGCATCCATACAACCAACTCCACACCCCGCTACCGAATGGAACAACGGGGTATAAGCCATGACAAACCGACATCCCTTTGAATGTGACTTCTCTCACAGGCTAGACTATACCAGATAACGAGCATCTTCAAGTTGAAATTATATTACCGTAGAGTCACAATATCTTGCGACTCTACGGTTTGGGGCGTAGCCCCAAGCCCCATGTTTGGTTGATTTTTGGCCGCTTCGCCGCCAAAAATCAACCAAACAAGATCTTCGGAGGCGGCAAGCCGCCCCCGATCCCCCACCGGCGGTAGCATAAGCCCGACTTTTGGTATAATAGCTCAGAATATACATGGCGACCCGCTAGATGGCTCGCCGGAGAGGACAGTTATGACCAAGCCCATAGTGGCCCTGGTTGGCCGCCCCAATGTGGGCAAGTCAACCTTTTTTAACCGGCTGATCGGCGAGCGCCGGGCAATTGTTGAGGATATGCCGGGTACCACCCGTGACCGGATCTACGGTGACACCTTCTGGAACGGGCGCGATTTTATGGTGGTGGATACGGCAGGGTTGCTCTTTGGTGGCGATGACCCCAGTTTGCCAGCAGCCGAGATGAGTCGCCGTACTCGTGAACAGGCCAATGTGGCGATTAGTGAAGCCGACGCGGTCATCTTTATGGTGGATGGCCGCGAGGGTATGACCGCCGCTGATAACGAGGTCGCCGAAGTGTTGCGCGGTACCTCCAAACCAGTAGTGTTGGCGGTCAATAAGTGCGACAGTGTCGAGCGCAATCTGGATGCGGTGGAGTTCTATGCGCTCAACTTGGGCGAACCCATCCCGATGAGTGCCTTCCACAGCCTGGGTACGGGTGATGTGCTGGATCGGCTGGTGGAGGCATTCCCACCCTACCAAGCTCCTGAGGATACCGAACATCATCTGCATATCGCTATCGTCGGGCGGCCCAACGTCGGCAAGTCGTCACTGCTCAACAAACTGCTCGGCCAAGAGCGCAGCGTTGTCAGTGCGGTACCCGGTACCACCCGCGATAGTATTGACACCGAGATCACCTTCTATGGCGAGCGGGTGACGCTGATTGACACGGCGGGGATTCGCCGTTCCGGGCGCATTGAACAGGGTATCGAGAAGTATTCGGTGATGCGTACTCTCCGTGCGATTGAGCGCTGTGATGTGGCGCTGCTGCTGATTGATGCCGAAGAGGGTATCACCGCGCAGGATACCCACATTGCCGGGATGGTGCTTGATGCCAAGAAGGGCATCGCCCTGCTCGTCAACAAGTGGGATGTGATCGAGAAAGATAACGAGACCTACCAAGAGTATGAAGATCAGGTGCGCAACGCCTTCAAGTTTATTGATTACGCCCCGATCCTGTTCATCTCGGCGCTGAGTGGCCAGCGGCTCAATCGGGTTGTCCAGTTGGCGCAGGAGATCTATGATCAGCGCCAGAAGCGCGTGCCCACCGGCGAACTCAACAACTTCCTGCGTCAAGCGGTGCTCGATCAACCACCGATGGCGGTGCGTAAAGGTGCCCACCTACGCCTCTACTACGCCGTGCAACCCCAGATCGATCCGCCAGTCTTCCTCTTCTTTGCCAACGATGGCGATCTGGTTCATTGGTCATACGGGCGCTACTTGGAGAACCGCCTGCGCGAGCAGTACGGCTTCGGCGGAACCCCGATTGTGATCGTCTTCCGCTCGCGTGAGGAGAAGGCCGAACCGGCCAAGCGCGGGCGAAGGAAGAAGCAGGAGGATTGAGTAGGGGCGAAGCATCGCCCCCACTAATGATGGGTATTCCCCGATCTCATACTGGGGCGATGCTTCGCCCCTACACGCCCCAAACAAAGATACCGCCATGGAATGGCTTGAACCCACACAGCACGATCCGGCCCCATTCCGCCACGCGGTCGCAACGCGCAGTGCCTATCGCCCGTTGTATGTGAAGATCAAACTTACCTTCGCATGCAACCTGCGCTGCGCGATGTGTCGCCACTGGCGCGAGGAACGCCCGCCGCCCTTGCCCCACACCCACTGGCAATACGTCATTGATGATCTGGCTGCGCTGGGCTGCCGCAAACTTCACTTCTCCGGCGGCGAGCCACTCCTGGCTCCCTACCTCCCCGATCTGATCGCCCAGGCCACCCGCCTGGGTCTTCGCGTCACCCTCACCACCAACGGCACGCTCGTGGAGAAGTCGCTGGCCCGCCATTTGGTCGAGGCCGGATTGCGCGGAGTGAACATCTCACTCGACGCGCCCATCCGCAAGATCCACGACCGGCTGCGCGGGGTGCCGGGGGCATGGAAGGCGACGCTGCGCGGGGTGCGCCAGTTGGTGCGCGCCGCCCCACGCGGTAAACTCGCCATCCGCCTGAATACGGTGGTCAGTCGCGGCAACTACCGCAGCCTGCTGGGGTTGCCCGATCTTGCCGCCAACCTGGGAGTCGCGGCCATCAACCTGATTGCGGTGGATGCCCAGGATAGCCCCGGCCTTGCGCTGCGCAGCCGCGATCTGCGCGATTATAACGCACGCATCGCGCCACATCTGGCCCAGCGGGGCATGGAACTGGGCCTCATTCAACATCCCGATCAGGTCTATGTCTTTGGCAATGAACATGCCGATCCCGCCCACGCGCTCAACGGCCACTATGCACGTGGCTTCTACCAGCACCACCCCTGCTATGCCCCATGGGTACATAGCCTGATTGACTTTAATGGCCGCGTCTACCTCTGCTGCATGACCCGCGAGAGCATGCACGCAGTCGGCGATCTGACGCAGCAACGCTTCAGCGACATCTGGCAGGGCGCGGGCTATGCCCAAGCCCGCCAGATGATGCACCCGCCCGCCTTGCCACAATGCCAGTGTTGCGATAACTTTATCGCCATCAATCAGGCATTGCAGCCGGTCTTCTAACTCACATCCGAGAAATCCTCACCGCGATCATCCTCGCTCACTTGGTCAAAGTAGTCTAAATTACTACTTGAGTAGTAGTAAGATTCGGCATAGCTGCTAGAATGGTTCGGATCGGCGCAACGCGCACAGATTGGCCCCGCAGGTTCAATACGCAGATGTTGATCACAGAATGGTTGCCCACACATCCGACATGTACCAATCGCGGGAAGATCGCAGCGGTGCGGGGTCAGTACACCCACCGGCTGAACGCAGCGTTGCCCCAGCGCCGAGGTGGCCCCGGTATAGGCAGGCGGCGCAGCGGCTTCGGCTTGCAGGGCGGCTCCACATGAGATACAAAAGCGGCTCCCCGCTGGGAGCGCACGGCCACAGACAGGGCAGGGTTTCTCCACGGGTTAGCTCCTTGGTTAGATGATGACACGGTGAATCGTTGTTGGCAATGACGTATGCCTATGTGTTAGCTGAGCGTGTCGAAGCTAACACCCCTCCGGGATGATCGAGGAACTATTATGCCATACCATTTGGCCCTCCTCAGCGACACCTTCCCCCCCGATCCGGGCGGGTTGGCCATCTCCGCCGCCCGACTGGCCCACGGCATCGCCGCCCACGGCCACCAGGTCGAGGTCTTTGCCCCCACGCCCCACCTGCCTCCCGGCGAGGTGCGCGGGTTTCGTCAGGATGCCGTGCAGGTGTGGCGCTTCGGGGCACAGCGCAAGCCCGATGCGACCCTGGCCGAGTGGTTCGATCTGCTGCTCACCCGCCATGCCGAGACGCCCTTCGACCTCTTCCATGCCTACTTTATGGCCCGCAGCGGCTTTGTGGCGGTCTACGCGGGGCGCTCGGTGGGGGTGCCAAGTATTGTCAGCGCCCGTGGCAATGATCTGGATCGCGCCGTCTTTGATCCGGGTAAGGCGGCGCATATCCGTTACGCACTCGAATATGCCGAGCGGGTGACGGCCAACACGCAGCAGTTGGTGGCGCGGGCGAGGGCGCTGGCTCCGACCCGTTCGATCCACCTCATTCCCAATGGAGTCGAGAACGACATCTTCACCCCTGGCCGCACCGATGCCGCGCTCGCCCAACGCTTCGGGTTGAAGACCGGACAACCGGTGCTGGCCTTTGTCGGCGAGGCGCGCGCCAAAAAGGGGCTGGCGCTGCTGCTCCTGGCCTTCCGCGAACTCGCCCACCGCCGCCCGCTCAGCCTCTGGCTGCTCGGTGGGGTACGTTCTGGCCCCGACCACGATCTGGTGGCGCTCTTCCAACGCCAAAACCCCGATCTGGATCTGGTGGTGACGCCCGCCCGCGAGCATCAACAGATGCCCGCCTGCTACCGCCTGATCGATCTGCTCGTTCTGCCCTCACTGCACGATGGGCTACCCAACGCACTACTAGAGGGCATGGCCACCGCTCGCCCCATCGTCGCCAGCCACGCCGGGGGCATCCCCGACGCCTTGCGCCACGAACAGAACGGCCTGCTCGTACCGCCCGGCCAAATCGAACCGCTCATCGCCGCCATCGAGCGCATGCTGGATGATAGCGTGTTGCGTGTACGCCTCGGCAGCGCCGCACGAGCGACGGTCATCCACGAGTTTACCCCGACAGCCGAGATCGCCACCAATCTGGAGCTTTACCATGATCTCTGCGCAGATCGCGCCTAGCTATGCGACGGCGGCCCCATCACCACAGGCGACATGGGAACATGCACGGGCGCTTATCTTCCGCTATGGGTGGAACAGCGTCGCCTACCAGATCCTCAACCCCGGCATTCAACACTGGTTCGCGCCCAATGGCGATGCCGTAATCGGCTATGTCAATGCGGCGGGCTACCGGATTGTCGCAGGCGCACCGATTGCCCGCGCCGAAGATCTCGCCGGAGTCGCCAGCACCTTCAGCACCGAGGCGCACCGGGCGGGTCAGCGGGTCTGCTACTTTGGTGTCCAGGATCACTTTGTTGCCGCCATGGCCGATCAGCCGCCCATGGCGCGCCTGCTCCTCGGCGGCCAACCCGTCTGGAATCCCCACGGGTGGCCAGAGATCCTAGCCCACAAGGCATCGCTACGCGCCCAACTCGCCCGCGCCCGCAACAAGCAGGTGACGATCAGCCCCTGGCCAACCGAAAAGGCCAGTGCACATACCGAGCTACGCCGTTGTCTTGCCGAGTGGCTCCAGGATCGCCACCTGCCCCCGATGCACTTCCTGGTCGAACCCGACACCTTCGGCCACCTGCATGACCGCTACGTCTGGGTGGCATGCCGCGAGCAACAGATCGTCGGCTTTCTGGTTGCCTCGCCCATCCCGCAACGACGCGGCTGGTTGGTGGAGCAACTGGTGCGCTGCCACGCCGCCCCCAACGGCACCGCCGAACTGCTGGTGGATGCCGCCATGCGCCACTTCGCCGCCAGCGATGTAGAGTATGTCACGCTAGGTCTCTCACCGCTCGCCTGCCGCACCCCCTGGGCGGTCACCCCCCAACCGGCATGGATCAGCGCGATGCTGGCCATGATGCGCGCCTACGGGCAACGCTTCTACAACTTCAGCGGCTTAGATGCCTTCAAGGCCAAGCTCCAACCCCATCTGTGGGAGCCGGTCTACGCGCTGAGTAACGAGCGCCGCTTCTCACCGCGAACCTTCTACGCGATCATCGGGGCCTTCGGTGGCACCTCGCCGCTACGCTACCTGAGCCGGGCGCTGTGGCGGGTGATACGGGAGAGAGTAAGGGCAATAACGCAACGGTCAAGCTGATACGCCCCTTCTGAAACCATGTCTAATGCATAACCTAAAAGGATGACATGCTAATAGGCTTAACCCATACAGTCTGTATCACAAGCCTTCGAGTGCTGATCAACCGCACCTCAATGTGCGCCATGCGGTCGCTCGCACGCGGGATGCCGCACAGGATGCGGAGGTGCCCAACGGCTGGAGTTTGGCCAACGAGGAGCCGCGTGCGCTGACCAGCGGGATGCACGAGATTACACTCCCAGGCAACCGGAGCCGATGATTGGTAGGCCAGATCGATCACATACCCCCCCGCCTGGAGCGGGTTGGGCGGGCGAACCGCCAGCCACGCTACACCGCGCTGTAACGTCAGATCATCCAGGGTGAGCGGGCGCAGTGGCGGGAGAAACCAGCTACTCAACCCCAGCACGAGCAGCACCAGCCCCACCCACGCCCCCACTAGTAGCTCGCGCTGGCGGCGCAGCAGCGCGCGGCCACTGAGCGCCAGAGTTACCAGGAAGGCCAGCGCGATCCAGTTGGTAGAGGAGTGGCTAAAGCTCGCCAGATCGCGGAACGAGGGCAACCAACGCGCACGCTGCCAACTACTCAGATCGAAGAAGTCGGCATAGGGGTTGCTCTCTATCCAGGCAGCGGCAGAGCGCAGCGGCGTGGTGTAAGTGTAGCTGGTGGGGATGAGCAACTTCGCCAGCACAATCCCCTGCACGGCGAAGAGCAGCAGCAGCGCCACCACCCCTAGCCATGCACGTTGGCGCTCCACGAGCAGCCGGATCATACTCACCAACGGCAAGACCCACACCAGCGCCAGCGCCCAGAAGAAGCGCCCCGCAAACGAAGCCCCGCCATACCAGTTGGTATGCGCCGCACTCGGCAACAACAGCGCCAAGTAGATCGCCGCCGCAACCAGCGCCAAGCGCCAGTTGCTGGCCACAAACGGTGCCAGTCCTACCACCCCCACCAAGAAGAGCGGCACATGCATGAACAGCCCCTGCATGCGATCCAGGTGCAACCCCAGCGCCACCATCACCACCCCACGCACATCCTGGGCCGCATCCCCGGACTGGTACGGGCCTAACGGGGTGCCAAAGGCGTGCTGGTTGAAGACCCCCAGTGCCAGCAACGAGACGAGCAGCATAATCGGCGCTCGCCAATCGCGCCGCCTCAGACTCCACAGCGCCAAGATGAGCGCAGGCAGCCCGAATTTGAGGTGTAGCCAGGGCAGCAGGGCGAGCAGGAACGGGGCGAACGGGAACGCCGACCAGAGTAGCGTGAACAGGATCAACCCGGCCAGCAGATCGGGGTAGATCTGGGTGCTCCCCAGCAAAAAGGGCGGGCTGAGGCTAACCAGCAGCGCGATCAGCAAGGGCCATGGCGTGTCGGGAAGTTGGGTCTGCGCGTAGGCATAGACACTGAACGGGAGCAGCGCGAGCAGCAGCACCATTCCAATTTTAGCACCGAGTACGCCACCGAGCGTGTACGCTGGCAACAACAGCACCGGCAAGCCCAACCCATGGATGCTGTAGCCATTCAGACTGTGCGTATCATCCCCAAACTGGCGCCCCGGCGGCATCGCCCGCAACACCGGCGTGTCAATCTGATGGTTGTTCACCACCAACACATCCCCATCACGCAGCAGCGAGTCGCTGGTGAGCAGGTAGTGTGGCTCATCGCCGGTGATCTGGTTGAGGGATTGTTGCTGCCATGTCAGGATGATCAGCAGGGCAATAATAGTCGGTAAAATCAGGATGAATAGAGGGTGTTTATATTGCATATTTTCATTATCGGTGCATTGATAAACAACAAAAGTAGCCACATACTAACCACATTGAGTTAAATATCTACTCTACTGTGAAGCGAACCCTCCTATAATCAAATCTGGAATTCTATCGCATATAGATGTCACACAGGCACATTATGTCACTTCCGCCTGGAACCCTCGTAAACCAGCGTTACGAGATTGTGCGACAGGTTGGACAAGGTGGGATGGGCGCGGTCTACGAAGCCCGCGATACTCGCCTAGGACACCCGGTTGCCCTCAAGCAGACTCTGGTTACCGATGCCCAATACGCCCACGCCTTTGAGCGTGAAGCGCGCCTGCTGGCTTTCCTGCAACACCCCAATCTGCCACGGGTCACCGACCACTTCCACGATCAAACTGGCCAATTTTTGGTGATGAGCTTTATTCCCGGTGAGGATCTGGCGAGTCTGTTGCATCAACGCAACGGCCCCTTCCCACTGGATATGGTGCTGGGCTGGGCCGATCATCTGCTTGACGCACTTGACTACCTGCACACCCAATCACCGCCGGTGTTGCATCGCGATATTAAGCCCCAAAACCTGAAACTGAACCCGCGTGGTCAACTCATTCTGCTCGATTTTGGGCTGGCCAAGGGAGCCTTGTGGCAGACCCGTGTCACCAGTGGTGGCAGTGTGATGGGCTATACGCCCGCCTATGCGCCCATGGAGCAGATCCAGGCGAGTGGCACCGATGAACGCAGTGATCTCTATGCGGCGGCTGCAACACTCTACCACCTGCTCGTGGGTAGCCCGCCGCCAAGTGCGCTCGAACGCGCCGCTGCACTGATGAAGGGCCAGCCTGACCCGCTGCTGCCAGTCTATCACCATGTGCCAGGGATTCCGGTAGCGATTGGTGATCTGCTCCACCAGGCCATGCACCCCGACCCTGATCAGCGCCCAGCCACGGCGGCAACGATGCGCTCAGCCCTACGTCAGAGCAACCCGCACCAACCTAGCCCAACACCGAGTGGCCCACTCAATGCGGTAGGCACGCCAACCATTGCCGCCGCCACCGTCCAACCCCGTCTGGCGAACCCGCCACCCATCCCGGTGATCGCGACAGGCGCACCACCAGCAAGCCCTGCCACAAAGCCACGTTTGCCGATCAAGCTGCGTACCAAACATCTGCGCTGGGGGCTGCCACTCATCGCCATCCTCATCGCCGTCATCACCATCCTCGTGCTCAATATACCCTCCGGTGAGCTTGAACACACCTTAGAGGGTCATACCCGTACCGTTGAGAGTGTAGCCTTCTCGCCCGATAGTACCCTCGTAGCCTCTGCGGCCTGGAATGACCCCATCCATCTGTGGCGGGTGAGCGACGGGGAGTTGGTGCGTGAGTTCAATACAGGTGATCCTGGCGGATTCAATCACATCGCCTTTTCTTCCAATGGGCAGACTATTGCCGGAACCTCCGGTGCATATGTCTATCTCTGGCGGGTACGTGATGGCGAACTCCTCTACAGCTTGCACCACAGTTATGTGGGGTTTCTCTTCATAACTTCCGATCTGCAAGTTAAGAGTATCGCCTTCTCTCCCGATGGAGAACTGCTGGCGGTCGGTTGTAACCAGGGCATCTGGTTTTGGCGCACGAGCGATGGATCCCAAACCACCCGCCTCGCTAATACAGAGGAGGAGAGTGTCTCGTTCTCAAGCGTGGCTTTCTCACCCGATAGCAAACTTCTCGCTGGAGCCGATTCAAACAATGTGATTAGAGTGTGGCGGCGTGAGGATAATCGCCAGATTGAAGCACTGAGCGTCCATACCAAATCAATCTACCGTGTCATCTTCTCACCTGATGGCCGTCTGCTGGCGAGTGCCTCCGCCGATGGTACCATCCGCATCTGGGAGGTGAGTGATCCACAGTATCTGGTGGTCAGCCACCCCCTGCTCCAGACGATCAGCCCCAACATTGGTCCAATCTATGATATCGCCTTCGCACCCGATAGCCAGACTCTGGCCTCGGTGGGCGATGATGGTCTGGTGCGCTTTTGGGATGTGCGTACTGGAGATGCCCTGGCCCAATTCAAGGGTCATCAGTCGAATGGCGCATCCAAGTTCACCCGTGCCGTCGCCTTTGCGTCCAATGGTCGCAGGGTTGCCTCAAGTGGAAGCGATAATACGGTGCGCCTGTGGCGCTATAACCCGTAGGAGTATGCATGTTTGTACCAGGAACACTGATCAACCAGCGCTATGAGATTGTGCGGCAGGTTGGACAGGGCGGGATGGGGGCAGTCTATGAGGCCACTGATACCCGGCTTGGGCATCGCGTGGCAATCAAGCAGACGCTGGTGAACGACCCCCAATACGCGCATGCCTTTGAGCGCGAAGCCCGTCTGCTGGCCTTTCTGCAACATCCAGGTTTACCACGTGTCACCGACCACTTTAGCGATGCTGATGGTCAATTTCTGGTCATGGATTTTATTATTGGCCAGGATCTCGCCGATCTGTTCCAGCAACAGGCTGGGGCATTCCCGGTGGCGACGGTGCTGGATTGGGCTGATCAACTGCTTGATGCCCTCGACTACCTGCACAGCCAATCACCACCAGTGATTCACCGTGATATTAAGCCCCAGAACCTCAAACTGAATCCGCGTGGCCAACTCATCCTGCTCGATTTTGGGCTGGCCAAGGGAGCCTTGTGGCAGACCCGCATCACCAGCGGGGGCAGTGTGATGGGCTATACCCCGGCTTATGCACCGATGGAGCAGATCCAGGCGAGTGGCACCGATGAACGCAGCGATCTCTATGCGGTTGGCGCGACGCTCTACCACCTGCTCGTGGGTAGCCCGCCGCCAAGTGCGCTCGACCGCGCTTCCGCACTGATGAAGGGCCAAGCCGATCCTCTCGTGCCCGCCCATCAGATCAACCCGGCGATCCCGGTGGCGGTGAGTGAGGCACTCCACCAGGCCATGCACCCAGACCCCAATCAGCGCCCGGCCAGCGCCGTGATCATGCGGGCGGCGCTGCAAGCAGCGTCCCGCCAGCAACCCAGCCGCTTACCGAGTGGCCAACTCTATACCGTCAGTCCACCCGCTGCTCATGTAGATGCGCGTGCGGCTATGCCTACGCCAATCGCCAATGTGGCAACCGTGGGCCAACCAACCATCCTCGCTCCACCACCCCCACTCAATCCTGCTGATTGGCCGATACAGATGCGCAGCCGCTGGACGCTCTACCACGTCGGTATCTTTGCGGTGATGGCAGCAATTCTGAGTTATGAGGTCTGCTCGTGGACCACCTTCTACCTCTCAATGCTGGTATCACTCCTAATGGTATACTCCCTGGTTGATCTTTGGCCTGTGGGAGGTAATTGGAACACCCAGTGAATGGTGGATTGCAACTCCCTTCCTCGCAGCCATGGGCTTGGGTTGGGCACAATCACTCATGCTGGCCGAAAGGGTGCAGCGATCCTCAAACCTCATCGGTGCCTACATCTTCATCAGCGTGATCGCGAGTGTGCCCCTCTTCGTGATCATCTTCCCAATAGGGTTCGCCTCAGGTGAAGGCTTCTTCACCTGTACCCAATTCTTTGCACTATTCACCACAGCCAAACCAGCCCAACTGGGTGGGCTGGTCATTTCAACTATTCGCGGATTGATCGGAGGTAGCCTAGTTGGCCTGATGGTCGGGGGCTTTCTGAACGGCGTCTTCAAACGGCTCTTCTTCCCCCGGCCACCCAAACAACCCAAGGCCACCCGCTAACGCTCACTCCACATACTGCGGCTCGGCCACACGCTGGCTGCTGCGCAGCCCATTGAGCGTCGCTGCGGGTTGCAGCGCGGTCTGCAAGACCTGATCGAGCGTATCAACTGGCACAAAGGTCATTTCGTCAAAGACCTCGCGGGGCAGATCGTCCAGATCGGCCTCGTTGCGGCGTGGCAGGATGATCGTGCGGATACCGGCACGATGCGCCCCCAGCGCCTTCTCCTTGATCCCACCAATCGGGAGCACCCGCCCGCGCAGCGAGATCTCGCCCGTCATCGCCACGTCATCGCGCACCAGCCGCCCGGTGGCCGCCGACGCCAACGCGGTCGCCATCGTGATCCCGGCGGAGGGGCCATCCTTGGGCACCGCGCCCGCCGGCACATGGATGTGGATGGCGTGATGATCGAAGAAGGCCGGATCGATCCCCAACTCGCGCGCCCGCGAACGCACATAGGTCAGCGCGGCTTCGGCACTCTCACGCATCACCTCGCCCAACTGGCCAGTGATTTTCAGTTCGCGGCTGCCCTCCATCACCACCGCCTCGACAAAGATGATGTCGCCGCCCACCGGTGTCCAGACCAACCCCGTCGCCACACCGGGCTGATCAATGCGCTCCTTGGCTTCGTTGAAGAAGCGCTGGCGTCCCAAGGCCGTGCGCACAAAGGCCGGATCAACCAGAAGTGCATGATCACTGACCTCGCTCTGCTCAGCCAAACGACGGGTCACTTTACGCAGCACGCCACCAATATGGCGCTCCAGGTTGCGCACCCCCGCCTCGCGGGTATAGTCACCGATGATGGTACGCAGCGCCGCCTCGTTCACCTCCGCTTCGCTGGGGCGCAGCCCGTTGGCGCGCAACTGGCGCGGCACTAGGTGGGTCTGCGCGATCTGCACCTTCTCGTCCTCGATGTACCCAGAGAGCTCGATCACCTCCATGCGGTCGCGTAGCGCCGGGGGCACATTGTCCCAACTGTTCGCCGTGGCAATAAAGAGCACCTGGGAGAGATCAAAGGGCAGATTCAGGTAGTGATCGGTGAAGGTGTTGTTCTGCTCTGGATCGAGCACCTCCAACAAGGCCGAGGCCGGATCACCACGATAATCGTTACCCAGTTTATCAATCTCATCAAGCAGAATGACCGGATCGGAGCTACCCGCCCGGCGCAGTTCTTGGATCAAGCGCCCCGGCTGCGAACCGATGTAGGTACGCCGGAAGCCGCGCAATTCGGCCTCATCGCGCACCCCGCCGAGGCTCATACGCACGAAGTTGCGCCCCAGCGCACGGGCAATGCTCTGCCCCAGACTCGTCTTGCCCACCCCAGGCGGCCCCACAAAGGCCAGGATCGGCTCGCGTCCGGCGCGCCCGCTATCCTCGCCGAGTGCGGCACGCCGCTGCTTGACCGCCAGATACTCCAGGATGCGCTCCTTGATCTGGGTCAGCCCATAGTGATCCTCGTCCAACACCTGACGCGCAAAGGCGATATCAATTGGCGAACCGGTGGGTTTATTCCAGGGCAACTCGGCCAGCCACTCCAGATAGGTACGCACCATCTGGTATTCGGGCGAACTCTCATTCAAGCGTTGCAAGCGACTCAACTCGCGGTCAGCCTCTTTGCGCACCACATCAGACATCTGCGTCCGGGCCAACTTGGCGCGCAGGTCATCCAGATCGCTAACCTCCTCTTCCTCCTCGCCCAACTCCTTCTGGATGGCACGGATCTGCTGACGCAGGAAGAAATCACGCTGCTGCTTAGCTGCGTTCTCTTGCACCTCGTGGCGAATACGGTTCTGCACCTCCAGCAGCGCCAACTGGACACGGTAAAAATCGCGCACCTTGGTTAGCCGCGCTACCAGGTCGAAGGTTTCGAGCAGATCTTGGCGCTCGGCGAAGGTATAATCGGGCGAGTAGCCGGTATTATCGGCGAGGTGGCCGGGGTCTTCGATGGCGCGCACAACATTACGCACCTCCTGGCTCACCCCTGGCCGCAACTCCAACACCGCATCAACCACCGCCCGCGTCTCCAAAATCAGCGCATCGAGTTCGGGCGATGGCAGCACCTGATCTGGGCGCAGTTGAAAACTGAAGCGCCAAGGATGATCGGGGTCAAGCGCATCACCAATCTCGGCCCGGATCATGCCGCGCACCACAATGCCGTTGGTTCCATTCGGCAACATCCCCGACTGCTCAATGCGGGCCACCACGCCAATATCAAAGATCTGCGCCCGCAAGGGAATATCAGAATCGGGATCACTCTCTGGGCGACGAGCCACCAGCAACAAGCGCCGATCCCCCTTCAGCGCCGCATCCACAGTGGGCAGCATGGCCTCATCCACCGCTAGGCTGACCACGGTATGCGGAAAGACCACGACGCCCTCTAGTGCGAGCAGCGGCAGGCTGAACGTGGGCCTGGGCGTGGCTTCATAGGAGTGGATTGGATCGCTCATGGTGCTGCTCCATCTATTACAATTGCGGAATAGTTATTCCGTCGTATAAAGAATTATGAAACCGCAACTTTTGTTTGTCAATGGCAAAACAATGATTCTAAGATTCCTCTTACATGAAGTTTAGGGCTACCGCCCTAAAACCCATGGTTGGGGCTACGCCCCAAACCTGCTTTTTTCTCATAAGTTGGCGGCTTCGCCGCCAACTTACGAGAAGAAAAAATCTTCGGGGGAGGCAAAGCATCCTCCGAACCCCACCGGAGGTAAACCCAACAAGTTGTGCTACACTATGGTTATACAGCATCAAAGGGAGGGGTGGTACTATGACAATGATCACCTATGATGAGATACTAACAGTCGCCCGCTGCCTACCACTGACAGATCGGTTACGCCTTGTTAGCACGCTCGCGGATGAGGCTATTGGCGAGATCGCCATACCGTCCATCCCTCCAATGTCATCTACTCAATCTATTGCTGCACGGGAGGAAATACGGGCCGCATTCGCTGCGCTTCCTACTCCACGCCGATCCTTAGGTGAACAGCTAGAAGCAGACCGTCAAGAGCGGGATCATGCGCTAGTAGGGCGTACCCTGGAGGACGGTAATGTGGACGCTTGATGCTAGTGTGATCGTGCGAAGTTTTGACCCACTTGATGCTGAATATGCTATTGTCGTGGAGTTTCTTAATCGCCTCGAACACGATGCGCTTCCTATTATCGTACCGCGCCTCGTGCTACCTGAAATCGCCGGGGCAGTGCGTCGCCTCCTCCGTGATCCTATCCGCGCACGACTCGCCGTAACTGTCTGGGCGACATTACCCCACGTACAAATTGTGACGTTGAGTGATTCACTTCTCGATGAAGCAGCAGAGATTGCGGCGGATCGTGCGCTACAGTGAAGCTCTACATTTTCTATCAGATATCTCATACCTATGAATAACCAACCCCTCCCCGCCCACGACTGGAAACTCTGGATCTACACCAACTACGACTGCAATCTGCGCTGTACGTATTGTGTCGCCCGTTCGACCCCCGAAACTCCCCGCCGGGCGATTGGGCTAGAAAACATCCAACGTCTGGTTGATGAGGCGGTGGAACTGGGCTTTAGTGATCTCTTCTTGACCGGCGGTGAGCCGCTGATTTTGGATGAGATCTACGCGATGATTGACTATGCCACGCCGCGCATCCGCACGACTCTGCTCACCAATGCGATGCTGTTGCACGGAAAGCGCATGGAGCGTTTGGTAGAATGTGCCAGCCCCAACCTGATCGTGCAGGTGAGCCTGGATGGAGCCTGTGCCGAGGATCACGACGCCTACCGGGGCGCGGGCACTTGGGCCAAGACGGTCGCCGGGATTGAAGCGCTCCTTGAGCGCGGCTTCCATGTGCGGCTCTCGACCACCGAAACCCCCGCCAATACCGCGCACCTCGCCGACATCTGCGCCTTCCACGAGCGGTTGGGCATCCCCGAATCTGATCACTTCGTGCGCCCCATGGCGCGGCGCGGCTTTGCCGATTCTGGAGTCGAGGTCTCAATGCTCAACCTCGCCCCGGAACTGACGGTGGATGTGGATGGTATCTTCTGGCACCCGCTCTCTACCGATAAGGATATGCAGGTAATCAAGTGTATAGATTCACTGGCAAAAGCCGTGGATCTGGTCAAAAAGCAACTCGACACCATCGCCCGCACCGGCCAAGCCCCACTGATGACCTTTACCTGAGGGTAGCGCCGCCGCCCCCGTGTGGGGCAACCAGAAATAGCAGCACGCCTATGCAGCCCAACGCACTCTTTGTCGTCGCTAAGCGTCCGCTTGCTGGGCACACCAAGACGCGGTTATACCCACCGCTTAGCCCACAGACGGCGGTACTGTTATATGAAGGGTTTCTGCGCGATACGCTGGAGTTGATGCGGCAGGTTCCGGGTGTCCGCCATGGGATTGCCTACCTGCCCCATGATGCCGAGGACTATTTCCGCAACCTCGCCCCAGATATGGATCTCATTCCGCAGCGAGGTACTAACCTTGGCGAACGCCTCGACAACTTGTTGAGTGATGCACTCAATACGGGAACGAAATGTGCCGTTGTGATCAATAGCGATAGCCCGACCCTCCCGCTTACCTACCTGCACCTCGCCTTCGACCACCTCAACGCCGGATCGGATCTGGTGCTTGGCCCCTGTGATGATGGTGGCTACTATCTGATTGGGCTACGCCAACCCCACCCGCGCCTGCTGCGTGAGGTGACGATGAGTACCCCCACGGTATTACGCGATACCCTGGCCATTGCCGATGAACTCGGTCTACACAGTACGCTCCTGCCTATTTGGTACGATGTAGACACTGTTGCAGAGCTGGCACGCCTACAACGCGAGTTGGCTAATACTGATCCCGCGATTGCTCCACATACGCGGCGTTGTTTGAAGGTGTAGAGGCGAAGCATTGCCACCAGGGAATGGGCAAAGTCACCTCCGGTGGAGGTTCGGGGGCGGCGAAGCCGCCCCCGAAGATCTTTTTTGTTGTGTTTTGGCGGCTTCGCCGCCAAAACACAACAAAAACTGAGGTTTGGGCACAGCCCCGGCGAAGCCGCCAACAATGGTTGCCCGCAACTACGGTTAGCGGTACAATGGCGCGATACATCTATTGAGGAGCGCGCATGTTGACCTATGACGATCTGGTGAGTGGGCTTGAGGATGCCTGGCGAGCGGTGGGGTTGCACGAGCATACCTTCATTGAGAGCGTCATTCCGATGACGCATGACCGCAGCTTTAAGGTCGAACTCTTCCCTGAACACGATGAACCACTCACCACTGAGAATATTCCACCTTGGCTTGAACTGGGTTTTACTTGGACCGCCGTGCATCAACTGATCTGTGAGGGGCGACCACTGCCGACCGAATCTCTCGATCTGATGTGGTCGTATACGGCAACCTTGGGGAATAATCTGGAACGCAGCGATACTGAACTGGTGCGAATGTTTCAACGCGCCGTCCATAGCGCCTTTGCCCGCTACTACCCCACCGAGGCCATGGAGATGGAACCTGTCTCGGTTGAGGTACGGCGGCTCTACCAGAATGATGGGCAGAAGCTGCAACTGGAGTCGATCCAGTTGGTGAGTATCACCGTCTCGGATCTCTTTGAGCAGTGGACCGAGCGCGATCTGACGGGGCTGCGCACGATTCTGCTGATCGAGATGCAGTTGGCAAGTGCGATCATCGCCAATCTGAGCGACATGTTCACGCCGCGTGGTCGTGGAGGTTATCGCTCAGTAGACGCAGCCTAATCAGCGCCGATCCCCCGCCGCTAACTCCTGGCGTCGGTACTTGCAGTGGTCACAATAGAGAATGCGGTAGCCCGCCACGTTAGCGCGTTGGAGCGGGCGACCGCAGTTGGGGCAGGTGGCATTCAGCACCGCGCCAGCCCCGGTGACCATCGGTGGGGTGGGGGTGGAGGGTGCAAGCGGGGGCGTGGCTGGCCCCAACTGAATCCGGGCGCTCATCTGCTCAACCAACCGGGCATAATCGAGCGCTCCACGCGAGCGCGGGTCAAACTCGTAGATAGTCTTCCCCTGCGCGGTACACTCGGAGAGCCGGACATTGACCCGAATCGGATCAAGCACCAGATCGCCATAACGCTCGCGGAGGGTATCGAGCAACTCAACTGATTGACGGGTACGTGTATCGTAGAGGGTGGGCACAATGGCACGCAGAGCGGCGGTGTTGCCCTTGATACGCTTGAGTTGCTGGATCAGCACTTCCAGTCCCTTCAGGGCGAAGGGTTCGACGGTCGTAGGCACGAGGATGTCGGTGGCAGCATTGATCGCATTGACATTCAGCACCGTAAGCGAACCACCCGAATCGATCAGAATCACATCATAGTGTGAGCGCAACGGCATGAGCGCCTTATCGAGCACCCGCGCCCAGTCAGGGCGACGGGAGATTTCGGGTTGGGCGGTCAGCAGGCTGGCATCAGCGGCAATCAGATCGAGGTTGGGGCGCGCCGGGCTAATACAATCGCTCAGTTTGGCACCATCCACCAACACATCATACAGGGTACGACGCGGCTGAACCCCCAAAGCCATGGAGAGATTCCCTTGGGCATCGGTATCCACCAGCAGCACCCGTGAGCCACGCAGGGCAAACCCCGCACTCAGATTGACGACAGTGGTTGTTTTACCGATGCCGCCTTTCAGGTTGGTAACTGCAATGACGCGGCCCATAGGGGTTCCTTGTTTGGTGAGATTAACAGATCTCAGCCGCCTCGATCTTGTCGAGTACAAAAGTACGAATATTCTGGCGCAGTTCACAATAGGCGCGCAGACAGATCCCATACGGCTCGTTCGTCAGGTAGATCGGGCGCACGGTGCGGGTCAGACTTTCGGGGCTACTCCGTGAGCGGTAACGGATCGTGAGCGCCCGACCTTCAGCCAACGCACGCGCAATCAGCGGCGGGGCATTGGGTTCGACCACTCCAGGGGCAAGTCCCCGTTCAAGGCGCAGCGCATCATGCAAAGTCACCACCCCCAACTCCGCCATAGTCACCTGAAGGTGCTGGAAGACGCCACGCAGCGCCAACACATCGGCCAGCGCACGGTGGGTGGGGCGGGGCAACCCAAAATATTCGGCCAGTGCCGCCAAACTGTACGAAGGTCGGCGCAGTAAGCGTCGGGCCAGCACCAGCGTATCGAGGGTGAAGCACGCCAGCGGCGGACGCCCAATCCGGGCCAGTTCGGCATTCAAGAAGGCCATGTCGAAGGGTAGGTTGTGGGCAATCAGCACCGCCCCGTGGGCCATCCGCTGCACACGCCCAGCAACACTCTGAAAGCGCGGAGCTAGGCGCAACTCAGCATCATGAAAGCCATTCACCGCCGCAGCTTGAGGATCGAGCAGGCGGTCGGGGCGCAACGGGCTACCCAGGTAGTCCTCGACAAGTGCGCCGCGCACCCGTAACAGCGCCACTTCACACACCCGATGGCCAGCCCGGAGATCCAGGCCGGTCGTCTCCAGGTCAAAAAAGACCAGCGGGAGATCATGGAGCGCACCAGAGATCGCAATCGGCAAACGTGGCCTCCTGAGTACGTGTTCACACATGTTGACGCAAAGACGCCAAGGCGCAAAGTTTTGAATAGCATGAC
Source organism: Candidatus Oscillochloris fontis (assembly GCF_004138135.1). Classification (GTDB taxonomy): domain Bacteria; phylum Chloroflexota; class Chloroflexia; order Chloroflexales; family Chloroflexaceae; genus Oscillochloris; species Oscillochloris fontis. Next base: position 24,896 of record NZ_RYFD01000024.1, read on the forward strand.
TAATCGCAACCTTTGCGCCTTCGCGCCTTCGCGTAAGAATTAGGGTGCCACCGGCACCTTCGCGGCCACATCAGCGGGGATACCAAGCAGACGTGCAGGCACCCAGCCGCTATTCCCGCGCACCGTCTCGATCTCGTACCAATCGGCTGCGGCGGTCTTCTGCTTGAGATTGACGACTTCATTCAGATTAACTTGGTCCACCGGGTTACTCGTAGTGTTGGCCTCGGCATAGACCGTACCATCAGCAAAGACGGAGACAATCGTTGCCACGGGCACCTGGGCCTTCAGTTCAGCCGAAATACTCAGCAGCGAGGCACTGATCCAGCCATCTTTTTGCTGACCATCATCGGTATTGATGAAACTGATCCGGTACCATTCGCCGTTGGGGGTCTGTTCGATGATCCGCACTTGGTTGCCAGCATCAACCCCACCCACACGATTATTGGGCATCACAAAGGGCAGTGCACGGACATTCCCACCATTTGCAATGGTTGCTTCTGTTCCAACCAAGGTAACAAGGGTCGGGGTTATCTCCGGGGTCGCCGTCTCTTCCGTGGTAACAAACGGGGTTGAGGTCGGTTCCAATGTTGGAGTCGGTTCAAGTTCTCCGGCACCAAAGATATCAGGCGCATAGCTTGCCGGAATACCGAGCGGCCACTCAGCACTCACCTCGCCACCACTGGTCGTCGCACGCACCATATAGACCACCCCATTAAGCAGTGGATCAGCGCCCTCCAGCTTCGTTGCCTTAATATCAATCCGCCCCGCATTGACCCGCCCGATGCTCAGGTCAGGATCAAAATAGGCCACTGGAGCGCCATCAGCGAGCAACTCCACGCTGACTTCGGTCGTATCCGGCAAGCCGGTAGTTGTCCCCACCACACTCAGCGTAATCGGTGTCACGCGGATAATATCGGCCTTGGTAAGCGTGAGCGAGATCGGCTCAGGCGTTGGCGACGGGAGTGGCGGAGGCGGGGGCAGTTGGTTGCCACCCAAAAGAGTCAGAATCAGAACGAGCAGACCCAGCACCACCAAAATCGGCACCAGAATGAGGAGAATCTTACCCGCCAGCGAGAGTTTCGCAAAACGATCCCGCCAGCCAGTTGGCTCTTCATCCAGAGGCAATGAGGTATAATCCACGGTTCCCCCCAAGGTTGGTGTTACACTGACCGATTCATCGAGAGACGGTTGTCCACGCCGCAAACGACGGGCAAGAATCACGACGACCACCAACGCGATCACGCCGGCAACGATCAAGATGATCGCGATTATCGGGTTGAGGCGACTGAGCAGGTCTTGCATGCCAGCGAGATTCCTTATTCAGAGATGGCCCGGTCACAACACTATCTACCATATAATATGACAACGAGAGGCGCTTTGCAAGCGGATAGATCGGCGAAAGCGCCATAGGGGTGTAACTGGTTTAGAGGGTGTGTGCTATAATTTGACACTTAAGCTTCCCGGAAGCTTGGGTATCATAATTTTAGCCTACCTCTCCTGTTGTTGTGATTGAATATGAGGTTGCTATGCCTGAGCATATTCTCGTGGCTGTGGCGTGGCCCTATGCCAACGGCCCACGTCATGTTGGCCACGTTGCCGGATTTGGAGTGCCATCCGATATTTTTGCCCGTTTTCAGCGCATGCGCGGCAACCATGTCTTGATGGTGAGTGGGACGGACGAACATGGAACGCCGATCACGTTAGCCGCCGACAAAGAGGGTGTTACCCCGCGTGACATTGCTGATCGATATAACGAGGTAATCGGTGATGATCTGCGTAACCTGGGCCTGAGCTACGACACCTTCACCCGTACAACTACTCAAAACCACTACCTTGTCACGCAGGATCTCTTCCAGACGCTCTACCACAAGGGCTACATTCTGCGCCAAGAGACGCTAGGGGCCTTCTCGGCGACAACCGGGCGCACGCTGCCGGATCGTTATGTCGAGGGCACCTGCCCGATCTGTGGCTACAAGGATGCGCGTGGCGATCAGTGTGATCAGTGTGGCAACCAACTCGATCCGATTGACCTGATTGAGCCACGTTCCAAAGTTGATGGCAGCACCCCGATCTTCAAAAAGACTGAGCACTTTTTGCTTGATCTGCCCGCCTTTGGTGAACAATTGCGCACCTGGATCGAGGCGCAAGATCACTGGCGTCCGAATGTGCGCAGCTTCTCACTCAACTTTATTAAGGATCTCAAGCCGCGCTCAATCACCCGCGATCTGGACTGGGGCGTGCCAATTCCGCTACCTGAATATGCAGATCGCGACGATAAGCGCATCTATGTCTGGTTTGATGCCGTGATCGGCTACCTCTCGGCGAGTATCGAGTGGGCCGAAAATCGCGGGACGCCGGAGGCATGGCGCGAGTGGTGGCAGAGTCCGCAGGCGCGCCACTACTACTTCATGGGTAAGGATAACATCGTCTTCCATACCGTCATCTGGCCGGGGATGCTGCTGGGCTATGGCGCAGGTGGCTCCTATGGCGACGGGCGCGCCAAGTTGGAGTTGCCCTACAACGTTGTGTCGAGTGAGTTTCTGACTATGGAGGGCAAGAAGTTCTCCAGTTCACGCGGGGTCGTGATTTATGTCAACGAGGTTCTAAGCCGCTACGATGCCGACGCGCTGCGCTACTTCCTCTCCATCGCGGGGCCAGAGAACCAGGACACCGACTTCACCTGGGCCGAGTTTGTGCGCCGCAACAATGACGAACTCGTGGCAACGTGGGGTAATTTGGTCAACCGCGCACTAACCAATGTCTACAAGAATTTTGGCAGCGTACCGCAGCCGGGCGAACTGAGCAGCACCGATCAGGATCTGATCGCCCAGGTTGAAGCGGGGGTCGCGGTCGTTGGTGAGGCACTCGATGCGGCGCGCTTCAAGGCAGCGCTGAGCGAGGCCATGCGGCTGGCAGGTCAGGTGAATATCTACCTGAGCGACCAGGAGCCGTGGAAGGTGATCAAGGTGGATCGTGAGCGAGCGGCGACGATCTGGTATACCACGTTGCGCTGCGTAGACACGCTGAAGATCCTCTTCACGCCCTTCCTACCCTTCAGCAGCCAGCGCCTGCACGAGTACCTGGGGTATGAGGGCTACATCGCCGGGCCGCTGGAATTCCGCGACTATACCGAGCCAAACGGACGCAGCCACCGCGTCCTCACCGGCGACTACGAGTCCTGGGTGGGGCGCTGGGAGGTCAGTGCGCTGCCGGTGGGCCAGGCGCTGCGTGAACCCAAGCCACTCTTCAAGAAACTGGACGAGAAGGTGATTGAGGAAGAGTTAGCGCGCCTTGCATAGCACCTACGCATTGTAACTGGTCACAGTTCTCCTAGCATTCCGGTTTTGACGCAAAGACGCCAAGGCGCAAAGCCTTCACTATAGGCTCGATCACAACCTTTGCGCCTTGGCGTCAAAACGGGTATTCTGTTTACCCCAAGTATGAACAATCTCTCTTGCGTAATTATCTGACATATATACAATAGAGATACGCAAAATCTTCTAACCATAGAAAGGCAGAGCCATGCAGTACCCTGTGGAGCTTGCACTCGAAGATTACCTGACCGTGATCTTCTCAGGCATTGGGCTGATCCTGCTCACCAAGATGGTATTCGAGATGGATCGCACCTTGGGGCGAATGGCGCTGATCGGCAGCATCCTGACCATTTCGGGTGGTGCGCTGAAGGCGACAGGCAAACTGGTCATGTCAATGGATGGGCCAGACCTTCCCTACCTGAACTTAGGTCTCTTCCCATTGATCGCACCGGGATTCACGCTGGTGGGTTGGTCACTCTTCCAGGTACGCAAGATCATGCAGGGCAGGCCGGTTTCGCGCCAGCCATGGCTGGTTCCAGCGATTGTGTTGGGGGTCTTCGCACTGGGATCGGGAGCACTCTTCACAGTAGGTGGGCCGTGGCGCGTGCCACTAATCCTGCTCAGCAGCGTGGCCAACATCAGCCTGCTGGTCATGTTGGCGATTGCGGCATGGAAACGCGATATGAAGATGGCCAGCGTCTTCTACATCACCACCCTAGTCGTAGTGCTCGTCATGTCGCAGATGGCCCAAATCAAGTTCGACAACTTGGGGGTGATCTGGTTTGAGCAACTCAGCCAGACTTTCGCGCAGGCGCTCTTCGCGTTTGCCTCGTGGAAGTACGGACATGCAGCAGTAGTGAGCTACCGCAGTAGCCCAGCCTTGCAGATGGCGTAGGACAAGACGTATGGGGCGCGTCGTGACGCGCCCCTACGCGGTATTCCATAAAGCGAATGACTATGCGGCGAAGCCGCTCCCGAAGATCTTTTTTGTTGGTGTTTGGCGGCTTCGCCGCCAAACACCAACAAAAATTGGAACTTGGGGCGTAGCCCTAATGACTTTGCACATGCCCTGGGGAGAGGGGGGTATATCTATAACATCCGTCTTAAGAATGATCTTCCTCTCCGCCGGATAGCCACCTCAACACTAGCCCATTGACCCGTGTATTGCTGACAGATTGTGGGTATGCTACGCCTAGCCACAAGAGAGAGTGCAATACGTGGGAGAGACAGATGGGCACGACCCCAAGTGTAACCGAACGCCACCGTGAGTATGAGGTACGCCGTCGCGAACGGGCAATAACGCTGGCCCGCGAGGCAGATTACATGTACCAGAAGGTGCAGCGTATGGCGTTACTACGCCACTTCTGGTGTCGCCTGCGAGGCAAACCGCACGATCTACCCAAGGGCGAAGAGCTATTGGCGCATGCAATCCCCTTAGCCGTGGCGGTGAGTGGGGTGGTTCATATTCCGCTGCGCCAGATCATTGGCAGCGAGGATCGCGGCGAAGATTTCGACTGCACCTTTGCGCCGCTGCAACGCCATACCCGCGAGCGCTGGTGCCGGGTTGCGCTGGCGTGGTTGGAGGGTACCGCCCTAGAGCCGGTTCAACTGATACAGGTAGGTAACTTCTACTTCGTGCGCGACGGGCACCACCGCGTGTCGGTGGCGCGGGCCTTTGGCGCGGTGACGCTGGAGGCGGTGGTGGTGCGGTGTTTTGCGGTGGCCACGTCGGTGCAGTGGGTGGGTGTGGTGGAGTAGGGAGCCATGTCATACCTTCAGTAGCGTGCTTTTGGTATACTAGATACCACCCTACCGTGACTATTGGTGAGTATCTATGTCTGATGCCGAGCTTGAAATTGCCATTCGCCACCATGGAGATGGCTATGCTGCCGATGTACGTTTTAGCTCGCCAACCCATGATGTACTACCCGCCACGAATATACACCTGATTTTCGATCTGGATATGTTGCGCTCCTTAAGTCTCGATCCAGATAGCTATGGCGAGGCGCTCAGTGCGACGCTCTTCGCCGATCAGCGGCTGCGAGCCGCATGGCAGCAGGCACGCGCCGTCGCGCAGCAGATGGGTGTTCTGCGCTTTCGGCTGCGTCTCGATATGAGTGCTCCCGAACTGCACGCCCTCGCCTGGGAGTTGCTGCGTGATCCGGAACAGCATGCGCCATTGGCGCTGAGTGAGCAGGTGCGGTTTTCGCGCTACCTGGAGAGTACTGACTTCTCACCGCTGCATATTCCGCTGCGACCTGCGTTGCGTGCCTTGGTGGTGGTGTCCAACCCCAGCGACTTGGGGCGCTTCCAACTAACCGAGATAGATGTAGAGGGTGAAGTTGCCCGCGCCCAAGCAGCCCTGGGGGATATACCGACAACCATTGTTGGTGCGCATCCGGCAGCCCAACACGGGCATGCAACTCTAGCAGCGATCACGGCTGCGTTACGTGACGGCCCGCAATTGGTGTTGCTGATCGCTCACGGTACGCTGGTCAAAGATGAGGCGTATCTCTGGTTGGAAGACGAGGGCGGTAGGGCTGATCGGGTGAGTGGAACGGTCTTTGTTGAAGCACTGGCACAGTTGCCGTGTCGTCCGCTGTTGCTGGTATTGGCGGCGTGCCAGAGTGGTGGGAATAGCAATGTCAATACCTTGGCCGCATTGGGGCCTCGTCTGGCTCGCGCTGGAGTTGCTGGAGTACTGGCCTTCCAGGGCTATCTGCCGGTGAGGAGCCTGCGCCGCCTGTTACCGCCGCTCTTTGGTGAGTTGCGCCGCGATGGGCGGATTGACCGGGCGTTGGCGGCGGCACGCGGGGCACTGCGCCAGCATGCGGAGTGGTGGTTGCCGGTGCTCTGGTTGCGGGTACGTGATGGGCAACTCTGGTACATGGAGCCGCCACCAGCACCCGCCGCACCGATGATCGCAACAGACCCGCTACCACTGGAAGCGCCGGAGGGGACGATGCACACCGAATCGCGCTTCTATGTGGAGCGCCAGCCCGCCGACCGCGTCGCCCTCACGAGTGCGCACGCCCAGTACGGTAGCACCCTGACGATCAAGGGGCCGCGTCAGGTGGGGAAGAGTTCGTTACTCATTCGGGTGATGGCGGCGGCAGGGCAAGCGGGCAAGCATGTGGCCTACCTCGATTTCCAGCAGTTTGATGAGGCGGCACGGGCTGATGCCGATACCTTCTTTCTCCAGTTTGTACGCTGGTTGGGTGATGAGCTAGGATTGGCTGAACTGCGCACGGCTGATTGGCCGCTGGCGTTGGGTACGATGCAGCGCTGCACGCGCTATGTCGAACGTACCCTCTTGCCCGCGCTGGATGGGCCACTGCTGCTGGCAATGGATGAGGTGGACAGTATTCTCGACTGCCCCTTCCGCACCGATTTCTTCGCCATGCTGCGGGTCTGGCACAACAACCGAGCCATGCCCAACCGACCGATCTGGCGCAAACTTGATCTGGCGCTGGTAACATCAACCGAGCCATACCAGTTGGTCGAGAATCTAAACCAGTCGCCCTTCAATGTGGGTGAGGTGATCGAGCTAAGCGACTTTGATGCAAATCAGGTTACGCAACTCAACGCACTCCACGGCCAACCGTTCGTAGTGAATGATGCAGCACGGATCTATGAGCTACTGAACGGACATCCCTACCTCACCCGCCGGGCGCTCTATCTGGTCGCCGATGGGCGTCTCAGCACCGCCGAATTGTTCGCGCAGGCGGACAGTGAGAACGGCCCCTTTGGTGAGCACCTGCGCCGCCACCAGCAGCGCCTAACCAAGCGCCCCGATCTGGCTCAGGTCTTCCGGCAGATTCTGCTCACCCAGCGCACTAGTGATGATCAGGCATTCTGGCGCTTGCGCGGGGCAGGGTTGGTGCGGCGGGATGGGGAGCGCAGTCTGGCGCGCTGCCGCCTCTACGCCGACTACTTCACGGAGCGGTTACGATGAGTCCCACAAACATCTACACCGTTGGCGGTACGGTTCAGGCCGGGCAGGGTATCTACATCCCGCGTCGGGCCGATGATGAACTACTGGGACTGTGTCGGGCGGGCACCTTCGCCTACATCCTCACCGCCCGCCAGATGGGCAAGTCGAGCCTGATGGTACGCACAGCCGAGCGGCTGGAGCAAGAGGGGACACGCACGGCCCTGATTGATCTGACCAAATTGGGAGCCAAGGCGAGTGCTGAACAGTGGTACCTCGGTTTTCTGGTCGAACTGGCCGACCAGCTTGGCCTCGCCAGCGACGTACTCGACTGGTGGCAAGCGCAGGCCCACTTGCCGATGGCCCAGCGGATGAGCCTCTTTTGTAGCACAGTGGTACTGGCCGAAATGACTGAGCCGGTGGTAATCTTTGTTGATGAGATTGATAGCACCCTCAGCCTCGACTTCACCGACGACTTCTTTGCCGCCATTCGCGCCCTCTACAACGCCCGTGCGGGCGACGAACAGATACGCCGCCTCACCTTCGTACTGATCGGTGTCGCTACCCCCGGCGACCTGATCCGTGACCCGAAGCGTACCCCGTTTAACATTGGTGTCCGGGTTGACCTAGAGGATTTTAGCCCCCAAGAGGCTGCACCCCTGGCCGCCGGGTTGAACCTACCTGCCGACGAGGCTACGCGGGTATTAGGCGATATACTGCGCTGGACGAATGGACACCCCTACCTGACCCAGCGGCTCTGTCGGGCGCTGAGTACCCACGAGCGGGAGAGTTGGGACGCAGCGGCGCTTGAGGCCACGGTGAGCGCAACCTTCTTTGGCGAAGAGAGCGAACGCGACCACAACCTACAATTTGTGCGCGACATGCTGGTCGAGCGTAGTCCAGATCGCATCGGCGTGCTCAAGCTCTACCAAACCATTCGGCTTGGGCGGCGACCAGTACCGGACGAGGAGCAATCGCTAAACCACGCCCACCTCAAGCTGAGCGGCATCGTGCGGCGCAGCGAGCGCCACCTCCAGGTACGCAACCAGATCTATGCTACCGTCTTCAACCCCACCTGGATCAAGCAGCACTGGCCGCTCAGTTGGTGGCAGGGCATCCCGGTGGGGGTGCGGATTGCCGGGGGGCTGGCGCTCATCTCACTGATCGTACTATCCGTCGTCACCAGCCTGCTATTTCAGGCACTACACACCGCCGATGAACGCCTACGCATCTCCAACGCCCAGCGGCTCGCCTTCGCCGCACAAAGCCTGCCAGAAGAAAAGCAAGAACCGGCTCTGCAACTAGCCTACTACGCATATAGACTCGACCAGAATAGTATTACCGAGCAAGTGCTCCATGACCTCGTTAATCAGCGATCATGGGGACCCACTGTCCTCTCTGGACACACATCTTCTGTCAATAGCGCGGTCTTCAGCCCTGATGGTATCCGCATTCTCACTGCATCAGATGATGGCACAGCACGGCTGTGGGATGCCCAGGGCCAAATAGCAACCCTCTCTGGACACACGAGTAGTGTCTGGAGTGCCGTCTTCAGCCCCGATGGAACGCGCATCCTCACTGCATCAGCAGATAGTACAGCGCGGCTGTGGGATGATCAAGGCCAACTTCTGGCAACCCTCTCTGGACACACAAGTAGTGTCTGGAGCGCAGTCTTCAGCCCCGATGGAACGCGCATTCTCACTGCATCAGATGATGGCACGGCGCGGCTGTGGGATGCCCAAGGTCAACCACTAGCAACCCTAGAGGGACACACAGGTGGTATCAGGAGCGCCGTCTTCAACCCTGATGGTACCCACATCCTCACTGCATCATATGATCGCACGGCACGGCTGTGGGGTGTTCAGGGCCAACCACTAGCAACCCTAGAGGGACACACAGGTAGTATCAGGAGCGCGGTTTTCAGCCCCGATGGCACTCGCATCCTCACAGCCTCAGCAGATGGCACGGCACGGCTGTGGGATACCCAAGGACAATCACTGGTGACCCTCTCTGGACACACTGATGCTGTCTGGAGCGCGGTCTTCAGCCCGGATCAAACCCGCATCCTTACTGCATCACGAGATGATACGGCACGGCTGTGGGATGCCCAGGGCCAACCACTAGCGACCCTCTCTGGTCACACGGAGCAGGTCAATAGCGCGGTTTTCAGCCCCGACGGCACCCACATCCTCACTGCATCAGATGATGGCACGGCACGGCTGTGGGTTGCGATAGAAAAGCCGTTGGCTACTCTCGACAATTATCCATCTGGTATCGAAAGCGCGGTCTTCAGCCCGGATCAAACCCACATCCTCACCACCTCACGTAATCACACAGCGCAGGTATGGAATACACAGGGTAAACTTCTCACAACCCTAGATGGAACTACGAGCGCAATCTTTAGCCCCGACGGCACTCGCATCCTTACCGCCTCGGATGATCGCACGGCGCGGCTGTGGGATAATCAAGGCCGTTTGCTGACAACTCTCTCCGGTCATACAGATTCGGTTAATAGCGCAATCTTTAGCCCCAACGGCACTCGCATCCTTACCGCCTCGGATGATCGCACGGTGCGGCTGTGGGATAATCAAGGCCAACTGATGATGACACTTCCTGGCCATACGAACTGGTTCAAAAGCGCCGTCTTCAGCCCCGATGGTACCCGCATCCTTACCACATTAGGAGATGATAAGACGGCGCATCTGTGGGACACGACAGGAAAGCCACTGGCTACGCTGACTGGTCACATGGCTCCTATCAATAGCGCAGTCTTCAGCCCAGATGGGCGGCACATCCTCACCCTATCTTTCGACAACACGGTACGCCTGTGGGATACAACAGGAAAGCCACTGGCTACACTGACTGGTCACACGGCTCCTATCAATAGCACAGTCTTCAGTCCAGGTGGGATTCTCATCCTTACTACATCATCCGATAACAGAGTGTACCTATGGAACACGACAGGAAAACTACTAGCTATACTGGTCGGGCACACAGGTGATATCAACAGCGCAATCTTCAGTCCCGACAGCACCCTCATCCTCACCGCCTCTGATGATCGCACAGCGCGGCTATGGGATGCAACAGGAAAACCACTAGCTACGCTGGCTGGACACGCATCTTCTGTCAATAGTGCGGTCTTCAACCTCGATGGGCGGCGCATCCTCACTGCCTCGAATGATGGCACGGCACGCCAGTATTTTGTCTACCCGGAGGATCTGCTAAATGCGGCGGCATGCCGGATCGGGCGCGACCTGACGAGTGCGGAGATTGCCCTATACAACGTCCCCGATCTGCCGCCCATCCCCCTGGAGGAACGGGTGTGTCCAACGCTGGGGGAGCCGTAGCATTTCATCAAACGTTAGCTACGGAAATTCGGCACGGTGGCTGAGCTTGTCGAAGCCACCCGCTGTCTTCGACAGGCTCAGCCAGCGAAGATGCCCGCTGGCGGTAGCTGAGCTTGCCGAAGCCACCGGCGGGTCGTTGAAGGTAGCACCGGCTTCCAGCCGGTCGGTGGCGCATCGTGACCGGCTGGAAGCCGGTGCTACCCTGTGCGGATGTAGGGGCGCGTCGTGACGCGCCCACGGGATGCACCGCTATGGTGGGGCACACGGGCCGGGCGCGTCACGACGCGCTCCTACGCGGTATTCTTGAAATGGAGTTTAGGGCACCCCTACATCCTCTGCGTTCCTCTGTGTCCTCTGCGGTCAAAAACTAGGGCGCATCACGATGCGCCCCTACTCCACCGTCACGCTCTTGGCCAGGTTGCGCGGCTGGTCCACGTCGCAGCCGCGCCGTACCGCCACTTCGTAGGCCAGCAGTTGCAATGGGATGACGGTGAGGATAGGCTGGAGCAGCGGGAGGGTGCTGGGTACGGTGATCACATGGCTGGCTTTTTCGGCCAGCAGGTGATCGCCTTCACTGCCAATCGCGATGACTTGGCCACCACGCGCCTTGACCTGCTCGATGTTGCTGAGCATCTTTTCGTAGATGCCGTCTCGCGGGGCGATGCAGATGACCGGCATGCGCTCGTCAATGAGGGCGACGGGGCCGTGTTTCATCTCGCCGGCGGGGTAGCCTTCGGCGTGGATGTAGCTGATCTCTTTGAGTTTGAGTGCGCCTTCGAGGGCAATCGGGTAGTTGGCTTGCCGCCCCAGAAAGAGTGCGTTGGTGGCGTGGTGGTAGCGGTCTGCGAGGTGGGCGCAGATGGGGGCGGCGGTTTCGAGTACGTGCGCCACTTTGCCGGGTAGTTCGATCAGCGCTTGGAGGTGCGGGCGGATCTGGTTGGGGGTGAGGGTGCCGCGTGCCTGACCGAGATAGAGTGCGAAGAGGTAGCTGGCCGCCAGCATTGAGGTGAAGGCTTTGGTTGAAGCAACGCCGATCTCTGGGCCAGCATGCAGGTAGAGCGGCCCGCCGTCGGCGACACGCGCCGCTTGGCTGCCAATCGCGTTGACCAGCGCGATGCTGGGGACGCCTTGGGTGCGCGCTTCTTCCATCGCCGCGAGGGTGTCCACCGTCTCGCCACTCTGGGTGATCGCCAGCAGCAGCGCATCGGCACCGAGCACCGGCTCGCGGTAGCGAAATTCGCTGGCATAGTCCACTTCGACCCGCACGCGGGCGAGGTGTTCGATCATGAATTTGGCCATCAGGCCAGCATGCCATGCCGTGCCACATGCTGTGGCGTAGATGCGCTCAATCCGGCGCAGCGCGTTGGTGTCGAGTTTCAGATCATCAAGGAAGACCTGGCCCGCCTCCTGATCGATCCGCCCGCGCAGCACATCGGTGAGGGCACGCGGCTGCTCGGCGATCTCCTTCTGCATAAAATGTTTGAAGTCGCCTTTGGCCGCTGCGACCGGGTCCCAACTGATGTTGGTGATCGGACGGGTGACGGGTGTGCCATCGAGGCGGCTGATGCGGGCACCCTCGCGGGTGATCACGGCCAGATCGCGGTCTTCGAGGAAGATCAGATCGCGGGTGTAGTCGAGGATAGCGGGGATGTCAGAGGCGATGAAGGTCTCGTCTTCGCCCAAGCCGATCACCACGCCGCCAGCATTGCCGAGGCGCGCCGCGACAAGTGTGGCGGGTTCGTGGATGCAGAGCGCGACGACCGCATTGCCCCCGCGCAGATCGGCCATGGTGCGGCGCACGGCAGTTTCGAGCGAACCCGTCTGCTGGTAGTAGAGCCCGACGAGATGCGCGATCACCTCGGTGTCGGTCTGGGAGAGAAAGGTGTGGCCCGCCTCCATCAGACGACCCTTGAGTTCCAGGTAGTTCTCAACAATTCCGTTTTGGATGACGACAATCTCGCCGCTGGCGTCGCGGTGGGGGTGGGCGTTGATCTCGGTGACGCCGCCGTGGGTGGCCCAGCGCGTATGGCCCATGCCAACCGTGCCAGCCGCAGGTTCGCTGGCTAAGCGGGTGATCAGGTTGGCCAGTTTGCCCACGCTGCGCCGCAGTTGCAGCCCCTCGGTACCCAGGATGGCGATACCCGCCGAATCATAGCCGCGATACTCTAGCCGTTGCAAGCCACCAACAACCACGTCAGTGGCGTTGCGTTGGCCAATATATCCAACAATACCGCACATAAGGGGTTTGCTCCTGTGTCTGTTTGAAGTGGCGGGATTATAGCATAGTGGTGTCCTATGTTAGCTGAAAGCGGGGTGATACAAAGCATAGAGAGATTTGTTGGGGCGTAGCCCCAAACCCCAATTTTTAAGGAGGGCATAGCCCTCGGTGGTACACCATATCAACCGCAGAGGACACAGAGGTACGCAGAGGGATGGGTTTCACGCTACCTATAATTCTTCCTCTGCGTTCCTCTGCGTCCTCTGCGGTCAAAAAACAGGGCGCAAGAGGACGCTTAACCGAACACCTATGCGGCTTGCCGCCCCCGAACCTCCAAAAACTTGCGCATCCATACCTGCGTGGGCTACAATCGAGACTGGTACCGCACACGGCGAAAGGATCTATGATGACCAATACTCCCCACACATTCCCAGACACCTTGCCGGGCCAGCACGCCAGTGCCCTGGTAGCGCGTGACAATCAGGTCATGGTGCCGATGGGCCGGGTCTACCCGTTGGTGATTGATCACGCTCAAGGCTGCGAGGTCTGGGATGTGGATGGCAACCGCTTCCTGGATGCCACCGCCGGGATCGCCGTACTCGCCGCTGGCCACTGCCACCCGCGCTTGATTGCGGTGGCGCAGCAGCAACTCACCCGCTTTACGCACATGGCGGGCACCGACTTCTATAATGAGCCGATGATCCGCGCCGCTGAGAAGCTGGCCGCCCTGATGCCCCAGGGGCCAGCATGGCGGGTCTTCTTCACCAATAGTGGCACCGAGGCTATCGAGGCGAGTATCAAACTGGCCCGTTATGCGACTGGTCGCCAGAATATTATCGCCTTCTACAGCGCGTTTCATGGCCGCAGCTATGGCAGCCTCTCACTCACCGCCTCGAAGCCCCGCCAGCGGCGCGGCTTCTTCCCGCTGCTGCCCGGCACCTTCCACGCCTTCTACGCCAACCCGCAGCGCCCCCCGCTCAAGAGTGATCCGGCTAAAGTGACCGAGACGTGCCTCAGTTTTATTGAACAGACGCTCTTCCAGACCACCTGCCCGCCCGATTCGGTGGCCGCGATTGTGGTCGAGCCGATCCAGGGCGAGGGCGGCTATGTCGTTCCAGCCCCTGGCTTTCTAGCGGGCTTGCGCCAGATCTGCGACCAACATGGCATCATGCTGATTGCCGACGAGGTGCAGAGCGGGGTGGGCCGCACCGGCAAGATGTGGGGGGTTGAGCATGAAGGTGTCGTGCCGGACATTATCGCCTCGGCGAAGGGGCTGGGCGGCGGTTTGCCGCTAGGTGCGATGATCGCCCGCAGTGAGGTTGCGATGCAGTGGCAGCCCGGTTCACATGGCAACACCTACGGCGGCAACGGGCTTACCTGCGCAGTGGCGCACGAGTTGCTCACCATGGTTGAAGAGGAGTTGATGGACAACGCGGCCCATGTCGGGGCGCACCTGATGGCGCGGCTTCAGGAGGTGGCCAGCCACTTCCCACAGATCAGCGTGGTGCGCGGGCGCGGCCTGATGATCGGAGCCGAGTTTGTTGATCCGGCCAGCGGCAACCCGAATGGGAAGCTCGCCGATGCGGTGATGGAGATGTGTTTCCGCAAGGGGTTGCTGGTGCTCACCTGTGGGGCCTCGACCATCCGGTTCTGCCCGCCGCTCACCATGAGTATGGCCGAGGCGGATGAGGTGGCCGAGCGCTTTGCGGTGGCAGTGCGGAACATCCTGTAGGGGCGAAGCATCGCCCCAGTGCGCACTGGGAATTTCATCTGTCGTTGGAGGGGCGATGCTTCGCCCCTACTCGACCCCAACATGCTATAATCAGCCGTATGGGTGTGATCTGGTTGTTGGCTGGATTAGGGGTGCTGTGGCTCCTCTATTGGATCATCATTATTGGTGAAGGTACCTACCTGGGGCCATGGGCGGTACGGCTGGTCTATCGTTGGGGGGCGCGGCACTATGATGCGATCCGCACCGCCACCCATACCCAGGATGAACATCTGTTGTTGCCGCTGTTGCGTGCAGCACTAGAAGGACGTAGCGCCCCGCAGGTTCTCGACGTTGCCACTGGTACCGGGCGTGTGCCGCTCCTACTCGCGTCTGATCGTGGGTTTACCGGCAACATCATTGGGCTCGATCTCACCGCACAGATGCTCGATCTGGCCCACCAGAAACAGGCCCAGATGTGTCCAGCGGCAGCAATCCACTGGCAACAAGGTGAAGCGACCCACCTCGCGTGGCCCGATAATCAGTTCGATCTGGTGTGTTGTTTAGAAGCACTCGAATACTTCCCCCAGCCGCGCCAAGCACTGGCCGAAATGGTACGCGTGTTGCGGCCAGGCGGGAGTCTCATCATCAGCAAGTGGACCGATGGTTGGGCACGATTGTTGCCCGGTCGGGCGTTGAATCAGAAGGCCATGTACCAACAACTCGACAACCTGGGCCTGGAATCAATCCGGATTACTCCCTGGCAAAGCGGAGCCTATGAACTGGTGCGGGCGATCAAAGACCCGCATGCAGCAGAATAAACCCAATGGCAGACGCAACCCCCACATCTAGCCCGCTGCTCTTCGGACGCTACCGCGTGCGTGAGCAGGTGGGTGAAACCCGGCTCACAGTGGTCTACGCGGCAACCGATGAACGCCTGAGTCGGCAGGTTCTGCTACACCTGCTACGCAAGGAGTTGGCTGGCCAGGAGCGCCCGCGTGAGCGCTTTCTGAGCGAGATCAGCCAGAGTGCGCGCCGTTCACACCAAGCGCTCCTGGAGGTTTTTGATAGTGGTGAAGGCGCTAACCGCCCCTATATGATCAGCGAATATGTGAGCGGGCGGCCCTTGCGTGGGTTGGGCGTGCTGACGGTCGAGCAGGCACTGCTCTACATGCGCCAGATCGCCGGGGCGATTGCGGCCTGTCAGGCCCAGGCTGATGCCAGCCAACCGCAAGGGTTCTACCACCCGCCGATCAGCAGCAGCAATATTCTGCTAGTGGATGAAGGCCGGGTGAAGTTGGTGGAGAGTTGGCTGCTGCCCAGTAGCGAGATCCTGGCCGACCAAGCCGCTTACCGTGCGCCAGAACTGAGCGAAGGCCAACCGGCCAGCCAGGCCAGCGCGGTCTATAGTATGGGGCTGTTGCTCTACGAGTTGCTCACCGGGAGCCGCGCAGTAAGTGGCAGTGATGCGCGTGAGATCGCCCTGGCCCACCTCAGCCTGCACCTGCCCCCGCTCAGCCATGCGCGACCGAGCCTCTACCTGCCCAAGGCCGAGGAGTTGCTGGCCCGCGCCACCACCCGCATCCCCGATCAGCGCTATCGCAACGCAACCGAATTTGCTGCCGCGCTCGATGGACTATGGCGCGATCTAGGGGCCAGTACCCAGCGCTTGGTTGCACCGAATGCCCAACCAGCCAGCCCCGCAGCGCCGGTGCAACGCATTGCCACCGCCCCCTTGCGCCTGCCCGATGCAGTGGCACCCATCATCAAGCCGCGCATGCAGGCCATCCGCAGCGGGATCACCAACCTGAACCTGGGGGCCAGCATGCGGCGTGGCCCCAGCGTTGCAACTGCCGGGGTACGCCAACAGAGCCTCGTGCGTAGTATGATGGGATGGATCGTCATGCTGAGCCTCTTGCTCGTCGTGGGAATTGGTAGTTACATCGGCGTGAACGCCCTGATCAATCAGATGAACGGCATCTCACGGCCCAACCTGCCGAGCATGCCGGGGCTACCCAGCGCCGACACCAACCAAGGGCCATTGAGTTGGTTCGGCCAGTTTATCCAGCGCGACGAGATCTATATCGTCAATCTGGCCGAGGGGCTAAATATGCGTAGTGAACCCAACGTTCATGATGCGGGCAATATTGTCATCGTGGTTCCAAACGGTACCCCCGTGACCAAACTGGAGGGGCCATTGATGCAGGATAACATCCCTTGGCTACGCGGCTCAACCGAAGTCGCTGGTCAGCGCTATGAAGGCTGGATGTCGCTCAACTATCTGCGTCTGGAGCCATAAACGCTACGGAGGGTGGCGTGACCAAAGAGGATATTTCCAACCATGTTATCTATGCCGAGCGGGTGCGGTTGCGCCCCTGGCAACGACGAGACACATTGGCACAGGAGCTATGGCCACGGTATACGGAACCATTCAGTTCGCTCTGGAATATCGCTCGGAGCAACTACAGTGACTCTCAGCGGCGGCAGAGTTGGAGTACGCAACGCTACGCATGGGCGATTGAGGATGGGTATCAACGCCTCATCGGGCGCATTTCGCTACGCGAGATTGACCTGCACGAATCCAGTGCCCGCCTCGGCATCTCGCTCTCACCCCATTATGTCAGCCAGGGCTATGGTACCGAGGCTCTCGCAGCCTTCCTTGATGCCTTCTTTGGGCCGTTGGACTATCAGGCGCTACACCTTGATGTCGCCGCGTTCAATATTCGCGCTGTACGTTGCTACGAACGCCTCGGATTCAAATATGTCTTCAGTGAATGGCGCGGTACAGGCCGTGACGCCAGTCTGCGCCTCCTCGATGATCCGCGCTACCAGGGGTATCAAGCCTACTTTCGGCGCGGACGCTATGAAACGACGGTTGAATTTTACGAGATGACCCTGGAGCGGGACACATGGTACGCCCGCCCATAACGGCTGTAAGGAGCGTTCAATGTCACTCATCGCCGGAAACCTCGCCGTTGTGCAGCGCCTGTTGGACAGCAAAGAGATGGTATGGGGAGTGTTTGCCGGAGCCGCCGCGCACCTCTACGGCAACCGCCGCCCGATTCAGGATGTGGATATTGTGATCATGCCGGGCCAAATGTCGGCTGTGGTGCAACTCTTCCAGAGTAGTGGCAAGGCGGTACAGTTCGATGGCCAACGCATCATCTGGCGAGGCATCAAGATCTTCGATGATCTCTCGCTACGCCGCGAGGGGGTACACCATCCGCTAAACCTTGACGCGCCCATGCAGGCTCGGATGCGCAAGATGTCACTGCTGGGAGCGCCGGTACCGGTAGTCGCCCCCGAAGATGTGGTGGTTCACAAACTATTACTGGATCGCGGCAGCACCTTCGGCAAGTTTGATGTGGTTGATGTGGAGGGTATTCTGCGCCGCCAGACCTTGGATGTGGAGTATGTGCGTGAGCGAATGCGGTTGATGCAGGCCGAGGAGCGCTTGATCGGGCGGTTGCGAGAATTGGGAGTGGCGATCTAAAAAACGCGGCGGCAACGGGTATCACATACCCATCGCCGCCGCGATTCTTGAGCAGAGCCTATCCGCGAGTATGCGAAGGAGCCGCTGGCAACAGGGCGAGATGGCGCGCGCGCTTGATCGCAATCGAGAGGCGGCGCTGCATCTTAGCGGTAACACCTGTGCGGCGGCGGGGCAGAATCTTGCCCTGGGCGGTGACATACTTCTGAAGGCGCTTGATGTCCTTGTAGTCGGGAAGGATACCAAGCTTGGTGAACTCACACTCACGGCGGCGACCACGTGGGCGGTTGCCACCAGCGCCACCGGCGAACCGGGTTCGATTATTGCGCTCCACAGAGACTCCTTTTATACCGACGGGCGCGGCAGCCCGCCAAAAATGGCACACATTGGCGTATAGTATACCATAGGTTTGCGGTTGTTTTGGCGGGGGTTCGGGGGCGGCTTCGCCGCCCCCGAAGATCTTTATTTATTGTTTTTTGGCGGCTTCGCCGCCAAAAAACAATAAAAATTGGAGTTTGGGGTGTAGCCCCAAGGACTTTGCACATGCCCGCCTCCCCACCGGAGGTGGATAAAAGCCTACCCAAGGGTAGGCCGCCGGGTATGCCAATCGGTCGTGCGCTGGTAGGCATCACCGGCACGCAGCAGCGTGGCCTCATCGAAGGGTCGCCCGATGAGTTGCAGGCCCACCGGCAGATTCTCACTGAACCCGCACGGCACTACCAACCCCGGCACACCAGCGAGGTTGATCGGCAGTGTACAGACATCGCTCAAGTACATCGCCAGCGGGTCGTCGGTCTTTTGGCCAATGGGGAAAGCGATGGTGGGCGAGGTCGGTGCGGCGAGCATATCCACCTGGGTGAAGGCTTGCTCGAAGTCACGCTTGATCAGCGTGCGCACCTGCTGTGCGCGCTTGTAGTAGGCATCGTAATACCCGGCGGAGAGGGCATACGTGCCGAGCATAATGCGGCGGCGCACCTCAGCCCCGAAGCGGTGGCCACGAGTCAGTTCGATCTGATCCCACATACTCTCGCCGGCTTCACGCGGGCCATAGCGCACCCCATCGAAGCGCGCCAGATTGGCGCTGGCCTCAGCCGGAGCGATGATATAGTAGGTGGGTAGCGCGTACTTGGTGTAGGGCAACGAGACGGGAATGATCTGCGCACCGAGGTCGCGGAGTACCTCGATAGCAGTGCGGGTAGCCTGCTCAACCCCCGGCTCCATACCTTCAACAAAATATTCGCTGGGCACCCCCACCCGCAAGCCACGCAGATCGCCACTGAGGGCGGCGCTATAATCGGGGACGGGCAGGTCGGCGCTGGTACCATCACGCGGATCGTGACCGGCGAGAGCTTGGAGCATGAGCGCCAAATCGGCGGCTGTCCAGGCCATGGGGCCGATCTGATCAAGCGAGGAGCCATAGGCGATCAGGCCATAGCGACTGACACGCCCGTAGGTGGGCTTGAGGCCACTGATACCGCAGAGAGCAGCGGGTTGGCGAATCGAACCGCCGGTATCGGTGCCGAGCGTGCCGAGCGCCTGACCAGCGGCCACGGCTGCGGCGCTGCCCCCGCTACTGCCACCGGGCACGCGGGAGAGATCCCAGGGGTTACTGGTCGTCTGATAGGCGCTGGCCTCGGTACTCGAACCCATTGCAAACTCATCACAGTTGAGTTTACCGAGCATCAGCGCACCGGAAGCATTGAGGCGCTCGATCACCGTCGCGTTGTAGGGCGGCACGAAATCTTCGAGGATACGCGAACCACAGGTGGTACGTACCCCCTCGGTGCAGATAACGTCCTTAATCGCCAGCGGAATACCATGGAGTGGGCCATTGTCCGCAGCGCCACGGGTTGCATCGGCGGCACGCGCCTGAGCCAGCGCCGTCTCGGCGGTAACAGTGAGGAACGCCTTGACACTCGGCTCGGTATGTTCGATACGAGCCAGCAGAGCCTCGGTAAGCGCGAGTGAAGTCAAATCGCCCGCATCAAGCGCAGCGCGGGCGCTGGTAATCGTCAGAGAGCTAAGGTCGGTCATGCAGATTCTCCCGGCGGGGTACGCCCGCAGACGCGGGCACAAGCGGTTCTATTGTACCAAAAAACCGCCGCTCCTGAGATATGGCTAGAGGACGTAATTGTTCACGATTGGGGTAAAGAAACCCCCTTATCGCCAGGTTCCCCGATCATCCCGTAGGAGCGAAGCATCGCCCTCCATAGAGCAGGGGAACTCAAACGAGTTTGGAGGGCGATGCTTCGCCCCTACTTGATTTCTTGTCAACAAACATGTACAGTGAGGCTGTACACTTCAGAGACCAGTGGAATGGGATATGACTATTCAAACAACCTACACCCAAGCTCGATCACAGCTTGCCGCATTGCTTGAGCAGGTAACCAACGACCGCGAGATCGTCATCATCCAGCGTCGTGGAGGTGAGGATGTGGCGCTGATTGCCGCCGATGAATTAGTCGGCTTGCTCGAAACCGTTCATCTCCTACGCTCGCCAGCCAACGCCGAACGGCTTTTGAACACCCTAGGGCGGGTTCGTCAGCGGGTTGGCGCTCCCCAGTCAATCGAACAACTACGGCACGAGGTTCAAATTGATGCCGACGCCTGATCCACATCCTACACCACCAATTCAACGCGATGCGGTCTTTCAGTCTGAATTTCGCGAGGACTTACGGTATTGGGTTGAGACAGATCGGCGCACTGCGCTCAAGATATTTACCCTGATTGAAGCGATTCTGCGTGACCCGTTCACTGGGGTTGGCAAACCTGAACCACTGAAATATCTGGGTACAGGAGTCTGGTCACGCCGCATCACCCAGGAGCATCGGCTGGTATATGTCGTCAGCAATACCCGGATTGACTTTGTGCAGGCTCGCTATCACTACTAGAGGGAGGAGTCTCTATGTCTACCCAGGAAGCCATAGATTATGCTTATAGTGTAGCAGCGGCCGGTGCAGGCGCATCGTGTATCGTGAAGTTTTCCAATCCACTTCCGATCTCAGATATTCTTTCGCAAGTCTTGACGATGAAAGTAATATCTGACAATATCGCATCAATCTATGGCTTCAAGTCGGTTCCGGGATTAACGGGATTTACAATGAAGCTCATTGGTGCAGGGGGTGGTGTGAAATTGGCGAGCGAAGTGATGATGCCGATCCCCATCATCGGGCTAGGTGCAAGCACTGTTGCTGCGTTTTGCATCCAGATGGCAGCAAGTATCGCATTCATCATCATATTCGAGTTACGAAAAAAAGGCACCCTGCCGAATGATTATCTGAAACGGGCAAGCCCGATGGAGATCGCGTACCTCATCCGCCTCGCGGTTGAAGCTGGCGGGGAGATTGCGCTGGGGAAAGATCAGGTTGAGGCCATCAGCGCGGCGGTAGCGAAGTTTGAAGATGCGGTTGTGTAGTGTGATCAGAGCCTACCCATGACACGTATCGGGCGTACTTGTTTTCAAAGGAGATTTCATGCGCTACACGGCAATCGCGCATAGTCTGGTGGCCCGCCACCCCAACCCAGTGGGGGTCGTGGAGTTCTATGGTGGTCAGTTCTTTGGCCAGTTCCCGGCCACGAGTTATGATGCCTTACTGGAGCGGGTCTTTACGGCGGGGTATACGATTATCGCTGTGCCGTATGCCTTCAGTTTTGATCATATCAGTGTAGCCGAGGATCTCCTAGTTGAACGCGATCTGGTTCGTCAGCAACTCCCCGAACTGGATGGGGTGCCCCATTTTTGGGTTGGTCATAGCCTAGGGTGTAAGTATATTGCGCTACTCGAAGCCTATACCGATGTGGCGAGTGGCCTCTTCCTTCCGCCCCAGCGCAATCCGGCCCAAGCCCGACGCGGTATCATTGATGAACCCTCGATCCTGATGGCACCCGATATTGGCGATACCGCTTCGGCATTGCCCGTGCCATGGCTCGGCCATCTGCTCGACTCGCTCGGTCTGGGGGTGCGCCCGACCCGTGCCGAGACCCAGCGTTTGATTGTTGAGGATGATCTCTTCAATCTGACTGGGCTGATCTCCTTCTGTGATGATACGGTGGCTGGTCATGCAGGTGGTGATCCCGCAGAGAGTGATGTAGCCTGGTTGATCAGTGTCCTCGACGGGCAACATGGGCATAAGCTCATCCACCGCGAGTTGCCGGGGGCACATATGGTTCCGGTAGGAGTACGCCTCGCCGATATTGTGGTACGGGTTGATCCCACATTGGAGATTGGGCCAGCCGAGCCACCTTCGGAACTCGAACGTGCGGTGGTGGAGATGCTGAACGCACTCGACCAGCGCCGCCAGCGGGTGATTGCGCAGCGTAAAGCGGGGAGGAATCGGGCACATTCGGGATCATGATCCGACCTGAAGTGGATGCGCGGCAATCACTGCATCCAGATCGAGTGGGCCGTAGAGGTGCGGGAAGAGTATTCCCGGTTCGCCCTCTTCGTAGCGTAGCTCTACGCTAAGCCGGGCCGGATCAATCTGCAACAGAACCAGATCGTCGCGCCCGGCAAAGAAGCGAGCGGCGGTACCTTCAACCTGTTCTTGCGTTGAACAGTGGATGAAACCCTCCTGGTGGAGGCTATCGGTGATGTAGATGCCGGTCGCCAGTGAGACGTCCCAGTCGGCGCGGGTGGCGATATGGTAGATCATGGGGTATCCTCCTTCTTTTTGATGCGAAGGCGCGAAGATGACACATGATAAAGTATCATCGCTGATCGTATGCTACGTCCACTGATTGTCCTCATTCTGAGTGGGGCGAGTTTCCTGGCTGCGCAGGGCACCGGGTTGCGCATCTTCTTCCACCTGAGCTATGTGCTGCTAGGCTTACTTGGGCTATCAATTGTGTGGGCTTGGCTCAATCTGCGCGGGCTGAGTGTGGAGCGAGAACCGCTGACCCTGCGGGCGCATGTGGGTGAGTTTGCCCGCGAGCGGATCACGATTCGGAACCGCTGGTGGTTGCCCAAGCTCTGGATCGAGTTGCTCGATCAGTCGGAGTTGCCCCAGCATGGCGTCGGTTTCGTCACCTCGTTGGGGATTGGCCAGCAGGGGCGCTGGATTGCGCGCACCCTGTGTACGCTGCGCGGGCGCTACCGGCTTGGCCCAGCCACCCTGGTGAGTGGCGATCCGTTTGGGATTGTGCGGATGACCCGTCAGGTTGCCACCAGCAATGAGATCCTGGTCTACCCGCAGATGGTGGATCTGCCGGGGTTCCAGTTACCGAGTGCCGATCTGCCGGGTGGGCAGGCGACGCGGGCACGCACGTTTCATGTGACGCCCAACGTCTCTACGGTACGCGAATATGTGCCGGGTGACAGCTTCAACCGTATTCATTGGCGCAGTACGGCGCGTACCGGCCAGTTGATGGTGAAGGAATTTGAGCTTGATCCCTCGGCGGATGTCTATATTGTGCTGGATATGCAGGAGCGCACGGTGGTGCGCGACATGCGGGCGCGGCGGCAGCGTGGGGGAGGCGATGTGCGCAATCAGGCACCCTGGTGGCGGCGTAGCCCCAGCGAGCAGCCCGGTGCGCCGATTGTGGCGGCGAGCAGCGAGGAGTATGCGGTGATGACGGCGGCTTCGCTGGCGCGGACGCTGTTGGCGCAGAACCGCATCGTGGGCATGATCGCCTGGGGCCAACACCGCGAGATCATCCCGGCTGAGCGGGAGTCGCGCCAACTCTTTAAGATTCTCGAAGCCCTGGCGGTACTACGTGCCCACGGC
Source organism: Candidatus Oscillochloris fontis (assembly GCF_004138135.1). Classification (GTDB taxonomy): domain Bacteria; phylum Chloroflexota; class Chloroflexia; order Chloroflexales; family Chloroflexaceae; genus Oscillochloris; species Oscillochloris fontis. The sequence continues at coordinate 48,627 of NZ_RYFD01000024.1, forward strand.
TCACAGAGTCTGGCCGAGGTCTTGATTGCGGAAAGCCAACGCTTTGGGCGTAATTCGACCCTGTTGATCATCACCTCGGCGCTTGATGAGCGCTGGGTTGTCGCACTTCAGCAACACCTGATGCGCGGGGTACGGGCAGCGGTGATCTTTGTGGACCCGCAAAGCTTTGGGGGCATGCAAGACGTTAACCCCATCTTGCGGCGGGTAGCCGAACTGAACCTCCCGCTCTACCGGGTGCGCCAGGGCGAGTCGTTGGCGCTGGCGTTGGGAATGCCACTACAACCTGAGAGTGTGCGATAGCTGGTATAATTCCCTCCATTCCGCAGACAATGCTTCATATGGAGAGCGAGTTATGGCGACGCAACCGGAACGCCTGAAGATGGGGCGTACCCTGAAGATCGGTTCGTTTCATATTGGTTCGGCCTTCACCGACATTCTGCTCTCGGCGGTTTGGAACCGCATCCTGATCAGTAATCTCGGCCTACCGGCTGGGCCGGTGGCGATTCTGGCGGCACTGCGCTACCTGTTGGCCCCGCTGAGCATCTGGGCCGGGGATCGCTCGGACAGAAAGCCGATCTTTGGCAAGTATCGCCTGCCCTATATCTGGGGTGGCCGGGCAATGATGGCGTTAGGGTTGCTGCTCATTCCGCCCTCGACGCTCTTGCTGGCTGAAGATCCGAGTTCGATCATGGGTTGGGGGTTAGCGACGCTCTGTTTTGTGGTGTGTGGGGCGGGGACGCTGATTTCGGGCAGCCCCTTCTTGGCCCTGTTGCGCGACAGTGCGCCAGTGAGTAAGCGCGGACAGGCGCTGAGTATCGCCCAGATCATGCTGCTCTTCGCCTTTTCGATGGCTCCGGCACTCTATGGGCTGTTGATGAAGAACTATGACCAAGCCAGTCTGTGGCGAGCGGTGCTGATCGGCGTGGGCTTGGCGGTACCCTTCTGGTTCTTCTCGCTGCTGGGTGAAGATCGCTACACCCCGGAGGCTAATCCACAAGAAGAACAACCCTCGTCGCGGGTTGTTCTGGGGATGATCTGGGCCGATCCGCGTGCGCGCGCCTTCTTTGTCTTCCTCTCACTCGGAATGATCAGCGTCTTTGCCCAAGACGCGATACTTGAGCCATTCGGCGGCGATGTCTTTGGGCTGGATGTGGGAGCCACCACCCGCTGGAACGCCTTCTGGGGCTTGGCGGTGCTGGTCTCGATGGTTGGCGGCACGATTATTACCCGTAAACATGCCCCCCACGAGCAGGTGGGAACAACCCTGATTGGGTTAGGGGCGACGATGGTCGCGATGGTGTTGTTGGGGGTGGTGGCGATCTTCAAGATCCAGGCGGCAATGATACCGACCCTGATCATCTTTGGCTTGGGCTTTGGTATCCAGACGGTCGGCACGATCAGCCTGCTGATGGCGATGACCTCGGATCGTCACGCGGGAGCCTATCTCGGCTTCTGGTCGCTGGCGCAACTCGTCTTCCGTGGGGTGGGTATGGGCTTAGGTGGGATTATCCGCGACATGGTGTTGGCAGCCACCAACTCGCACACCATCGCCTACGGCAGCGTCTTTTTACTCGAAGCGGTGGGGTTGGTGGGCTGCATCATGCTGCTCATGCGGATTGACGTGGTTGGGTTTGCACGCGGGGCGTTGCCGAGCACCCATGATCGTATCGCGGCCTTGGCGGATTAGGGATGTAGCGTAGAGACGCAATATCTTGCGTCTCTATATTTTTATATCTCCGCCTTGATCAGCGGCACCTCTTCGCCCCAGACGCGCACCAAGGGCGGCCCGACCGTCTCAGGGTCCCCGGTAGTGGCGAAGCGGAGCGTACCACCATCGGGGTCTATCGCGTAGACCTCGACAATGCGGGAGACCTGTTCAGCCACGGCGGAGCCAGTATCAATGATCTCGATCTCTGGCCCGGCAAGTTCGGCAATCAGCGGGCGGAGGAAGGGAAAGTGGGTACAGCCGAGCACCACCGCGTCCACGCCCTGGGAGCGGAGTGGTTCGAGGTAGCCCGTGAGGGCAGCGCGCACATCGGGGCCATTCAGATCACCTGCCTCGACATAGCCCACCAAGTCGGGGCTGGGCATGGTGAAGATTTGTGCCCGCGAGGCAAAGCGGCGCACGAGGTTCATGAAGCGCTCGCCATGCAAAGTTCCACTGGTCGCCAAGACCCCTACCCGCCCGTTGCGGCTAGCGGTAATCGCCGGTTTGAGACCTGGCTCCAAGCCGATCACCGGCACCGGCAACTCGGCCCGTAACTGATCGGCTGCGGCGGAGGTGGCCGTATTACAGGCGATGACAACCAGATCAGCCCCTTGCTGAACCAGCCAATTGGCACATGCCTGTGCCCGCACGCGCACCTCGGCAGCCGGACGTGGCCCATACGGGCAGTAGGCACTATCTGCGAGGTAGAGAAGATCGTGATCAGGAAGACGCTCACGGATCGCCCGCAGCACCGAAAGGCCGCCGAGGCCCGAATCGAAGACGCCGATCATCGTTGATCCTTATGTAGTGGAAGATCGAACGTATCTCACCATCCACCTTGTTATGTGCGCTGACACGCCGCCACAAAACCGGCAAAGAGTTGGCGCCAACGCGGCTCTGCATTGGCCCAGAGGTGTTCGGGGTGGCACTGCACCGCAACCACAAACTGCTCGCCGGTACCTTCGACTGCCTCGATCACGCCATCGTGAGCGTGGCCAACAACTCGTAAACCGAGGGCAACATCCTTGATTGCCTGGTGGTGCATGGTGTTCGCCATCACCTCCTCGACACCGAGGTGTTGCGCGAGCCAACTGCCAGGACTCAGGCTGATGCTGTGGGTGAGAATATCATACTGGTGCAGTTTGATATTCACCCGGTGATCGAAGGCATTTTCGTACTGTGCGCCGAGATCTTGGTAGAGCGAGCCGCCAAAGGCGACATTGATCACCTGAATACCGCGACAGATACCAAGTAGTGGTTTCTGATCCTCGCGAGACCAGCGGGCCAGTGCGATCTCGACGACATCGCGCTGAGGATCGACCGCACCCAGATCGGGGTGGGGTTCTTCGTGGTAACGCGCCGGGTCAACGTCATCGCCGCCGGGGAGCAAGATACCATCACAGCAACGATAGAGGCCGCGAACAACTTCAAGGTCATCGCTAAGCGGGATGAGTACGGGCACCCCACCGGCAGCTTCGAGGGCGTGCAGGTAGGCTGGGCGAACGGCCATCAGCGCCGATCCGCGCTCATCCTGGCTATTCATGCAGGAGATACCAATCAGGGGTCGAGACATAGGATGGTAATCCAAAGTACGATTGTCGTAGGGAGATTATAGCATAGAGCAGACTCGTAGCGTGTCTACACAGAGGGACTCTTACATGTTCTATATGCGGTCGTATGCTGCCAGATGGTTATCAATTGACCAAATAAATACTCGGCGTGATCGATGAAGTAAGCACTGATGCTCAAATTCCTTAATGATCAAGAGATCGCCAATCCCAACACCTTGCATTGCGTAATTCGGAAAGGTATTGAGGTAGTCATGCATCTGCTGAAGATCAAGCACAGGCGTGGGTATCCAGGGTGCAGTGCCATCAAGCGCCTGCTGTACTTGTGTGACAAACCGTTGCGCAACTGCGCGTCGCATGCCTCCATCACCTTGTTGGGCAATATGATTACCAGTCTCGATAATCGCTGTCACTGGTAAGAGCAGAGTCATTTGAGACTGAATATACTGCCTGAGTTGTGCTAATACAGCATCACGTTGTTGATTACGATTAGGTACATCTAGTACGTTACAAAAAATGCTAGTATCTACCAAGCAGATACTCATGTCTCATTCTTTCTAGAATCAAGGGTATCTAGCCATGCGAAATTACGAGCGAGACGCTCTTCGGCTGTCTGCCGACTCTTGAGGAAGTGATCGAGTGTTCCCCGTGTTACAAGATCACCAAGTGAACCCTGTGCGATCAACGCGGGGTAGGTCGTAAGATCTTCGAGCCGAGTTAGGCGACTATCTCCCTCATCAGGATCACGATAAGAACAGACAACATTGGGAATGGCGTCAAGAGGGAGTGCGTCGAGAAGGGCAGGATTATGTGTGGTCAACAATATATTGAGTCGTCGTTCATGCGCAACGTGCTGGATATGTTCAAGAAGCATTTGGGCACGACTTGGATGTACCCCATTGTCAATCTCTTCGATCACAACGAGCGAACCTTCGGGCGCAGAGAGTAACGCAGCAGCAATGGCGAGTACACGCAACGTTCCATCAGAAAGCAGTGGTGCATCACGAACTTCCTGATGCCCGCCGAAGGTCTCGGTAAGTTGTACCATGACCTCATTGCGGGAAGTCTCGATAAAGGTAATTGCACGAATATCCTGCTCCGGTAATGCCCGAATGAAATCAAGTATCTGGTCGTGGCAATGATGTCGGTGTACAAGATCATAGAGGACGCTAGAGACATTAGAGCCATCATCGTTCAGGCGTATATCAACGATAAAACTGTAACCGCGCATGCGACGTGGATGCGGATCGAGAAAGAGAATTTGTTCGAGTAGCGTTTGGTAGGTCTTGGTTATGCTAGGAATGAGTTGTTGAGCCTGGATGTGTTCGCTACCGAAACGTGCCGGGGTAATCAATTGGGTAAAGACTGCCTGTTGGTCGGTTGCGACGATGCGCGGTTTCTTTCCTCCGCGTGCGAAGTTGTTATAGGAGACTTGAAGGTCGTGGCTATACAGATCAGTTGTGGGTTCAACTCGATAGAGTGGAAAGCGATCTTGAGAACTAGCAATTTGTTCGGCATGGATGCGCATATCCATCTCACCTATCGCGATGCTGAGTTCAAGGGTGTCCCATTCAGCAACAAGAGGAGTAGACACCGTGCAACCCAAGGTGAAGCTAGAGGATTCCTGATAGCTCAGATTCTGTATCCCTCCGCGAATAGCATAATCCTCGCTCTGAACACTCTTCAGAATCTCGCTGAGCCGTCGTCCCTGGGCTAACCATGCAAGGAAGCGTAGCCCCTCAATCGCGTTGCTCTTGCCCGATGCGTTGGCACCGATCAGCAGGGTTAGTGGAGCAAGGGGCAGCGTTGCATTGCGGTAGCTTTTAAAGTTCCCAAGATGAAATGATTCAATCATAGGTACACCTTACTCAGATCTGCGCTCATGTCCACTACAGGATAGCACCACGTATTAGTCACGACAAGCACTGCGATTGTGCCAAAGTCGTGTAGCACAAACTCTTCGGTACGTCATTGTTACACCCTGATCTTGTCGAAGGGTGTATCAACGACGTACCGAAGAGTGTACAGTGTACGACGTTAAGAAGCCGCCAATACCAAATCCGAGCGATACCCGATCAGGTAGTGGTGTCCGTCGGCGACGGCGACATCGGCGATGAGGTAGCGCCCCGGAGCGTAGCCGATCACCTCGGCGAAGATCGCGTCGGTGGCGCTGCGCCACGCCACGGCAGCATCGAGATCTTCGGCTTGGAGCGCGGTCCAGTCGGCGGGGATCTCGATGGCGATGTGGGCTGCGCCCTCTGGTTCGCGTAGCCGCGTTAGCCCGGCGTTGAGGATGGCACAGTCGGGGAAGCGCGCCAAACTACGGTCACGGCGTGGGCCTTCGAGCATCCCCGTTTGCCCCCAGGCGGTATTGGGCATCCAGGCAATACCGAAACGCGAGGCACTCACGCGGTTGAGTTGGTTCTTGAAGGGGTAGTAGGCCGGGTAGAACTCGCCCGCTACGGCGCGCAGTTTGTGGAAGTTGAGCGTGGCATTCGCAAACTGGAGCGGGTCGGCAGTCCAGTGGATGACCTCGATGCCCTTGGCGAGCGCATCACTGGCCTGGGCACGCTTGAGCGTCGCGGCCAGCCCGGCACGGCGCAGCCCCGGATCTACCCCCATCACCTGCGACTCGATGCTGAGTGAGGTGTCCACACCGGCCCGTTCTAGCCCTTCCAATCCACCAAAACGGTAGAAACCGAGCAGAAAGCCGACCACCCGGCTACCGACCCGTGCCACGAGCGAGGTCGCGGGGCCAAACTCAGCACTGTGAAGATCGTCGGGGTAAAGCCCGCCCGGCCCCGCGCCCCAGATCTGCATGTGCATAGCGCGAATCGCGGCCACTTCGTCTGGGCCGGGTGCGCCGATACTGAACTCGCCGATGCGGTGATCGGTTGAGCGGTAGCTACGCGCCCGGCTGGGGTGGTGCAAGGTGATTGTCGGTGAGATGTGGTGGTGCCCCAGGATCTCGCTGAGGCGCGGGGTGAGGTGGGCCGGTTCGGCGACATCAGTGTCGGTGCGGGCCAGGGTGTAGCGCAGCGTGTAGCTCGTGCGGCTGCCTTCGGTTCCACGCGGGAAGAGCAGCGCCGCCCCACGTAGGCCGCGCTCATCGCGCAAGCGTAGCACGCGCCCACCCATCTTGACGAAGGTGGTCTGAACAAAATGATCGGGTAACAGTTCGGGGTTGTGCGGCGCACCCAGGTGTTGCCAGAGGCTGGACAGTTCGTTCGGCCAAGTTGGCGCATGATGATCGATGAGATCTACATGCCAGCTTGCACGCGGAGAAAGATCTTGTCGTATCATATACAGTGCCTCCAAATTGTTCATTTGCACACGCCGAATCCACACCGGGGTTGCTCAGCGTTGAACAATCGCGCAGCACTGCCCTCTAAGCATAGCATATCTTTGTGAAAAGAGGAGTACCACATGTCGGAGACTCTGCCCGCCCATCTCGTCGGCTTTCCCTTCATTCATTGGCTTGAGGTGCGTTTCCGCGATCTTGATGTCCTCGGCCATGTCAATAACTCGGTCTATGCGACCTACCTGGAGTCGACGCGGATCGAGTTCTATCACCACCTGACCGGGTTGCCATTAGAGAAGCTGAACATCATTCTGGCCGAGTTGACGATCAAGTATAAGGCTCCAGCCTTCTACAAGGACAAATTGGGCGTGGGGATCAAGGTGGCTTCGTTTGGGAGCAAGAGCTTTGGGATGGAGTATGCGATTGTGCGCCCCGCCGATGATGTGGTGGTGGCGAGCGCACGCAGTGTGCTGGTGATGTATGACTACACCCTCAATAAGACGGTGCATATTCCCGATGCGTTTAAGCAGCGCGTGGAGGAAGTGCAAGGGCCGGTGGGGAAGCATTAGATATCTGGTACAATCGCAGCGCTGCTACGCTCTGGGCGGGCAGAGGGGTAGCTGTTCATATTTCTTGGTTTTGACGCAAAGACGCCAAGTCGCAAAGCTTTCGAGGTAGACCCTCATCAAATCCTTTGCGTCTTTGCGCCTTGGCGTCAACACGAAGATGCTGTCTAGCCCAAGTGTGAACCGTTACTGTAGAGGGTTTCTTTTAGGACAGAAGTAATCGCATGGCTCTCTCTCACCGCACCCCGGCGCGCACGCGGCTGCCGGGTTGGCTCACACCGCATGTGGCGCTGGTGGCGCTGCTCATCGCTGCGAGTAGCGCCCTGATCGCGGGGGCGGCGTTTAAGTATTCGCGCTGGGGCCAGGGGTTCGATATGGTGGATTTCCACCTGCCGGTCTGGGGTACCCTGCACGGCAAGTTCCTGCTGGTCTCGCGCTACAACTTCACCGATACGTTTATGGGTTTGGATGTGGCGCTCGGTTTCTTGCCCGCGCTGCCCTTCTATGCGCTCGTTCCTTCGGCCTATACGCTGATTGTGCTGCAAGCGGTGTTGATGGTCTCGGCGGCCATCCCGGTCTTTCTGATCGCCCGTGAACGGATCGGCAATCCGTGGGCCGGGGTGGCCTTCGCGGCGGCCTATCTGCTCTACCCAACCACCCAGTTCATGACGCTGGCTGGCCCGTTTCAGCCGCGTATTCCGGGCTTGGTGCTCTTCTTCTGGGCCTTCTTCTTTTTGATCCGTAAGCAGCTTTGGCCCTATCTGATCTGTCTCTTTTTGGCCATGCTCGCGCGTAGTGATGCGGCGCTGGTGGTGGTGGCGTTTGGGATGGTGGCGGCGCTGCGCCGCGAACGCTGGCCCTTTGCGGTCTTGCCACTCATGGTGGGGTTGCTCTACTTTTATGCTGCGCTGACCTACATTACGCCGCGTTTCTATGATCCCAGTTTCCAACCCGCGCAGGTCGCATTGCCCTTCGACCTGAACCGTGACTATAACGATCTCTGGCCGTGTGGCTTGAGTCCGCAGGCGTGTTACTACATTCATTTGGGCGGTAGTTTGCCGGAGATTGCCAAGAATATCCTCACCCATCCGGTGGAGATCTTCTTTTTTGTCTTTCAACCGGCGAAACTGGTCTACTTGGCGCTGATGTTGGGGACGCTGCTCTTTCTGCCGCTCTTCGCGCCGCGTGAGTTGTTGCTGGTCGCGCCGATCTTTGCGATCAACCTGCTCTCGGATCGGGTCTACCAGTATGTGATTACCGAGCAGTATCAGATCCTCGCTATCCCCGGCGTGGTGATCGCGGCGATCTATGGTGGCGCGTGGCTGTGGGAGCACCCGTGGCTGCGCCGGTTTGATGGGAAGTGGCTCTTGCTGGGGATGCTGCTGGTGATCGGGTTGCTCAACATCCCACTCAAAAACCCGGTCATTTCGGCCTTCCGCAACCCGGAGTCGGCGGTGCGCGTGGCGATTATGGAGCGCATGAAGGCCGAAATTCCGCCCGATGCGGTGGTGGCGGCAACCTCGTTCTTGGGGCCGCATCTGCTCCCGCGTGAGGAACTCTACTATATCCCTGGTGGCAAAATGCACCACCAGATTGATGAGGCTGAGTATGCCTTCATTGATACGCGGGCGAGTGCGATCCAGGGGCGTGGGATTGTGGAAGCGTTGCAGAATGATCCGCGCTGGCAGTTGCTTGATGTTGAGGATGATCTGTTACTCTTCCGACGAATAGAGTAGGGCGGGAGGTCGTGTATGGACTATGAGGCGCTTTCTGAACTTGAGCAGGCAATCGAGCCGTGGCTCCAGCATATGACGTGGCGGCGCGATTATGGCCGTTGGCGTGAGCGGCGTATCAATCAGGAACTCTACCAGGACGAGCGGCTGGCGATGCTGAGCGGGGTGGCCGGGGAGCTTCGGGGGTTGCGGGTACTCGATCTGGGTGCGGGGATGGGCGGCTTTGCGGTGGCGGCGGCGCTGCGCGGGGCGCGGGTGGTCGCCTGCGAGTATAACCCGGCCTACTGCGAGATCGTGCGCCTACGGGCGGAGCGCCACAACCTGCGCCTGCCGGTCTTTAATGCGGCAGGAGAGACGCTGCCCTTCGCTGATGCCAGCTTTGATGTGGTGGTGGCCTGGGATGTCATCGAGCATGTGCAGTCGCCCACGGCCATGTTGCGCGAGATTGCGCGCGTCTTGCGCCCGAAGGGCCACTGTCTGATCACGGCGATCAACCGGCGCGCCTGGATTGACCCGCACTACCATCTGCCGGGGATCAACTGGCTGCCGCGCATGCTGGCCGAGGTGCTGATTGCGCGGCGTGGGCGCACCAAGGCCGGTGCGGCCTTCCGCGATATGCAGCGCCTGAGTGAGATGCACTACTTCCACTATGGCCAGTTTATCCGGCTGTGTAAGCGCCACGGCTTCCGCGCCAAGGATCTGCGCCAGGAGCAACTGCGGCGCGGGACGCTGCGCAGCCCCAAACCGACTCGCCGCGCCATCCGGCGGGTGTTGCGCGGTTTGGGGTTAGAAGGGCTGGCCTACAGGGTGCAGCGGCGCTGGTATGTGGGCATGTTTGAACTCGCTTTGGAGAAGATGCAGTAACACTTGAGGTAAACCGAAGCCTTTGATTGACGCAAAGACGCCAAGACGCAAAGGTTATGATGAGAGCCTCTATCTGAAAGCTTTGCGCCTTGGCGTCTTTGCGTTAAAACCGGGATGCGAGGAGAAGTGTGAATAATTTTAAGATGTAGGAATGTAGCCTGTGCCACCCGAATCAACGCCACGCCCCTCCCTCTCCACGCAGGTCTCGCGGGCTGTCATCTGGAATACGCTCTTTGTCCCGCTGCGGCTGGTGGCCGAGGTGCTCTCGACCCTGGTGAAGATCAATCAGCTCTCGCAGGCCGGTTTCGGCTTGGTGTCGCTGGTGCGCGGCGCGAGTAACCTCTTCGGTACGGGGATCGATCTGGGAACGGCGCGTTCCTTACCCAAATACATCCCAGAGCAGGATCACGCCGGGGGCGCACGGGCGGTGTTGCGGCTGCTGGTGGCAGTCTTTGCGCTCCAGATGGCGGTGTTGTTGCTGGTGGCGCTCGGCTTGGCGCTGGCGCAACCGCAGATCGGCAGCTACTTGCAGGGGCTACTCAGCAGCAATACGCGGGTGGAAGCCGAGGCGCGGGCCGAACTCTCGCTCTTCGTTGCCGACTACACCTGGCTGATCGTGCTGGTCGTGCTGGCGCTGCTCTTCCTGGGCACCTGCTACGACATGCTCATGGCCTTTCTGAGCAGCTTTTTTCGCCAGAAGGCGTGGAATAGCATCGCGCTGGCGGCGGGGCTGTTACCGCAGTTCCTCACCGTGGCGGCAATTCTGGCGCTGCCCGCCTCGCTCGACATCCTGGGGGTGCTGGGCGCTATGGTACTGGCTCCAGCGATTGCGGTGGCGCTCGCAGCCTGGCAGGTACTCGGTGCCCAACGTGATGAACAGGGCCAGCCGATACGCCTCGTGGATGAAGTGCGTACCACGCTGCGCGATCTGCGTGCCGCACTGCCACCGGGGTTCGTGCGCTACAGTGCCGTCTCCTACCTCATGACCGTGACCGATTTTGTGGCCAGTTTCGAGTTTGTCAATTTCTTTAGCCAGGACATTCAGGGGGTGGCGTTGCTCTCGGCGGGGGCGTTGCTGGTGCGCATGGCGCTGGGCTACCTCTACACGCCGATGGTGGGGGTGCAGGTGCCGCTCTTTACGCGGGTGCGCCAGGGCGAAGGCGGCACGCTCAACGGGGCGTACCAATCGCTGGTGCGGTTGCAACTGCTGCTGCTCGTACCGGGCGGCGTCGGGCTGATGCTGCTGGCCGAACCGGCACTGCTGGTGCTCAACCCGGCCTACCTGCCCGCCGCACCGATTGTGTGGGTGCTCGTACCATGCCTCTTCCTCGAATGCCTCCTCACCACCGCCCACAACGCCCTGATTGTCCACGAGCGCCTAGGGACGATCATCATCTCGCGGCTAATTACGCTGCTGGTGGTAGTGCCGCTGGCGATTCTCCTACCTCCATGGGCCGGGTTGGTGGGCATGGCGTTGGCCTTCGGTGTGGCGCGGCTGGCGTCGGGCTTCTGGGTGACAGCGAGCGGGGTACGGTTGCTGGGGCTACACTGGCCGTGGCGCTTCAGCCTGCGGGTAGTGCTAGCCTCCGCCGCCATGGCGCTGATCATCCTGGGGGTACGCAGCCTCATGCCGCCGCTGCCCACCGATGTTACGCTGGCCGACAAGCTGCGTGAGGCGGTGTTGATGTTGGGCATGGCCGGGATTGGCGCGGTGGCCTTCTTTGCTGCGCTGCGCCTACTCGGCGGGATTGATGCTCAGGACAAGGCCCAGTTGGCGAAGACCAAGTTGCCGTTGAAGAAGTGGTTGTTGCGGGTGTTGTAGAATATTGGTAGAGCAGCCTTCAATCATTGACGCAAAGACGCGAAGACGCGAAGGTTTTATTGAAGGCTTTGCGCCTCTGCGTCTTTGCGTCAAAACCGGAATGCGAGGAGAAGTGTGAACAGTTACCTAACATCCCAGTTTTGACGCCAAGGCGCAAAGTCTTCAAGAGAAGCCCCATCAAAATCTTTGCGTCTTGGCGTCTTTGCGTCAACATATGGATTCCCTATGCATATCGCGCTCTACAACCTAACCACCACTACCAAATTTGGCGGAGTGGAGAGTTTTGTCTGGGATCTCGCCCGCGAACTGGCCGGGCGCGGCCATGCGGTGAGCATCATCGGGGGGGTGGGGAGCCGCCGCGAAGCTGCACCGGGGGTGCGCGTAGTCACCTTCCCGTTCATCAGCCGCCGCTTCTGGCAGGCCATCCCACCGCTGCGGCGTGCTTATGCCGAGGCCAAGTTGCTGGAACGGCTGACGCTGGCGGTTCCGGCATTGGCGCACTTGGCACGCGATGGGTACGAGATTATCCACATCCAGAAGCCCTACGACCTCGCCCCGGCGCTGTTGGCGCGCCGCTTGGGCGGGGCGAAGGTGGTGCTGGGCTGCCACGGCGAGGATTTCTACCGGGGCGATACGTTGCTGGCGCGCCATGTGGATGCCTCGGTCTCGTGTTCGCACTTCAACGCGGCCACGATTGAGGCCCACTACGGCTTCCGTCCCCAGGTGGTCTTTAACGGCATTGACACTAGCCTCTTCCGCCCGCTAGGGCCAGCCGAGCGCAGCAATCGCCCGGCGCAACTGCTCTTCGTGGGGCGCTTGCAGCCCTGGAAGGGGGTCGAGACCGCCATCCGGGCGTTGGCGCTCATTCCTGATGCCGAGTTGCTGATTGCCGGGGCGGGGGAAGATCGGGCGCGGCTGGAAGGGATTGTCGCCGAGTTGAAACTAGAAGAGCGCGTGTACTTCCTGGGCGGGCTGGAACGGCAGACCTTGCCGCAACTCTACAGCCGCTGCGATCTGCTGCTGGCCACCAGCCATGCCAGTGAGACCTTCGGGATTGGGCCGGTGGAAGCGCAGGCGTGCGGCTTGCCAGTGGTTGCCAGCAACTTCGGCGGCTTCCCGGAGGTGATTGACGCGGGTCGCACCGGGCTGCTCGTCCCCCCACGTGATCCCCAAGCATTGGCCGAGACAGTCACGAGTCTGCTCGCCGACCCGACGCGGCGTGCGGCGATGGCAGCGGCGGCTCCGGCGTGGGCGGCGCAGTTCGCGTGGCCCGCCGTGACAGATCGCATAGAGGCGGTATACAACTCACTATGAAAATCCTCATTGTCACCACCTACGGCTTCGATCCGGCCTTTCCGAGCCGCCCAGAGCAACTCCAGGCACGGGCATTGGTGCAGCGCGGGCATCAGGTTGTTGCGCATGAATATTTCGACCCGCGCTACCCCGGCCAATCCACCCGCCACGAGTGGCTGGATGGGGTGGCGGTGCATCGTGCTGCCACGCTGGGCTTCTTCGCCCCGGAGGCGCTGCTGCGGCTGCTCCATGCCGAGCGGCCCGCTGTAATCCACATTCACCACTTGCGCAACCTCCTCGCCTACCAGACCGTGCAGATAGCGCGGCGCCTGGGTATCCCCACCGTCATGACGCCCCACGGCCTGCTGCACGATGGCGATCTGGTGGTGGATCGCGAGCGCCCGCTGGACGCGCCACTGCGTTATGACAACCTGCTGCGCACCCCCGGCCAACTACTGGCGCGGCTGGCACGCGGCGCACACCCGCGCCGCACCGTGCGCAACTACTGCATCCACGCCCCCTTGGGGATGCTCGACCACGCGATTGCGCTCTCGCAGCACGAAGCGGGACTCCTGGCCACTTTGGGTCTGCGCCCGGAGCAGATCAGTGTGCTGCCCAACGCGGTTGACCTCTCCGGCTTTGTGCAGAATAACCCCGTAGCGCCGCGTGACCCGCGCCTGGTACTCTTCATCGGCCAGTTGGTGCCGCGCAAAGCCTACGATCTGTTGGCGCGGGCCATCCCGTTGGTGCTGCGCGTCATTCCCGATGCACGCTTTGTCTTTGTCAGCCACAACCGGCAAGATGAGGCCGAGTTGCGGCGCTTGGTAAAAGCAGGACGCGCCGAGGCCCAGGTGGAGCTACGCGGGCGAGTAAGCGAGGAGGAGAAGATCGCCTTGTTGCGCCGCGCCGCCGTAGTTGCCGCGCCCAGCCGCTACGAGGGCTTCGGGATACCGCTGATCGAAGCGCAGGCGGCGGGGGCGGCGTTAATCACCAGCGATGTCCCGGCGTGCAACGAGATCATCCGTGACGGCGAGAATGGGCTACTCAGTGGCTATAACGATCCGAACTCCCTGGCAGACGGCATCATCCGACTGTTGCAGGATCGCGAACTAGCGCAGCGCCTAGGCCAAACCGGACGCAGCGAAGTCTTTGCGCGCTACAGCGCCGAGCGGCTGGCGGCGGATCTGGAGCGAATCTATGCAAGGATAGCTAATTGCGCCACTTACGACAGGTAATCGTAGTACCCACATTCTCCTGAGAGCGAATGAGGAACTCGTCCATCAGACGCTTGGCACCAGGGAGACCCATACCCATACCCCGCGAGGTGGAGTAACCATCCTGCATCACCAGATCAATATTAGGAATACCCGGCCCCTGATCCTCACAGACAATCTCGATCCCCTTGCGAGTACCCTTCTCAATTTCACGCACCGTCACATTACCAGTACCGGCATAGAGAAAGATATTGCGTGCCAGTTCACTGACCGCAGTTGCAATGCGAGCCTGATCGATCGCCCCAAAGCCGAGCACCTTAGCCACATCACGGGCCATGGTACGAGCGATGACAATATCAAGATCACTGCGAATCACCGCAGCCTTAGACTGCCCCATCATCGCTCTCCTCAGTCATGCGCTGCATCACCTTGAGACCCTTCTCAAGATTGAGCGCGGTGAGTACGCGGGGCAACTCAAGACCCAACTCGACCAACGTGATCGCCACAGCAGGTTGGAGGCCCGTCAGCACCACCCGTGTTCCCATGAGACCCGCCATTGCCGCGATGTCAGCGATCAAGCGCCCGATGAAGCTATCCACCACATCAAGAGCCGTGAGGTCAATAATAACCCCCTTGGCGCGAGTATCGTGGATCTTCTGAAGCAGATCGTCCTTAAACTGCACGGCGGAAGCATCGTGCAAGGCAACCTGGATCGATGCGATCAGGATGTCTCCGATCTTAAGAATCGGGATACGGAGGCTATCCAATCAATCCTCCCTCTGCTGACAGCGGGCCACATCGCCGCATACAACAGGGCATCTAAAGATCCGAACCAGCGGATCACCCATCTAAACGCAACATACAGCCATATTACCCCAGCAGCATTACCGTAGTATAGAGACTCAAGGCCGCCAGGATGGGGACACTAATATTATCCATACCGTGAGGGGAGATACCCTCAGCCAAAGTAACGACCAAGGCGGTGACAAGGGAAGCCAGCAGACTCAGCCCGAAACCAAGGGGTTGCGCCGTAGGACTAAGGAAGGAACCCGGTATAAGGAGGAGCGAGAGGAACATCGCCGTACAACTCACGAGGAACATTACCAAGGAACCCTCATAGGAGCGGGTACCACCGATGACCGTATAGCGATGTTTACCGATACGTTTACCAATAATCGCGGCGAGCGCATCACCCCACGTCATCGCCATCGTTGCAGCAAGCGCGAGGTAGCCAAGATCGGTTGGGTCATCAGGGCGCCAAAGCAGACCAAAGACAAGCGAGATCGAAAAGGCGAAATAGACCGTACCGGGGGTACTATCACTGGCATCAACCGCATCCAGGATCTTATAGCGCCAAAAGATATAATTCAGAAAAATAAAGACAACAAAGGGAAAGATGCCAACATACCATGTATCAAAGAGGGCAAGCACCAGGAAGACCGACATCCCAGCCCCAATATGGACGAACTTACGTGTAAAGTCCTGAGGATAACCTTTTCGACGGCGAATAATCTCAGCGATCACAATGAGGCTCGTCGCATAACCAAAGGTCGAGATAAGACCGATCACATCACGTGTTGTCATGAGCGTATCGCAACAAAAGGGGGAGGCGGCTTCACTAGTACAATTTTAGCGCGTTCAGGCAATCGCGTCAATTTATGGCGATGTAGCGTACCAACTTGACAACCAAAGCCAAAGCGTATACAATCACCGCCGTCTGTGGTGCCTGTAGCTCAAGGGTTAGAGCGCCTGACTGTGGATCAGGAGGCTGTGGGTTCGATCCCCATCAGGCACCCCACCTTCGTGTTGCCTTAAACCGCCCCTTCCATTTTGGAAGGGGCGGTTTTGTGTGTCTACCCATAAGATTCAGATGATCAGTTCCCACACATCCGCATCAGGGCGATACTGCTTTGAGGATGTACCAGCCAGACCATGATCAGCGATCAGGCCAGCGTGGGTCAGAATGCGCTTGTACTGCATAGAGATGGTTGTGCGGTAGTGCTGCGCCTGCACCTTACGCCATACAATAAATCCCTGATCATCAATCAAGTTGGCGATGACCTTGGGAAAAAAGAACACCACCGGGGTTAATGCCTTATCAACCCGGCTAGCCTGCTCAACCAGTGTTGTCATCGAGATCGCTTGGGAGCGGCCAAAATAGGCTAGGACATTGACAATGAATTGTGCAATCGGTTCGTGGTGTAGCAAGATGCGCAGTACGGCAGCGGTCTGTGGGCAAAGGGAAGCGACAGGTTGCTTCAATGCCTGTTGGTGAAGGATAGCTAGTTGGTGTGGTGTTGGCAATAAAGCCGCACAGGAGCGCCCAAGTTGGGTAAACTCGACCGTAT
This sequence comes from Candidatus Oscillochloris fontis, assembly GCF_004138135.1. Taxonomy (GTDB): domain Bacteria; phylum Chloroflexota; class Chloroflexia; order Chloroflexales; family Chloroflexaceae; genus Oscillochloris; species Oscillochloris fontis. Next base: position 65,044 of record NZ_RYFD01000024.1, read on the forward strand.
TACCTTTGATCGCGACTAATCCTAGCTTTTCCGCACCTTTCAGGGCAGGCCGGAAATCGCGTGGCATGGTTGGGTAGAGAATCTGCACGAATGGTGCAATTTCGGCAATGAGTGCGGATGATGTACCGAAGCGCTGTTCCTAAATCTGAAAGCAAGCAGCACACGCCAGGTAATGGGTTGGTAGGTTATAGTAGAACTGCCTCAGCAGTGTATGACTGTCCGTAAATTGCCTGCGGATGTTCTCGGCAAGATCGAGTTGTGGGAGGTGTAATGGTGCTCGTTCCAGGATCGCCACCCCCTGCGGTCGCACCTCGATCACCCCGATCCCTCGCTGCCGAGCAAATGAGAGCATATCTCATGAAGGGGTTCCTGCTACTGCAATCATCGCCGCATGGAATCCTTAGCGATAGGTGTCAGCCTGAGCGATACCTTTGAGCCAGTCATCTTCACCCTTGGCTTCAACTGCAAATAGGGTAGCACCGGCTTCCACCGACCGGCTGGAAGCCGGTGCTACCCTATGACGATTGAAGACATTCTCATCAATCCCAGATGGTTTGAACTAACGCAGCGCGTTGAATCATATGGTCACGAGTAATCAGCGGGAGTCCAAGGGCGATTGCTGTGGCAGTAATAATACGATCTGGCATTTCAGGTACAAGGGTTCGTGGTACTTTGGATAATGCTGTCGCCACCGCCAAATCTAGCGGAGCAACGATATAGCTACCATCTGGAACGGTGAGGCGCGTAAAGAGAGCATCAACATGTTCTTGCTCCAAATGCCCTTTTTCGACGAGATAGATAAATAGTCCGTAAATTAAGTTTCCAGGTCTTTTTGCGACATAGCACTACCCACCCGCTCACCTTGAACGCCCGCAACGGG
>NZ_RYFD01000118.1 GCF_004138135.1 Candidatus Oscillochloris fontis
GTATCCGTTCACGCCCCCCCAGCAGGCAGTAATTGTGGGGCAGGCTGATTCGCCCAATACGCCGTAACCGCAGCGATGAGATACGGGAACAGGGGACGCTCGTGCTGCTGACAAGTTGCAGTGACCGTAAGCATGCGCTCGACAAAGCGGCTCCCTCCATCGCTTTGGGTGCCGTAACTTCCTTTGCGCCAGAGCACCGCCGGACGCAACGCGCGCTCGGCGGCGTTGTTGGTCGGTTCAATGCCCTCCACCTCGACGAACGTCCAGAGCGCATCCCATAACCGGATCAGTTCGCGACCCAGACTGCTCAGATAGTGACCGCCTTGCGCGGCGACATGGAGACGTTCCCACATCGCGTGTTGGATGGGCGCCAGCATGGCGCGAAGCACCGCTCGGTCAATCACGCCGTCCCGGTAACGATCCCACACCGCAAAGACGAGGTCGGCAAGCGCCAACAGATCGGCGGCATCGGCTTGCCAGCGCCCTTTCGTCTCGACCCGGCTGCGTAGATTGCGGATCAGGTGTGCCCAACACACCTGGCGTCGTTCGGGCGGAAGGCTATTGTATGCCGCCAGCCGATCCGAGGTCACATACCCAGCAAACGTCGTATTCAGCAGGGCGTGCATCTGCGTTTTGCCACGCCCCAGTTGCACCATGAACAGGGTTGCCAGCGTTCCCACCGCAACCCACAACCATGGCGTACGCGATCCTTCGCGCCAACTGGTCTCGTCGACGTGGACGTGGTCAGCCTCGGCAATAGCGGCCTGCACTTCGGTATACGCGGGGATCAGAGCGGCACTCGCAACCTGCTGAAGGTCACAGACGCTGCCGACACTGATGGGGATCTGCCACACCATGCGCAGCAGGTCAACGAGTTCGCGATTGCTGATGCGATACCGTCCGTGCAGCAAGGCAATCAGCGCCACCATGCGCGGGCCAAAGGCTCCCGGTGGCACGGCATCTGGTCGCTCCGCCGCCACCCATGCCTGACAGCACGGGCAGATCACGGTGTAGTATTGGTATTCCGTCACCTCCGGCGGAGCCACGGGAATATCCCAGACCTGCTGGCGACGCGGCGAACCAACGGGGGCAAGGTCGTCCGGCAGCGCGTGTTGACACCCAGGACAGGTGGTGGGTCGCAGGGGAACGACCTGGCTGACCTCGCTCGTTGGCATGAGGTCGCGTTGCTGGTCAGGATGCCCGGGTTGCGCACCCTTGGTCTTCGGTTTGCCGCGTGGGGTTTTGGCCGGGCGCGGGGGTGCCGAGGGCGGATCGGACGACGGGGGTTTGGAGGAGTTCTGGGAGTTTTGGTTGAGACGCGCTTCGATGGCCGCGAGCTTCTGCACGAGCAGCGCGATAAACTGGCGCACCTCCCGTGGGGTGGCCTGCCATGCGTCTTCGCTCAGTTCCGGTGGGCGTTGTGGCTCGTCCATAGCGGTAGTATGCCGGATTCTACTGATTCTCGCAACTCAGGAGTGACCCACCCTGAACGGATAC
>NZ_RYFD01000025.1 GCF_004138135.1 Candidatus Oscillochloris fontis
GGGCGACCGGCTCCTCGACGACGACCGGGGCGGCAGGCTCCTCGACGGCGACCGGGGCGACCGGCTCCTCGACGACGACCGGGGCGACCGGCTCCTCGACGACGACCGGGGCGACCGGCTCCTCGACGACAACCGGGGCGACCGGCTCCTCGACGACGACCGGGGCGACCGGCTCTTCAGCCACGATCTTGACCGGAGCAGGCTCTTCAGCCACGATCTTGACCGGAGCAGGCTCTTCAGCCACGATCTTGACCGGAGCAGCAGGTGCCTCGACCTTAACCGGGGCGGCGATCAGGCGGGGGGCTGGTGCCGTATAGCTCTCGTCAATAATCTCCACCTTGAGGGTGGTGCGCCCGGCTGGTAGACTATCGTGATCAGCCCAATGCTCCACTTCGCGGATGGCAATATCGGCCAAGCCCTTTGGAATGTCAATGACCCCATGGCTCAACTCACGGATCGCATTATTGATATGAATGCGTGACTCTTCTGGTAGGAGTTGGAGGGGCCAGCCAACAACACCATACCCAATTCGGACAACTCCGGTGACAATCGCCTCGGCTTGATCCAACATTTCCCCAAAGCGACCTTGGCGACTAGTCCCTTGTTCGCTCATGTTATGCTCCTTCCGATCAGCTATGATCTGGACGTATCATACTGTGTTTTTGTCTATAGGGCAATCAGGCTGATCCATGCGTCAGGGCATGTGCAAAGTCACCTCCGGTGGGGGTTTGGAGGCGGCTTCGCCGCCCCCGAAGATATTTTTTTGTTGTTTTTTGGCGGCTACGCCGCCAAAAAACAACAAAAATGAGGGTTTGGGGCGCAGCCCCAAGGACTTTGCACATGCCCTGATCCATGCGTAGGGGCGATGCTTCGCCCCTACTCAATCTGATCCAACTCGCGCAGGTAGTGCAGTGTCTGCTCGGCCTCTTCGGCATCAATTATACTGATCGAGAAGCCGACATGAACGATGACATAGTCACCGACCTGGGCTTCGGGGGTGTAGGCCAAGCAAATATCCTTGATGATACCGCCAAAATTGACTTTGCCGTGGGTCATGCCGAGCTCGTTGGGTTCCATGGAGATGATTTGTCCGGGTATACCGAGGCACATGGGGCGTTCCTTTTCAGTTGATTGTAGAGATCATCGTGGCAACTTGGCCATAGCTCAGTCCGCCATCATTGACGGGGATTTGGCGTGGGAGTAACGGGCGCTGGTGGGCAATTTGGAGTTGGTTGATGGCACCTTCGGCGAGGTAGCGATTCTGGAAGCAACCGCCACTGAGGGCTACTGTGTGTACCCCCACCTGGCGGGCGAGTGCGCAGATGGCGCTGATGACGCCATTGTGGAAGCGGGCGGCGATGCGTTCGCGGGCTACCCCTTGTCGCAGATCGTCGAGGATGGCGCTGATCGCTGGCCGCCAATCGAGGACGAACGGGTTGGGTGGGCATGTAACCCTGCCTGCGGTATGGGGTTGGGCTTCGCCTCGATCCCACACCAACGGGTAGGCGCTCTGCTCGTAGGGATCGGCGAGATATTCGAGGGCTATCGCGGCTTGGCCTTCAAAACTGACCTGTGGGAAGAGGCCGAGGAGCGCGGCAACACCATCAAAGAGGCGACCGGCGCTGCTAGTACGTGGGCTATTGAGTCCCTGTTGGAGCATCCGCAGCAGCAGGTTGCGCTGGGTTGGGTTGAAGGTGTCCAGTGGAGCCAGATCGGCGCACTCCACCCCTGCGGGGCCAAGGGTCTCCCAGAGGAGCGCGAGCGCCACGCGGGCCGGTTCGCGCACCGCCGCCTCGCCGCCGGGCAGCCGGAAGGGGCGTAGATGGCCGATCCGCTGGCTGGCGTGGAGTTGACCAAGCAGGAACTCGCCGCCCCAGATCGTGCCATCAACGCCATAGCCTGTCCCGTCCCAGATCACCCCTAGTGCCGGTTCAAGCACCCCATGCTCGGCGAGACAGGCGGCAAAGTGGGCGTGATGGTGCTGGATGGCGATACGCGGAACATCGGGTATGAGCGTCGTATGCGCCACCTGACTACTCACATAGTCGGGGTGCAAGTCGTGGGCGACCAGCGCTGGCTGGGTGGGGTAGAGGCGCAAAAAGTCTTGGATAACCCGCTCGAAGGCGGAGCGCGCCTCAAGCGTACTGAGATCGCCGATATGTTGCGAGATGAAGACCTGCTGTCCGAGGCTAAGCGCGATAGTATTTTTGAGGTGCCCCCCCAGTGCGAGGGTAGACGGCGGCGTTGCGGGGAGCGCCACCGGCAGTGGTGCATAGCCACGGGCACGGCGGATGATGCGTGGAGTAGCGGCGATCACCTGCACCACACTATCATCTACATGGCGCTCGATGGGGCGGTTATGGGTGAGGAAGGCATCGGCGATCTGGCCGAGGCGCTGGTGGGCTTCGGCTTCGTGAATACAGATCGGCTCATCACGTAAGTTGCCGCTCGTCGCCACCAGTGGCACATCGAGGCGGTGCAGCAAGAGGTGATGGAGTGGTGAACAGGGGAGCATCACGCCCAGGTAGGGGCTACCCGGCGCGACCGCATCGGCAATCGGGATGCGCGGTTGGGTGGTGCGTGGGAGGAGCACAATCGGAGCTTCGGCGGAGGTGAGGAGATCAGCGGCGAGCGGATCAATCTGCACTAGCGCCGCCGCCTGTTCCAGATCGCGGGCCATCAGGGCGAGTGGCTTGGCCGGGCGAGCTTTGCGGATGCGCAACCGCGCCACCGCCTCGGCATTGCGGGGGTCAACCAGCAACTGGTAGCCACCGATCCCTTTGAGGGCCAGGATCTGCCCCTGGCGCAACGCGGCAGCAGCAGCGTTGAGGGGATCATCCGTGGCGGGAGATGCGGCCTCTCCCGCCACGTTAAACGCCAGTCGCGGCCCGCATACGGGGCAGGCGTTGGGCTGGGCGTGAAAACGGCGATCAACAGGGTCGCCGTACTCAGCCCCGCAAGCAGGGCAGAGTCTAAACGAGCGCATGGTGGTATTCGGGCGATCATAGGGCAGCGCGGTCATAATCGAGAAGCGCGGCCCGCAGTTGGTACAGTTGGTGAAGGCATAGCCAAAACGGCGATTAGCAGGATCGCGGATCTCAGCCAGACAATCGGGGCATGTGGCGGTATCGGGAGCGATGAGCGTTGTTGGGCGGCCATGTGGCTGGCTGGGGCGGATCTGGAAGCCGGTATAGCCGTGGGGGGCGTGCCAGGTAGTCTCGATCTGGATAATGTGGGCACGTGGAGGTGGTGCAGCCTGGAGTTGTTGCAGAAAGGCTTCCAATTGGGTCACGTTCCCCTCCACCTCAATCGTTACCCCATCGCCCCCATTCAACACCCAGCCGACCAACGCCAACCTATGGGCCAGCCGATAGACAAAGGGGCGAAACCCGACCCCTTGAACCGCACCGCGAACCAGGATGCGTAGCCCTGTATTGCGAGCGGCCATGCTCATGGATGCCTCTCAGCATAGGATATCCACATATCAATATGTTCCAAGAAGACCGTGACCACCTCAGGATCAAAATGAATTCCCGCCTGCTGTGCGATATAGCTACGGGCACGTTCGGGTGGCCATGCCTTACGGTAGGGGCGATCATTGGTGAGCGCGTCCCAAACATCAATCACGGCAAAGATGCGCGCTGCGAGGGGAATTTGTTCACCCTTGAGTCCCGCCGGGTAGCCTTGGCCATCCCAGCGTTCGTGGTGCGAGATTGGGATGGACAGGGCGGGGCGGAGAAATTCGATCTGTTGCAGTAGTTCATAGGAATAGATCGGATGCATCCGCATCAAGGCCCACTCATCATCGGTTAAGGTGCCAGTTTTGAGTAATACCGAATCGGGAATTCCCATCTTGCCAATATCGTGCAACAGGGCACCCCGACGCAGATGCTCGATCTCCTCTTCCGCGATCCCCATTGTGCGGGCCAAACGCACGGTCAGTTCGGTGACGCGCTCACTATGGCCATGGGTCTCCTGATCGCGCATATCGAGGGCGCGTGACCAGCCCACAATCGTGGCATCGTAAGCATCGGTGAGCGCTCGGTGGGCGTTTTGGAGAGCTAATTCGTGTTCACGGCGGTCACTAATATCTTGTTTAATCGCAATAAAATGGCGAATGACTCCGCGTGCGTCCTTTACCGGAGTAATCGTCTGTTCTTCATCATAGAGAGTACCATCTTTGCGCCGATTGACCATAATGCCATGCCAGACCTGATCGGCGAGGATGGTATTCCAGAGTTGTTTATAGAAGAGATCCTCGTGTTGTCCAGAGCGCAACAGGCGGGTCGTCTGACCCTTGGCCTCATCCACACCATAGCCGGTAAGCTTCGCAAATGCTGGGTTAACCCATTCGATTTTACCGTTCATATCAGAGATCACAATTGCATTCGCTGCCGCCTCAAGTGCTGAACTCTTGAGAAAGATCTCGTCTTCAATTCCCCAGAGGAGCCAAAAGAGGATACTGGCGGTAACGGAGACAAAGAATAGCCCCTTGGCGATATTATACAAACTCAATTCCAAGCTGTTGAATTGAGACTCATAGATAAGAAGCACATCACTCGCAATAATCCAGAGCGTGCTCATGGTTGCATAGATGATGGTAATGCGAACCGCAAAGCGGCGATGTCCCCGATCTTTCTGCATAAGAAAGCCTTCTTCATCTGATTACGGGGCAGGGTAGAGGTATTGTAGCAAGAATTAGAGTTTCCGGGAAGTTCAGTGTCTTGACAAACCGCTTGGGATACGAGATGCTTGACAATGATGAGGTTTATACATCAGGCATCATAAGGTAAGGAGGCGCTGATGGCTCATAGGTTCTCTCGCCCACTAGTGCAGGTGGTGATTCTTCTCCTGGCGCTCAGTTTGGTGCTACCTACAGGGCAGACAAGTTTTGCTCAGGATGATTCACGCTATTTCCCTGAGACGGGCCATTCGGTAGGTGGTTCCTTCCGCAGTTTTTGGGAAGCTAATGGTGGGATTGCCATCTTTGGTTTCCCGATTAGTGCGGAGTTTGTGGCGGCGAATGGACGAACCATGCAGTGGTTCGAGCGGGCGAGGTTCGAGCTGGCCGATGTGAATGGTCAACTCCAGGTACAACTCGGCAACCTCGGTGCTGAGGTGACACAGAATCGGATCTTCCCCAAGGTACCACCGATTGAGAATAGTGCGGATCAGCGCTACATCCCAGAGACGCAGCATATCATTAAATATGGTTTCAAGGAGATCTGGGAGACTCGCGGTGATGTGCGCATCTTCGGTTACCCGTTGAGTGAGGAGATTGACGAGATCCTCGAAGATGGCGAGTGGCACACGGTACAATATTTCGAGCGAGCGCGCTTCGAGTATTGGCCCAACTTGCCGCCGGGTGAGCGGGTGTTGCTGAGCCATCTAGGGCGTAAACTGGCCTCCACCGATCTGACCAACCCAGGCACACCGGCTCCGACCCCGGTACCCGTGCCGACTCTTCCACCGAATGTGAATGCGACGGTGACGCCACAGAGTGGCCCGCCCGGTACGAGTTTCGCATTCAGTGCGAATGGCTTTACGCCCGGTGAGCGGGTCGGGATCTGGATCACCCTGCCCGATCAATCCACTTCTGGGGCCGATTTCCAGGTGACGGCTGATGGCAGTGGTGGGATTGGCGGCGATAGTCTTGCCATCACTACCGCCGCCGGTGATCCAACCGGGATCTGGTCGTTCAATGCCCAAGGCGTGAGTAGTGGCAAACAGGCGGTGGGCTACTTCTTCGTGGGTGGCACGGCTAGCGCCCCCCCCGGCAATACCGACCAACTTGGTGTTCCGGTTCATGATCAACTCCCCACCCAAGGTTTGGTCATGATCGCGCCGGTGGCGGCACCGTCGGGGACGCTCTTTGAGATGTACGGGGGTGGTTTTACGGCGGGTGAGCAGGTGAGTGCCTGGATTACCAAGCCGGATGGCCAGAGCCAAGTGATCCCACAGGTAGCGATTGAAGGTACGGTGGCCTATACGCTGATAGATACCACTGGCTTGCCCGATGGCGTCTACCAAGCGGTGATTCAAGGGCGGAGTAGCAATGTGGTCGCCGCTGCATCGTTCAAACTCACCCGCGATTATGTGGCCGGGCCGGGGACAGCGCGCCCAGCGAGTGTGAATGGTGGCTCGACCCCGCCTGAAGGGCCAGGCGGTACCACCTTCCAGATTCGTGGTTGGGGCTTTAACCCCAGCGAGCCGGTTGAGGTCTGGACGACTAATCCGAGTGGGTACTATGTGCTACAGGCTGAACCGATGGTGACGGATACTGAGGGGCGGATTGGCTATGTGCCCGCGATAGACCTGCATTCACCGGCGGGTGCCCAATCGGGGCTGTATGCAGTACACTTCCGCAGCAAGGCAACCGGCAAGCGGGTGGATGTCTACTTCACCGTTACGGGGAATACCCAAGCGCAGTCGGGCGCAGGGAACTGGGAGATCCTACCGTAGGTACAAGATCGTGTATGGTATGGTTTGGCGGCGAAGCCGCCAAACCATACCATACACTCTACCCCACCACAAAGTGGAAGATGTCGGTATCGCTAATGATCCCGATTGGCTCCTCATCCTCGGTGACCACCACGCGGCGAATATTCTTGTCGAGCATCAATTGGGCGCACTCGACAATCGTCATATCGGGGGTGGCGGTAATCAGTGGGCGGGTGCTGACCGTCTCCACCTTCATGCCGTTAATATCCTTGCCGATAGCGGCGATCTTCTTCAGAATATCGCGCATGGTCATGATACCCCACTGGCCAGTGGCATCGGGCATGACGATCACTGAATGGATACCGCGTGCCTGCATATGCTGCGAGACCTCGCGGATCGAGGCTTCCCCAGGCACCGCGATGACCGTGCGGGTCATGACCGACCCGACCGTCTCGCGGGGATAGACGCGACCCTCGGCGCGTTTGAGCAACTCCGGGCCGACGGCGCTACCCTCATCGGTCTGGCCACCCCCGGCGAGGATGACATCCATATTGGCGATGAGTGCATCGGCGAACTCGGAGGTCTTAACTTCGGTGGCATGCTCCATTTGGCGTGCGAAGTCGTAGGTGACGATCTTATCGGTGATTGTCTTCCCTAACGCAGCGACGATCAAGTCGGCGGCCTCGACCCAACCCATATAGCGCAGCATCATATCGCCGGAGAGGATGACCGAACCGGGATTGACCTTATCGAGATCGCTATACTTCGGGGCGGTTCCGTGGGTGGCCTCAAAGATCGCGTGGCCGGTGACATAGTTGATATTACCGCCGGGAGCGATTCCGATCCCACCGACCTGGGCAGCGAGGGCATCGCTGAGGTAATCGCCATTCAGGTTCGGCGTAGCGATCACATCAAACTCATTGGGGCGGGTGAGCACCTGCTGGAGCGTAATATCCGCAATCGCGTCCTTGATCAGGATCTTACCTGCTTCTAGCGCGGCATTCTGCTCAGCATTCGCGGCTGCTTCGCCGCGTGCTGCCTTGGTGCGCTCCCACTGCGCCCAGGTATAGACATGATCGCCAAAGGTGCGCTCGGCATACTCATAGCCCCAATCGCGGAAGGCCCCTTCGGTGAACTTCATAATGTTCCCCTTGTGGACCAGCGTGACATTCTTGCGCTTAAAATTGATCGCGTACTGGATCGCAGCCCCAACGAGTCGCTCAGCACCCAGGCGGCTCATCGTCTTGAAGCCGACTCCGACATCAACCTGACCCTCCGGGGATTCATGGATCATCTCCAGGAACTCATCGGTGCGTTCGGCGGTACCGAAGCGGATCTTGGCAAAATCCTTGGGGAAGGTGGCCTGGAGGAAATCTAGCACCTGCTGGGACTCAGGTGTTCCGGCGCGATACTCAATACCGGCATAGATGTCTTCGGTATTTTCGCGAAAGATCACCATGTCAACTTTATCCGGGCGCTTGACGGGTGAGGGGACGCCGGCGAAGTGGCGGACGGGACGCAGACAGACATAGAGATCGAGCAACTGGCGCAGGGCGACGTTGAGCGAACGGATACCACCGCCAATCGGGGTGGTGAGTGGCCCCTTGATACCGACGAGATACTCTCGAAAGGCTTCGACTGTCGCATCAGGCAGCCAGTTCCCCGTCTCGGTAAATGCCTTCTCGCCAGCGAGCACCTCGTACCATTGGATCTTGCGCGTCCCGCCGTAAGCCTTCTCAACCGCAGCATCGAAGACCCGCACACTGGCGCGCCAGATATCGCGCCCGGTACCGTCACCCTCGACAAAGGGAATGATCGGGTTGTCCGGTACGTTGAGCACCCCGTTGTCTATCGTAATCTTTCCGCCCTCGGGTATGGCGCGGCTCGGCATTGCTACTCTCCTTCAAGCAAAGATCGGGCCAGTGGGATTCAATTGTATTATATAGCAGATTGTTGGAGTAGGGGCGAAGCATCGCCCTCTAACCTCGTTCGGGTTCCCCTGATCCATGGAGGGCACTGCTTTGCCTCTACCTCAACCTTTTGCACAGGAAACGTTCATTATTTGTGTGGATTGACATAATTTTATTCATAGGTATAATTTTGGTATACCTCAACATGCTATCCCCTCGATTGAGAAAGCAGCATACCCATGCGACGCCACTACATAACGATCAGTATTCTCTTCTGGTTGATGTTGGTGTTCGCTTCAGTAGTATGGAATATCACTCAAATCCGTTCAGCGCAGCAGCATGCTGATATCCAAGTTGGGCGTGCCTTCTTTGAGATGATTGTCACGGTGCGCGAATGGAATGCGCAGCTTGGTGGTTTGTATGTTCCGGTTTCGGAGCACATTCAGCCCAACCCCTATCTTCAGGATGCGGATCGCGATCTGCGTTTAGAGAATGGCATGGTGCTGACGAAGATCAATCCTGCATATATGACTCGTCTGATCGGCGAATTGGCCGAAAAAGGCAATCAAATTCGCTTTCATATTACTAGTCTTAAGCCGATCAATCCAGATAATGTTGCTGATCCTTGGGAGGCACAGGCATTATCTTCGTTTGAGCAGCAGGGCATGAGCGAGTCGTATACCTGGGATGCCACGAATCTGCCGACCTTTCGTTACATGGCGCCCCTGATTACCCAAGCGAGTTGCTTAAAGTGCCATGAGGTGCAAGGTTATCAGGTGGGTGATATTCGGGGCGGCATTAGTGTCTCGTTTGCCTCGCGCCCGGTGGTCATTTGGCCGATCATCTTGAGCCATGCGGTAATTGGCTTGGTCGGGTTGGTCGGGTTGGTCTTTTTTGGTCGTCGCTTACAACAGACCTTCACCGATTTTGAGCGTCAGTCGCAGTTTGATGGTCTGACGCAGGTCTATAATCGGCGCTATTTTGATGCCTACCTGCACCGTGAATTCTTGCGTAGTCGGCGTGAACAGTCACCGCTCTCGATCATTCTGTGTGATGTGGACTACTTCAAGACCTACAACGACATCTATGGGCACCAGATGGGTGATCAGGCGCTCCGCCAGCTGGGGATGTCTTTAGCGGCGACGATCAAGCGCCCCGGTGATATAGTGGCGCGCTACGGAGGCGAGGAGTTTGTGATTGTGTTACCGCATACCACAACCGACGGAGCCTACGCAATAGCCGAACTAGTGCGGGCGAATATCGAGGCGCTCAATATTCTGCACAAGGGCAGCCAGGTGAGCGACCACATCACCTTGAGTTGTGGGGTCGCGACGGCGCATGGTGAGATTCGGGCTTCCACCCTACTGGAACGTGCCGATCAAGCGCTCTACCAAGCCAAACAGACGGGTAAGAACATGGTGGTGTGTGCAGTTGATCCGTACCGGGTCTTGTCAGCGGGGCAGAGTGAGGAGTAGTGATTTATACATTCCTCTAACATTGGATGGCTTCTCGGTGGTGGAGGGATCGGCTACAATGCGTAACGTACTGCCATTGTGGTGCATCACAATGGTGGAGACACGTTGCAAAGATCTCAGTATGAGGAAGCCATAATGTTGAGCGGAACGAAGCAGAACCCAACCACCCAGCGTCACCCGGCGGTTATCGAGGTTGATGAGAGCAACTTTGAGCAGGAGGTGATGGCGCGATCCAAGGATGTCCCAGTGGTGATTGACTTCTGGGCACCCTGGTGCGGGCCGTGTCGGGCGCTTGGCCCCACACTAGAGCGTCTAGCGAGTGAAGCCAAGGGGGCGTGGGTGTTGGCGAAGGTAAATGTAGATGAGAACCAGCGCCTAGGGGCCACTTTTCGTATCCAGAGCATCCCGGCGGTGAAGGCGGTCTTCAACGGTAAGATCGTGGATGAGTTTGTGGGGGCGCTCTCTGAAGCCCAGATCCGCACCTGGTTGAAGCGGTTTCTGCCCCAGCAGGGCGATTCACTCCTAGAGGCGGCCCAGGCGCTTGAGGCCAGCGATCCGCAGGCAGCGGCGGCGCGCTACCGCCTGATTCTGGGTGAAGATCCGCAGAACGCGGGGGCGATGTTCAACTTGGGGCGTTTGTTGCTGATGCAGGGTGAAGACGAGGGCTTTCAGACGTTGCGCCAAATTCCGGTGGGGACGTCCTTTTATGCACGGGCGCAGGCGATGTTGCCTTTAGCCGATTTTTTGGCGCTGGCCACGCAACCCGCCGAGGGTGATCTGGCGCAACGCTACCATCAAGCGGCGCAGATGGTACGCAGCGGCGCCTACTCCGGGGCGATGAGTGAGTTACTCGCGATTGTGGCCCGTGATCGCAGTTTCCAGGATGATGGGGCACGCAAGGCGTTGTTGGGTCTCTTTGCAGCCTTGGGCGATGAAGATCCGTTGGTGCCGGCCTATCGGCGCAAGTTGGCAAATACGTTGTTTTAGAGACGCAATATATTGCGTCTCAACATGTTGCGGGGTAGCGTAGACGCAATATGTTGCGTCGCTACGCACACAAAAAATCGTGCAGGATGGTGTTGTAGGCATCGGGAAATTCAATCGGCGGTAGATGCCCACACATCTCCAGCAGGGCCAGTTGGGCACCGGGGATACGTTCGAGTACCGCAGCGGCCTGGGCGGGGCGGGCGATACGATCCGCTTTGCCACTGATCAGGAGCGTGGGGGCACGGATCGCTTCGAGGCTCGCGATCAGCGTTGGGTCGGCGTGAGCCGCATAGGTGGTAAGCGCGGCGCGCCCATCGGCGTTGGCAAAATCCACCAGATAACTCTGCCACAGTTGCTCATCGCCGGGTGCGCCAGCCATGAGTTGCGAGGCCAGCAGTTGGCTGGTGGCTTTGGCGCGCATGGCGAGGCTGGCCCATGGACGCCAGAGATCAAGGACTGGGCGCGCCATAGTCAGTGCGGCGTCGAAGGGTGAGCGGCCCACGATCATCGCCAGCAACTCTGGGGCAAAGGGCCGTAGTGCTAGGCTGGTTAGCACCAGGCGGTTGACGCGGTCGGGTTGAAGTCCGGCGACGGTAGCGGCAACGGCGGCTCCCAAGGCGTGGCCTGCGAGGTCAAACTCATCAAGCCCCAACGAATCGGCGAAGGCGAGGATCTCGTAGGCGAGGCTTTCGAGGGTGGGTGCGGCATTGCGGGCGGGCGAATTGCCGAAACCGGGCAGATCGGGGGCGTAACAGGTATGTTGGGGTGAGAGGGAGTGCAGCACCCCGCGCCAGAAGTTGCCGGAGGCTCCGAAGCCATGCAGCAGGATGAGGGCGGGGCCGCTGCCGCTTTGGAGGTAACTGATCACCCCCGACGCCATCTGGATGGCCGAGCGGCGGATGTGGGGTGCCCGCGTCTCCGGGGTGCTGGTGAGCCGCAGACCGCGCCCACGCGCAATCGGGGTATCGGGGGGCAGTGGCGGCGATGTATCGAGCGGCTCAAGTGGCGCGGGTTTGCGGGTCGAGAGCCGGATGCCCTGCCCGCGCCGGATCGGAGTGGGTGGATCATCGTGGTGTGGCATAGCGCGCCTCCAACTCCGCAGCGAGCGTGGCGTAGGCAATGGCCCCCGCGCTCTGCGGCGCATAGACCCCGATGGGCTGTCCGGCTGAGGGGGCTTCCGCCAGCTTGACGTTGATCGGGATGGTTGTTTCAAAGACGAGATCGGTATAGCGTGTACGTACCTGTTGTTCAATCTGGAGCGAGAGATTGGTACGCCGATCCGCCAAGGTGCAGATGATGCCCCCAATGCTCAGGTTGGGGTGAATCTCGCGGATCAGTTCGATGGTGGCTTCAAGCTGGGGCATGGCCTTGAGCGCGTAGGCGTGGAGTTGCAGTGGCACCAGCACATAATCCGCAGCCGCCAGCGCGTTGAGTGAGAAGATGCCCAGGCTGGGTGGCGGATCGATCAGGATGTAGTCGTAGGCGGTGTGGGTGGCGCGGAGTGCTTTGCGCAGCAGGAGTTCGCGCCCGACCTTCCCGGCCAGTTCGAGTTCGGCCCCGGCCAGATCGAGCGAGGCTGGCACTAGATCTACGCCCGCAGCGGTGGTTTGGGTGGCAAACTCGACCCCGCGCTCTGGGTTGAGGAGCACTTCGTAGACACTATACTCTAGCGTGTCGGGCTGGATACCAAGCCCTTGCGTTAGATTGGCTTGCGGATCAAGATCGATCAACAAGACCCGATGCCCGCGCCCGGCCAGCATGGTACCCAAACTGAGCGTGGTGGTCGTCTTGCCGACCCCGCCCTTCTGCATGGCAAACGCGAAGGTATGACCCATAGATACCTCGTGCATCAACGACGATGCGCCGCTAATTCCGATTGTACCACAGGGTTGCGCCCCAAGCCCCAATTTGTGTTGTTTTTTCAGGGCATGTGCAAAGTCCTTGGGGCGGCGCAGCCGCCTCCGCACCCCCACCGGAGCTGACTTTGCACATGCCCTGCATAACCCGAAAGCGGTATGCTACAATACCCTTAACAACGTTCTTATATGCAATGGTGGAGGTCTGCCAGATGCTCTCTGCGCCTGCCCCAAAACTGATAATCAAGCGCCAGGATGGGCAGTATCGTGAATTGGAATGGGATCAGGAGATGATCTCGGTGGGACGCGATAGTAGTAACGATATTGTGATCGATCACCCGCTGGCTTCGCGTCGCCATGCCCGCTTTGTGCGCGAGGGTGATGGGTTTGTACTCCATGATCTGGAGAGCACGAATGGTACGTTCCTGAACGGTGAACGTTTGACGGGTAACCAAGAATTGCGCAATCAGGATCAGGTGATTATCGCTGATACGGTCATTACCTTTCAAGACCCGGAAGCCACCGTTAAGGGTGCGCTGCCACCAGAGTTGCTCCGCGCAGTGCGAGAGGAGTTGCGGGTAGATAGCCGCACCAAGCAGGTCTTTCTGCGTGGCCAGGTGCTTGAGCCTTCGCTGACGGTGAAGGAGTTCCACCTACTCGAACTGCTCTACTCACGGCGTGGTCAGGTGATCAGCAAGGATGAGATTGCCCGCGATGTTTGGGATTATGAGGTCTTCGACTACAATGCGATTGATGCGTTGGTTTACCGTCTGCGCCAACGGATTGAGCCAGATCCGACCAACCCGCGCTATTTGGTGACGCAACGTGGGTTTGGGTATAAACTGATTACGTCCCCGGATTCCGCCGATCTGAAATCATGAGGATGCTGGGGCTTGCCCCCGTTGAGCGACTATGTCATCTGTAACTCTTTCTACGGCCGCCCAGTTGCGCGGCGTTGTTGATGTTCCCGGCGATAAATCCATCTCGCATCGGGCTGTCATCTTTAATGCGGTGGCGTCGGGGAGTGCCCGGATTACCAATTTTCTGACCGGGGCCGATTGCCTGAGTACGATTGCATGTATTCGTGCGCTAGGGGTGGATGTCACTCAGAATGGAGATGAGGTTCACGTCTATGGGGTGGGTCTGCAAGGGTTACGCGAACCAGCCGATGTGCTGGATTGTGGTAATTCAGGTACGACTCTCCGGCTATTGGCGGGCTTGTTGGCGGGGATGCCGATCTTTACTGTGCTGACGGGTGATGCCTCGTTGCGTTCGCGACCACAGCGCCGGATTGTCGAGCCACTGCGCAGCTTGGGAGCGCAGATTGATGGTCGTCAGGGCGGAGATCGGGCACCGTTGGCGCTACGTGGTGCCTCGATCCGGGGCGGGAGTTACCGGCTCCCGGTGGCCTCCGCCCAGGTCAAGTCGGCGTTGCTCTTAGCTGGCTTGGGTGGTAGTGGCCCGCTGACCTTAACCGGGCGGATCGATTCGCGTGATCATACCGAGCGTATGCTGACCGCCATGGGGGTGGAGTTGGAGATCACACCAGAGCAGATCACCCTGCATCCACCGACCCACCCGGTGTTGCCATACCCGTTATCGCTGCGGGTTCCCGGCGATCCGTCGAGTGCGGCCTTCTGGTGGGTAGCGGCGGCGATTCATCCCGATGCGGAACTGACCACCCCGGGTGTCTGTCTCAACCCAACGCGCAGCGGGGTCTTGGATGTATTGCGGGCGATGGGTGCTCAGATCGAGATCACCAACCAACGCAGCGAGGGCAGTGAGCCGGTCGGAGATGTGACGGTGCGCTCCTCGGCGTTGCGGGGTACCGAGATCGCGGGCGATCTGATCCCGCGTCTGATTGATGAGATCCCCATCCTGGCGGTGGCGGCGGCTTGTGCCGAGGGTGAGACGCTGGTGCGCGATGCCCAGGAGTTGCGCGCCAAGGAGACGGATCGTATCGCGACGGTTGCCGAGGGGCTGAGTGCCTTGGGGGTGAAGGTCGAACCCACTAGTG
This sequence comes from Candidatus Oscillochloris fontis, assembly GCF_004138135.1. Lineage (GTDB taxonomy): Bacteria > Chloroflexota > Chloroflexia > Chloroflexales > Chloroflexaceae > Oscillochloris > Oscillochloris fontis. The sequence goes on from NZ_RYFD01000025.1 coordinate 14,687, forward strand.
ACGGCATGAAGATTGTTGGCCTGGGTGGCCCGCTCCTGCGTGGGGCGCAGGTGCAGAGTCACCACGATCACCGCTTGGCCATGGCGTGGGCGGTGGCAGCGCTGGTTGCTTCAGGTGAGATGACCATTGCCGACCCTGATTCGGCGGCGGTCTCGTATCCTGGTTTTTGGGAGACGCTGACCATGGTGCAGCATGCAACCTGAGATGCATGCGACCTTGTATATGCTATGACGAACACCTTCAGCTTTAAGATCGAGGTCTTTACTGATGGCTTGATCATCTTTGGTACCTACGATCTGCCCTTCTACCGCCGACTGAGTGATGCGCTCAATAGCCGCATCAATCGCTTTATTACGCTGCGTGACGCTGGGGTGGCTCCGCTGGGTAAGCCGCAGCAACTGCAACGAGTTGCGCATCTGTTGGTTGATCTGAATCAAGCGCTGCTAGTGACGGTATTAGAGGAGCCAGAGCCACCCGCCGACTTTGTGGCTCCTAGCCCGCCGCGTGATACTCAGCCGATGATGTTCTTTACGACGGCGTTTGCCATTCGGGCTGATTTCTACAAACGTAGTGATATGGAGATCAGCACGATGCTCAGCGAGATGACCGATGATTTCATTGCGCTGAGCAGTGTGGCGATCTTTCCGCTCGGCGGTGGGTCTACGCTGCATCGCAACTTTGTCTGTCTCAATCGCAACTCCATTCAGGCGTTGTTTGCGGTCGCCGTGCCGCCACCGCCGGTACCGCCGGTAGAAGAGACGCAAGATATTGTGTCTCTGCCCGCCACCGAACTCCCACCAAAGGAATACCCATGAAGATCCTCGTGACCGGCGGAGCGGGCTATATTGGCAGCGCCACCGCCGCCGAACTCTTAGACGCCGGCCACCATGTGGTGGTCTTTGATAATCTCTCGCAGGGCCACCGGGCGGCGGTGCCAGCGGCGGCCACGTTTATTCTGGGCGATCTGGCCGACCGGGCGGCGCTGGCGCAACTCTTCGCCACGCATCCCGATATTGACGGCATCATGCACTTTGCCTCCTACACCCTGGTGGGGGAGAGTATGCAGCAGCCGCTGCTCTACCTGCGCGACAATCTGGTGAATGCGGCCAATCTGTTGGAGGCAGCGGTGGCTGCCGGGGTGCGGCGTTTCATTCTCTCCTCCACCGCGAACCTGTTTGATGATCCGGCCAAGATGCCAATTGATGAGCATGAGCGGATTGTGCCCGGTTCGCCTTATGGCGAGTCCAAGTTCTTTATTGAGCGCATGCTGCACTGGTTCGAGCGTATCTATGGGCTGCGCTATGCCTGTATGCGTTACTTCAATGCCAGTGGCGATACGCCGGAGCGCGGCGAACACCATGACCCTGAAACCCACCTGATCCCGCTCATCCTCCAGGTGGCGCTTGGTCAGCGCGAACAGATTACGATCTTTGGTGATGATTACCCGACCCCGGATGGTACCTGTATCCGCGACTATGTGCATGTGGTTGATCTGGCTCAGGCGCATATCTTGGCCTTTGAGTCGCTAGATCGGCTCGGTTCGCGCAAGTACAATTTGGGGAATGGGAGTGGCTTCAGCGTCCTAGAGGTGATCGAGGCGGCACGGAGGGTAACGGGGCACCCCATCCCGCATGTGGTTGGCCCGCGCCGCGCCGGTGATCCGGCCATCCTGGTAGCCTCTGCGGAGAGCATCCGCCAGGAACTCGGCTGGCAGCCACGTTACCCGGATATTGAGGCGATCATTGCGACGGCATGGGAGTGGCACCGGAGCCACCCGCATGGGTACTCGATCATCGCGTAGGGGCGAAGCATCGCCCGCCAATCCGTCCGTATTCCCCAGACCCCATGGAGGGCGATGCTTCGCCCCTACATTGGTGTCAAAAAAGGAGATCCCTATGCTCCCCACCTACAGCCCCGAACCCTTCGGCGACTTCTCCACCTCGGAGCGGCGTGCGACGATGCAGCGCGCCCTGCGCCATGTCGCGGGCCAGTTTGGGGCCACCGCACCGTTGCTGATTGGTGGAGAGCATCTGCTTAGCGCACAGAAACTGGCTTCGTATAGCCCCTGCGAACCCAAAAAGGTGGTTGGCTATGTGAGTATGGCTGATCAGGCCATGGCGCACCAGGCGGTGCTGGCCGCCGAAGCGGCCTTTGCGCAGTGGCGGCGGGTGCCGGTGGAGCAGCGCGCCCAGGTGTTGTTGCGTGCAGCGGCCATGATGCGGCGTCAAAAAGAGGAGTTGGCGGCCTGGATTGTCTATGAGGTGAGTAAGACCTGGATCGAGGCCGATGCGGATGTGGCCGAGGCGATAGATTTTTGTGAATACTATGCGCGGCAGGCGCTCGATCTGCAAGGCCGCGATCAGCCGCTTACGCCCTACCCCGGCGAGTACCTGCAACTGCGCCAGATCCCACTGGGGCCAGGGCTGGCCATTCCGCCGTGGAACTTCCCGCTGGCGATTGCCACCACCCTCACCGTCGCCCCGATTGTCACCGGCAATACGGTGGTGCTCAAGCCCTCGCCGCGTGCCCCGTTGCTGGCCGTGCGCCTCGTGGAGATCCTGGAGGCTGCCGGGTTGCCGCCGGGAGTGGTCAATCTGGTAGTCGGTGACGATGCAGTACTGGGCGACTTTCTGGTGGATCATCCGCAGATCCGCTTCATCGCCTTTACCGGCTCGAAGGCGGTGGGGTTGCGGGTGTTGGAACGTGCCGCCGTGCGCCAGCCGGGTCAGAACTGGATCAAGCGGCCAATTCTGGAGATGGGCGGTAAAGACGCGATCATTGTGGATGCGAGTGCTGACTTGAGCGCTGCTGCCGAAGGGGTGACGGCGGCGGCCTTTGGCTTCCAGGGCCAGAAGTGTAGCGCCTGCTCACGCGCAATTGTGGTCGAGTCGGTGTATGACGCCTTCCTCCAGCGTTTGCTTGAGCGTGCCGCCGAACTTCGTTTGGGCCATGCCGCACTGCCCGAAACCCACGTCGCCGCCGTGATTGACAAGCGCGCCTTCGATATGATCAGCGAGTATATCGCTTTGGGTCAGGAAGAGGGCCGCCTTGTGCTGGGGGGCGAAGTGGTGGATCACAAGCTGATCGAGGATGGCGGCTTCTTCATCAACCCGACGATCTTTGCCGATGTAGCCGCGCATGCGCGCATCGCCCAAGAGGAGATCTTTGGCCCGGTGTTGGCGCTGATCAAGGCCAAAGACTTTGATGCGGCGCTGGCGATAGCCAATGACACCGAGTATGGTCTGACGGGGGCGCTCTACTCCCGCGATCTGGCGCATCTGGAACGGGCACGCGACGAGTTCCATGTCGGCAACCTCTACCTGAACCGCAAGTGTACCGGGGCGTTGGTGGGCATTCACCCCTTCGGCGGCTTCAACATGTCGGGCAGCAACAGCAAAGCGGGTGGCCCGGATTACCTGCGCCTCTTCACCCAGGCGAAGGCAATGGCTGAACGGTTGTAGGTATATCATCCCCAAACCTAATGTGTGGTCGTGTGTGGCGGCGTAGCCGCCACACACGACCACACAGATCTTCAACGCCAACAACCGGCCCATAATGGGCCGGTTGTTGTTGGGGGGACGAGCGATGCAGTGTTGAAGGAGGGGGGGACACCACATGCTCATCCACTAAAACGAGCCGAACAACATTCTTCGATCATGGACGGGCGTATAATGGGGGTGAATACTGCCCGATCTGATCTGAGGACGCCATCTTATGCGTAAGACACTGATTCCCCATTCTGCACCGCCACCCACCGTGCTGAGTGGCCCGGTTTCGATCCAGAACTGCTTTACTGAGGGTGGATTGACGTGGGTTGATGTGGCCTATCCGACTCGTGATGATGTTCTCTCTATTGCTGGACATTACCAGTTCCACCCTCTCCATACCGAGGACGTGCTCTCGAAGCTTCAGCGCCCCAAGATTGATGAGAATGAGGAGGCGCAGTATGTCTTTCTGGTGCTGCATTTCCCGGTCTTCCATGCGATTGATCGCCTCTCAATTGCGAGTGAGGTAGACATCTTTGCGGGGCGTGATTATGTGGTGACATTCCACGATGGTCAGTTGCGTCCGATGCGGCGGATTGCGCAGACCGCCGATGATGAGCGCGGGCGGCAGTTGTTGATGGGGCGTAGCTCTGGTTTTCTGATCTATCGCCAGATTGAATCCATGATCAACTATTGCTTCCCCATGCTCTACCGTTTAGATGAGAAACTTAATGCACTTGAGGAGAGTATCTTTAAGCGGGATGTGCAATCTACGGTGGAGGAACTCTCCTATTTGCGCCGCGATATTATTGCCCTGCGCCGCATTCTTAAGCCGAATATCCCGGTTATTCGCTACTTGGCAGCGCGTGAACTGGATTACTTGCGCCTTGATGAAGATGCCTATTTTGGTGATCTCACCGATGGTATGACTCGGCTGTGGGATATGTTGGAGGAGCAGAAGGAGATTATCGAGGGCTTGGATGCGACGTTGAGTAGTCTTACTTCGCACCGCATCAATCAGGAGATGAAGATCTTTACCCTGATTTCGGTCATTATGCTGCCGATGACGCTTGTCGCCAGCATCCTGGGAATGAACGTGGCCATTCCGTATGCCGAGCATCCCCTGGCGTTGCCGGTCACCATTGCGGTAATGGTGGTGATTGCGGGTGGCCTCTATCTCTTCTTCCGTTTGAAGCGGATGATTTAGGTGGCCGCCAGCACCTCCAGTACCCCCATCACCTTCTCGCTCCACTGCTCGCCCACGCCGCGCCGGTTGAGCCGGATGAATTGTGGCCCCACTTTGATGTTGGGGTCTCGTCCGTAGCGGCGGCGTAGCCGTTCGCGTGCGGCTGTATCCAGGATCGGCTGCCGGATGATGAACTCTTCGTTGCTGGTGGTCACTGAGGTGACTCCGGCCTGCAATGCGAGCGCCTTGATCTGGAGCCAGGTGAGGAGGTGCAGCGCGGGGATCGGCGGGTTGCCGAAGCGATCTTGGAGTTCTTGACGTAATGCACGCACTTCGGCGATCTCTTCACTGCCCACCATGCGCTGGTAGACGCCTAAGCGCAGTGCATCATCGGGGATGTAGTCGTTGGGTAGGTAGGCGGTGAGGGGCAGATCGAGCGTCACCAACGGGGCTACCAGCACCTTCTCGTTGATGATCGGGGCGGTAGGTGGGGGCTGCGGGGTGGCGCTGGGGTGCTGCGCGGCATCTACGCGCTGTTTGAGTTGCTGCACTGCCTGCTCTAGCAGCCGCGAGTAGAGATCGAAGCCCACCGCTGCGATGTGGCCGCTCTGTTCTGCTCCGAGCAGGTTGCCCGCCCCACGAATCTCCAAGTCGCGCATGGCGACGCGGAAGCCTGCACCCAGTTCGGTGGCCTCCTGGATCGCTTCGAGGCGCTGTTGTGCCTCTTCGGTCATGGCGCGATCCGCCTTGTAGAAGAGGTAGGCGTAGGCGCGGTTGGCCGAGCGCCCCACGCGCCCGCGCAACTGATAGAGCTGTGCCAGGCCAAAGTTGGTCGCGTCGTCAATGATCATCGTGTTGGCGCTCGATACATCCAGCCCGCTCTCGATGATGGTCGTACAGACCAACACGTCATGGCGACCCTCGAAGAAGTCAATCATCACCTGCTCCAACTCGCGCTCGCCGAGTTGGCCATGCCCGACCCCAATGTTGGCTTCGGGAACGAGGTTGCGCAGGTGGTTGGCCACGTGGTAGATGCTCTGCACCCGGTTATGTACGAAGTAGACCTGGCCGTTGCGCTCCAACTCGCGCAGAATCGCCTCGCGGATGAGCGTCTCGTCGTAGGGGGTGACGTAGGTTTTGACCGGGATGCGATCTTCGGGCGGGGTGTCAATCACGCTCAGGTCGCGGATACCGGCCATGGCCATGTGCAGGGTGCGCGGGATGGGCGTGGCGGTGAGCGTCAATACATCCACCTCGGCGCGCAGTTGCTTGAGCCGTTCCTTGTGGCGCACGCCAAAACGCTGCTCCTCGTCCACAATCACCAGCCCCAGATCCTTAAAGATCACGTCCTTACTGAGGAGGCGGTGCGTCCCGATGAGAATATCCACCCGCCCCAGCAGCAGCTCGCGCATAATCACATCCTGCTCCTTGGCCGAGCGGAAGCGCGAAAGCATCTCAACCTTTAGCGGGAAGGCGGCCATGCGCTGTTTGAAGGTCTCGAAGTGTTGTTGCGCCAGCACGGTAGTCGGCACTAGCAGCGCCACCTGCTTGCCATCCTGTACCGCCTTGAAGGCAGCGCGCAGCGCCACTTCGGTCTTGCCGAAGCCCACATCGCCACAGATCAGGCGATCCATGGGCACATCATGTTCCATGTCGTGCTTAACTTCGGCCAAGACGCGCAGTTGATCCTCGGTTTCAATATAGGGGAAGGAGCCTTCTAGTTCGTGCTGCCACTCGTTATCGGGGTTGAAGGCGTAGCCGCGCTTGGTTTGGCGCTGCGCATAGAGGGCTAACAGATCCTGAGCCAGATCCTGCACAGCGGCACGCGCCTTGCGCTTGGCACGCTCCCAATCCTGGGTGCCCAGGCGGGTCAGTGTGGGCGAACTATCCCCGGCGCCGATATAGCGCGTCACACGGTCAATCTGGTCTACCGGGACATAGATCTTATCCCCGGCGGCATAGCGCAGTACCAGGTATTCGCGCTCGATCTCGCCGACGGTACGCCGGATCAGGCCATCATAGATGGCGATACCGTGTTCAATATGCACCACATAATCGCCGACCTTCAGCCCGCGCAGAAAGGCGGCGCGATCTTCCACATGGCGATTCTTGCGCCGACGCTCGGCAAGTGGGCGGCGCTGACGAATGCCGAAGATCTCGCTATCGGTGTAGAGGGTCAGATTGGCGCTCGGCAAGCGCCAACCCGCCTCGATCATCCCATGAATGGCCACAAATGCTGCCGAGGTGGCCGCGCCATGCAGTTCCTCACTCACCAACTCTTGCAGACGCGCCGCCTGCGCAGTGACCGCCACCACCCGTTCGCCAGCGCGCAGCCGAGCGACAATGTCGGCGATCAGGCGGCGGAACTGGCCGCCAAAGTGTTCAGCGGCCCCGAAGGCGGGCGCAGCCAGAGCGCTGGCATCCTCGTTATGGCTCAGATCCACCAGGCGGTAGGATGCGCGCACCTGATCCAAGCCGCTCTCGTCCCAGTTCAGATAGGGGCGCGGGAAGGCGGCGGGCAGTTCGTGCTGACCAATCAGTTTGAAGCGCTGCGCCTCGGCATGCTGCGCCAACTCACCGGCGTGATGGGCCAACATGTGGGCCTCACTGAGCAACACGAGGCACTCTGGAGGCAGGTGGTCGAGCAGGGTGGGGCTGGCGGGGCCAATCGGGGCGCGGAAGAAGGGCGCATAGAAGGCGCGGCCCTCAAAGCGCTCCCCGGCGCGCAGCCGCTCAAGCGCAGCGTTCCACTCCGCCTGCGTTTCGCGGCGCAGATCACTACAGTCCAGGCTCTCGATCCAGGCCAGCGCCTGCTCGCGGTTCCAGAGCGGGATCTCGTGGGGTGGGCTGACACGCGCCACCTCAATCCGCTGCTCACTACGCTGGGTGGCCGGGTCAAAGCGGCGCAGGCTCTCGATCTCATCGCCGAAGAACTCGATGCGCAGCGGGCGATCATCGGCACTTGGCCAGAGATCAACAATCCCGCCGCGCCGATTGATCTCACCGGGCGCGGTGACAGCCGAGGTAGGGCGGTAGCCGCGTGCCACCAGAGTCCGCAGCAGGCGCTCCTGATTCAGCACCGCATCGCGCTGCAACGTCATACTCGCACCCGCCAACTCGGTGGGGCTGAGGGTGGGTTGGAGCAGCGCCTTGAGCGGAGCGACCAGAATCACGGGTGGCTGGAGCCCAGTGGCGAGGAGTTGCAGCACGCGCAGACGTTGGGCGATCACCTCATCACCGGGCGACATATGCTCATAGGGCATCGCGTCGCTGGCCGGATAGTGCAGCACCGCATCGGGGCCAAGCCACTGGCGCAGATCATCGGCCGCCCGCAGCGCCGCATCGGCATTGATCGTGACATAGAGCAGCGGAGTGCGGCTATGCAGGCTCAGCGCCGCAACCAGCGGCACACGCGCGGCATTCGGTACGGGCGCGACGCGCTGTTGGCGCGGGCCAGTGGCAAGGCTACGGGCTAACGCAGCACTCGCCGGGAGGTCGGCGATCTCGGTGATGATGTCGGCAAGTCTCTGCATGGCAACCCAAAAGCGGCCCGATCACCCTGACCGGCCCTTGTGAGGGGATTATACCAGCATCTCCACCAACACATACCCCAACAACACAATCAGATTCAACACCGTCATCAGCCAGAAGGTGGTCTTATACTCCTGTTTGCGGCTCTTATGCCGGTAGTACTGCTGGGCAAAGAGCGCCCCCGGCCAGCCACACAGGAATTCGAGCCGGTGTAGCGTGCGCTCTGGGATGCGCCGCTCACCCACAATCGCGCTCTGTTTATCCGTGGCATAGACGATAAAGGTTAGAAGACTCATTAGAATATAGACCACGAATATGATCGGTGTGATATGAAGAATAATGATCAGCACAGCGAGCAGACCAAAGAAGGCGGCCACGATCAACGCCGGAACGATAGACATCGTGGTGGGATCGCGCTTAAAGCGCACCGCAACCGCACGCGGACGGTTTTGTTTGTCATATCCGACTACGTAGGAGATTTCGGTTTGTAGGGGTGGTTGTTTGAGTTCGTTGGGCAAAATACTGGCATGCAAAAAGACATCCGGGCCACCATGATCGGGCGTGATGAAGCCATAGCCGCGATCTTCTTTCCACATCGTAATCTTGCCGGGTAGATACAACATACAGGGTTCCTTGGGATCATCGCTTGCTATAGAACATGTACCTGTCCACACGTATCTTCGCATTCCGGTTTTGACGCAAAGGCGCTAAGGCGCAACGTTTTCAAGATAGACCCTCATCAAAACCTTCGCGTCTTGTAACTGTTCACACTTGGGGTAAAGGAAGCTTCTGATTGACGCAAAGGCGCAAAGACGCCAAGGTTTTGTTGAAGGCTTTGCGCCTTGGCGTCTTTGCGTCAAACCGGAATGCTAGGAGAACTGTGAACAATTACCGCGCCTTCGCGACTTCGCGTGAACAATAACGTTTCTTTTACCCCAAGTGTGAATAGTTACGAAGGTACTAGAATACCACCATTTATGCTATACTACACCCATGCCAAACCAACCCACTTCCACCAACCAGATCGCCGACCTCGAACTGGAACTATTCCCCTTTGCGGATGGCTTGGGGCTGCGCATGCGCTACACCCGCCCCGGCGATCAGGGTGAGGATGTGGTGGGGCCGCTCTCGGTGGCGCTGGATCGTAGCGCCTTGAAGAGCCTTGAACATGATGCGCTCGCTTATGGGAAGGCATTGAGTAGCCAACTCTTCGCCGATGCTGCCGCGTTTGGGGCATGCACCAGCCGCATGACGGCGGCCCGCGAGGCGGGCTATACCATGCGCATCCGCCTGCACCTGACTGAGCCGGAGTTACACACGCTACGCTGGGAGTGCCTGGTTGATCCGCTTACCCAACAACCGTTGGGGTTGGACGCGCGGTTTCTCCTCACCCGCTATGTCAGTGCCGAGGCTTATGGCGCGATCATGCTGCGCCCACGCAGTGCGTTGCGGGTCTTGGTGGTGGTGGCCAACCCCGATGATTTGAGCCGCTTCGGGTTGGCGGCGCTCGATCCATCTGCCGAGTTGCAACGCCTCCGCACCGCTGCGCCCGATCTGGCCGTGGATCTGCTCACCCCCCAAGCGGGCGAGTCTACCCTGAATGCCTTGGGGCGCATGCTGCGTGCTGCTCCTGGTTACGACATCCTCTACCTCGTGGCGCATGGCAGCTTTGCGAAACAGGAAGCCAAGCTCTTTTTGGCCGATGCCCAAGGCAAGACCGAGGTGTGCGCGGGGAGCGATCTGGTGGATCTGCTCGCCGGGCTGGTTGATGAGTACCGCCCGCGCATGGTGCTGCTCGCCTCCTGCGAGAGTGCCGGGGATGGCTACGCCAATGCGCTGGCCGCGCTGGGGCCACGCATCGCCCAGGCGGGGATTCCGGCAGTGCTGGCGATGCAGGGCAATGTCGCTATCGCCACCATCAACCGTATGTTGCCGGTCTTCTTCCGCGAACTGCTGCACGATGGGGTGGTGGATCGCGCCTTGGCGCATGCGCGCCTTGATGTGCGTGGGCAGACCGATTGGTGGATGCCGGTGCTCTACACCCGCCTGCGTGAAGGCCGGATCTGGCCCGATCAGGCCAATGATCCAGCCGCGCCCTATGTGGAGGGCCGCCGCCTCGATGCCGCCGCCCCCGCCGAAGCGTTTGTCGGCGATCCGATTGAGTTGTTGGTGCAACTCTGCCTGCCTAACTCGCCCGGTTTCCGCGACCGTCTGCCCATCACCACTGAATCGGGGGCCGAGATTACCCAGGACGATGTGCATGGTGGGGAGATGTCGCTCACCTTCCCCACCAATGCCGATGGTTTGCCCCGTCCAGCCCCGGTACGGATCAAGATCGCGGCTCCCGACTTTGAACTGGATCGCGAATATGTTGATGCCGAGGTCATGCCGGGGGCGGATCTGCCCCTGCTGACCTTCTCGCTCACCCCTAAGCGTACACGCCGCCATACAAGCATCCACGTTGCGCTGCTCCAGCCGCGCCCGGAGGGCGGCTACTATGAGCGCGGCGCGATTGATCCGCTGGTGCTGCGTGTTGCTCCGCGTGGAGCCGGTCTGATTGGCCAGATGAAGTGGATTATCTCCAGTTTGGCCTTCAATACCAAGCTCTTTGCGCCAGAGCCGCAACCTATTCCGCCAGCGATCAGTATGATGGTGGATGCGATGCGTGGTGACAGTCCACTGATTGATTTTGGCCAGGGCAATCAGATCGGTGAGATCAATTTTCAGGGCGATATTGCGCGTGGTGATGTGATCAAGACCTACAACTACACGGGTGAGCGTGGGGCGGCTCATATTGATCTGGATGCCCTGCAAGATCTGATCGATGAATCAGATCGCTTTGACCCCATCAAAGAACTCCAGAAACTGATGCGGCGTGTCTCGGTGGCGCGTAACGTGGATGAAGATCTGCGGGACGAGGCCGCCCTGCGCATTTCGCAGGCGATCAAGGCGCTGGATGCGGGCAAACCGGCACTGGCACGTGAGCGTATTGATCAAGCCCTGGACATTCTGGATGCTATGCAGAATGGCTACATCAATGCGATCACGGGCAAGCTGCGCAAGGTGCGTAAGGGGATCATTGCGTAGGGGCGAAGATCTTCCCTTGACATCCCCCACGCAACGATCTATACTGCCCAACGGGTTGGGCAACCATCCCACTCTTTCACGCGCCTGTGGCGCAACCGCTTGGGCGGTTGTTGGTGAGTATTGCAGGGCAGCGACGCTCTTCTCACAAGCTACAGGAGCCTACCCAAAAGGCATATGGAAGGTAGTCATCAACAAAGCCATCGCGACCTGCTAGGCCACGCAATGTGCGCTTGCTTAGGTGCGGGTGTGATCTTGGTTGTCTGACGTTCGCCCTCCAGTGGGCGCCGCCAGCGCCCATACTCCTCCCCGCCTCGGCAGACGCCGGGGTTTTTGCTTCCCCTTGGCTCATCCAGGTCGCTCCGCGCCGTCTGTGGCCCTGCTGCCACGGTCGGTATTTGCTGGAGGGACACATGATCGCATTCCGCACCCCCGTTGAGGGCGTGATTGCCGCGCCCGTGGTACGCCCGCTTGCCGCCGAGAATGATGGACTCACCTACGCGCCTGCGCTGAGTTTTCCGCGCCACGCGACGGCGCAACAGGTGATTGATACGCTGCGCCAGATGCGCCCCGATGCGGATAGCGCGTCGTACCTGTTTGTCACGGGTGAGGCGGGTCGTCTGATTGGCACGCTCAGCCTGCACCAATTGGTCGTGGCCGCACCGGAGACGCGGGTTGAGCAACTGATGAACCCTAGCCTCGTGGCGCTGCCCGAAGATCTTCCGACTGAGGAGCAGGCGCGCATCCTGAGCGATTCGGGTCTGGCCGCTTTACCGGTGATTGATGCCTCTGGGCGGCTGGTCGGGGCGCTCGATGCCGGTGATCTGCTCGATGCGGTGGAGGAAGAGGCGACCGAGGATATGTACCTGCTGGCGGGTGTGGATAAGGATGAGGAGGTTTCGCGCCCCATCCAGCGCGCCGCCCGCGACCGTGTCTTCTGGTTGACGATCAACCTCGCCACGGCCTTTCTGGCCGCTTCGGTGGTGAGTGGTTTTCAGGATGTGATCGCCCAGGCGGCGGTGCTGGCCGCGTTTATGCCGATTGTGGCCGGGCAAGGCGGCAATGCCGGCACCCAGACCCTCACCTTCATTGTGCGTTCGTTGGCGCTCGGTGAGGTACGTATGGCCAACGCGGGTAAGATTCTGCTGCGCGAACTGACCATCGGCATCTGCAACGGGATCTGTATTGGGTTGCTGGTGGGTGTGCTGGGTTGGCTCTGGAAGGGCATTCCCGCCTTGGGCTTGGTGGTGGGGGTGGCGATGATGGGCAACATGATCCTGGCCTCGTTGGCCGGGGTGTTGGTGCCGCTCACCCTCAAGGTGCTGCGGATTGACCCCGCGCTGGCCTCGTCCATCTTTGTCACCACGGTGACGGATGTGTGTGGCTTCTTTATCTTTTTGAGCCTGGGGATGCTGGCCTTGCAGATGGGGTATCTGTAGAATTCTGGTATGTTTTGGCGGCGAAGCCGCCAAAACATACCAAAATAAAGATCTGCGGGGGCGGCGAGCCGCCCCCGCACCCCCACCAGTCTGCTGTGACAGATCCTGACTTTGGGGGTACAATAGAGGCTAGTCGTGCGATCTGTCTTGAAATCTCGTGTGGAGAATGAGCAATGCCTGAGATTACTACCGATATCCGCCGCGTGCTGACGCTGATCGTTCTCACGTTGCTGATCGCCTTCATGTTTGCGGTCTGGATCTTTGCCTTCTACATGTAGTCAGGCGGCAAGCCGCCCCCGAAGAACTTTTTTTCTCGTATGGTGGCGGCGAAGCCGCCACCATACGAGAAAAGAGATGGTCTGGGGCGCAGCCCCAAGCGTGGCTAAAGTTCATGGTAATGGGCGAAGCCGCCCCCGAACCCCCACCGGAGGCTCTCTATGCACAAGGTTGCGCTTGTTACTGGTGCGGCGAGCGGGATCGGGCGGGCGGTAGCGGAAGGTCTGGCGGCGGCGGGGCAGCGGGTGGTGGTGGCCGATCTGCCCAACTCGGAGGGCGCGGCGGTGGCGCAGGCGATTGGGGGGCTCTTTGTGCCCACTGATCTCGCCCAGCGCGAGGCGTGTCGCGCACTTGTCACGGCGGCCCAGGCGCACTTCGGCCCGGTGGATATTCTGGTCAATAATGCCGGGTTTCAGTCTATCAACCCGATTGCCGATTTCGCCGAGGATGTCTGGGAGCAGATGATCGCGGTCATGCTGACTGCGCCGTTTTTGCTGACCAAGTATGTCTGGCCGGACATGCAGGCCCAGCAGTGGGGCCGCATCGTCAATATTGGCTCAATCCACAGCCTGCGCGCCTCGCCGTTTAAGGTGGGGTACATCGCGGCCAAACACGGTATGCTCGGCCTCACCCGCACCGCCGCACTGGAGGGTGGGCCGTATGGCATCACCGTCAACCTGATCGCCCCGGCCTACGTGCGCACCCCACTGGTCGAGCAGCAGATCGCCGACCAAGCTCGTACCCGCAACATCTCCCCAGACGAGGTGATCGAGCGGGTGATGCTCGAACCAGCCGCGATTAAGCGCCTGATTGAGCCGAGTGAAGTGGCTGAGTTGGTCAACTTCCTCTGTTCACCTGCCGCCAGCAGCATGAGCGGTTCGGTCTTTGAGATGGCCTTGGGTTGGACGGCGCGGTAGGGTTTGTGTCATGGCCCTCACCTTTGCTTGGGCACAAAACGCGCCATCACCACCCCCACCTCGTAGAGCAGATACATCGGGATCGCCAGCAGCGCGAGGTTGATCGGATCACCCGTGGGGGTGATGATCGCTGCTACAATCACCACAATCACCACCGCAAAGCGGCGGAACGATGTGAGTTGCGCGGCGGTTACGACACCCATAAAGGCCAGTACATAGATAATGACCGGCAACTCAAAGACGATCCCGTTGATCAGCAGCAGCGTGGTGACGGTATTGAGGAAATCGGAGAGCGTCGGTTGGGTCTGAATGAACTCGGAGTTAGAAAAACCGATCAAAAAACGGATCGCCGTGGGGACGGTAATAAACCAGCCAAAGGCGATCCCCCCTAAGAAGAAGAGCGTCACAAAGGGCAGTGCAATAAGGATCATGCGCTGCTCGTGCTTGCGTAGCCCAGGCATTAAAAAGGCCAGCAGTTGGTAGACAATCACCGGCATACCGATGATGAAGCCGACGGTAAGCGCCACCGACATATAGCTCGTGAAGGTCTCGGTGGTGCCCACCGACTGCACCGGGGCATAGATCGGATTGACTGGCGCAAAGGTCGTGATGATCAGGTCGACCAATTGGGGTGGCCCCAGCACCAAGAAGAGACCGAAGAGCATCCCGATCAGCACCCCAATCGAGGCTTTGACGAGGCGTTTACGCAATTCGCCCAGATGTTGAAAGAAGCCCATCTCGGCTTCGGATGGCTCTTGCTCGGCGATCTGGGTAGGATTCGGTTTGGATTGGGTAGTCAAGCAACCGGCTCCTGATCCGTGCTAGGTGGTTTCGGTGACCAATCGGGGTTGAGGTGGCCCCGCGCCTGAAGCTCGGCAATCAAGGCGTGCAGATCGGCACTCATCTCGATTAGGCGGGTCTCAAGATCGTTGCTGGGCACCACCGAGAGTGGGGCGGGCAAGTTCTTGGTTGGGCGGCCAGCGGCGGGTACTGCGTTAATCGGGCGCACCAGGACGGGATCGTTGCGCACGCTGGGGGGCGAGATTCCCACGGCGGAGTCGGGGAGGGTCGGCGCAGGTGCCGGGCTACTTGGCGTGGCTGGGGTTGGTTCGGCGAGCTTGCTCGTGGCCCCATTCAGCGTACCGCGCAGATCCACGAGCGGGCGCAACTCCTCCTTGAGCGCCGTCACATTCCTACTCACATCGAGTTGATTGCGGGTACGCAGCAACTCATCGCGCAGGCTGGCAATTTCGCCCTCAAACTCAGTGCGGATCTGGTTTAATGCCTGGACTTCAGGCGAATTCTGCTGCCACGCCATCACTTTAGCGACCTGCTTACCCAAGAAGTTGGTCACCTGGTGCAATCGCTCTGGCCCAAAGATCACCAGGGCTAACCCGGCAATCAGCAGGAACTCAGGGATGCCAATGTTGAAGATCTCCATAGTGCTACTCTTGGGTGTGGGCTGCTTTGGTCAATGCGGGTATCTTACCATATCACTCCCCCTCTGGCGTAGCGACCGGGGTTGCGGTGGTATTCACCAGCAGATCGCTCAGACGGCGCACATCCGACCAGTTGGTGTTCTCTTCCTCTTCGGCCAATGGCGTGTAGAGCGTATCCTGCGCGAAGACCTGCACTGCATAGCGTTGGCCACTCACCGTAACAACCCGGCTGTCGTCTAGCGGCGGGCCAAGCGGACGACCGAGACGTGCTTGTTCGAGCATATAGGTGTGGAAGGCCCAGTTGGGGTGGTAGGTGATCCCCGCTGACATAAAGGTTTCGCTGACCAGGGCTTGATCGAGGCTACTCGTGTAGGAGTGCAGATCAGGGGCCGGCTCGAAGCGCCGCCCTGACCACGAGGCCACCACGCGGCGGATGGTGTTGATGTAGGCACTGGGCACGTTGTTGTCGCTGCTGGGTGCATAGACCGGGATGGCCTTCTCGACCGTATCCAGACCACGATTGACATAACGGTAGAGGATGAGTTCACACCAATCGCGCACGCCATCCTCCCACGAGTAGTAACGCGCAAAGCCGCTCACGCGCCCACTACTGCGTTCGGCTTTGATCGCACGACGCAGCATGCCCCAGTTGTGCAGATCGTTATTGGCGCAGGCACCGGCCAAACAGAACGAGGATTCATGCTGGAAGAAGGCCAGGGCGACAGCCGGATCGAGACCATAGGAGACAATGATCGTGTAGAGATTGGCCGCATCAGCCGCCGCCGGGGAACCGGCGCGTTGCAAAATGGCCACGAAACTATCTTGGGAGATGCGCGGGCTTGATTTGAAGGTCAGACCCTCAGCGGCGTTGGCCGCAGGTGTCTTGAAGCCCAGACTCAGGCTGACACCGAGGGTGGCCAGCAAGACTACCGCCAGCACCACGGTGCGACGGCCCTCCGGGCGTAGGATGCCGGGCAGACGGGCCATAAGGAGCAAACTGGCGATCCATGCCAGCACCAGAGCCACCCGGCCTGCTTGGTGCAGGTTGAGTAGATCAAGCAGCACAAGCGGAAACAGGCTCAACGCGAGGGCCAGTAACGTGGCCAGCGCACGCGGTTCACCGCGCTCACGCCACCAATGTTCGGTATCCGGTGAGAAATTGGGCATGATCATCTCCAATGCGCGGTATCCAGCGGTGGTAGAATTATCTACGAATATGCCTGCCATGACAAGGAGGCAGGTCGTAGGAGGTGCTGGTTGGTCATTGTACCCCCATCCACCTGAAGGAGACCGAACGTGGCAGAACTGAGAGATGGTTGTGTCAAGCCTTCGCGTGGCCCTATTGTACCGGGTGTGGCGGCAACGTCCGCACCGTCGCTAACGCCCCAGATAAGGGAGGTTCCTATGCTCGCACGGGTTGGACAAGAAGCGATTGATTTCGAGTCGAGTGCTTTTGTGCCCGGTTTCGGCTTTCGTCCGGTCAAGCTCTCCGACTATCGTGGTAAGTGGCTCGTGCTCTGTTTCTATCCCGGTGACTTCACCTTTGTCTGACCGACTGAACTAGCGGCGGTCGCCGCTCAGTATCAGGAACTGGTCGCTCTGGGTGTGGAAGTGCTGGCAATGAGTACCGACAGCCGCTTTGTGCATAAGATCTGGCAGGAGCAGGAACTCTCAAAGATGGTTGAGGGTGGCGTGCCCTTCCCCATGCTCTCCGATGCCGGCGGCAAAGTGGGTACGGTCTATGGGGTGTATGACGAAGCGGCGGGTGTGGATATTCGCGGTCGCTTTATCATTGATCCCGACTTCTTGATTCGGGCGATGGAGGTGATTACTCCCGAAGTGGGGCGCAATCCTGATGAGTTGATTCGCCAGATCAAGGCGTTCCAGCATGTGCGCGCCACCGGCGAAGTAACGCCCTCTGGTTGGCAGCCCGGCCAGACAACGCTCAAGCCCGGCCCCGATTTGGTCGGCAAGGTCTGGGAGGTTTGGAAACCGTAGGATGTTTGTGGCTCCTCACCATGGAGTGAGGAGCCACGATTGAAGAGGTCACTGTGCGCAACCGATTATCCCTCCTGTTCGTGTCGCTGCTCGCTCTGCTGGCTGCCTGTAGTGCAGCACCACCCACGCCCACCGCCACCCCCGTTCCGACCCCGACACCCCGCGAACTTGGTGCGGCGATTGGTCGGGCGACCCAGGCGGCTGAGAGTGCCCACTTTACGATTGATCTCTCCGGCAAGCCGATCATGGTGAGTGCCTTTACGCTCACCCGCATCGAGGGCGATCTCAAACGCCCCGATAGTGTGCTCTCCATTCTGACTGTGACGACTGGATCGGCGGTGGCTGAGATCCGTACTGCGTCGGTAGCGGGCCAGCAGTATATGACCAATCCGCTCACCCGTGAGTGGGGCTGTTTGGCCGAGGGTGATGGCTTCAATCCGGCGGTGCTCTTTGACCCACAGGTTGGGATTGAGCAACTGCTCCAGAATGGCTTTGATGAAGTGACGCTGGTTGGCAGCGAGGATCTGAATGGGGTGCTGAGTTACCATCTGCGCGGCACGATCTCTGGTGAGAAGCTGCTGCCGATCAGTATGGGGATGCTCGGTACTGGCCCGGTGGCGCTCGACCTTTGGGCCGACCAGACGACGATGCGGGCCACCAAGATGGTGCTGGTGGATACGGCCAGCGATGCGACTAATCCGACCACCTGGACGCTGACCTTCAGCGATTATGGGAAGCAGATTGAGGTGCGGGCTCCGGCGGAGTGTGCCAAACCGTAACGCTGCACACGCTGATTGACGCAAAGGCGCAAAGACGCAAAGTTTTCAATAGAGACCCCAATCGCAGCCTTTGCGTCTTGGCGTCTTGGCGTCAAAACCGGGATGCTAGGAGAAGTGTGAATACTCACAACAAACCGGCCTTCACCTTCGCGCTCATCTGCCTCGCGATCTTCCTGGGGGCGCTCGATCTCACCGTGGTGAGCGCGGTGCTGCCTCAGGTTATGCTCGACATGCGCGTCTCGATTGATACCGATCTGAACCGTGCGGCCTGGGTGGTCAGTGGCTACCTGCTGGCCTACACGGTGAGCATGACCTTCATGGGGCGGTTCTCGGATCTGCTGGGGCGGCGGCGGGTCTATCTGATCTGTCTGAGCATCTTTGTGGTTGGGTCGGGAATGGCGGCAGCGGCGGGCAGCCTCGATATGCTCATTCTGGCGCGGGTGGTGCAGGCGTTTGGGGCTGGGGCGATGGTGCCAATCAGTATGGCGCTGGCGAGTGATCTCTTTCCCCCGGCGCGGCGCGCGCTGGCGCTCGGTGTGATCGGGGCGGTGGATACGGCGGGGTGGATGGTGGGGCACCTCTACGGGGGTGTGCTGATGCGCGCCTTCGATAGTTGGCGCTTGCTCTTCTGGCTCAATCTGCCGATTGGCCTGCTTGCCCTCGCGCTTACGTGGTGGGCCTTGCGCGGGGTGGCGCACCAGCGCGATCAGGGTGGCTTCGATTGGCTAGGGGCGGTGCTGATCAGCGCCAGTCTGATCGCCTTCAATATTGGGCTGGCCGCCGGTGGCGAACTGGGGGCGACCGACTTCTATGGCCAACGCAGTGGCCCGCCGCCCTACGCGCTGCCCTTGGTGCTGCTCGCGCTGCTCCTGCTGGCCGCGTTTGTCTGGGTGGAACGGCGCAGTGCCCATCCCTTGATTGACCTGCACCTCTTTCAGCAGCGATCATCGGCGCTGGCATGCGTGGTGAATGTGCTGGTCGGTTTTACCCTGGCGCTGGCGATCACCAACGTCCCGCTCTTCATCAACACCCGGCTGGCGCTGCAATTCCCCGACGCCCCCGACATTCTACGCCGGGCGGCCTGGGACGCCGGGTGGATGCTCTCGGCGCTCACGTTGACGATGGCGCTGGCCGCCATCCCCGGCGGTGCGCTGGCGGGGCGCTTCGGCCCGCGCCCGCCCGCGATTCTTGGTCTGGTGCTGGCACTACTCGGCACCCTCTTGATGAGTCGTTGGCACACCGACAGTACCTACCTGACGATGGGCCTCGAACTCGCCCTGACGGGAACCGGCTTGGGGTTGCTCATCTCGCCGGTGGCCGAGGCGGTGATGCAGGCTGCCACCAGCACCCAGCGCGGCAGCGCCTCGGCACTCGTGATCGCTCTGCGCTTAGTGGGCATGACCGCCGGGGTGGCCAGCCTCACGCTCTACGGGGTGCCACGCCAGGACGCGCTGCGCCGGGCGGGTGTGGATAACCCGCTGGTGACGAGCGACCCGGCGCGCTTCCTGATGGATGTCGCGGCGCAGGTGGTGGGTGAGACCTTCTTGCTCGGTGCGGTGGCGTTAGCGCTGGCGTTGCTTGCGGCGTGGGGGATGCGCCCACATCCCCGCGTTGACACCTCACCCTGAGCGTGTTACCATCCATTGCGGGTGACTGTCTTTAATGTCATGGATACCTATCTATGCTCCCTGAGCCGCCCGTGTGGGCGCAGACCTACCTGTACCCACCGTTGGCGGTGGTGCTACTCTGGGTGGCCCTCACCGCCGGAGTGATGGGCCTTAACCAGCGTGGCCCACGTGCGGCGCGTTTGGGGTTGATCTTTAGTCTGCCGCTCCTCGGTTTGGCACACTGGCAACTTGTTGTGTCGCGCCACGATCTGAGTACCCTGGGAGCCTATCAGGCTTTCATGGCGGGGATGTTGATCTGGGCGTGGCACGAACTTGCCTTCTACAGTGGCATCCTCAGTGGCCCATGGAAGCGTGATTGTCCGAGTCACGCACGGGGCTTCAGCCGGTTGGGCTATGCCCTTGCCACCCACCTCTATCACGAATTGGCCTGTCTGGCCGAGATCATCCTGATGCTCGTCGCCCTCAGCGACGCCACCAACTGGGTGGGCTTCATCGTCTTTTGCCTGAGTTGGGCACTCCAACACAGTGCAAAGCTGAACGTCCTGCTCGGTGTGCCGTGGCTCCAGGTTGATCTCTTTCCGTCGCACCTGCGCTATCTCGGCAGTTTCTGGGCACGACATGCGCCTAGTTGTTTCTTCCTGCCTTCGGTTTCGGTCTCGACCTTGCTGGCGGGCCTGCTTTGGCTCACCGCAGATTCCTTGGCGCCTGCCCCGGTGGCGGTGCGTCTAGCGCTGATTGCAAGTGTTGTTACGCTGGGCGCGATTGAGCACTGGTTGTTGCTCCTGCCCGTCCGGTTAGCGAGTACGACCCGGCAGGTTGTCGAGTAGTTGCGGCGAGCGAGGTAAGGAGGAATATATGCTTGAAACCATCTTCTCGCCCAAATCGGTTGCCGTCGTCGGTGCATCGCCCAACCCGAACCGCCTCGGGCATGTGGTTCTCAAGAATATTATTGAGAATGATTACCAAGGTGTTGTCTATCCCATCCATCCCTCCGCGACTAGTGTTCTCGGTCGGCCTGCCTACCCGAATATTTTGAGTCTGCCCGAAACGCCCGATCTGGTGGTGATCGTCATTCCGCCACAACAGGTGTTGGCGGTGGTGGATGAGTGTGGTCAGAAGGGGGTGCGCGGTCTGGTGGTGATTACGGCGGGCTTTAAGGAGGTTGGTGGCGAAGGCAAGGAGCTTGAACGCCAACTTCTGGCTAAGGTGCAACAGTATGGCATGCGTATGATTGGCCCCAACTGCCTGGGGATCATTGATACGGTGAGTAGCCTGAATGTCTCTTTCGCGGCCCTGATGCCCTTTAAGGGCGAGATTGCGCTGATGTCGCAGTCGGGTGCGATGTGTACCGCGATTCTCGATTGGAGTAAGGCGCAGGGGATCGGTTTCTCGCGCTTTGTCTCGTTAGGCAATAAGGCTGATGTGGACGAAGTGGCGCTACTGCATGCCTGGAACCACGATCCGCACAGTAAGGTCATTCTGGCGTACCTGGAGGGGATTAACGATGGCCCCGGCTTTGTGGCTGCTGCCCGCGAGGTGACCAAAAATACGCCGGTGATTGCGATCAAGAGTGGGACGACTGCCGCCGGAACGCGCGCCGCATCTTCGCATACGGGTTCGCTGGCTGGTTCCGAGGCTGCCTATGAGGCGGCCTTTCAGCAGAGTGGCATCTTGCGCGCCCGCACGATGAATGAGTTGTTCGATCTGGCGATGCTCTTCGCCTACCAACCACTGATCAAGGGCAATCGGGTTGCGATCATCACCAATGCGGGTGGCCCCGGCATTATTGCAACTGACGCGGTGGAGCGTAGTGGCCTGAAGATGGCGACGTTTGCTCCCGAAACGGTGACGGCGCTCCAGGCGAAGTTGCCGCCGACGGCTAACTTCTTCAACCCGATTGATATCATTGGTGATGCGCGTAGCGACCGTTATGAGGTTGGTTTGCGCGCTGCGCTCTCTGATCCGGGGGTTGATGCGGCGATTGTCCTACTTACTCCGCAAGCGCAGAGTGACCTGATTGAAACCTGTGAGGTGATTATTCAGCTTTCGCAACTGCATCATAAGCCGGTAGTGACGAGTTTTATGGGTGCGTATAGCCTTGGTCCCGCCCTAGAGATGTTGAGTGCGAACTTTATTCCTAACTACACCTTCCCTGAACGGGCAGTGCAGTCGTTGGCATCTATGGTACGCTACACCGAATGGCGCGACCGTCCTGAACCGACCTACCGTATCTTTGAGGTGGATAAGGAACGGGTGCGGGCGCTCTTTGCGAGTGTGCGCGAGTCGGGGCGGGTGGAACTCGGTGAGATCGAGGCGCGTGAGGTGATTGATGCCTACGGTATGCGTTTGCCCAAGAGCCGCCTCGCAAGTTCGCCCGATGAGGCCGCCCAGATCGCGGCTGAGATCGGTTTTCCGGTGGTGATGAAGATCAGTAGCCCCGATATTCTGCACAAGACCGACATTGGTGGGGTGCGGGTCGGTATTACCGATGCAGCGAACGCCCGTGATAGCTACGAACTGATCGAATATCGGGCGCGCAAGTATAGCCCCGGCGCACGGATCTGGGGCGTACTGGTGCAGGAGATGGTGCGCAAAGGCCGCGAGATCCTTGTCGGTGTCACCCGTGACCCCCAGTTTGGCCCGTTGATTGGCGTGGGGATGGGCGGGATCTATGTTGAGGTGCTCAAGGACATCGCCTTCCGCCTCGCGCCGATTAGTGAACAAGAGGCCGATGAGCAACTGCGCTCCATTCGTACCTTCCCGCTCCTGCGTGGGGTGCGCGGCGAGCCACCCGCCGATATTGCGGCGATTGAAGAGACGGTGTTGCGGGTTAGCCAGTTGGTGATGGACTTCCCCGAAATTGTGGAGATGGATATCAACCCACTCGTCGTCCATAATCAAGGTGAAGGGGCAATTGTGCTGGATGCGCGGATTATCCTGAAGTAGTGCTGAGTGCTGGGTGCTCGGTCTTCAACCCACACCACCCGGCACTACAAACAAGGAGGCAGCAATGGCAACGCTCTATGTCGCGTCAACTGAAACCTTTGTCGGCAAGAGCGCGGTCTGCATGGGGCTGCTGCGCCGCATGCAGCGCGATGGGTTCAATGTTGGCTATATGAAGCCGGTCAGTGTCTCGGTGGCCCATCGGGCCGATCAGGTGCTCGATGAGGACGCCGCCTTCATCCGTGAAACGCTCGGTCTCTCCGCTCCGCTCGATCAGATTGCGCCGGTGCTGATTACCCCCGGGGTGATCGATTCGATTATGCGTGGGCAACCCAATAATTTCGCCAAAACCTTGCGCGATGCCTATCTCTCGGTCTCGCGTGATAAGGACGCGATGGTGTTGGAGGGGACGAATACTTGGTCGGAGGGGGCATTAGTTGATCTGAGTGCTGATCAGGTTACGGATCTTCTTCATGCACCGGGTTTGTTGGTGAGTCGCTACAACACCAGCCTCGCGGTGGATACGATTCTCTCGGTGCAGCGCTATGTGGGTGATCGCCTGATCGGGGTATTGCTCAATCAGGTTGAAGATCCGCAGCGCGATTTTGTGCAGAGCCGGGTGGTGCCCTTCCTCGAATCGCGTGGTATCCCTGTCTTTGGCCTCTTGCCCCACGATAGTACCCTGGCTGGGGTCACGGTCGAGGAGTTGATCGAGCATCTGGGTGGGCAGTTGATCGGCAAGCGCGAGTGGTGCCACAAGATGGTCGACTCGCTCATGATTGGTGCGATGGGCGCAGAGGCCAGCCTCTCCTTCTTCCGCCGTCGCTCGAACAAGGTGGTGATTACTGGCGGCGACCGCAGCGATCTGCAACTGGCCGCGTTGGAGACGAGTACCAACGCGCTGGTGCTGACCGGCAACATCCGCCCGGCTTACCAGGTGATGGATCGGGCTGAGGAGCGTCAGGTGCCGATCATCATCGTTCCCGATGATACCCTGGTGACGGTAGATCGTGCCGAGAGTCTCTTCGGGCGGGTGCGTTTCCATCAGGCTTCCAAACTGAGCCACTTTATCAATCTGATGGAGAATCACTTCGATTTCGGGCGTCTCTACGAGGCGCTCGGTATGGCAGTAGGTTAGTGAGATACTCATGACCCAGGAACCAGAACAGATTGGCGTGCTGACCTTCGTGGCCAATGCCGATTATCCCTACCCATTCGCCGTGGCCAAGCCACCCCGTTTTTGGATGGAAGAGACTAGCGGTGCGCTCAGTGCTGCGATTGAAGTCTACATGCGCAGTGAAGATCTGAATCCGCAGCAGATGGAACTGATCGGAATCTATCTGCGCCAATATATCGAGCGTGCGGTGATCACCGATGAACAGGATCGCCGCCGCCTGTTGGGGCGGATCGAGAAGTTGCGTGGCGTGCGTGATCTGGAGCGTTTTGCCGAGGATCTCTCTGAAGTGGGCGTCGAGCCATTTTAACGCCTATGTTGTACAAGAAATTGCTCCGCCCGATCCTCTTCCGTGTTGCCGGGGGTGATGCTGAGGCGATCCACGATACGACGGTGGCCATGTTGGCGTTGGCGAGCCAGGTGCCGGGCGCGAACTGGTTGGGGCGGATTCTGACCATGCGCCAGAATCCGGTGTATGGACGCACGCTTTTTGGGGTGCATTTTCCCAATCCGGTGGGGTTGGCGGCGGGGATGGATAAGAACGGCGTGGCGCTGGCGGCGTGGGCTGCTATGGGTTTCGGCTTTGTTGAGGCCGGTACGGTCACTTGGCAGATCCAGCCCGGTAACCCGCGCCCACGTATCTTCCGCCTGCCCGAACATGAGGCGCTGATCAACCGCATGGGCTTCAACAATGACGGCGCGGTGGCGCTGGCGGCGCGGTTGCGCAAGTTGGGGAGGCCGTCGCTGCCAATCGGCATTAGCCTGGGCAAGTCGCGGGCAGCCCCGTTGGAGAAGGCCACCGACGACTACTGTGCGTCGTTCCGCGCCCTCTACGACTTCGGCAGTTACTTTGCGCTGAATGTGAGTTCGCCCAACACGCCGGGTCTGCGCAACCTGCAAGACCGGGCGCATCTGAGTGAACTTTTGGCGGAACTCCAGATCATCAACCAGCGCGTCAGCCAAGCGCGCCACGCCATCCCCAAGCCCCTGCTGGTCAAGATTGCGCCTGATCTGAGCGAGGCCGCGATCAGCGAGGTGTTGGACGTGGCCGCCGAGCATGGGGTCAGTGGAATCATCGCCACCAACACCACAATTGGTCGGGGGGGCGTCGCCGATCATCCGCGTGCCAGCGAAGCCGGGGGGCTGAGTGGGCGTCCATTGGCGGCGCGGGCCTTAGAGGTGGTACGCTTCATTCGCCGCGAGGCTGGCCCGACGCTGCCGATCATTGGTGTGGGTGGCATCTTCACTCCCGATGATGCCTTGGCCATGCGTGCTGCGGGAGCCGATCTGATCCAGATTTATACCGGCCTGATCTACCAGGGGCCGGGGGTGGTGCGCCGCATTGCGCGGGCGATGGTGTAGGTTAAAGGGCAGCCCTTTTTTGACGCAAAGGCGCGAAGACGCAAAGGTTGTGATGGGAGCCTCTAGTGAAGGCTTTGCGCCTTGGCGTCTTTGCGTCAACATGTGAATTCAGGGAAAGTAAGAACCGTTACCGCCCTGGTATCTTGAGGGAGAAATAGAGTATGGTAGCTGTAGCACCCCACGAGCGCATCCTGGTTGCGCTCGATGTTGCTGACCTCGCCAGTGCCTTGGCGCTAGTTGAGCAACTGCGTGGGCAGGTGGGTGGTTTTAAGGTAGGGATGGAACTTTGCACGGCGGTTGGCGTACCCCAGGTGGTGCATGCGGTGGCCGCCCAGGGCGGGGCGGTCTTTCTCGATCTAAAATTTTGCGACATTCCTAACACGGTGGCGGGGGCAGTACGTTCGGCGTGTGCGCTGGGGCCAGCGGTACGCATGCTCACCCTGCACTGCCACGGCGGGGCGGCGATGCTGCGCGCCGCCGCCGAGGCGGCGCGTGCGGCAGGCCCGCAGCGCCCGTTGTTGTTGGGGGTCACGATCATGACCAGCCTGGATGCCCCGGCACTGCGCGATGAGTTGGGGGTGGCTGGTTCACTTGCCGAGCATGTCGTCCATCTAGCTCAGATGGCCCAGGCGTGCGGATTGGATGGCGTGGTGGCTTCGCCGCACGAGATCGCCGCCATCCGCGCTGCTTGTGGCCCTGATCTGCTGATCGTGACGCCGGGGGTGCGCCCGGTGTGGGCGAGTAGTGGCGATCAGCGCCGGGTCATGACACCCGCCGAGGCGGTGGCGGCGGGGAGTGACTATCTGGTGATTGGGCGGCCAATTACGGCGGCTCCGGCAGAGGTGGGCGGGCCATATGAGGCTGCGATACGGATTGCGGCTGAGTTGCACATGTAGTTGGTTGACGCAAAGGCGCAAAGGCGCAAAGACGCAAAGACGCAAAGATTTTGAGTGAACTTATGCCTATAGTAAAGACTTTGCGCCTTCGCGTCTTTGCATCAAAAAGGTATTCCGTGGAGGAAGTAAGGAACTGAACTATGAGTGATGTGTTAGCGATCTTAGCCCAGGTTGGTGCGCTGATTACTGGCGACCATATTGTCTATACCTCTGGGCGGCATGGCAGTAGCTATGTAAACAAAGATGCACTCTACCCGCATACCGAAGCGACTCGTACTGTTTGTGCGCAGATCGCCAGCCACTACGCCGATCAGGAGATCGAGGCGGTGGCGGGGCCAACCGTAGGTGGAGTGATCATCGCGCAGTGGACGGCGCACCACCTGGGGTATGCCGCTGGCCGTGAGGTGTTGGCGGTCTATGCCGAGGAGACACAGACCGAGACGGGCAAGGCGCGAACCTTCCGACGCGGGTATGATGCGCTGCTGCAAGGGCGGCGGGTGTTGGTGGTTGAGGACATCTTGACCACGGGTGGCTCGGCGCGCATGGTGGTGGAAGCGGTCGAGGCTGCTGGTGGGATCGTGGTTGGCGTTGCCGCACTCTGCAACCGGGGGGGAGTTACGGCTGAGTTGTTGGGTGCGCCCCAACTCTACAGTTTGGCAACCGTGCCGCTAGAGTCGTGGAGCGCCCAGGAGTGTCCGTTGTGTGCAGCGGGAGTGCCGATCAATCCACGCTTAGGTAAGGGGCATATGCTGCGCTAAGATCATGGACGACAACCATCCCAACCTACCGCTAGGCTTGATCATTCTGATGTTGGGGATGATCTTGGTATTCCTCGGCATTGATCGCTTCAACCTGATCCCCACATTGGGTTTCTGGGAGATCGGGTTGTTGGGATTTAGTTTGATCTTGGCGTTGGGGGCGGGATGGTTGATCGGCCAATATTCACCCCGGGCACGCCGCAGGCATGAGTGTGAGGCGGCGATTAAAGCGAGTGATCAGCAGTTTCAGTTGATGTTCGAGGAGCATGGCGCGATCATGCTGTTGATCGATTCACTGAGTGGCCAGATTGTTGAAGCCAACAAGGCCGCGACATGCTTCTATGGTTACTCCAAAGAGCAACTGCGGAGTATGCACATCGAACAGATTAACACCCTCTCGCCTGAACAGATCGCTGCGGAGCGCCAGAAGGCCATGCGCGAAGTGCGTAGCCACTTCATCTTCCCACATCGGCGTGCTGATGGGAGCCAGCGCACAGTTGAGGTTCACTCTTCCCCGATTTGCTTCCGTGAACAGGACGTTCTCTTCTCGATCATCTATGATATTACTGATCGCAACCAGACCGAGGAGTTGGTCTATGCGCAGCGCGATCTCGCCCGGATTACGAGTAGTGTCACCTCCATTGAAGAGGCGTTACCGATCTGTTTGCAGATTGTATTGCGCATCAATGGGATGGATAGTGGTGGATTCTACTTCTTTGATCACACCTGTGAAACGCTCAAACTGGCCTACCATACCGGTCTGAGTACTGCATGCGCAGAAGCAATCGCGGATTATCCTGCTGATAGCCCCCGTATTCAGGATCTCTTGATTGATCTGCCATCCTATCGCACAGTCACCGATGATCCGATCTACCATGTGTCGCACCTTGAGGGCTTGCGCAGTTTTGCGACTATCCCCATCCCGACCAATGAAGGTGTCTTGGGCTATCTGTTCCTTGCTTCGCATAGTTTGGCTGAGATCACCCCCTTCTCACGGAATGCGCTGGAGGCGATTGCCTCCGAGATCGGCAATGTGATTATCCACCTGCGCACCAAAGAGTCGCTGGAACAGAATCAACGGGTGCTGCATGAACTGAACCAGACGCTTGAAGATCGCGTCCAGCAGCGCACCATGGAGGTTCAGGATCTCTACGAGAATGCGCCAGTAGGCTACCACTCGTTGGATTCTGATGGTTTTGTGATTATGCTCAACCAGACCCATTTGGATTGGTTGGGCTACATGCGTGAGGAGTTATTGGGGCACCACTTTACAGAAATGCTCAGTTCGCGCAGCATTCCCGATTTTGAACATCTCTTCCCGATCTTCAAACAGCAGGGGAGTGTGCGCGATCTTGAGTTTGAGTTGTGCAAGAAGGACGGCACCCTGATGCCGGTCTTGATCAGTGCTACAGCGGTGTATGACGAGCACGGCAATTACCTGATGAGCCGCTCGACGGTCTTTGATAACACCGAACGTAAGAAGGCCGAGTTGGCACTGCGCGAGACCGAAGAGCGCACGCGCCTGCTCATCGAATCTTCTCCCGATGCTTTTGTCCTCTTCTCTGTGCAGGGCGAAGTGGTACAACTCAACCGCGCCTTCGAGCAGATGACGGGCTATTCGAGCGCACAAATGATTGGGCGCACCCCGGAGAATATCGGGTTAATGACCGCTGCGGTGGCGTGGGATCTGGTGACGGTCGTTGCACACGATCTCAGGCAGCATAATCAGTTCACGAGCATCAATCTCCAACTCCAGCGCGCTGATGGTGAGATGCGTGATGTTGGGATGCGGGTCTTTGGCTTGACGATCCAGGGGCAACCGCACTATTTAGCCACACTGCGCGACATCACTGTCGAGAAGCAGGCGGAGGAGACGTTGCGCCAAGCCAACATGGCGCTTGCCCATGCGGCGCGTACCAAAGACGAGTTCCTGGCGAGTATGAGCCATGAATTACGTACTCCGCTGAATGCCATCCTGGGCCTGAGTGAAGCCTTGATCGAGGAGGTGCGCGGGCCGCTGAATGAGCGCCAGCTTGATGCTCTGCGCAACATTGAAGCCAGTGGCCAACACTTGCTCGCGCTGATCAACGATATTCTTGATCTCTCCAAAGTTGAGGCTGGGCGGCTGAATCTCCAGATCGAACCCGTGAGCATCGCTGATGTGTGTCAGGCCAGTCTACTCTTTGTGAAGGAACAGGCACTGAAGAAGTCGCTGCGCCTGAGTTTCCACCTCAACGACCAGATGGCCGAGATGGAGGCCGACCCGCGCCGCCTCAAGCAGATGTTGGTCAATCTGCTGAGTAACGCGGTGAAGTTTACGCCACCCAAGGGGCGGGTTGATCTCGAAGTGCAGATTGAACATGAGGCGGAACTGATCGCATTTGTGGTGCAGGATACGGGTATTGGGATTGCCCAAGAAGATGTGGCACGCCTCTTTCAGCCCTTCAAACAACTCGATTCGAGCCTGAGCCGCCAGCATGAAGGCACCGGGTTGGGCTTGGCGCTGGTGCGGCGCTTGGCCGAGATGCACGGCGGCGGGGTGATGGTTGCGAGTGAATTGGGCCAGGGTAGCCGTTTCACGATCCAGTTACCCTATCGTCGGCCAGAGATGCAGAGTAGTCGTATCAGTTCTGCTCCGCCACCCGCGCCCCAGGCGGTAGTATCCGATTCTCATGGGCACCGCATTCTGCTCGTCGAGGACAACCAAGTCAATATTTTAACGATCTGCGACTACCTGGAAAGCCATGGCTATACGGTCGTGGTGGCTCTTAATGGTCAGGAGGCACTCGATCTGGTTGAGCAGGCCCAGCCCGAACTCATCCTGATGGACATCCAGATGCCAGTGATGGATGGTATCGAGGCCACGCGCAGATTGCGCCAGATGCCCGCCTATGCGCACGTCCCGATCATCGCACTGACCGCACTGGCCATGCCGGGCGACCGCGAGCGCTGTTTGGAGGCCGGGGCCAATGAGTACCTGACCAAGCCGGTGAGTCTGCGCCATCTGGCGGGGATGATCGGGGCGATGGTGGCACGGTAGAGACGCAAGATATTGCGTCTCTACCGTGCCACCATCGGGATGTAGGTGCGCCAGATGGTCATCCGCGAATCCACATTGAGGGTGAGCACCTGGGTTGCCGATTCGTTCTGTTCAGCATCTACCGCCTTGTAGTAAATGGTATAGCGGCCATCTACGAGTTGGCCGATGTTGGCGCTGCGTCCGGCAAATTCGATCCACTGCACCCCATCAAACGAGATGCGCAGTTTGCTCACGCCACTGCCCCCAAAGTCGTCGGCCACGAGGGTGACGCCACGAATTTGTTGGAAGGTTCCGCCCAGGGTGCTATCGTTTTGGGTACCATTTCCGCCTAGCCCTTCGATCACCCCCGCAAAGACGCTGGAGCCGGGGAGCATGACCCGATAGCCCGCGAAGGCACCGCCCTCACGCTCAAAGTATTTGAAACTCAGCACATGGCGTCCAGCACCGAGGTAGATTGTGCCCTGCTTGCTCTCGGTCGCATGCAGCCCGCTATTCAGAACGACGGGTACCCCATCCACCCATAGCCACGAGCCATCGTCGCTGGTAGTCTGGAAGGTGTAGGTACCGGCTGTTGGCGCGATGAAGACGCGGGTCTGTTCGATCACAAAATTGTCGTTGACCCCGGCAATTGGGCCGCTGTGGCCCCAATCGGTTGGGGTGCCGTCCCACACAAAACTGCCCAGCCACTCGCCCTTGGTGATCGAGAGCGCATTCTGGGTGCGGGCCAGAAAGTTGTCCGGCACATTGCCTAAGCGGTAGACATTGGCGACTGGGTTCAGATTGGCATTATAGCTATTCAGCATTGGCGCACTACGCTCACCAATCACCGTAATGCTCTGGCTAAAGGCATCACGCGCCATGTAGCCCACATACTCATTGATCGCCCCGGCGCGCAGCGTCACCGTCCCTGGCTCGCGGAAGCGCAGGTAGCCCACCACTTGGCGCGTCGCACCCGGCGCCAGATCGCCATTGATCCCCCAGCGCCACGGGTAGCCGCCGCTCTCGCCATTGCACGCCGGGGCGCGGGCGGATTCAACTACCCCCAAGGTTACGCGGAAGCGGTTACTCTCCTTGGGGTAGACCGGGTAGCTCTGGGCGGCATCGCCGAGGAAGCACTCATCCTCATCGTAGACGTAGCTGTCGGCCACATTGAAGTTGCCCGCCTGTGGCGCTTGGGTCATGATCGTCTGATTGCCGTTGTTGCGCACGGTAAAGGTGATTTTGAGCAGTTCACCCGCCACAACCGTGGTGCGGTCGTACTGCACATTCAGCAACTCCATGCTGGTGATCGGGGCGGGAACATTCAGCCGATTCTGTACTTGGAGCCGGATATTGGGGATGAGCGCCTGGAAACTATCGCCGGGACATGTCGTATGCCCCGGTGTCACCTGGCGGTGCCCGGAGATGGTCGGCACCACCCCCCCGGCATTGAAGGGCGCGCAGTAGGTGGAGCGGGTACAACCGTAGTAGGAGGTACTGGCTTGGGGATCAATGTTGCGCTGCTCGGCCTTCCATGCCAACAGGTTCACCAAGCTGCTCTGCGCGGCAGAGGAGGGCGCGACACTGCTATAGGTGCCCATAACCGAGACGCCCATGGAGCCATAGTTGGCGGTATCGTGGAAGCCGACCGCGTTATCGCCCCCGGCGCGACCTTCATAGATCAGGCCATTCGGATCGATCAGGAAGTTGTAGCCAATATCGCCCCAGCCACGCGAAATGGCGTGGAACGACCAGATCGCCCGCACCCGGTCGGCCCAACTCTTCTCGCTACTCCCCAGGCTATTAGAATCGGCGGTGTGGTGGATCACCAGATGGGTCACGCTAGAGTAGGCGGGGGTAGCGCGGCTACCCTGGCCATCAGGGCTGCCCCAGTCGCTGCGACTGACCACAGCGGGCTTACCGATGGCGGCCAGATCGGCGCTAGGGGTGGGGGTACTCGGCCCATAGTGGGCATCCACCGTATTGACCGCGATCTGCCCTAGAGTTGGCAGGCTGCCATCGGGAGCCGCGCCCAGGGTGGCCCGCACCTGCCAGAAGCGCATCTCCTCCCCGGCGTAGATGATCGTGCTCCAGTGGAGGTTGGGGCCATCCGCAGGCTGCCAGAGGTCGTCATCTTCACCCACACTACCCCATGGAGTCCAGTTGGTGGCATCCATACTCGCCCGGACTTCAAGTTGCACCCCGCTCTGCGCAGGCTGCACCACCTCCCAGCGCAGCAGCATATGGGTGAAGGGTTGAGTCGCAGTGATCGGCGAGAGGTAGTCGCCGCTGCCGGTACTACTCAGTTGAGCCGGATCGAGGACGGTCTGCACCGGCTGGCCACTGGGTGGCGCGGCGCTACTCGGTGTGGTGGGGAGCAGACTGAGCAGTATCAGGCAGCAACAACTGATCAACACTGGGATCATGGTGCGCTGGAACATAGCAAACCTCCGTGGATACACGATTTCTTTTGATCAGAACGACAGAGGATCGTAGAACCCGTGCGGTTTGCATGACAGGATGATGACAGGATGTTGACCTAAAGCTACTGCGCCCCAAGGATTTGCCCATGCCCTGTGGGATGCCCGCGCTCCCAGGATACTGCTGGTTCATTGCCGTATAATAGAAAGCTAAAGCTCCTGGGTGTGCGGGCTAGAACAGTAAGGGACTACACTCATCCTCTCCTTCCACAACAACCGTCGTTTCCGTGACGACATACTGACGCAGATGCAATCCCATGCCGAGCAGGGGACGCTGAAGCCGCTGTATCTACCGGGTGGCTCCGTGTTTCTGTATGCGCTGGGTTGTCCGCATCCGGATGAGGTTGCTCTTATTGCACGAGCATTGGGGCTACCGCCATTGATGCTAGGTTTGGGATTCAAGTTATTTGATGGCTTTCCCGAGACGCTTCGTGAGCGCAAGGAGTTTGTCGCCACACGCCGAAGGATGTTGGCTGCCTTCCCCGTCGGTGTTGATTGCGCCCCTGTTGTTGGTCGGTTCTTCCACCGGCTTCTCACGGAGAAGCGCTATCAGATTGCCGACCGCTTTCATACAGCTACAAGTGCCGCCCTCTTACGTGAGGTGATCACTGCGCTCGATGTTGATCCTCTGGGTAGCTTTCTCGACGATGATCTACGCACACAGGTGCGCGATGAGTTAGCACGGCAGATCGAACGAATCAGGTATCTCTGGCAGACTGAGTCTCGGCAGGATCGGGCATATGAGGAGACCAGACGGGCGCTGGAGTTATTGGAGGCTATCAGTTGTATACCGATTGATGGCTATGCACCCGCTCAGGCTGCGGAATTGAGCACAGGCTCCGCCCAGATGCAGTCTGGTGCCCTCTGGTTCCAGTGGGAAGATCTCCTGCGTGATCTGTTTATCCGCGTGCTAAAGTAGGGGCGAACCCGACCGAGGTTGGTGGGCGATGCTTCGCCCCTACGGGATGATTTATGGACGTTGTTCACTCCCTCATCGGCTCGCTATGGTTCTGGGCTTGGGGTGTTACCTCGCTAGGCTGGATCTACTGTACCCTCGCGAATCTCTGGCCGAGGCTCTTTCACCGAGCCGTCATTCGGCTTGCGGTGCATCAGGCGAATGGGTATCAAGTAGGTCATGCGCTCTATTGGCATCTGAGAGCATCTATCGCGCTCCCACTTGCCCTTGCTTCCTGTATGCCTCTGATCATTGCAGGTACACTGCCGCGTAGTTGGTCAAACATTGGCCTGGGGTTTATTGGTGCTGCCCTGGTCGTTTTGTGGCTCCTCCAACCACCTGGCCGCTGCCTCGGCATACGTGTGCTGCCGCAGGGGGCAGATCAGTATCCCTTGTTCGTGCTTCAACCGATTGGCCCGTGGTGGCGTGGTATCGTTCTCCTCCTAGTTTGGGGACTCATCCCGACATGTATCATTGGCTGGGCGCTGAGTGCGCTGATGCCCCTGATTCTGCCCTAAACAATCCCCTCACGGAAGATTGCTCGTACTCCCTATGCTATACTGCTGCCGGATAACCCGCTTCTGCTATCCAAGGTGACACCTATGACGACTTATCTCGGTAAACGCCGTAAGATTATTGATGGTTTGGAGAAGATCACCGGGCGTGC
The DNA here is from genome assembly GCF_004138135.1 of Candidatus Oscillochloris fontis. Classification (GTDB taxonomy): domain Bacteria; phylum Chloroflexota; class Chloroflexia; order Chloroflexales; family Chloroflexaceae; genus Oscillochloris; species Oscillochloris fontis. The sequence continues at coordinate 48,703 of NZ_RYFD01000025.1, forward strand.
GCGCTATGCGGGTGATCTGGTGCTGCCGAATATGCTCTATGCGCGGGTGTTGCTCAGCCCGTATGCGCATGCGCGGATTGTTCGTATTGATACGAGTGCTGCCTGCTCCATCGCTGGGGTGGTGGCGGTGCTGACCGCGACCGATCTGGTGACAAAGGGGCGAATGGCAGGCTCGCGTCAGACGACGACGCTGGCCGAGGATGTGGTGCGCTATCGCGGTGAGCCGGTGGCGTTGGTGTTGGCGGAGAGTGAGGCCGCCGCCGCCGATGGGCTGGCCGCGCTGCAAGCCGAGTATGATCCCTTGCCGGTGGTGGCCGATCTGGAGCAGGCGCTCGATCCGTCTGCGCCACTGATCTGGCCGCACGGTGTGCCCAAGGCCGGGGCTGATCTGACGGCGACCCACGCGGCGGTGGCACGCGGCAGCGCCGATACTGCGGCCCACGCGCCCACCAACATCCACGAGCAGAAGCACTTTCAGCGCGGTGATGTGGAGGCGGGGCTGGCTGCCGCCGCTGTCACCCTCACTCGCACCTACCGCACCCCGATTGTCCATCAGGGCTACCTGGAACCCCATGCCTGCCTCGCCGATGTTGATCCGTTCCGTTCCACCCTGACGATCTATACCGCGACCCAGGATCAGTTTGGGGTGCGTGCTGAAGTGGCGCGGGTGCTGGGTCTTGCGCTCAACCAAGTGACGATTGTGCCTACCACCTTTGGCGGTGGCTTCGGGGCCAAGTATGGCATCATCGAGCCACTCGTGGCGGCGGCGGCGCTGCGCATGCGGCGTCCGGTGCGCCTCACCCTCACCCGCAGCGAGGATTTCCTGACTACTACCCCCTCGCCGGCAACGCTGATCACGCTGACGCTCGGTGCGGCTCAGGATGGTACGCTCACCGCGCTCAAGGCCGATGTCAAGCTCGACAATGGCGTCTACCCCTACCCGCTGGGTGGGATTGTAGCCGTCTTGCTGGGTGGCTACTACCGCTGCCCGAATGTCGAGATCGCCGTGGCCGAGGTGTTGACCCACAAACCCCAGGTGGGTTCGTACCGTGCGCCGGGTGCGCCGCAGGCCACGTTTGCCATCGAGTCGAGTATGGATGATCTGGCGCGTGAGTTGGGCCGCGACCCCTTAGAGTTGCGGTTGCACAATGCCGCCCGCGAGGGCGATCTGATGGGCAATGGCGACCCGTGGCCCTCGATTGGTTTGGTGCAGGTGCTTGAGGCGGCGCGGAGCCACCCGCTCTGGACGCAGCGCCCGACTGAGCCGGGCCACGCGGTGGGCTTAGCGATTGGTGGCTGGCCGTGTAGCTCTACCCCGGCGGCGGCGGTGTGCCGCGTGGACGCCGACGGGACGGTGCGGGTGCATGTGGGTTCGGTGGACATCTCCGGGGTGAATAGTAGCTTTGTCTTGGTGGCCGCCGAGATCCTGGGGGTTGCGCCGCAGCAGGTGGAGATCATCCAGGGTGATACGCGCACTGGCCCGTTTGCGGGTTCGAGTGGTGGCAGCCAGATCACCTACAGTGTGAGTGCGGCGGTGGCGGCAGCCGCACAGGCGGCACGCCAGCAACTATTAGAACTGGCCGCCACGATATTGGCGGCTCCGGTTGCGGATCTGGAACTAGGGGCGGGCCAGGTGAGTGTGCGTGGCGCACCGGAGCGCAGCATCCCCTTGGGTAAACTGGCCCGCCGGGGCGAACGACAAGCGGGCGGGCCAGGGCCAATTGTGGGTGTGGGTCGCACCGCACCCGCCGAGAATGCACCGGGGTTTGTGGCGCATCTGGTGGAGGTGCGGGTTGACCCGGAGACGGGGCGGGTGACGCCGTTGCGCTACGTGGCCATCCAGGATGTCGGCTTTGCGCTCAACCCCATGCTGGTCGAGGGCCAGATGCATGGAGCCTCGGCGCAGGGGGTAGGTTGGGGCTTGTACGAGGCGCTGCGCTACGACGAGCATGGTGAGTTGCTTACCGCCACGTTTATGGACTATGCGCTGCCGCGTGCCGACAATCTGCCGAGCATTGAGGCGATCATGCTCGAAAACCCGGCTCCGCATGGGCCATTCGGGGCGCGCGGTGTCGGTGAGCCGCCGATTACCGCCGGAGCGGCGGCGCTGGCCAATGCGGTGCGCAGTGCGGTGGGCGTGCGGATTACCCAACTCCCGATCAATGACGAGGTGGTGTGGCGGGCGATCATTGGTTTGTAAAGGATGGACAAGACATGTTGGGCGGCAGCGTCCCCAACATAGCATGACGTTCACAGGATCGTGATTCTGGATCGTGCGCCCCGATACGGTTATGGAATTCCTTGCAATCACCTGTATGCTGTGGTATGATAATTTATCATACCAAATTGCGACGATTGATACACGCACACGAGGTAGCGTATGACGACCACCAAGGTTGCGATTACCATTGATAGTAGCCTGCTCGCAGAACTCGACCGCCTCGTTGCGCAACAGGTGTTTGCCAATCGGAGTAAAGCGATTCAGGAAGCCCTTGCCGATAAATTAACGCGGATGCGTCGGCACCGTTTAGCCCGCGAAAGTGCGAAACTCTCGCCCGTGGACGAACAGGCATTGGCCGAAGAGCAGTTTGAACAGGATAGCGCGCAATGGCCAGTATATTAAGAGGGGATATTTGGTGGGCTGATCTTGACCCCGTCCGTGGCTTCGAACAAGCCGGGACGCGCCCAGTACTCGTGATCAGCCATGACGTTTTTAATGCGCGCTCCGGAACCGTGATTGCGCTCGCGATCACCAGCCAACGCCCTTTAGCAGGCTATCCATTGACCTATCCGCTCCCCGATGGAACCTTACCCAAACCATCGTGGGTCAAAGTCAGCCAGATTCGCACCCTCTCCGTCCAACGCCTCAGTAACCGCGTAGGTGCCGTTGACCCAAGCGATGTGGACGAAATTATTGATGGCTTGAACGAAATCATCGCCGACTAATTGACTTTTTTGCCCTCATCGTAGCCGCGCTCGGTGACACCTAGTGTGGGTGGCGGTTTTTTGTACAACAAGCCGTACCACACCGGAGGTCTATCGAAAGGAACCCCATGCCCTCCACCCCACCCCGCGCCTATACGGGCGAAACGGTGGCGATGCGCCGCCGTTCCGCCGCGCCCCCACCTGCACCGCGCTTCCCCTGGGCCAAGATCCGGCTGGGGTTGGGGTTGCTGGTGCTGGCCATGCTGCTCGGACTGGGCATCTTCTACTGGCAGGTGCATCGCCTCGCCGGGGCGATCACACTGGCGGAGGTACGTTCCAACCCACCGCTTGCCACGCCCCTGATCGGAGCCAACCTGCTGCTGATCGGTGTGGATGCACGCCCCGACCATCCTGAAGAGGGGGTACGCAGCGACACACTCATCCTCGTGCGCCTGGATGCTGTCGGGCGCTGGGTGAGTCTGCTCTCCATCCCGCGTGATACCCAAGTCGAATTACCCGATATTGGCACCACCAAGATCAATGTCGCCTATGGCCAGGGCTATGCGCGCACCGAAGAGTTGTATGGCCCCGGCACGACCCCGGAGCAGGGCGGGATGGCGCTCGCGGCCCAGACGGTGGAGCAGGTGCTCGATCTGCGCAGCCGGGGCATGCGGGTTGACTATACCGCCCAGATCAACTTCGACGGCTTTGCGGGCATGATTGACGCCCTCGGAGGGATTACGATCAATGTCCCGCAGTTGATTATAGATGATGAGTACCCCACCGCAGACTTCGGGATCATGCGGGTGGAGTTTCAGCCAGGGCCGCAGCGCATGGATGGTGAGCGGGCGCTCATCTACGCCCGCACCCGCCACGCTGACAGCGATTTTGGGCGTTCAGAACGCCAACAGCAGGTCATGCGCGCCATCCTACACGAGTTCCAGGCGAAGGGGATGCTCGGTCAGGTTTGGGCCGTGCCGGGGTTACTGGCTGCGGTCGCCGGAGAAGATGGCAGCACCCCACCTGTTATGACCACGATGCCGATTGATCGCCTCGATGTTCTGATCGGCCTGCTCGGTTTGGCTGGCAGCCTCGAACCGGATGCGATTGGGCAACTGCGCATCAGCCCGGAGGTCGTGGGCATGACCGAGATCGGCTCGAATCTGATCTGGGACCCCGCTGGGATTCAGCAGGTACTCGATGCGTTTGTCGCGCCGCCCAACGAGGCCCAGGAGCAGGCAACGATTCTCGTGATGAACGGCACCAGCACCCCTGGTCTGGCGCGCACGATTAGTTTGGAGTTAGAGGCGAACGGCTTTCGCCTCCTACCGCCAGAGAATGCCCCCGAAGGCAACTACCCGCGCACCGTCATTTATGATCCGAGTGGCAAACCGGCCACAGTGCGCCGCCTGAGTCAAATCTTCAAGGCCGAGGTGGTGCGGGGCACCGCGCCGGGGGTAATGAGCGCGGCGGATGTGGTGGTTATCCTGGGGGATGATGCGGGGGGGTAGGGGTTTAATCATTTAACCGCCGAGGACGCAGAGGGGGAGGGGTTTGTAGGTCTCCCTTGCGGTACGCTTCATTTAACCGCCAAGGACGCAGAGGAACGCAGAGGGGGAGGGTTTGTAGGTCTCCCTTGCGGTACGCTTCATTTAACCGCCGAGGACGCAGAGGAACGCAGAGGGAGACGGGTTTGTAGGTCTCCCTTGCGGTACGCTTCATTTAACCGCCGAGGACGCAGAGGAACGCAGAGGGGGACGGGTTTGTAGGTCTCCCTTGCGGTAGGCTTATTTAACCGCCGAGGACGCAGAGGGGGAGGGTTTGTAGGTCTCCCTCTGCGCCCCTCTGCGTCCTTTGCGGTTACGAACCGGAATAATCTGCGTAATCTGCGCAATCTGCGGATAAATAACGCATGCCCCTCCGTTCCGTTCCTCTGGGGTTACGAACCGGAATAATCTGCGCAATCTGCGTCATCTGCGGACACATAACGCGGGGCGCATCGCGATGCGCCCCTACGACGACGAGGATCGCACATGCTCGGCCAAGCCCCGCAGATGCGCGGCGAGCTGCGCGGCGTGGGAACCAGGAGCCGCCCCGGTGGCGTAGACGTCGGCGGTGACGGTGAGCTTCTCGATGAGCGCAGCACACGCTTCGGGGCTACCGTCGGTGAGGGTGCGCATAACAGCCACATGGAGTTCGTGGTTGGTTGGCGAGTGGCGCGAGCCGCGTCCCATGAGCGAGGGATGGTTGATCAGGGCGCTCGCGAGGCGTTGCCGGTAGGCTGCGGGCTGCTCCTGGGGGTAGGTGCGCAGGAAGTTTCCGGCGAGGTGTAAGGCCAGCGGTAGGTCGCCGAGCACCTCGGCCAGCATCGCCGCCTCGTCTTCCCCCAGAGTTTCGCGCAGGCTGCGCAGCAAGGCGATACTCTCCGCCCGTTCGAGTACATCCAGCCGCCGCTCCACCACGCCCAGGACGCTCTCCCACTGGCTCGCCCGACTCGTCACCAGCACCCGGCACCCGCCCGTCGTCGGTCGCCACTGGGCCAGCAGCGCTTCGTCTTCGCAGTTGTCGAAGATCAACAGGCGCGGCAGCGCTTCCTGCCACGCGGCGATCACCCGCCGCACCTGATCGTCAATCTTGAGGTCGGCGAAGCCGGGTAGGTTGAGCGCCATGCCGCAGGCGGCGATCTCGGCCGTGATGACCTGGGGGTCGGCGAAGCTGAGCCAGAAGACGCCCCCAGCGAAGAACTTGCCGTAACGGTGGGCAAACTCGGTGGCGAGGTTGGTCTTGCCGATACCACCCAACCCAGTGGCGGCGGCAATCTGGCCAATCGCGGCGGTCGCGCCCCCCTTGAGCGTCGCCGCCAGCCAATGGAGGTCATCGCCACGCCCGACAAAGTGCGGGTTGCGGCTGAAGGGCATGCGGTGGGGCGTGGGGAGTGGCGCATGGGGCGGCAGGTCATCCAGTGGGAGGGCGGCGAGTAACTCCAGGGCGGCGGCGAGGTCGCGATACGTCCCCACCGGCGGGAGTTGGATGCTGATCGCGGTGCCGATAATCTGGTGGACATAGCCACCGGAGATCGTGATCTCTTGGAGCGTCCCGATCTGGTGGCGGGCGAACTGTAAGGGCGCTCCAGCAACCGCGATGGTCTGCCCAGCGAGACTGGCTAGTGCGACGGCCAGCACCGGGCGTGCGGCTATTTCGGTTGCGATGGCCGCTGGATCACGGGAGAGCAGCGCGGCGAGATCGCCCGCATGCCCCGCTAGTTCGGCGGGGAGTGCGGCGGCAAGAGCGGTGATGATGGCGTCTTGCTGGCTCATAGGGTGTCATCTGGGAGATCTTCAACCATGACCCCCAGAGCGCGCAGCGCCGCTTTAGCGCGGGCGATCCCGGCTCGTGCCTCTGTGGCACCGTGCATAATATGCGGGGGAGCATAGGCCGTACCGAAGACGGCAAGCTGTTGCAGGTAGTGGCCGAGGGTGCGCCGATGGGTCGCCAAGAGGGTGTGCTGGTGGGTGATGGCTTCGGATTGCGCCCCCGCCGGGGCAGGCGGGTTGCCATAGTTTGTGCCGATGATGCTGCCCACGTTGCCGCCGTTGATCGTGATCTGCTGCACCGTACCGATAGAGAAGTTTGGCGAGGGTGCTGCAACAGGCACCTCCGCCCGCCACAACGCTCCGTCCCGCACCGCCATCCAGAGCGTCGGCATCCACCAATCGGGGTGCTGGTGCAGCGCGGCGCGCGCCGCCGCGAGTGCCCGGTCAATCTGGCCGTCGCGGCGCAGCTCCGTGAAGAGACGCGGCATCAGTTGGGCCACCAGGGCCATCGGCACATTGCCCTGCATGGCGATCACCGCGCCAATTCCAGCACGGGCCAACTGCGGGCCAAGTGCGGCCAACAGTTCGTAGGTGTTGCCCGCCCCCTGGCACGAAGCGAGCACCACCAACAGCGGGTGGCGGGTCAGCGCGCTGATCTGCTGCACCAGCGCCGCCCCGGCGGTGGGCTGGTACGCCTCGCTGGCATCCATCTCCAGGAAGAGGGAGGAACCATCCCCGTGCAGCGCCCCGTGGCACACCAAGTAGAGGATGCTGGCCCCCTCGCGCAGCGCGGCAGCGATGTTGGCCAGACTCGCGCTAGGGCGACCTTCGCGGCCATCCAGGATCGTGGCGGCCAGATCACCCAGGCCGCGCTGGGCACGTTGCACCTCAGCGGCGACATCCACCGGGGCCATCTGGTATCTGGGTAGCAGATCCGGGTTCGCCACCGCGATGACGGCGTGCAGGGTGGGTTTGGCCGGGGCCTGCACCTCGGCCAAGCTCGCAGTGACCATGAAGCGCGAAAAGGGCGTGCGTTCACTAGAGGCCAGCGGCGTACTATCCACGGGGTCACGCAGCAACTCCCAGCGGATAGCGTGCAGCCCATCATCGCCGATCAGCACGAGGCGCACCCGCACCGGCTGGCCCGCTTCGGCAAAGCCGCGCACCCGCTGCCAAGCCTCGCGCAACCCCGGTGCAAAGACCATCGCGGTCAGGGCGGCTCCGTAAGCATCGGGGATGGTGGTGAGCGCACGCAGCGCCATAGCATCAAGGGAGACCGGTTCGGGTGGCACGAGATCGGCGCGGTGGTTGGGCAACTCAGCCCGCAGGGCGGCGGTGGTTGCCCCATCAGCAGCACGGGTGATCGTGAGTTCAAGATCGGTGGTGGGCATGGTGTGGCTCGCTCTAGTGAATTGGCTGGCACCACTATAGCACAATATGGTGGCCTTGTCGGGGCGCAGCCCCGACGCAATGATCACACTGCGATCCTCGGAGGTGAGTAATTGTTCACAGTTCTCCTAGCATTCCGGTTTTGACGCAAAGACGCCAAGGCGCAAAGCCTGCAACAAAACCTTTGCGTCTTTGCGCCTTTGCGTCAATCAGAAGCTTCCTTTACCCCAAGTGTGAACAGTTACGGAGGTGAACCTCATTTGACCGCCGAGGACGCCGAGGAACGCAGAGGGGGACTGGTTTGTAGGTCTCCCTGCGGTAGGCTTATTTAACCGCCGAGGACGCCGAGGAACGCAGAGGGGGACGCATTGGGATGCTGCCATCCTCTGCGCCCCTCCGCGTTCTCGGCGGTGAATAACCGGAATAATCTGCGCAATCTGCGGATAAATAACGCATGCCCCTCCGTTCCGTTCCTCTGCGCCCCTCCGCGTTCTCGGCGGTAAAAACCGATCATCTATGCGAGGCGACGTTCCCACGCCTCGTACAATTCGTCCTTGGTGCGCAACCCGGCGGTGGGTAGCGCATGGTTGACCACATAGGTCGCGGCGGCGTGGCGGTTCTCCCACATGGCCTGGTGGGCCTCGCGCAGTTCCTCCCACGGCACCAGGGTTGGCTCGGTGATGCTCAGTTGCCCCGCGCTGATCTCGTCGCTCAGACGCACAATCTCGTAGGCGTTGGAGAGGTGGGTACCGTAGATGTTCGCGGTGGGCATCAGAATGCGCCGCTGGCGCATCCAGATCTGTGGGGCGAAGAAGGAGTAGCGCCGCCCGCCCAGATCTTCAAAGTAGATGATTCGCCCGGTGAAGGGCTTCACTAGCATGGCACTCACCGCCAGCGCATCGTGTCCGGCGCGCTCGATCACCAGATCGGGGTAGCCGCGTGGATTGTCGGCGCTGCGGAGGTAGTGGCCCACCGCTGCCCCCAGTGGTTTGAAGGTCAGTTCACTGAAGCGCCGCACCGCCTCCTTCAGCCCCGCTGGGTCGGCCTTGGAATCGGGCAGTTCGGGCATCGTTCTGGGCCACTCGAAATCGCTCCCCAGCCGCCGCCGCAGTTCCTCTAGGCTCACCACCCCGCGTAGGCTGCTGCCAAACCCCAGGCTCTGCACAAACTCGCGCTGTGCGTCGGTGTAGGTGATCACCACCGTGCGAGCGCCTAACGCACGGGTAGCTTCGATGGCCTCTAAGCCTGATGAGTCGATCAGTTCAAAGGGTGGCGGCACATCAACGTGGGTGATGCGGGTGTCGGGGATGCCGTAGTAGATCACCACCGCTTGGCCCGCGTGCAGCGCCGCCCGCCGCAGCATGGTGGCGGGGTTCGAGGTGCCCACCTTGCCGATGAAGGTGAAGTGGTAGCCACTACTGGCTCCATAGAAGGCCAGGGTGGGGATGTGGCCAGCATACGCTTCGCCTAAGAGTTGGAAACTGCGCGGAAAGGCGGTCTCGCCCGCATGCGAGATCGCATAGTCGGCCAGCCGCCCGCTGTTCTGCTCGCGGAAGCGTGCCACGAGTGCCTGCCCGGCCTGTTCCCACGCCGACCAGAGTTCGGGATCAGCCGGGACACGGGTGAAGCAGTGGGCTAGGCCGGGGGTCATCCGATTGACCGCCCCGCGTGCCCCGGCTTTGCGTAGCGTCTGCTCGCGTTCGGGCGAACTGACCAGCCCGATCACATCCATGCCGTTGCGGACTGCTGTGCGCACCGCGTCCAAGCCGGTGCCGGTTGCCGCGCCCTCAATGAAGATGCTGCGCCCCGATTGGATACGCAGGGTGGTGAAGAGGGCGCGGTAGATCGTTCCCAGGTTGAGCATGAAACTGCCCGCCGCTTCGAGGCTCATATCGGGAGGCAGCGGTTGGCACTGGGGAGCCTGGGCCAACATAAACTGCTGGTGTGAGCCGTCGGGGGTGTTGTAGCCCTGAATGACAAAATCGGCTGCCATGGGATCAAGCCCGGCCATGGGCGAGAGGAGGTTGCTCTGGCCCGCATAGACCGCGACCAGATCGCCTACCTTGAGCCGCCCCTCACGCCGCACATCTTCGCCCAGCGCGGCAATCAGCCCCACCCCGCCCGATCCGGTCACGTGCCAGTCGCGGTCATGGTCGTCAAAGAGGCTCACCGGGATGCCCGTAATCGCCCAGATGTCGTTAAAATTGACCTCGCTGGCCAACATGTAGAGCAACGCCTGATTCGCGCCGGGTGTCTCCACCGGGATGACAATCTGGCGCTCGGCATGGATGGGGTCGCCGTGGGCACCCGCCCCACTTGCTGAGTCGCGCACTACCGCCTGCGCGTATTGCCAGGTGGGGAGGGGCGTCACAGCGGGGAAGAAGGGCGCACCGACGGGGAGAAGCATCTTCCACTCACGCAGCAGCCGCTCTTGGGTCGCATCAACCAAGCGGCGGCGGGTGGGCAGTGGGGCGCTCTGCTTCTCCATGAAGGCGCGAATCCCCGCCTTACCGCCCGCTGGGTCTACGACCGCCTGAGCAAAGAGGTGGGCCTCGTGGTGCAATCCGGCTTCAATCCCATGGGTGAACCCGTAGCGTAACGCTTCGATACAGCGTGCGGCTGCGCTGCCCCGTCCTGTTGCTTGGGCTTGGCGGATGATGCGCTCAATCGCCGGGTGGGCGAGGATGTGGGCCAGTTCATCCTTCACAAAACCGGGTTGTGGATTGATCCACTCCGCCATCTGGTGCTGACGTTCCACAAAGGCACGCCCTAGCTCTGTCGTTGGGGCCTGCGCATCACCGGGATCTTCGGTGATGTAACGGCGTGCCAGCATACATGCCAGCGTGAGCGGATCATTTGCGCCGTGGGCCAGCATATCCACCAACCCGATCTCCTGGGCCTCCTCGGCGGGGATGTTGCGTCCGCCCAGAATAAGGATCAGCGCCCGCAACAACCCGGTGCCCCGCGTGCGGGTGTGGAGGATACGCGGCAGGCGTTGGGTTCCGCCATAGCCGGGGAGCAGGCGCAGGTTGATCTCTGGCTGGCCAAACTCGGCGCTGATTTCCGCCACCCGGTAGTGGCAGGCCAACGCGAACTCCAACCCGCCACCTAGGGCTACCCCATTGATCGCGGCGATGCATGGCTTGTTCATGCGCTCGATCTTGCGGAAGGCCAAGTGGGCATTGTTGGGCAGCGCCAGCGCCTCTTCGACGGTATGCACATCTTCGAGCAACTGGCGAATATCGGCTCCGGCCACAAAGCTGCGCGTTCCTGCACCGGTAAAGACCACCGCTGCTACATCGTGCCGCCGTGCCAGGTGGTCGAGGATCGTGTTGAGTTCATCCAGCGCCCGCTCGTTGAGCGCATTCACCGGCGGGTTGCTGATCGTCACTAGCGCTAACTTGCGGGTGGAATTGCCACATGCGACCGGGTGGTATTCGATGCGGAAGTAGCGGTAGGTTTCGAGTAACTGCTGTTCGTCGGTGAGTTGCTGTTGCAGTTTCCAGACCTTGATCTTGGCCGCGATCTCGTCGAGTACCTCTGGATTGCGTAGGGTGGTGGTATCGCCCAACGGCTCATCCAGCATCATCGCGCGCACAAAGCGGCGCATATACTTGCCGCTGCGCGTCTCTGGGAAGGCCGAGAGTTCGATATAATCTTCGGGCACACTCACCACGCCCTTCTCCGAGCGTACCAGTTCATTCAACCGTTGGCGATCCTGGCTGGTCAACCGCTGCCCCGGTGCCATCACCACGAAGGCCAACGGGGTCAGCCCCTTCTCGCGGTGGGGTGCGCCAACCACAATACAGTTGCCCACCGGCGAATCGGGGGTGATCTGGCGATCACGCAGAATGGCCCCCTCGATCTCCTCGGTGCCCATGCGGTGGCCAGAGACATTGATCACATCATCGGAGCGCCCGTGCAGGGTGAAGCTGCCATCGGGGTACTTCATGGCAAAATCGCCCTGCACATAGGCCCACTCGCCCTGCGGCCCGCGCCGCCAGTAGGTCTGCACAAAGCGCTCGGCATCGCCGTGCCACACCGAGATGGGTTGCTGCTGCTCCACCGCCTGCATCCAGTTCTGGAACCCAGCCACATCGCCCCAGATCGTCCGCGCCAAGTAGGGGTAGGGCGCGGTCAGTACAATCTCGCCCTTCTCTTCATACTCCGCAACCCGGTAGCTGATCGCTCCGTGTGTATCATGCTGCGCCACCCAGACATCACCCGCAATCCACGGCAACGGGTAGGTATGCGCGTCGGCACGTAGCGGGAAATCATCATTCCCATAGAAGTGGGTCCAGACGATGCCGCCATGCTCGGTGGCCCAGTAGGAGTTGATGTATTGCGGCGTCATCAGATCCATGCCGAACTGCTGTACCGCCGGACTGACCGGCTCGGCGCAGAAGGTGGCCACGCGCAGGCTCGCCATCTGATACTGGCGCACGTCCTCGACATGCTGCGGGTTACTCAACACCGACTTGAGGAAGGTGACACCGGCCTTAAAGATCTGTACGCCGTAGCGCTCGATGATACTCGCATAGCGTCCCGCCGAGGGGAAGACCGGTGAGCCTTCGGTGAGTACGCCGGTGAGCCGGTAGGCCAAACTGGCGGTGATCATATAGCTCTGGCCGGTGATCCAGCCGGGGTCGGCGATGACATAGATCACATCACCCGGCTCAGCGTCGAAACTGACCCGCAGGGTATGCACTAGCCCCGCCACATAGCCCGCGTGGACATGCACTACCCCCTTGGGTTTGCCGGTACTCCCCGATGTGTAGATGATAAAGAGTGGGAACTCGGCATCCACCGGCAGACAGGGGGTACTCGCATACAGCGCTCGCACAAACTGGTCGGTCGGCAGCGCCAGCAACTCGGCCTCGCTGCTCACCGCCACACCCGCCGCACGGGCCGTTGCGAGGATCTGTTCGGTTGCCTTATCCAACAGATCGTGGCTCCACACATCGCGGTCGGCACGCCAGAGGATCTCTTGGCCAGTGTGGCGCACCACCACCACCGCATCCACCCGGGGTGGGGTATTCACGAGCGCTTGGGCGATAACCGTGCGCAATTGGGCTTGCATCGCCGGATCAAGATCGGCCAGACGCGCCAACCCTTGCCCTACCCCACGCATAATATCGGTGCGTTCGACGGTAATCTCATTGCCGATGGCCTCACGTACAGCGGCGTCAATAGATTGAATATGCCAAGTATCAATGCGCTTCGACTCAAGCGCCTTGCGCACGATCTGGAGTGCGACTTCAACCGGAATATAGGTATCGAGTGCCTGATCGGTATAGATCTCTTTGTAGGCCACCACCTGGGCATTCCGGTAGCCACCATCGCAGGTGATCACCACCCGTGCCCCGGCGTTATGGATGCGATCCGAGAGCGTTTTGTCACTAAACCCACCGAAAACTGGCGTATAAATGATACCAAGTCGCTTCGCTGCTTCGGTATAATAGATCTGAGGCAGAATATTGGGCATATTCAGCGCAATTCGGTCGCCACGCCGCAAACCCAGATCGCGCAACACCTGGGCCGCCTTGACCACCTCCCACAACAGGCGTTTGCGCGAGACCGCCTCGTGAACCACCGGGCCACCGCGCCCCGCATTGAGACTACTATCCCAACGGTCGCCCTCGAAGAAGAAGGCGGTCTCATCACCAAAACCGAGCAGCACATGGCGGTCTACCTCATTGAAGCAGGCGTTCGTCAAGCCACCCTCGAACCAACGGTAGAAGGGCGGGTCATCGGCATTGAGCGTCCGCTGCCACGGCAGATAGTCGGGGCCATAGGGGACATGGACGGGCAGCCCGGTCTGGGCTGCGAAGCCATGCCACTGCTGCTGGGTCTCATCCCAGATGATCCAGGCGTCCAGGGTTGTATCGTACCAATGGATCGTGCTACGGGCGATTGATCCATGAAAGAGGTCAGGGGTACCCAAGGCACTCATTCGCTGCGCGTCCCAATCGGCGCGCGAACGAATCGGGTTGGTGCGGGGGCTACGGGGCGAATAGTGCGGCACGGTCTCGATCATCGTTGATCCCTCCGAACAGGTATACAGAGCAGGTAGGGTATAGCGTACCTAGCCCAGGCCGGTGTGTCAAGGGGTGATCCGCGTAGGGGCGAAGCATCGCCCTCCAACCCAGATCGTGTTCCCGTGCATCTAGAGGGCGATGCTTCGCCCCTACTGGTTTCTTCTCACATCCAAAGATCTCCTATGCAACGCATTGAATTTCGTGCCATGGGCTGCCAGATGCTCGCCCTCATTGATAGCGAACATCCTGAAGCCGCCGCTGCCCTCCACCACGTCCCAGAGTGGTTCGCCACCTGGGAAGCGGCGCTCAGTCGCTTCCGCCCCGACAGTGAGATCTCGTTGCTCAACACCGATGCAGGCTTTTGGGTACCGGTGAGCGAAACCCTCTGGCTAGTTTTAGAGGCCGCGTTGGAGGCGGCCCAGCGCAGTGCGGGGGTGGTGGTGCCGACTATTCTTCACGCTCTGCATGCCGTTGGCTACACCCGTGATTTTGCGGCTGGCCCGCAATTGATGGCGTCGCCTGCTCTCGTCACCCCCGCCCCTGACTGGCGTCAGATCGAGATGGAAGCATCACTACGTGCGGTTCGGCTTCCCGAAGGGGTGCAGATTGACCTGAGCGGTATCGCCAAGGGTTGGGCGGCGGATCAGGTTGTGCAGCGGCTGGCACCCTATGGCCCAACGCTGGTTGATGCGGGTGGCGATATTGCCATCAGTGGCGCTATGGCCAGTGGCCACCCCTGGCTGATCGGGATTGATAACCCGCTCAATCCCGATGCCACCCTGGGGATGCTGAGCCTACATGGCGGTGGTGTGGCGACCTCCGGGCGCGACTACCGCCGCTGGCAGACGGCGGAGGGCTGGCAGCACCACATCATTGATCCGCGCAGTGGGCGGCCTGCGCAGAGCAGCGCACTCACCGCGAGTGCCGTGGCCCCCTCGGCGCAGGCGGCGGAGGTGGCGGCTAAGTTGATCTTTATTCTGGAGGCGGCGGGGCTAGAACAGATCGCCAGTTGGCCCGGCTGTGCCGGGATGCTCCTGCGTGAGGATGGCAGCCAGATCACCACGCCGGGGTGGGCGGAGTATCTCTACCAGACCAGTTAGTTTGTTGGCGCAAAGGCGCGTAACAGTTCACCCTTGGGGTAAAAGAAATCTCATGTTGACGCAAAGGCGCAAGGACGCAAAGGTTTTGTTGCAGACTTTGCGCCTCTGCGTCTTTGCGTCAGAACGATATACTCTTGCTAGTGGAGAATCCGCGACAAGAAGAGCTTGGTGCGCTCATGCGTGGGCTGGCTGAAGACCTGATTGGGTGGCCCCTGCTCAATGATTCGCCCCTGATCCATAAAGACCACCTGATGCGCCGCGTTGCGCGCAAAACCCATCTCATGCGAGACGACTACCATCGTCATACCTTCGCGGGCCAGATCGAGCATGACATCCAGCACCTCTTTGATCATCTCTGGATCGAGTGCCGAGGTTGGCTCATCAAAGAGCATCACCTTGGGTTGCATCGCTAGTGAACGCGCAATCGCCACCCGCTGCTGCTGGCCACCCGAAAGCTGCGTTGGGTGTTTGTGGGCTTGTTCGGGGATACCGACCTTCTCCAAGAGTTTCCAGGCGATCTGCTCGCTCTCCGGACGTGAGCGCTTGCGTACCTTCTGCTGCGCGAGGCAGATATTATCCAGCACCGTCAGGTGTGGGAAGAGTTCAAAGCGCTGAAAGACCATCCCCACTTCGGCGCGTACTGCGTTGATATGGGCCTCATTATTATTGACTGTGATCCCGTCAACCATGATCGTGCCCGCGTCGGGTACTTCCAGGCGGTTGATACAGCGCAGCAGGGTGGATTTTCCCGACCCCGAAGGGCCGACGATCATCATCACCTCACCCGCCTGAACATCCAGGCTGACCGTGTCGAGGGCGCAGAAGGCACCATAATATTTCGAGATCGCCTCAATACGAATCATCGGCGCATCCACAAGTGTGCTCATCACTTACCCCCTCGCGCCCACCCGGCGCTGTATCCATTGCAGAATCAGCGAGAGAACCAGCGTCATACTCAGGTAAAAGAGCGTCAAAATAAAGTAGGTCTCTTCGTAGCGAAAGGTGGTACTGACCGAAAGCCGCGCCACTTGGGTCATCTCGCGCACCCCCAACACCGAAACCAGCGAGGTATCCTTGAGCAACGCGATCAGGTCATTACCGAGTGCAGGCATCACATTGCGCACCGCTTGGGGCAGAATGACATAGAACATCGCCTGGGCGCGGGTCATGCCCAGCGAACGGGCGGCCTCACTCTGGCCCCGGCTGATCGACTCGATTCCAGCGCGGAAGATCTCGGCAATGTAGGCACCATAGATCAACACCAGCGCGATAATGGCGCGTGTCGTGAGCGAGATCGTATTATTGGGCAACCCAAAGCTGCGTGCAAAGAGCGGCACCACCGCAAACGAGATGGTGAAGATCAGCACCAGCATCGGCACACCACGGATAAACTCGATGTAGGTGATGGTCAGATTGCGGATGATCGGATTGGAGGAGACCCGGCCTAGCCCCAAAATCAGCCCGAAGATGAGTGCGAAGACAAACGAGACCGCCGTTACATAGAGGGTAGTGCCGAGTCCTTGCAGGATAGTGTTGAAGATTCCCTGATGCAGCGGATCAGTCATGATCCGAATCGCCATGAAGACGATGATCCCCAGGATGATCAGGAACCACCAGGGGAGATCGACGAGGTTACTGCGGCCGGCGAACTCCCGTTTGGGGGTGATGATCTGGTCTTGGTCGACGGCCATCGTGGCTCCACTTCATTAACCAAGCTTCCGGGAAGCTGTAAGCTTCCCGGAAGTTCACTACGCTACTCGTTCCCTGGCAGCTTGAACTCGGCGCTGAAGTACTTCTTCGCCAACTCATCCAACTTGCCACTGGCCCGCATCTCCGCCAGGGCCAGGTTGACTGGGGTAACCAGGTCGCTATCCTTGGGGAAGATGAAGCCCAGCGCATCGCTGGAGATCGGCTCACCAATCAGGGCGATCTGCTCGGCGTTGGTGCCGATGTAGCCCTGACCGGCGGTCTCGTCCATCAGCACGCCATCAACATCACCATTGATCAGCGCGGCGACGGCGAAGGGGAATTGCTCGAAGGCTTGAATACGCGCCTCAGGCACCAACTTGATTGCCGTCTCATAGTTGGTGGTGCCGGTCTGGGTGCCCAGACGCAGCTCGGCGTTGGCGATGAACTCATCCATGTTGGTGAAACGGCTCTCACCCACCCGCGCCATCAGGCGCTGGCTCACCTGGATGTAACCATCGGAGAAGGCGACCTGCTCGGCACGCTCCGGGGTGATGGTGATGCCATCGGCTGCCGCATCAAACTGATTGTTGGCAACGGCCTGGATGATCCCCTCCCACGAAGCCTCCTGGTAGGACGGCACGCAGGTATCCGTTCACGCCCCCCCAGCAGGCAGTAATTGTGGGGCAGGCTGATTCGCCCAATACGCCGTAACCGCAGCGAT
>NZ_RYFD01000119.1 GCF_004138135.1 Candidatus Oscillochloris fontis
GCTTATAATTTCAATCTTACCGGCATTCAGCTCTTTTTGGCAGATGGAGGCACGAACAGTATTCAAAACAATACCATCAAGAATATATCCTGGACGAATACGAATATCAGTAATGTTATAGGAATAAGCCTTGGGGCGAGTGGCACAAATACGGTGACAAACATAGGCACAGTAACCGGGAACTCGATAGGCGACAACACGACAACAGGATCCATCACCGTAACCAGTGGTACAACAAGCTCATCAAGTGGATTTACGGGCATCAGTATAGGAACATCCGTATTGGGCACAACCAATTGTCAGAATAACATGATTGGTTCTGTCACCACAGCCAATACTACTGCTACAGCGGCAACGAATTTATGGGCCATAAAACGGGATGCTGCAGCCGGAACAACCGTGATCAGCAACAATGTGATAGGTAGTACGACGGTATCCAACAGCCTGAACGGCAGTTCCACCAGCACCGGTGCTGCTCAGACTGTAGCCGGTATTCTTTGTGACGGAACCGGTACAAACACGATCGAGAACAATACGATAGCCAACCTGACCAATGGCATTACTTCCACCGGTTACGGCGACTATAGTGCTTATGGCATCAATTGTGGTGGTGGCGGGAGGATTTCGAACAACACGATCTTCAATGTAAGCAGTGGTTCAGGCAGTAGTAACAAAACTGTGATGGGCATTGCGATTACAAATAATGCCAACTCTTCGATCGTTGCAGTATCGGGTAATACCATTTCCGGCATATCCAACAGCAGTGCTTCTTATGCGGGTTATGTAAGTGGTATATTTCAAGCGACCGGAACATCCGATACCATTTCGGGGAATTTTATTCATAGTCTGTCCGTAAATGGATCCGCTACAAGTGCAGGTCTGTGTGGTGTTCGATTTTTTGGATCGAAGCCGTTCATCAAGAACAATATTATTTCATTGGGAGGAAACACGAACAGTGGTCTGTACGGTGTAATGAAAGCTTCATCGGATTCTGCCAGATTATATTACAATACGATTTATATCAGTGGTGTCCCCGAAACCGGTTCCAATAAATCTTACTGTTACTACTCATCGGGTACAGGCGTTCAGTTGACCAACAATCTGTTGGTGAATGCCCGTTCCAATGGTGGTAGTGCCACTGGTAAACACATAGCACTTCATGCGGACGTATCGTCCTATGTAGTCGGGAGCAACAATGATCTTTATGCCCCCAATACGGGTGGTTATGTTGGTGAGCTCGGTTCTACCGCGTATCAAACGCTGTCAGCCTGGCAGACTGCCCGTGGAGCCTATGAAGTCAACAGCCTAAATGTGGATCCGTCATTTACAACAGCAGGAGGAACCGCCGCCACAGATTACAAGACGGCTGATACGGTTGCCTTGTCTGGGACTCCGTTGGCTGCAGTGACAACGGATTATGACGGTAGTACGAGGGATGGTACGACCCCCAGAATGGGAGCTTACGAAAGTGTA
>NZ_RYFD01000082.1 GCF_004138135.1 Candidatus Oscillochloris fontis
CCCGTTGCGGGCGTTCAAGGTGAGCGGGTGGGTAGTGCTATGTCGCAAAAAGACCTGGAAACTTAATTTACGGACTATTGATAACAGTCGAGCAATTAATACAGCACATGCTGAGTGGGAACAACGAAAAGACACTGACCTAAAGGATTACTGGCCACGTAGTGAGATACCATTTGGTCATATGACGCATCAGCGCCAGCCACTCCCGCAACATGGCTATCTGTACTGGTCGGAAATGTTCAACCCACGCCAGCTTCTTGTTCACGCACAACTTCTGAAAGCCATCGTAACAATTGGCGAGTGTGACTGGGACGTAAGGGAGTATGTGCTGGGAGGGTTTCAGCAGTACCTCCGAAACCAAAGCCTATTCACGCTGTGGAATGTCAACGCAGATAAACTCGAACCAATGTTTGCCAATAACAACTACCATCCAAAGTCAACTGTTATAGAAAACAGTGTATTCTCAAATTTAGGTAGAGGTAATTGGACTTCTTCTGTAGAAGGAATCATAGAGGGTGCAGAATGGACTAAAGCACCGTGGGAAACCGTCAGTGTCGAGATGCTCCAACGGATGGATGCGCAATTTAACACAGGCACAACCGGCAAGAGCGAAAAAGTCTTACCGGGTGATCCCCTCTTACCTGCTACGGTTTTCCAAAGCTCCTCAACCGAGCTTAGGCATTACACGGACGAGTCAATAGATCTGGTGATCACCGACCCACCCTTTGGCGGCTTGCTGCACTACTCCGAGCTATCCGATTTCTTCTACGTCTGGCTCAGGCTGGTACTCAAGGACAAATACCCATCTATCTTTAGCGCCGAATACACCCCGAAAGCGATGGAGGCAGTTGCCAACAAGGCCCGCGAGCCAGAGGACCCCGACGGCTTCTACCAGCGCGTGCTGACCCAATGCTGGCGCGAGGCGCACCGGATTCTCAAACCGGGCGGCATGCTGGCCTTCACCTTCCACCATAGCGAAGATGCGCCGTGGGTGGCGGTGCTTGAGTCGCTCTTCGAGGCCGGGTTTTATCTTCAGGCGACCTATCCCATTCGTTCGGACGAAACCAAGGGCGACGGCGAATTCGGCTCAAAGACGATTGAATACGACATCATCCACGTTTGCCGCAAACGTACCGCAGCGCCTCGGCCAGTGAGTTGGGGGCGCATGCGCCGCGAAGTGCTGGCCGACGTGCGCCAGATCCAGGCGCTGCTCGAAAACCACGCCAAGGCCGGGCTGCCCGCCGCCGACGTGCAGGTCATTCGGCGCGGCAAAGCGCTCGAATACTTCTCGCGCCATTACGGCAAGGTCTATATGGACGAGGGGCGGGCGATGAGCGTCAAAGAGGCGCTGGTCGGCATCAACCAGTTGCTTGATGAAGACTCAAGCCGCGTTCAAGACCCGCCGCCGGTCAATGCCGAACCGCTCACGCGCCAATTCTTGCGCATCTTCGACGGCAAAACCGAGGTTGCGCGCGACCAGATGCAGAAGTTTTTGCGCGGATCGGGCATTGCCCCCGACGAGTTTGAAATGCGCGGCTGGTGTAGCGAGCGCAACAAGATCTTCACCCTGGTCGAGCCACTCGCCTTCGCCCGCGATTGGCACCGCAAACACAAACAGCGGCTCAGCGCCGATCTCGATCAGGCGCTGGTGCTGATTGGCGCTTGCTACGACGGCAGCGGGATCAACGCCAGTGATACACTGAAGAACGGCAACTTCAAGCCCCGCCCGGCGCTCAAAGCGCTGCTCGAATGGCTGGGCCAGCGGGGCGCAAACCAGCCGCTGCGCAACGCCGCCAACCGCGCCCTCACGATCTACAACGGGTGGGCCAATACCCATACGCCACAGGTTCAACAGATGTCACTCTTCTTGGATGAGGAGTAGCCCATGAAACTCATGCGCGAGGATCGTTGGAAACGACGCGGCATCAGCCTGCTCTGGGACAGCGCCGCGCTTGCCGATCTGGCTGCGCCGCACGAGATCATCTCGATGCGGCAACTCTTTGCCCTCGTTCGCCATTGGCCCGAAAATCTCCCCAGCAACCAGGGCAACGCACTGGTCGTCACCGGCCTCGAAACCAACCTCGATCTGCTCAGCCCCGCAGATGCCGAGGAATGGCTGAGCAACGACCTGCGCTCGGTCATGTTGGCCTTCCAGAGCGAGTATAGCAGCGATGCCGCCTTGGTCTTTTGGCTGCCGACCGGACGGGAGCGGGTGCGCATGAACCGCGCCAGCGAGACCTACACCTGGATCTGTGCTGCACCCCACCGCGAGCAACACCTGGATCTAGGGCGCATTCTGTGGGCGGGCGCCGAAGCCGACGCCGCGCGCATCATCGCCCCGGCGCATCCGAACCCCGACGCAGACGGGCCAGCCTGGCTTGGCCTGCACCACCAGAGGCTCTCCTGATGAGTGATCGCGCCCAACTCGCCCCTGGCGAACAGATCAGCCATGCCCAGTTTGGTGCGGGCGTCGTGCTTGAGCCGCCCCGCGACGGCTATGTACGCGCCTTCTTCAGCCTTGGCGAGCGCCGCGTCCCCCTTACGGCAGTGCGCCGCGAGCGTTCGCGTACCGAACGGGTGCTGGACGCCGTCAGCGGCAGCGACGAGCGGGCGCGCCAAGCCTGGCTGGCCTACGAAGCCCACGCCCTGCCGGTGATGGAGAGCGCCTCGGCGCTCACCTCGGCGCGCATCGATCTCTTGCCGCACCAAGTTGTCCTCACCCATCGCATCGCCACCGCACTACCGCGCCGCTTCCTCATCGCCGACGAGGTGGGGCTAGGCAAAACCATCGAGACCGCGTTGATCTTGCGCGAGCTTGCCAGCCGGGGCGAACTGAGCCGGGCGCTGATGGTTGTGCCCGCCGGCCTCGTCAACAATTGGCACCGCGAGCTGAACGAGGTCTTCAACCTCGACTTCGAGGTCTTTGGTTCTGAGGGCGACATCACCGACCGCAAGACCAACGCCTTTGCCAAGCATGATCGCCTGATCGTCAGCATTGACACACTCAAGCGACCAGCGCGGGTCAAACGCCTGCTCGCTGCGCCGCGCTGGGATCTGGTCGTCTTTGACGAGGCGCACCACCTGAGCGCCACCCGCAACGGCGGCAAAGTGCAGAAGACCGAAAACTACAAACTGGCCGAGGCGCTCAAAGGCCACACCCGCGATCTGCTCCTGCTCTCCGCGACGCCGCACCAGGGCAACCACTTCCAATTCTGGATGCTGATCCAATTGCTCAACCCCACCCTGTTTCGCGATCCCAGCGCAATGGTTGAGCAACGCCACCGGCTCAACACCGTCGTCTTCCGGCGCACCAAAGCCGACTCCTGTCGTCCCGATGGCAGCCCGCTATTTGCTCGGCGCTGGGTGCATACCGAGTCCTTTGTTATGAACAACGACGAGCGGCGCTTCTACGAAAAGCTACGCGAGTATCTTCAGGATGGCTTTGATCTTGCCCGTCGTCAGGGCAACAAAGGGCGCGCCCTCGGCTTCCTGATGGCGATCTTCCAGAAGATCGCCGCCTCAAGCTTTGCTGCGGTACGCCGCACCCTCAAGCGGCGCATGCTGATGCTGACGCTGCATGCTGCGCTGCTACACGATCAGGAACTCGACATTGAAGGGCGCGAACGCTGCTATGACGAAGCGCGTGCGATCATTCATGCCGAGTTCGGCATCGCTCACGACAACATGGGGCGCAGCGAGGTTGATCGGATCATGGCCGATCTCAAATATCGGCTGGCGAAGAGACTGGACGAAGAAGCGCTTGAACAGACAGCCGACCCCTACGGCAGCGAGGCTGTGGCCCATCAAGCCGAAGATCTGGCGGCATGTGCGCTTGATCTGCACCTACCTGAAGAACGGGCACGCATTCAGGAACTCCTGGCGCTCTTTCCCGTCCAGCGAGAGACCAAAGTGCAGAAGTTGCTCGATGGGCTGGGCAGCCTCTGGCAACACAACCCGGCGGAGAAGATCGTCGTCTTCGCCACCTACTTAGGCACCGTCGATCTCCTAGCGCACGAGATAGAACAGACCTACCCCGGCCAAGGCGTCACCGTGCTGCGCGGCGGCGACCACGGGGCAAAGACCGCCGCCGAGCGGCGCTTTCGCCAAAACGATGGCCCCCGGCTGCTGATCTCCACCGCTGCCGGGCGCGAAGGGATCAACCTTCAGTTTGCGCGCATCCTGTTCAACTTCGACCTGCCCTGGAACCCGATGGACATCGAACAGCGGATCGGGCGCATCCACCGCTACGGACAAGTCCATACCGCCCAGGTATACAATCTGGTCCTCTCGGACACCATCGAAGGGCGCATTTACCTCATGCTCGACGAGAAGTTGACCGAGATCGCCCGTGCGGTGGGCAAAGTGGACGAACAGGGCCACATCGCCGAAGACCTCCGCGCCCAGATTCTTGGGCAACTCGCGGAGCGCCTCAACTACGAGCGGCTCTACCAGGCGGCAATCTCGGACCCAGAATTGCGGCGCACCGGGGTCGAACTCGAAGCCGCGTTGCAGAACGCCCGCGAGGCCCGCGAGGTTGTATTCGACCTTTTTCAGGATCTTGAGGGCTTCAGTCTCGACGACTACAAACCATTTGCTGACATCTCCAGCAGTATGGAGCGTCTCGTGCGCTTCCTAAGCGCCGCGCTTGCGGATCGTCAGCAGCATCTCGTCAAGGTTGATGCACAGACCTACGATCTCATCAAGGCAGACGAAGGGCGGCGCATCCGCTTCACCCTCGACCGTGATACCGCCACCCGCCAAGACAACCTCGATCTGCTGGGGCTTGACCACCCGCTGGTGCAACAGGAACTCGACCGCTGGCGCAGCCTACCCCCGGAGGAACTCGGCCTTGCCGTTCAGGGCGACAGCGACAGCCTTGTACTGCTCTCATTCTGGCTTATCGAGGTCTCGGTCGAACATGGCGAGCGGCGCGTACTGATCCAGCCCATCGCAATCCGCCCAGACGGTACCCGCGCCCCAACGATTGAGCGTCAGAGCGAACGCTACCTCCATGCCCCAGTCACAACCCCAAGGCTCACCCCAGCGCAACGCTACGAGCTATTCAGCACCGTGGTTGAGCCATCCCTCCAGCGCGAACTCAAGCACAAGGGGGCGGCAAACGGCGACGGCAGCTACACCGCCGAACTGATCGGTTATGTGGAGATCAGCGCGGGATGAAGCGTGGTAAGTGACGCAGATTATCCTTACTAATCTGCGTCATCGTATCCGTTCACGATGGGGGTAAACGGATTGTCACTCCTACCCAAAACGACAGGTTGACGCAAAGGCGCGAAGACGCAAAGGTTTTGTTGCAGGCTTTGCGTCTTTGCGTCAAAATCTTGATGTTCGGGGCAGCGTGAACAGTTACGCGCAATCTGCGGATAACCAACGCCCCCTACCTGACCTCAAACCGATCCAGGTTCATCACCTTAGTCCACGCGGCCACAAAGTCATGCACGAACGTGGCATGCCCATCATCCTGCGCATACACTTCGGCGATAGCGCGCAGTTGCGAGTGCGATCCGAAGATCAGATCGGCCCGCGTCGCCGTCCACTTGCGCTCACCCGTGGTGCGGTCGTGGCTCCCAAAGAGATCGCCGCTCTCATCGTGGGGTGCCCAGGCCGTGTTCAGGTCAAGCAGGTTCACGAAGAAGTCGTTGCTCAATGTGCCTACGCGGCTCGTCCAGACACCGTGCGGCGATTGATCCGCGTTCGCCCCTAGTACCCGCAACCCGCCCACAAGCACCGTCATCTCCGGGGCACTCAGCGTCAGGAGTTGCGCCCGATCCACCAGCATCTCTTCGGGCTTCATGCTCAGCGCCTTGGGATAGTAGTTGCGGAAGCCATCGGCCTGGGGCTCCAGCACCGCAAACGACTCCACATCGGTCTGCTCCTGGCTGGCATCCATCCGCCCCGGCGTAAAGGGCACCTCCACGCTGTAGCCCGCCGCCTGCGCCGCCGCCTCAACCGCCGCACAGCCCCCCAGCACAATCAGGTCGGCCAGCGAGACCTTCTTACCATCGGTTTGGCTGCTGTTGAACTGCTGCTGAATTTCTTCGAGTAGCGCCAACACCTTGCTGAGTTGCGCCGGTTGGTTGACCGCCCAATCCTTCTGGGGGGCGAGGCGAATCCGCGCTCCGTTCGCGCCGCCACGCTTGTCCGAGTTACGGAAGGTGGAGGCCGATGCCCAGGCGGTGGCCACGAGTTCGGGGATCGTCAGACCCGAAGCGAGGAGGCGTGCCTTGAGCGCCGTACAATCCTCTGCATCAACCAGCGGATGATCGCAGGCTGGAATCGGATCTTGCCAGATCAGATCCTCGGCAGGCACTTCGGGGCCGAGGTAGCGCACCTTTGGCCCCATGTCGCGGTGGGTCAGTTTGAACCAAGCGCGGGCAAAAGCGTCAGCGAAGGCATCCGGGTCTTCATAGAAGCGGCGCGCAATCGGCTCATAGATCGGGTCATAGCGCAGCGACAGATCCGCCGTAGTCATCATCGGGCGATGCGTCTTGGTCGGGTCGTGGGCATCGGGGATCATATGCTCTTCACGCACATCCTTAGCCAACCACTGCCACGCCCCCGCCGGACTCTTCACCAACTCCCACTCATAGGTAAAGAGCATCTGCAAATAACCACTATCCCAGCGGGTCGGATGCGGCTTCCACGCACCCTCGATCCCACTCGTGATCGTATCCGCACCCTTGCCACTCCCAAACCGATTGGCCCATCCCAAGCCCTGCGCCTCAATCGGAGCCGCTTCGGGTTCTGGCCCGACCAGCGCCGGATCACCGGCACCATGCGCCTTGCCGAAGGTGTGGCCACCCGCGATTAGCGCCACCGTCTCCTCATCATTCATCGCCATGCGGGCGAAGGTCTCGCGCACATCCCGCCCCGACGCCACCGGGTCGGGTTCGCCATTGGGGCCTTCGGGGTTGACATAAATCAGACCCATCTGCACGGCTGCCAGCGGGTTCTCCAGTTCGCGATCCCCACTGTAGCGCTTATCCTCCAGCCATCCCTCTTCACTGCCCCAGTAGATGTCCTCTTCGGGTTGCCAGATGTCCACTCGTCCGCCACCAAAGCCAAAGGTCTTATGGCCCATCGATTCGAGGGCACAATTCCCAACCAGGATCATCAGATCGGCCCAAGAGATCGCGTTACCATACTTCTTTTTAATTGGCCAGAGCAGACGGCGCGCCTTATCCAGATTGCCATTATCGGGCCAACTATTGAGCGGCGCAAAGCGCTGCCCGCCAGTACTCGCCCCACCGCGCCCATCGGCGGTGCGGTAGGTACCGGCGCTATGCCACGCCATACGGATAAACAGCCCCCCATAGTGGCCCCAATCGGCGGGCCACCACTCCTGCGAGTCGGTCATCAACGCATAGATATCCTGCTTCAGCGCCGCCAGATCGAGCGCCGTAAAAGCCGCCGCATAGTCAAAATCAGCCCCCAACGGATTGGAGGCCGGAGCGTGCTGGTGCAGAATAGCGAGATTGAGTTGATTGGGCCACCAGTCGCGGTTGGTAGTGCCGCGACCAGTCGTGACGCGGTTCGATCCATGCACTACGGGGCACTTGTTCTGATCACTCATTGGACATACTCCATCGTAGGTTTGAGCGGAACGCTTATGGTCATCATAGCATGATTGGTGTCTGGATGCCGGGTGTTGCGATGCGCCCCTCACCCGCGCACCACCACCACCGCGTGCCCACCCGGTGTGGTAGCCGGTGCGGCACTGGTGCGCTCGGCAATTGGCGGCAGGCCGGGGCGTTGGTCAAAAATGACCAGCCACCCGGTAGGTAGCCCCAACCCGGCCAGGTAGCCATCGAGTTGCGCCAAGCCATCGGCGAG
>NZ_RYFD01000120.1 GCF_004138135.1 Candidatus Oscillochloris fontis
TGTCAATTCCTGAATTTGGTTGACCGTTTTAACCCTGCACCATAACTCTTTTTGCAGAGATTACATCTTGATTCTGAGACCTGGTTTGCTCAGGATTTATGGGGCTCGATGCCCCAAAATCCTGATCTTTTGCGTCGAATGACTCTTTCATCATCGACCTGGTTTGCTGATGCAAATTTAATAATTTTTCTTCAAACGTCACTGGCGTTAAATAATGTAACGCTTTATGAGGTTTTTCATAGTTGTAGAGTTCTACTGCACGGTCAACCGATTGAATTAACTCCTTTAAGTTAGAGATCTTCCAGTGGTGCAGGTAGTTGTTTTTTATTACCCCGTTTATGCGTTCTGCTTTCCCGTTTTCATAGGCAAATTCGCACATACTGTTACTAAATTTATAGCGTTTTGTAAGAAGCAGGAACTGTTTATCGTAATATTGCCCACCACCATCAGAGTGAATAATTACACCTGTAGGTAGGTCGTATTTTCTGGTTTTTATAGCCATTTTTAGTGCTGGTAGCGTAGTATGCTCAGTTAGTAATCTTGAAGAAACATAATGCCCCAAGATTCTTCTAGAGAAGCAATCAACTATAAAAGTGATAAAGTAAAAGCATTTATTGATTTCAAAATAGGTGATATCACTACTAAATGCCTGATTCATTCCTGATAGTTTTGCACCTTTGAGCAGATCAGGAAATCTAACTACCCCAGAGCTGTCAGTAGTGCCCCGAAACCGCTTCTTTCTTTCCACCTGGAATCCTAATTCTTTGCATAATTGCAAAAATTTGTCACGCCCTATAGTTACAGGGTTTATCTTGTAATACATAGCAACGCCATTCATAGTGGGGTGTTCTCTGCGTATTTGAGTCATCACAATTCTTAGGTATTCGGTTTCTTCGTTCATGCGGATATAACTATCTGCCAGTTTATGAACCCCTTGTTTTGTAATTCCAATTGATTCATAAAAATGGTTTAAGCTTTGTGGGAGTTGTTCTCTATGCTTCCAGAAGTAGAGAATGGCTTTTTTTCTAATTTTTTTTTAATGTCAATCTTATACTCTTGCTCAGCAAGCTCAATTATCTTGTCCTTAAAATCTATCATTACCTGCTTTTGCCCAATAACACGTTCAAGCTCCGCAATTTTATGTTTAAGTTCCATAATCAGGCGGGTGTCGCTTTCGCTTTCCACTATGGTCCTGACTCCTTTATGGTATTGAGAACCATATTGCCTAAGCCATCTGTAAACAGTTGTGTCAGATACCTCGTATTCTCTGCAAACATCCGAAATCCGGGTCTTCTTTTGCTCTATTTCCCGAACCTTTTTTTGCTTGAACTCTTTGCTGAAATGGCGCATGATTCGCTCCCTTACAGTTTGATTAAACTTGTTTCTTGTTGCCATTGTTGAAGTTTTAAAAGTAACTATTTTAACCTTTAAAACGGTCAACCTATTTCAGTATCTAACA
>NZ_RYFD01000121.1 GCF_004138135.1 Candidatus Oscillochloris fontis
GGCCTATCGTGTGGACACATTTTTTTTCTATTTTTAAGCCTGTATGAAAAAAAGAGAATTTACAGACTTAAAAGATCACCGGTTAATAAAACGGGGCAACAAGATTTTCGATGATTTGTTTCGAAAGGGCGTCCACTCTATTCGTCAATTAACCCACAACGATGCTGATGCCAAAGGATTTTATCGTTTTCTTCAAAATGATCGGGTTGAGGAAGACGATATTTTGAGCAACTTGGTTGTTAACTGTCGTGCTGCATGTGCTGAAAAATATGTTCTATGTATTCAGGATACTTCAGAAATCAACCTCAGCAGCCATTCGGGCAGAATTAACAAGGACAATTACTTGGGTACGACCAATGCAAACAAAGACATTGGTTTGGGATTTTTTCTGCATCCTTCTTTGGTATTGGATGCCCTAAGTGGTATTCCGTATGGTTACTCTGATGTTAAGATATGGAATAGGCCGCAGGAATTTCAATCAAAATACGAAAGAGAATACAGTAAATTACCCATTGAAGAAAAAGAATCCTATAAGTGGATAGAAGTGTCCAGGAATACCCAATCGAACTTGTCGGATATTGTGAAAGGAATGGTCATTGTTCAAGACCGGGAAGGTGATATTTATGAGCAGTTTGCTACTGTTCCTGATGAAAAGACAGATTTGCTGATACGAGCCAGAGCCGACAGGCGTTTGTCTGATGGGACAAAATTGTTCAGTTGCCTATCTGATCAGCCAGCGCAAGGCACTTACCAAGTTGTTATACCGGCTAAAGAAAAACGTAAACAGCGAAACGCCACCATTGAAATCAGGTATAAAGAAGTTGAAATTACAAAAACCAATAAAAGCAGTAAAAATGTGCCTTCCTCAGTACGATTGTATTTTGTGGAGGCAAAAGAGACAAGTTATCACGGAGAGGATAAAATATGCTGGCGATTGCTTACCACGCTACAAGCGACCAGTGTTGAAATGGCTAAAATATGCATAGAATGGTATAGTTGGAGGTGGACAATAGAAGAAGTGTTCAAAATATTAAAAAAGGAAGGCTATAACATAGAAGCCTCCGAATTAGAATATGCCTCATCAGTAAGAAAAATGTGCTTAATGATACTGGAAACAATCATCAAACTATTTTTAATGCAGTTGGCTTATGCAGAACCTGAAGTCGAATTAAGTGCAGACAGTTGCTTTTCCCACGAAGAACAGGAATTTTTAGAACATAAAATAGTAGATATGGAAGGGAAAACCGAAAAGCAAAAAAATCCATATAAAACACAAGACCTTAAAAGGTATGTGTGGGTCATAGCACGGCTTGGTGGCTGGAAAGGTTATGAAAGCAAACGTCATCCCGGCATAACTACACTTTGGATAGGGTTAAAATATTTTAAGGCCGCTTATGATGGCTGGCAAGTCCATAGAAATGTGTCCACACGATAGGCC
>NZ_RYFD01000122.1 GCF_004138135.1 Candidatus Oscillochloris fontis
TAGCACAATGCCATATACTCTTATGCTCTGCCCGGTAGCGTATATATCTAGCACGGGCATACGTGAGCCGCCCAACGCCTGCCTTCAGGTGCGCCGCTGGCACACTTCCCGTGATCCGCGTGAAGCTTGCCCAAGAAGGCAATTCCCAGAATGCACCCGGTTCGCAGGCCGCGCCAGCGGCGTCACCTGCGAGGCGATGTTGGGCGCGGGGCTGGCCATGACTTGGTTGCCATACGTGAGTTGACTCGGTGACGAGCCTTGATAGAACCCGACTCGTGCGACGGCCGCGGATCGTGGCGGATTCTCCAACGGGCGTTGCTCGTGGTCGACTCTCCAACGAGCATTGGCCGACGTTGATTCTTCAACGGACGCGCATCGAACCGAAATCGCCGAGAGACGCTGATGCGTTACTGGCAGACAACAACGTGGTGGTGGAGCCACATGACGAGATCGTCGCGATTCAAGGTTCCGGCCGCAAGCTGGAGGATCAAATCTTCCTGGGCATCAACCGAGGCGACGATCTCCCATCCATTGAGAATCAAAAAGAGTTCCATTGCGGCATGCCCAATCCGCTTATTGCCATCCACAAAGGGGTGATTGCGAATCAACGTAAACCCCAGTGCCGCCGTTTTCTCGATCAGGGACGGATAGAGATCCTGCTGATCAAAGGTGGCTTGGGGTTGGGCCAAAGCGGACTCCAGCATGCCCTGGTTCACGAGGCCGATCAATCCTCCCGAATCGGCCATCACGGCCTCATAGAGCGCCAAGAGATCGGTGAGGGTGAGATACCGAGTCATGCGAGTCGCTGGTAGAGATCGCGATGTTTTTGGATCACAGAGGTAATGGCGTGCTGCACCTCTGGGTCTGGACGACGAACAAGGTCCGCAATGCTTAACTGAATGAGATCTTCGGGGGTGATGCCTAAGCCTTTGGCGCGTTCGACGAGGAGGCGTAACCGCTCTTCCGGAATATCAAGGGTGATCGTGGTCATCATGTCCTCCATCAGTTGCCTATCCTGGGGAGAGTATAGCATATCGTCCTCCCATACCGGGCGTTGATCGACGCTGACGGGTGCGATAGGCATTGGTCGAAGCCAATGCCCCAACGGGCAGAGGCCGAAGCGGACTCGCGAACGGGCGATGAAGGTCGCTGACACGTGCGACGGGCGTTGATTGCCGCTGATTCGCCAACGGGCATGGATTGAAGCCGACTTTGCGACGAGCATTGGCCGCATCTGACTCTCCGATGGGCGCTGATCGTGGCCGATTCTTCAACGGGCGCTGATCGTGGCCGATTCTTCAACGGGCGTTGAAGGTCGCAACGATTCCTCGGCTCCCGGAGCGCTGGAGGCCGCCCCGACGCCCAACGCCAGCCTTCAGGTGCGCCGCTGGCAAACGTTCCGTGATCCAAACGACGTTTGCCCAAGAAGGACATAC
>NZ_RYFD01000123.1 GCF_004138135.1 Candidatus Oscillochloris fontis
CAGGCCCGCTTCCGGCGGGATTGCGATCACGTCCTCTCCAAGCAGATTGTCCAGTCGGTGCAGCCCGGCGCAACGATAGTGCTGGAGAACCTGACCGACATCCGTAAGCGGTCGAAGATCCGCAAGAAGACGAAGACCAGCCGCCGGGTGCATCGCTGGTCATTTGCGCAGATCAAGGGATTTGTCGCGTACAAAGCCGAGGGACGGGGGTGTACGGTGGCTGGGGTCGATCCCCGGCATACCTCGCAGACCTGTAGCTGCTGTGGGCATATCGCCCGCAACAACCGCCGTTCCCGTGGCCGGTTCGTGTGTCGGGTGTGTGGCTTCGAGTTGCATGCCGACCTCAACGCGGCGCGGAATATTGCGGCCACGTACCATGCCCGTGGGGGTAGATCTCCTACTGGCGGGCTGCCTGTCAACCAGCCAATCGTATCCGTCCCGGTGCCTCGGCATCAGGAGTGAGGTACAAGCCGTGGGGCTTTAGCCCCTGCGGTAAGTTGACCCCGGAGCATGCGCCGCTGGACTATGCGATGACGCAAGGAAATCTCCTTATCCTGCACCGCAAGTTAGTTGATCTCCCTGAAGCGCAGAACCAGCAGCATCTCCGGAGCGCCTTGGAGTGTGGCCTGCGTGCCTTTAATATCTTTGCCCAAATGGGGCATCAGCACTACCTAGAGCAGACAGTAGGTTTGCTGCGCGAGTTTCGCCACGATCATGGCGATCATTTTGATGCGCTCTGGGCAGAACTGGTGGCTGCGCCATTGCCTACGTGGCTCGCGGATCAACCTGAAGCGCCGGAACCAACGCTGTCTGATCTCCAAGACCGCCTCGCCGCTGCGGGTGTCACCAATGCTGAGTCGCTGCAACACGCACTCGAAGCCGACCCAGAGTTGGCCCGTGCCTATAGCGACTTTCTCGCTGCGCACCCGGAGTTGCTGATGCGGTCACTCATTGAAACTCTGCTCCAGGTCGAAGATAACCAGGCGATGGTAGCCTTCTGGCAGCAACTCCCGGCAGAACTGGAAGACCCATTGCTCAGTGCCGCCGAGGCGTTGCTGGCGCAGGCCCAGCACGCCGGGGAGGACGATCTTGTCGCTGCACTTGGCCCGCGTCTGGCCGGGTTGCGCCACATCTGCGCGGCACAACGGGCGCAGCATCCGCCGGGTGATGGTGGGTAGAGGGGATTGACCGCAGAGGTGCGCAGAGGGATGGGAGTAGCGGAAAGCCCATTATATCTGTTGTGGGTGAAGCCCACGGGCGAGGGGCTGGGGGTGAGGGCCATACAGCGGCGAACGGTCAAGTGGTTACGAACCATATGCCTGTTTGCAGCATTTGTGTGCTATACTACATAAACATGGGGGTTGTGCTAGTACATAAACTTTAAAAATCGCCTATCGTTGTATTTTTCTACGAATAGGTGATGCACGTATGCC
>NZ_RYFD01000124.1 GCF_004138135.1 Candidatus Oscillochloris fontis
CAGATATTATGAGTATAGGTCTTGAGGGAGAGTCCGAAGGGAGGCATCATTTTTAGGAGACTGCGGAAGTCTTGGAGAAGATGGAGGCTGGGCTTAACCTGGGATATACAAGCCCGATTGCAGATTAGCCAGCCTTCCTCGGACAATCCCTTGGGACCGCTTTTGGCGTGCACCCGGATAGAAGTATGAAGCCCGGGCTTTCGTGCGTGGGCCTTCGACTCGCCGGACTTCCGATAGATACAGGAGGTTGCTATGGCAAAGAAGCGTCTGGCAATGAATGATCCCAAGGTTGTCCCCATCGTAGGTGAATACTTTGGCGTTGACCTCCATAAGGATCAAATAACCTGGCATCGCATTGGGCGAACGAATGACGGTAGATTAATTCGGACCGCCGGAATCGTCTCCACCGACAGGCTCATAGAAGACTTCGTTCCCCTGTTGTCGACCGAAAGCTGCTATGTGATCCTTGAAGCGTCCTCTTCGGGTTTCTTCTTCTATAGCCTGGTAAGTCCGCATTGCTCGAAGGCTTTTGTCATCAATCCAAGCGCTTTCCGGGAACTCTACATGACGGGGAAGAAAACGGATAAGATTGACGCCAAGAGATTGGCTGACCGCCTTATGTACCATGTCGAAATGAATGACCCGGAAGATGGATTTCCGGAAGTCTTTGTTCCGGATGAAGAAGCGCTACAGCTCCGACGTTTGGTAACCACGTACGAGCTGCTGGTTAAACAAGCTACCCAGCTGAAGAATCAACTGAAAGCGATCTTCAAGGCTAAGATCATCTTCGGGTACGATGACATCCTTTCCGAGGGGATTGAAGAGGCTTTGAAGGATGAGCGGCTGGATACAGCCGATAAAGCGATAATCAAATCGATCAGGCTGGTTCATGATGCGCTGGAGATGGAAAAGGCTCAAATAAAGGAGGAAGTGCTCAAGATCGGAGCGCATCGATTTCGACGGGAAATCGACCTTCTGATAGGAATCCCCGGGGTAAGCATCATGGGGGCTACGGTTTTCATGGCCGACGTAGTTACGATCGACCGATTCTCGAACCCAAAGAAACTGACATCCTACCTAGCGAGCGTAGGGAAGGTGGATGCTTCCGGAACGACGGTCCGCAACGGCGGCCTGAACAAACGAGGTAGAAGAACCTCGTATCGATTTATACTGCAAGGGCTACTCCACGTAATCCATGGCAATGAATGCTTTGGCCGTTTCGTAGAACGGCATGCCGCAACGCGTCAGAACAAGGTTCGGGCTGCGATAGTCCGAAAAACCTTCGTGGCCATGTACTATATGCTCAAGAAGGAAGAGCCGTACCGTTTCTTTGACGAGAGGATCTATCTGAGGAAGCAGAAGGAACTTGGGAAAATAATTAAGAAAATCGCTTGACAGAATTCACTCATAGAAGGT
>NZ_RYFD01000125.1 GCF_004138135.1 Candidatus Oscillochloris fontis
CCGGCCACGCTCCCCTTCACAACGGCAAATTGGTACCTGCCCCAGACGGTGACGGTCACGGGGGTGCATGATGCGGTGGCTGATGGCGATGTTGCCTATGCGATCACCGTTGGCCCGACGACGAGTACCTCGGCGCTCTATGCCGGTCTGAGTGAATTGGTCGCGCTCACCAACCTTGACGACGATACCGCCGGGGTGGATGTGGTGCCGATCACGCCGATCCTGAGCATTTCGGAGGCTGGGATCAGTTCAACCTACCAAGTGGTGCTGGGGAGCGAACCGACCGCCGATGTGACCATCACGGCAAGCGCCGATGCGGAGGTGCGCGTGAATGGCGCGGCGACGGCGACGCTCACCTTTACCACTGCGGATTGGTATCTGCCGCAGACGGTGACGGTGACAGCGGTGGATGATGACATAGATGAGGATGGCGATGCCAATCTCACCATCCATTCGGGCCTGATTACCCATACGGCGGCCAGTGCGGATGCGAACTATAACGCCATCGTGGTGGTAAGTGTCGGGGCCGAGGTTACCGATAACGACACCGCCGGGGTGATCGTCACCGCCGCCCCGATGACCTTCACCGAAGGGGTGGCCGGGAGTGCGACCTATACGCTGGCGCTGAGTAGCCAACCTGCCGCCGATGTGGTGATTACGGCCAATGCGGGAACCCAACTCCTGGTTGATGGCGCGGTTACCCAGACC
Source organism: Candidatus Oscillochloris fontis (assembly GCF_004138135.1). Classification (GTDB taxonomy): domain Bacteria; phylum Chloroflexota; class Chloroflexia; order Chloroflexales; family Chloroflexaceae; genus Oscillochloris; species Oscillochloris fontis. The sequence continues at coordinate 709 of NZ_RYFD01000125.1, forward strand.
ATCACCTTCACGGATGCGGACTGGAGCACGCCCCGGACGGTGACGGTCACGCTGGCGGTGGATGCGGTGGACGAGGATGGGGATGGGAATGTGACACCCCATGCGGGCCAGATTACGCATACGGCGACGAGTACCGATGCCTTTTACAACGGTAGTCCCATTGCCAGTGTGACAGCCAGCATCACCGACGATGACGATGCGGGCCTGAATGTGGCCCCGCTGATCGGGACGACGACGGAGGCGGGTGGCACGGCTACCTTCAGCGTCTGGTTGAATAGCCAACCCACTGCCGATGTGATGGTTCCCCTGACTAGTAGTGACCCGACTGAGGGCACGGTCGCTCCTGCCACATCTCCCCTCACCTTCACCTCCGGTGACTGGGCCACGCCCCAGACGGTGACGGTCACGGGGGTGCATGATGCGGTGGATGATGGGGATCAGGGCTATTCCATCACCGTTGGTCCGACCAGCAGTGTGGCCGGGGATGTAATCTATGCGACCGGCTTCAGCCGCACGGTGAATCTCACCAACACCGATAACGACACCGCTGGGGTCACGGTCTCTCCGCTCACCGGGGCGGTCGCTGAGGCGGGGGATACCACGCCTGTCACCTTCAGCCTCGTACTGAATACCCAACCCACGGATGATGTCATTATCACGCTGAATGCCGGTACGCAAGTGCT
>NZ_RYFD01000083.1 GCF_004138135.1 Candidatus Oscillochloris fontis
CGCTACGGGCGACGCAAGGAGCATGATCTGGCACGAAAGACCGTCTTTATCCGTACATACGTACTGCGTAAGGTGAGTTATGCATAATCTCCTGATCAATATCAACAAGTACGATAAAAGAAGATTGAACATCCTGCACATCGCGCAGCAATACTTCGTCGTCTGGTACCCCTTGCAACCGATCAATCAACAGCTTCAGTTGAGACTCTACGGCAACCCGCGACTCGGGTTGCTGCGTGAAGATATAGGCTTGCATCGCAGTGTGCAACTGGAGGGCTAAGACATGAATTGCGGGATCGTCCAGCATGCGGGTACGTAACTCTACTTGCTGCAACGTAACCTGGATCTGAGCTTCGAGGCCATGGGGCGGCGCACGCTCTTCAATCTTCGCCACGGTGGCCAAAAAGGTCTGCTCATACATCTCAATACGTGGGCGTAACGCACTACTTGCGTCGGCGAGCGCTTGATCAACCGGAGTCATCTCAAGGCTGCGCAATGCATCAAGCTGATCGAGGGAGGTGCGTGCCTCATCCAGATAGTCATGATTAGCCTGAACCAAATGTTGGGATTGATCACGATCCAACTCCCGCCAATGGCCAAGGAACTCTGTCTCATGCTGGTGCGCCATCAGAAAGGCATTCTGTACCTGAAGACTCAGATCACGCTCCTCGGTGGCCTTGGTAAAGGTACTGTTGATCTGCTGCATGACCGCCTGCTGGCCAGTGAGTGCAATCAACGACGTAATCAGTACAAGTAGCACAATCAGCCCCAAGCCGATAAGAAGTTGGCCACGGATGGTGCTGAAATAGTGGGTGTATGACCTGTTATCTTGAGGCTGCATGTGCTCCGTACATCTGTACATATGGTGAGCCGCGTTTGTAAAGAAGCTGGGCTTCTTTGTATTGTACCGCTGATTAGTATCTTTAGCACGTATCAACGCCGAATACTTGTATGATTATGGCTTCGCACTGTTGTCTTGAATCGTGTTATGTTATAGTAAAAAAAGCCTATTCTTTCACAAATAATAAGGAGCATTGCTATGATTACGCGGATCGAACCTGGGCCGGGACAAGAGAGTGTCTGGGATTACCCACGCCCACCGCGCCTAGAACCAACCCGTCGTCAAATTCGGATCATCTTTCAAGGGATTGAGATCGTCAATACCTGCCGTGCCTACCGGGTTCTGGAAACCAGCCACCCTCCCGTCTACTACCTACCACCCGACGATATCCAGATGCAGTACCTGCGCCCCACCAGCCGCCGCAGCGTGTGTGAGTGGAAGGGCCAAGCAACCTACTACACGCTGCGTATTGGTGATGCGCGGGTGGTGGATGTGGCCTGGACATACCTGAATCCTACGCCTACCTTCGCCGCAATCGCAGGCTATCTGGCCTTCTATGTGCGCCCGATGGATGCCTGTTATGTTGATACAGAACTGGTGACGCCGCAGCCGGGTGAGTTTTATGGAGGTTGGATTACGAGTGAGATTGTTGGGCCGTTTAAGGGTAGTCCGGGGACGTGGGGGTGGTAGAGGAGTAAGAACTTTTTTCTCTGCTGGTGGCGTATTCGCCGCCACCAGCAGAGAAAAAAGAGGGTTTAGGGTTTAGCCCTTGGCTGCGGCATACAGCTCGGCCACCTTGGCCCAGTTGACGACATGCCACCAAGCGTCAATGTAGCCGGGGCGCTTGAACTGGTACTTCAGGTAGTAGGCATGCTCCCAGACATCCAGGCCCAGAATGGGGCTTTTGCCCTCCATCATGGGCGTGTCCTGGTTGGGGGTGCTGGTGATGCTGAGGGTGCCATCCGGGGCGGCCACGAGCCAGGCCCAGCCCGACCCGAAGCGCCCAATGCCAGCGGCCTTGAATTTCTCCTGAAACGCGGCAAAGCTCCCGAAGGCAGCGGTGATCGCCGCGCCCAACTCACCATCCGGCTCGCCACCCGCATCTGGCCCCATCACCTCCCAGAAGAGCGAGTGGTTCCAGTGTCCACCACCATTGTTGCGTACCACCATGCGGATGTCTTCCGGGATCGCATCCAGGTTGCCCAGCAGATCCTCTAGGCTCTTGTCGGCCAGTTCGGGGTACTTGGCGAGTGCATTGTTCAGGTTGGTCACGTAGGCATTGTGGTGGTTATCGTGGTGGAAGTGCATGGTCGCCTCGTCAATGTGAGGCTCCAGCGCGGTGTAATCGTAGGGCAGTGGGGGTAACTCGAACGCCATAGTCGTTCTCCTTATACAACAGCGTATCCAAGGAATCCATCCCCCGATGGGGGTTCGGGGGCGGCAAAACCGCCCCCGAAGATCTTTTTTTGATCGTGGTTGGCGGCTTCGCCGCCAACCACGATCAAAAAAGTGCAGTTTGGGGCGTAGGGGCGAAGCATAGGCAACCGCACCAGTAGTGTTTCCGCAGGCGATGCTTCGCCCCTACTCAGGCAGGGATATGGTAGCGACAACAGTGGCTGCCCTGCGCAATCGTACTCTCACAGGTGATCGCCACACCAATCAGATCTTCATAGAGCAAGCGCTCTTGGCCACAAATCTGCGGGTAACGCCGAGCAATGCAGTCAATCGGACAGTTGTACTCGGTGAGCGTGAATGAGCCATCCTCAAGTTGCTCATACTCACACATGTAGCCCTGCTCAATCAGAATGTCGGTCAGCATGGCGACCTGCTCACACCGGTTTTTGTTACTTAGGCGTGGGCGTAGGTCGCGGTTCATAATGGTGCGCCGCCGATCAAGCAAGGAGTCAATCGCCGGTGCCCCGCCCACCTCGGCCATGTAGTTGATCAGATCGAGCGCGATGCGGTCATAGCGCTTGGGGAAGCGCCCCTCGGCCTCACTGGTGAGCATGTAGAGGTGACTCGGACGGCCAACATTGCGGCGTAGCCCAACGATCTCCACCAAGCCATCGCGTTCGAGCGTGGCGAGGTGTTGGCGAACTCCTACCGCACCAATGCAGAGCGATTCGCTTAGTTCTAACGCTGTCATCTGGCCATGCCGACGCAGCAGTTGGAGGATGCTCTGCCGGGTTGTGCCCTGTTCTTTGCGCTCGATGCCCATCGTGTACTGATCAGCCGTTTCGTTAGACTTTGCTATCGTATCCTGTAACGGAGTATAGCACGCTGATTCTGGCAGTGTCAAGGCATTATCTTCACCCCCATAGGGCATGGGCAACGTTCTTGGGGCTGTGCCCCAAACCCCCACCGGGGGCTTCGTTGCGCCCCCTCTGTCTATCAGTTACAATGATCTCGGTGCAGGAACGGGTGAAAGAGTATCTATATTGAGGCTACTTCTATGAAAATCAAAACATTGCTGAATCAACATAAACCAAGCCACATGAGTACTATCTATTTTGCTTGCGCTTCTATACAGTTTAATCTCTTGGCTGCTGCTACCCGTCTCTTTATTCGAAATCCCCATTGGGTACTCATACCCTTTCTGACTACCGTCACTGCGCTGGTCTACGATAACCTCGTGATTGGCTTGGGCCACATGATTGGCCCCGGTCGAACCCTGATGTTGCTCAATTATCCGCGCTATATCACCCACGCGACAGCATCATCATTCTTTGGGCTAGTAGGGCTGTATTTAGCGCAACAGGCGGGGGTAACGTGGGCTAAACAGCGGACGATGATCGTTACTTTTTGGGGTGTGACGCTCTTGGCGTTGGGGCGTGGGATCTATGTTGATATGATCAAACTTGATATGGTACCGAATTTTGATATGGGTACCCTGCGCTATTCCAATGCAGCTACGAGGGGGCTACCATTGCCTGAGATGGCGACAATTCTTATGGTTATGGTGTCTGGATTGGGCATTGCGATCCATAATCGTTGGCCGTGGCTCTTTGTTGGTTCGCTCACGATGTTTGTTATGGCTGGTCTGGCCAGGAAGATTGGGATTATGGCCAATATTGGCGAGATGGCGCTTGTTGCTGGGATTGTCGTGACGGGATACCACTTCCTCAATACACCTCCGCTTGTCCAGGCCGATCCTCTGGGCTAAGTGCGTTGTTTCAAAGCCGGAGAGATATTCTATGCCACCAGCCAAGAAGCCCTCGAAGATCTTCGATAACATTGACCAGAAGTTGGTTGATGCCCTGCTCAAGACTCTTCAGCATGCCCATCGTGCGGATTTCTGTATCGGCTTCTTCCGCCTGAGCGGGTGGGGTCAGGTTGCCGATGCGATTGATCATTTTGCCGGTGGTGTGGATGGCTCTTGCCGCGTCTTGATTGGGATGAGTGAGAGTCCCGATCAGGAGTTGCGTCGCCTCCAGCGTTCGTTGCGCCAGGGTGGGGACGATGAAGATGATCTCGATCTGGCCCGCGCTGCCCAATTGAAGAGCCGTGTGGCTACGGCGTTTCGCCAGCAGCTTGTCGGTATGGCTCCGTCCAACCGCGATGAGGCCGCGCTTCAGCGGCTCTGCCAGCAGATCCGCACTGGTAAGGTGCAGGTGAAGTTGCATCTGCGCTATAACCTGCATGCCAAGCTCTACCTTGCCTACCGCGATGATCCCGATAATCCGGTGACGGCCTACCTCGGTTCGAGTAACCTGACCATGTCGGGTCTGCGGGTGCAGGGCGAGTTGAATACCAAGATTACCGATGATCTCGATACCGAGAAGCTGGAACTCTGGTTCACCGACCGCTGGGAGGATGAGTGGTCGGTGGATATCTCCAATGACCTGCTCGTAGCGCTCGAAGCGAGTTGGGCTGGGGTGGAGCGCCTGCCCTATCATATCTTCCTGAAGATGGCCTACCACCTGGCCGAAGAGGCCCGCGCTGGGCTGAATGCGTTCTCGCTTCCGCGTGATTTTCGGGGCAAGCTCTTCCCCTTCCAAGAAGCCGCCGTCAAGATTGCGGCACGCCACCTGAACGAACGCGGTGGGGTGTTGCTGGGTGATGTGGTGGGTCTGGGGAAGACGATGATGGCCAGTGCGCTCGTCCGGATCTTCCGCGATGATTTCAATCTGCGCCCGGTGATTGTCTGCCCGAAGAATCTGGTGCCGATGTGGGAGCAGTACAATCGCGATTGGGATCTGGGCGCACGCATCATTCCCTATAGTCTGGTGCAGAAGGAGTTCCCCAACCTGCCCCCCCGCTATAAGCTGATCGTGATTGATGAGTCGCATACTCTGCGCAATCCTGAGGGTCGCCGCTATACCGCGATTGCCGACTATGTGCATGCCTTCGGCGAGAAGGAGTGTAAGGTCATCCTGCTCTCGGCCACCCCCTACAACAAGTCTTACCGCGATCTGAGTGCGCAGTTGCGTCTCTTCTTGCCCGATGACCGCGATCTGGGCATGCGCCCGGATGCCTACCTCCGCGCTGGAGGTGAGGATGACCTTCAGCGGGCGCAGGTGTCGCCGCGCACGCTGCGGGCCTTCGAGCAGAGTCCCTTCGCTGATGATTGGCGCGAGTTGATGCGCCTCTTTATGGTGCGTCGTACTCGCTCGTTCATTAAGCAGCACTATGCGACCTATGATCCGCTGCGTAATCGCTATTTCCTTGATCTGCATGGGGCGACGCCGTTCTACTTCCCAGAGCGGCTCCCCAAGACGGTGGTGGTTCCCACACCGATGCCCACTGACCCCTATGCGCAACTCTATGCCCCAGCGGTGGTGGATGCGATAGGAACGCTGTCGCTGCCACGCTATGGTCTTGCGACTTACCTGCGCTCGGATGCGTCGCGCAAGGCGACCGCAGCGGAACGTCCTTTGTTGGAGAACCTGTCGCGGGCGGGCAAGCGGCTGATGGGCTTCTGCCGGACGAATCTCTTTAAGCGCCTCGAATCGGGCGGCGCGGTCTTTTTGCAGTCGCTGGATCGGCATATTCTGCGCAACATGATCGTGTTGCACGCGATTGCGACCCATCAGCCCATCCCGCTGGGCGCACAGACGGATGATCTGTTGGCCACGGATACCGATTTGGATGCCGAGAGCGCAGCGGTGCAGGAGGCGGCCAGTGATGAGGAGACGGGGAGTGGGGTTTCTGCGGGAGCAGCGGCGACCAGTCCTGATCCGCTGCCGCTCGAAGGCTATCAGCGGCGGGCAGAGCAGATTTACCAACTCTATGCTGGCCCCATGCGCAGCCGCTTCAAGTGGCTTTCGCCCGCGCTCTTCACCGCCCAGCTTCAGCGCGATCTTCAGGCCGATGTGGATGCGCTGCTGAAGATCCTTACCGCTCAGGGCGTGTGGAACCCGGCTCACGATGCGAAGCTGCTGGCGCTGCTGGATGTGCTCCACGATCTGGCGGGGAAGAAGGTGCTCATCTTCACCCAGTTCGCGGATACCGTAGACTACCTCGTGACGCAGCTTCAGGCGGCGGGTATCCCACGGGTGGTTGGGGTGACGGGGCAGTCGGAGAATCCGACCGCATGCGTGCAGCGCTTTAGCCCCCGCTCGAATGGGGTCAGTCATGACACGGTGCTGGAGAACCCGATTGATGTCCTCATCGCCACCGATGTGCTGAGTGAGGGCCAGAACTTGCAGGATTGTGACCAAGTGGTCAACTTCGATCTGCCCTGGGCGATCATCCGCTTGATCCAGCGGGCGGGGCGTGTTGACCGCATTGGGCAGCAGTCGGATACGGTGACATGTCACACCTTTCTGCCGGCAGCGGGGATCGAAGCGATCATTGGGCTGCGTCGCCGCGTGCGCCAGCGCCTCAAGGAGAATGGTGAGGTGGTCGGCACCGATGAGCAGTTCTTTGAGCAGGATGACCAGGAGCAGGAACAGCGTCTGCTTCAGAATCTCTACACCGAGACGGCGGGTAGCCTTGATGATGCCGAGGATCAGGATGTGGATCTGGCCTCTTACGCCTATCAGATCTGGCGCAACGCGCTGGCCGCGAGTCCCAGTCTGAAGACGATCATTGAAGATATGCCCGACGTGGTCTATAGTGCGCGGCGGCGGGATGACCCGACCGCACCCATCACGGCGCTACCCTATACCGCACCGCCGGGGGTGTTGGTCTACCTCAAGTCGGCTAGCGGGGTGGACACCTTGGCTTGGATGCACGACGACGGCACCAGCGTGACCCAGTCGCAGTATGCGATCCTGCGGGCGGCGGCGTGTACGCTGGCCACCCCGGCGGTTCCGCGTGCCGAGCAGCATCACGATCTGGTACAAGCGGCCTTCAAACTGGTGGAGGAGCGCGAGGCGCTGGGTGGTGGTCTGGGCAGCCCACGCGGGGCGCGCTACCGTCTCTACACCAAGCTGACGGCCTACCGCGATCATCTGCACGCCACCGCACCGCTCTTTTTGAGTGAGGAACTAGAGCGCACCATTGACGAGATCTACCGCTTCCCCCTGCGCCCCGGCGCAGCCGACGCGATCAACCGCCAACTGCGCAGCGGCGCGAGTGCCGAGCAACTGGCCGATCTGGCCAAGGTGCTGCGTGATGAGCAGAAGCTCTGTTATGTTCAGGAGCAGCGTGAGGATCTTTCGATGGAGCCGCAGATCGTCTGCTCGTTGGGACTCATTTGAGGCAAGGAGCATTCCGTTTTGACGCAAAGACGCAAAGACGCAAAGACGCAAAGACGCAAAGACGCAAGGACGCAAGGACGCAAGGACGCAAGGACGCAAGGACGCAAGGACGCAAGGACGCAAGGACGCAAGGACGCAAGGACGC
>NZ_RYFD01000026.1 GCF_004138135.1 Candidatus Oscillochloris fontis
CGACGCAATATCACGACGCAATATCACGACGCAATATCACGACGCAATATCACGACGCAATATCACGACGCAATATCACGACGCAATATCTTGCGTCTCTACTTTATGCCTCGCGTTCCAACACAAATTGGGCTAGGGTGATCAGGGTGCGGCGGGCCGGGGTATCGGGGAAGATGTTCAGGTGGTTGATCGCCTGATCTACATAGCGCCGCGCCTCGTCTATCGCCGCAGTCGCCCCGCCGGCGGCCAAGACCTCGCCGATGGCGGCTTCAATCGTGGCATCATCGCTGAGGTTTTGCTCGACCACCGCTCGCAGACGTGGGCTACCCGTGGCCTGAAGTGCGTAGATGAGTGGTAGTGTGATTGTTCCCTGGCGCAGATCGTTGCCCGCCGGTTTACCCAGCGTGGCTTCGTTGCCGATGAAGTCGAGTACATCATCAACGATCTGGAAGGCAACGCCCACATCGAAGCCATACCCCGCGAGCGCCGCAATCTGGGCCTCATCGCCGCCGCCCGCCGCCATCCCAGCCTTACAGGCCGCCTCGAAGAGTACCGCTGTCTTCGCCCCGGTCTTGTAGAAATATTGGCGCAGTGCCGTTTCGGTAGGTTCCGCCACCATCACCGGGCTGAGTTCGCCCTCGACGATCACCTGCACCGCTTGGGCGTAGAAGGTGATGATGCGCGGATCGGGGCTGAGCGACATCTCCGCCGAAGCGAGGGCGAAGAAGTAGTCGCCGACCATCAGCGCCACGTCGTTATCCCAGCGTGCATGCACTGTCACCCGCCCGCGACGGCGCGCTGCCTGATCAACCAGATCGTCATGAACGAGCGAGGCCGCATGGATCAACTCCGCCGACGCCGCAGCATGAATGACGTGGCTGAGTTGATAGGTGCCGAGTTGGGCGGCCAGTAGCGCCATGGCGGCGCGTAGGCGCTTACCACCAGAGCGAACGGTATGCACCCCGGCTTCAGTGATCAGGCTCGAACGCGACTGGGAACGAGCGATTAGTAACTCCTCCACCGCCCGCAGATCGGTAGTCAGGTTGGCGCGCTCAAAGAGTTCTAGCAGATCCATACTGCGCCCATTGCGCTGCGATCCATGGCGATCCTCGCTCTCACTCGCTCTGGTCATTGGTGTCATTGTGTTGGTTAGAGTGCCATTGAATTGGTACGCAGCCATGCGGCTGTTCCTTCCTAGTGCCATACAACCTCTGATAGGCAGCGGTACGTCGCTGGGGGAACGCCCAGCATGCTACGCATGTGTCTGCGCGGGTTGGTGGGGCGTCGTGTAATTTCTTGTGATATTAACTACAAAATAACTATAACACAGCACGCCCGCTCGTCAACCTAGACGGTACGGCATTCAATCATACGGCTTGTCGGTCATTTGCACAAGGTGGGCATACGGGGCTTCTCAGCCACCTCTCATCTCGCTATGCAACACGTCTCAGCCGATAGGACGTATAATAACCAGAAATAGGTATCATATCTTTATGAGGGCGGTACTATGAATCAGCAGAACTTTACGACCCTCCATCCGGCCCACGTGGTGCGCCGGACTCTGGGTTTTCTCTTTTTAGGCGTTGGGATTGTCGGATCACTCCTGCCTATTCTTCCTGGGTGGCCGGGGTTGTTCGTGGCGATTCTGCTCTTAGGCCGCCGCGATCCGACTCTGCGCCGTTTGCACCTCTTTGGGCGGCGTAGGTTGCGTAGCCTGCGTACCTCGCGGGTGCCGCATATGCGCCGGGTGGGGCGTTGGCTTTCGGATCAGTATGTGGGGATGCGGCGTCTTATTACGCCTAAGTTGATCTGGGCGGAGAAGTTTTTTGTGTAGTTGGTGCTGATGGTGCTACGACGTTTTCGGCCTCGCTTAGCCCTTTTGTTGGCCTTCTTGCTCATCGCTTGCGCGCCGTTGGCTCCTGCTGATCCGAGTGATCCGGTGGCCAATCCGCATGGCTTGGCAGAGCCGTTCTTTGGTACATGGCGCACCAGTGGTGGCGAGGCGGTGCTGGGTGCGCCGCTGGGTTCCCCGCGCTGGGTTGATGAGTATCAGGTGCAGTTCTTTGCCCAGGCCGCGATTACGGCGGTGGATGCTGGCCGTGCGGTGGTGGATCGCTATGCCCCGGAGTGGCAGGCGCGTTACCCTGCTGACCTGCTGAGTCTGCCGGTGGCTCCGCTACGCGCTTCGGTGAGCCTCGTGGATATCCACGAGGCGCTGGCGCAACCGTTGTTGCCGGTGCGCTTGGCGCTGCGTATCGAGGGCTATACTGGCCCTGCCGAGGTGCGCCTCTATGATGCCCAGTTGCACCCCACCGCAACCGTGAGTGCCGAGGTGGTTGATGGCCACGCCGAGGTGTCCGTTACTGCGCGGGGTGGCCTGGGGCCACAGTGGGCTATCGTGCTGGTTGATGGCCAACTGGCGGGGGCGCGGAGTCAGATCTTTGTGCTTGAGGCGACCACAGCCATCCAGACCGGCGATGCGGAACTGGATGCGCTCTATCCCCGTCTGCACGGCTTCATGCAGCAGGACGTGGTTAGTTATGCACTGCACGGCCAGATGGTGCGTGGCTACCGTTCGCCGGATAACCCGCTGCTCTGGTTGCGCGATCATGTCTATCAGGGGCGCTCGTTCCGCTACTTCGAGACCGACATGACCAGTCTGCTTGATGCGTTTCGGCAGGCCCAGCGTGCGGATGGCAGTTTCCCGGATGTGCTCGACTACCCGGAGCGCTTTGTGCAGGCGACGCGCAAGGAGGTCGAGTCGGATCTGGAGTTTCTGTTTGTGCAGGGGGTGTATGAGGCGTGGCAGACGACCGGCGATGATGTGTGGTTAGCGAATCAGCTTGAGGCGATGCGGCGCGCCCTCGCGTATAGCACGAGTGATCCGCTGCGCTGGGATGCCGAGCGCGGGTTGGTGCGCCGCCCCTACACGATTGATATGTGGGATTTCGCCTATGGGCCGACGACGCTCAGCCCCGATGGTAAGCCCGCGCCGCGCCACTGGATCACACCGGATACGATCTGGGGCACCTTCCACGGGGATAATACCGGGTTGGCGCAGGCGCTCAAGCTCATGGCGTTGATGGAAGCGCGGGTCGGTGATGCGATGCGCGGTGAGGCGTATGCGCAGCAGGCGCAGCAGATTATGGAGCGGCTGAACCAGTTGGCCTGGAATGGCAACTTCTACACCCATTTTGTACCCGAAGCAGCACCCGATCTGGTATTGAGTCCTCAGTTGAGTCTCTCGAATGCCTATGCACTGAATCGGGGCGTGCTGAGCAGTAGCCAGGCGCGGGCGATTATCGAGAGCTACTACCAGCGCCGCGATTTTGGGCGCGCCTTTGCCGAGTGGTACAGTATTGATCCGCCCTTCCCGGCGGGCACGTATGGGATGGCGGGCGGTAAGGGCGAGAACCCCGGCGAGTATGTGAATGGCGGCATTATGCCGCTGGTGGGTGGTGAGTTGGCGCGGGGAGCCTTCCGCTATGGCTATGAGGCGTATGGCTTCGATATTCTGCGCCGCTATGCGGCCTTAACCCGGCTCACCGATGCGACCTACCTCTGGTACTACCCCGATGGGCGACCCGGTATCTCCGGGCCGGATACGCTCGACACTGATGGTTGGGGCGCAGGGGCGATGTTGGCGGCGCTGATCGAGGGCGCGGCGGGGGTGCGCGATGCCCAGAGCCGCATGCGCGATGTCATCCTTAGCCCGCGCTGGGCGGCTGACCCGACCTTGAGCCAGGTGCGCGTCGTGGCGCGCTATCCGGCCTCGGATGGCTATATTGCCTACCTCTGGCAGCGTGAAGCCAACGCGCTGCGGCTCAGCCTGAGCGGCAGCGCGGATGTTCTCTACATCAACCTGCTGCTCCCCGCTGACGCCCCCGGTGCTGTGCAGTTGCAGATTGATGGACTGGCGGTCGAGGCCGGGATCGCCCGGAGTGGGCCGAGCCGCTATCTCTCCTTCAGTGCGCCCGCCGATGCGCGGGAGATACTGGTAGTATACTGAAGCGTATGATGACCCCTATGCAAAGGAGAGCGTCTCATGTCGCGCACTGACTTCAAACCTGAGGTAAACGGTTTCGCCTTCGTGAATTCATGGAAACTCGACGCATTTGAGAAGAAACAGATGCAGCAGATCCTCTCCGGCTCGATCAACGAGGCGAGCCAATCGGCGGCGGGGGGCTTTGGGGCGATGCTGAGTGGGCGGATCGGCCCGCAGATCGAGCGCTGGATTGATGCGGCCCTGCCCGATTATTATGGCATGTGTGGTGGCATGGCCTTTGTGGCTGCCGACTACTATGCGGCCAACCAGCCCTTGCCTCGCGGTAACGACTACCACGATATTCCGCTGAATGATACACCGCGTGGGCGGGCGCTGCGGGCGCATCTCTGGACGCGCCAGGTGCAGAGCCTGCAACTGAATGCGGCGCAACTGCTGGCCTGGATGATCATGCTGCACATGCCGTTGCCCTTTGCTGGCCCTGGCTGGTTGCTCCAGCGCACCCGCGAGGAGTGGGAGCAACTCAAAATAACGCTCGATCAAGGCCACCCATGGCCGCTCTGCCTGATCGGCAGTTCGATCTCGCCCTTCAACAACCATCAGGTGTTGGCGACGGGCTACGAAGATCATGGTGATGGCACCGGGATTATCTATCTGTACGACATGAATGATCCGGGGAAAGAGCAGACGATCCGGCTCGATATGCGTGGTGCGGCGCTGGCGGCTGAGGAGAGTGTGCCTAACGCGGAGCGCGGATCCTTGCGCGGCTTCTTCTGTGAGCAGTACCAGCCGGGGGACGTACCGGATCTGCCAGAGGATTAGACTGGGGTAGGCAGGTTTCCCACTCCTACGCGAAGCCGTAACTGTTCACACTTCTCCTAGCTTCCAGTTTTTGACGCAAAGACGCAGAGGCGCAAAGCCTGCAACAAAACCTTTGCGTCCTTGCGCCTTTGCGTCAATACAAGATTTCTTTTACCCCAAGTGTGAACAGTTACGTGAAGCCTCTTTATTGAGGCAACGGCGCGATGGTAGTAGAGGCGAAACATCGCCCGCCAACGTCGTTCGGGTTCCCCTGCTCTTATGGCGGGCGATGCTTTGTCCCTACGTGATCTCATTCTCTGCGGAATCGTGCTTGCGGCCTTGCAATGGGCTTAAGAAGTGGCCCCTCGCCGCGCAAGAGTGCCAGCACTTCATCGCGGCGGGGTAACGAGGCTTGTGCACCGAGACGGGTCGCCGCGAGCGCACCCGCCGCACAGCCCCAGCGCAGCGCCTTGGTGGGAGCAAGCCCCTCGGAGAGCGCGACCGCAAACCCGGCCACAAAGGCATCCCCAGCAGCGGTCGAGTCCACGGCATGCACGCGGAAGGCAGGTTGATGGATCGCCCCACTGGGTGAGGCCATCACCGCCCCGGCTTCGCCAAGGGTGATGATCGCATTGGGCACCCCGGTGACGGCGGCCAGTGCGCGTGCCAAGCCCTTGGGCGGGGCTGAGCTTGGTTCATCGAGAAAGGCACTCGCCTCACTCTCGTTGGGCACCAGATAATCTACCATCGAGAGCAGCTTAGTCGGTAAGCGCCCAGGAGGAGCCGGAGCCGGATTCAGGATGACCGTCGCTCCCGCTGCACGTGCCAACTCGGCGGCGCGGATGACCACCGGCAACGGTACTTCGAGTTGGAGCAACACCACCCGCGCCGAGGCGATCAGATCGGCGGCCACCTCGACATCTTCGGGGGTGAGCGTGGCATTCGCACCGGGGGAGATCACTATCGTGTTCTGACCGCCATCCTCCACGGTAATCAGCGAAACCCCGGTTGCCATGGTCGGGGTATCAAGCACCTGATCCACATTTACGCCATCAACCTCAGCCGCGATGCGCAACATCTGGCCAAAACCATCAGCGCCAACCCGGCCAATAATGGCCGTCTTAGCCCCCATACGCGCCGCAGCCACCGCCTGATTCGCGCCCTTCCCACCAGGGTAGGTCGCAAACGGCCCACCACGCAGCGTCTCGCCCGGTTTGGGCAATCGCGGTGAGCGTACCACCAGATCCATATTGAGTGAGCCAACCACGACAATCATAGGTGCTGTTCCAATAGGGTGTCTACAAAGCTGCTTCCGGTGGGGGTGCGGGGCTGCCCCCGCAGATCTTTTTTTGGTTCTGTTTTGGCGGCGAAGCCGCCAAAACAGAACCAAAACTAGGGTTTGGGGCGCAGCCCCAAGAATCCCAGATTAGAGCAACCCAAACAATAAATACGATCCCAGCACACAGGCACACGAGAGTACCAAACCGGCAATCACCTGCATGAGCGTATGGTTGCGGGTGCGCAGCCGCGCCCAACCCAAGCTGATCGCCCCGATCCAGAGCAGCAACCCCAACGGCTCGGAGTAGAGTGCGGCGATGGTCGCACTCGATCCAATCCCTGCCGCATGGATACTGATCTTCCAAAAGAGGTTGATCACCCACGAAGTACCATTCAGCAAGGCCGCACTTGAGAGTAGCGCAATGAAGGGCAGCGGGGCTTTGAGTAGCATCAAGATACCCACGCCCACCAGCACCGTGACCATCCCAAAGAGATAGAGTTCGTTGCGTTGGGTGCGATCCGAGACATCATCGTCGGTGTAGGCACCCTGGCGCAGCCGAATCATAAAAAAGATGGTCGGCGGTAAGACCTGAAGAACGGTACACAAGGTAGCCCAAGCCAACCCCCGCAGAAGCGGCTGAACCCCCATGATGCCCACAATAAAGACGCTCAATACACTAAGTATCACCGGGTGGAAGATCTGTGAAATGGTACGGGCCACCGCATAGCCACGACCAGGAATGGCCCCACGGCGCAACGCCTCAGCGGTCAGATCATGCTGTTGTGTCATATTTTCAGTCCGTCATAGGCGCGGCTTGGCCAGCGCATGATAGATGTCAATCACATGCTCAGCGGCAGTCTCCCAGCGAAAGGAGGCTGCCTGAGGAGGGCCGGCAGTGCGCAGTTCTGAACTGTGCGCTAGGGCTTGCTGAACCCCAGCCGCAATTGCCTGGGGATCGTGCGAATCAACCAGGATCGCTGCTGTCCCGACAACTTCGGGTAAACTGGAGGTATTGGCCGTCACCACCGGCGTACCACACGCCAGAGCTTCAAGAACCGGCAGGCCGAAGCCCTCGTAGAGTGATGGATAGATAAAGGCTCTGGCCAGATTATACACTGCTGGCAAGTGTGCGTCGTCTACAAAATCGAGGAAGCGTATCCGTTCGTGCAGACTCAGGCGCGTCACGGTAGCAAAGATCTCCTTATAGAGCCAACCCCGCCGTCCGGCAATAACAAGATGGAGGTCGGGATACGCACCCGCAGCACCGAGCGCCCCAAAGGCTTCGATCAGGCGCACCAGGTTTTTGCGCGGCTCTAGGGTGCCCACAAAGAGTAAGAACGACGCGGGCAAGCCCAACTGGGCACGAATCGGTTCGACTGCTTCCGGCGGCATGGGGTGGAAACGTGGGTTGACCCCTGGATAGAGCACGCGCACCCGATCAGGGCTGACACCGAGTAGGCGCTGGAGATCGGCGCGGGTAGCCTGCGAGTCGGCCAGTACAAGATCGGCGCGGCGGAGCGAGCGTGGCACCGCGACCTCAAGGTAGCGCCGCAACCCAGCATCGGCGGTTTCTGGGCGCACCATAAAGGTGAGGTCGTGGACAGTGAGCAGGGCGCGGGCGCGGGTAGGCGGCAGAACAAAGTCGGGTGCGTGCAGAATATCGAGCTTGCCGACCCAATGTTCAACCGGCAAGGGCAGGCGTAGGCGCTGCCAAAGAATGGTGAGCAGGCGCGGGCTGATCGGGATGGGGCGCACTTGGACATTCGGGTTGGCCGCACAGAGATCGGCGAGGGCGCGTAGGTAGGGGCTGTGGGCGGGCAAGCCGCGTGCCGCGTAAAAGAGCACATAGCGCAGCGAGTGATCACGCGGGATCGTCGCGGCGAACAATTCGCGGGTATAGCGGCCAATCCCGGCACCCTGCCAGGCAGCGGCGGTGTAGTCAACTCCAATAATCATTGTGATGATGCTATTTGCGTTTACTGAAGAGGTAGAGGATAAACCCGCCGACCACAATACTCCAGAAATTGATTAGGCGATCCAGCAGCGTGACAGCGACCCCTAGGTGGCGATCCACGCCGAAGAAGGTCAGCACCACCGTGACCGTCCCCTCAACCACACCCAAACCGGCGGGAGTAATCGGCAGTGCGGTGAGCAGTGAAGAGGCCAGGGCGACAAAAATCACCGCCGACAGCCCCAGACTGAGACCTTCGTGGCCAAGCGCGAGAATGACGAAGTAGAGCCGTGTACCTTCGAGGAGCCAGATCACCCCGGTGAGCAGCACGAGGCGCGGCAGAATCGCCGGGCTAAACGAGCGCAGCGCGGCATACTCAAAGCGCGCATAGAAATCGTGGAGGCGGGTGGGAATAAAGCGGCGGATGAGCGGACTGAGCCAGCGCATCCCGGCCAAGCCGGTGAGAATGAGCACCACTAAGAGTGCTCCAAACCCAAAGACGATCTGGGTACCTTCGGGCATGTGGGCACCAAAGGTGAGCCAACCGGAGACGAGGAGCATCGCAAAGAGGCCGATCATATCGAGCAGGCGCTCGGCAAAGATCGTGCCAAAGGCGGAAGAGAAAGAGACCTTACCGTTATGCTTGAGGAGGTAGGCGCGGTAGGCATCGCCCAATTTGGCGGGCACAATACAGTTGGCAAACCAGGAGAGGTACAGGTACTCCATCAGTGCAGGGAACGAGGCCCAACTGCCACGCCCCTGATGAATCGGCACATCGGCATTGTGCAACAACATACGCCAACGTAGCGCCCGCATGGGGAAGGTGGTATAGAAGACCGCCAAGCCAAGCAGCATGAGCCACGGATTCGCCGCTCGCATGTAGGTCCAGGTCTGATCGAGATCAATATTCAGCCCACGAAAGGCGAAGATGATCAGAGCGAGGGCGATCCCAAATGAGATCAGGGTACGCGGGCTACGCAGGCGCTTCCAGAGCGAAAAACCTTCGCGCTCAACCTCAATATCATCCGCCGAACCCATCGGCTCATCTGTCGCATTCGCTCGCTGGCCCTCGGTCTCTTCCATCAGCATCCTCGTTACTTCCTCTCTGGTCGAATGGGGGCATTCCGTAGGGGCGAAGCATCGCCCACCAACGCAGTTCGTCTTCTCCAGGCCACATGGTCGGCGATGCTTCGCCCCTACTTCATAATCGTCGCCCGATACCATGCCCAGAAGCGCTCCAACCCCACCTCCACCGGTGTGGCCGGGGCAAACCCAAGCATCTGCTGGGCCTTCGCTGTGCTGGCAAAGGTGATCGGTGGCTCGGTGGCGGGCAGCGGGCGATCTTCGATCTGAGCGGGGTAGCCAGTAATCTGCTCCAACAAACCTACAAAACGACACATCTCGACGGGTTGCGAGTTGCCCAAATTGAAGATCGCATAGCCATTTGGGCGATCCAGCGCCGCCACGACCCCAGCCACAATATCATCAACATAGGTGTAGTCGCGGAAGAGATCAACCCCACGGTTAAAGAGCACAAACGGCTCGTTGCGCACCATTTTATCCACAAATAGGTGTGGTGTCATATCGGGGCGGCCACGCGGGCCATAGACGGTAAAGAAGCGTACTACACTGATCGGCATGGCATACAGGCTGTAGAAGGTGTAGGCCAGCACCTCGGCGGCCTTCTTACTGGCCGCATAGGGCGAGAGCGGTTTATCTGTGCGGTCATCTTCCTCAAAGGGTACCTTCTCGGCCTTCCCATAGACCGAAGAGGTTGAGGCGAGCACAACATTCTCAACCCCATGCTGGCGGGCACATTCGAGCAGGCGCACGGTTCCGCCCACATTCACCGCCTCGTAGAGCGCGGGGTCGGCAATCGAAGGCCGGGGACCGGGCATTGCAGCGAGGTGGGCCACGTGGGTCGGGCGGTAGGTGGCAAAGAGCGCCGCCAGCGCCGCAGCATCGCGCAGGTCGGCTTCAACCAGCGTATAGCCCGGTTGTTCCATCGCCCAGGTGATGTTGTGCCGCTTACGCAGCGGATCATAGTAGGGGGTGAAGTTATCCAAGCAGACCACCCGCTCTCCCCGCCGCAACAGGGTATCAACGAGGTGGCTGCCGATAAAACCAGCCCCGCCGGTGACGAGGTAGGTCATATGTGCATCTCCTTGTGTTGGCCTTCTGCGAGCACCAACAAGGCCCAGGTGGTACCCAACTGAAGCCCCATATTGAGGACGTGCAGGTTTTCAAAGAGGTTATGCACGACCACAGCGGCACTGATGCCCGTACAACCTATCGCCACACTGAGCCAGAGTAGGTTGGGGGCATGGCGGATGGCGCGCAACGCCTGATAGGCGACGCTCGCTAACAGTAGCAGGTAGGCTGCCAGCCCCAAACCGCCCGCTTCGGCGGCGATATGCAGGTAGTAGTTATGGGCATGTCCACGCGAAGTGTACCATGGACGGGTGGTGATGGGAGTCATGCCCGAATCGGGGAGTGACTCGAAGGCGAGGCTGTAGTTGCCTGGCCCCACCCCGGTGATTGGGTGGCGCTGGAACATGTTCCAGGCGGCTTGAATATGGGCCATACGCTCCACCACCGCGAAGTTCTCCGGGGTGACGACCGCGCCGCGCACATCAAAGAGGCGCATGCTGGCGGTAATGCTGCCTAGACGCCCGGCCAGCGAACTGGGCAGCCACCCACCACCGCCAAGCACGAGGAGGAGCAGCATGCCGGCACCGGCAACAATAAGCCCCCGCTGCGCCCAGCGCCGTAACTCCGGCGGCAGTGCGATCATGGTTGCCAGCCCTAGCACCAACATGCCCCCCAAAGCCCCCACCCAGCCTCCGCGTGAGAAACTGGTGAGCAGGCCCGCCAGGAGCACACCGCTGATGCCGCCGAGGAGCGCGAGGAGCAGAAACCGGGTATGGTGTTGTTGGTGCGCACGCGCAGCGTGCGCACCAACAACAGTTTGAACAACCCCCACCAACATCCCACCCGTCAAACTGAGCGCCAGCGGCCATGCCTGGTTCATATACCCGGCGAAGGAATTAGGCTGTCCAATCGTGCCATAGGCGCGGGTACGCCCGCCCCCGGCTCCGAAGCTCTCCGGGCCGATCCCAAACCAGAATTGCACTAACCCCAATGCTGCATTTAAGGCCGGAGCCAGCAGCAGACAGGCGAGTAGGCCATACAGACGCCAATTGGCCAGCCCCGCTCGCCCGCCCAGCGCCCGCAGTGTCAGCAGATAGACCAGCGGCACGGTGATCCAGCGCAGCAGTTCGCGGGTAGCCTCGCTACGGCTGAAGGGGGTGAAGATCAGCGCGGTAAAGAGGGCCAGGAGAAACAGCGCCAGTGGCCCAAAGAGCCGCCCCAAGCGTAGTGGACGTTCGGGGGCGGCAAGCGTGTGTAAGCCCAAACTACCTAGCATCAGCAAGAGGGTAGCCTGGGTGACACTGAGGCCACCGGGGAGTTGGATGAGTTCCTGCACCGGTACCGAGAGGATCGCCGCATAGAGCGCCCAGACCGGATCGATCAGGGTCAGGATGAGCAGCGCCAGCCCCAGACTGATCGCGGTTGCCCATTGCAAGGGCATGAACGCCAGCGGCAGTGCCAGCAACAGCAGCAACCAGAGTGGTGAAGGGACGCGACGGGAGAGATTCAGCATGGTACAGACAACCCTGAACGACTAATAGGCACCATGCCCACCGATAATGGCCGGGATGATCATGATCAGGATGCGCAGATCCATCCCTACCGACCAGTTCTCGGCGTAGTAGAGATCGAGGCGCACCTGTTCATCGAACGAGACATCACTGCGCCCCAGGGCTTGGCTGAGGCCCGCGCAGCCGGGTAGCACCTCAAGGCGGCGCATCTGCCAATGCTCATAGCGCGCTACTTCATCGGGCAGGGCCGGGCGCGGGCCGATTAGGCTCATATCGCCGCGCAGCACATTCCAAAGTTGGGGTAACTCATCGAGGCTGCGGCGGCGCAAAAAGCGACCCACTCGCGTCACTCGTGGGTCGTCGCGCATCTTAAAGAGCGGGCCATCGGCCTCGTTTAGCGCGTGGAGTTCGGCTTTGCGCGCCTCGGCATCGGGCACCATGGTGCGGAACTTGTAGCAGGTGAAGTGCTGTCCGCCCTTACCCACCCGGCGTTGGCCGAAGATGACCGGGCCGGACGAGTCGAGCTTGATCGCCAGCGCGATCAGCAGGGTGATCGGGATGACCACGATCAGGCTGGCCAGCACGAGCGTCACATCGAGGATGCGCTTGAGGACGAGGTTGGTACCCTCCAGCAAGATCTCCTTGGGACGCAACAGCGGGACACCGCTCAATTGCAAGACATCCACGCGGTCAAAACTGAGTTGGTAGAAGTCGGGGGCCACCTGATAGCCCACCCCCAGATCGCGGCATGTCTGTACCAGATCGGGCATACGTCCCTGCTCCCAGAAGGGCAACGCGATGATCACCTGTTGCACATTCTGTGCGCCTACCACCTGCTCCAGATCCTCGATCTGGCCAAGGTGCCGATAGACGCGAGGGGTGCGATCACTCGCCACAATCGGGCGATCATCCAAGTAGCCCACCAGCGCATAGCCTAAGCCGGGCGAGGCGGCAATTCCATTCATCACCTGCTGACCCAAGCCGGTACCGCCGATGACCAGAACGCGATCCTGGGCTTGCCCGCGTGTCCAGCGCCAGTGATGGTAGCCCCAGAGAACCAGACGCCACGAACCTAGCAGAAAGGTGATCGTCGCTCCAGCAAAGAAGAAGATCAGCCGTGAATAGAAAAAGGGCTTGTAGAGAAAGACAAAGACGATCAGCAGCGCAATACCGATCAGGGTCGTACTCACGATACTACCCATCTGATCGAGCAGATTGATACGCGGAGATCCCCGATAGAGCCCACGGGTTGCAAAACGCAGCCCCAAGAAGAACATCAGGGGGAGGACAATCGGCAGGAAAGCGACCAAATCAACCTGATTGCGCGTTGCGACCTCAACCACAATCCGGTTGAGTGGTTCGGGCCATGCCGCACTATAGCGCATCCAGTAGGCGATCACGAAGCCAATGAAGATCAGCACCTGATCCGCCACCATCAGACCGATTGCCGATAAACGCCGCGCCCGCCGATTGGCCAGACGTGTCGCATCGCCGTTGAGTGCCGGCCCGACGGGGGGGGGCAGGCTCCTATCCATACCAACTCCATGTGCCTGAATGGCAGCATACCAAGCGTGGCAGCAACTTCAGCCCCGCATGGGCCACCGGTGTGGATTGTACCACACTGCACACAGCCTACCGCCAGCCTTCAAGTGCGCTGCTGACAGGTTTTCGGGATCGAAACGTGGCTTGACCGAGAAGCACATGCCTACAAAGCACCCAGTTTGGAGCCGCACCAGCAGCGTCACGTGCAAGGCAATATTGGGCGGTGGAGTTGCCGTAGCAAGTAAGCTACCCAAGCCTAAAGGACTTGGGCTTTACTCTGGCGCTACCAGTCGATGAGCGACTGGCATCCGAGTAGTATGGCCTGCTTACCGAGGCCCTGCCGGGCGAACCCGGCAGCGATTGCCCGTCGAAGGAACGTCACCTTCAACCTTTTACCCATCGGAGGTTTCCCCGATGGAACCGCCAAGGTTCAGTTGTGTATGTACCAACCGTTTGCCCTGCAATCCTTCGCGACAGGGTGCCTCGTACAGAACAATTCTACGACACATCGAACGCCCGTGCAACTCTGGGCTAAAGCCGCTCAAGCGGGGCGCTCCTCCCACGGCTAAAGCTCGTGGGTTTCCGCGCCTAAAGGCAGGGTATATCTATGAGCTAGGTCTCTGATAAAGGAAGGGATGATTGCGTGGCAAGTTCTGTGTCCACTTCGTGCGCCACCTCCGCGAGGGTGCGTCGAGGGCGATGTTGAGCGCGCCGCGCATCCAGAAATGCCTGAAACGCGACACTTGCTCGCAATTGCTCCACTTCCTGCTCAAAATCATCCGCCTCTGCCACGAGGTATTCTTTTCCATCCGGTGCGACGAGTACCACTGGACCTGTTTGCACAAGCGTAAGGAGTTCCGTCATATCAACCGGATGTTCCATCAGGTTAACGCGCTTCATAGTTTGATGATCTTTTCACGCTCATATGAGCGTTATTAGCGTTTAGCTACCGGATCAATACTGGCTGAACGGCTCATCTCCATCTGGCCGCTGGCCCCATTGCGGTGTTCGACGTAGATTGAGATGCCGGGGGCTGAAGCAACTAGGATCATCAGGACAAGCAAGCTGAGCCAAAACATAGGTTGTCTCTCTCGTAACTAGTGCGATGTGTCTCTACATGACACGACAAGGGGTGGCGTGCTATCCTACCATGGATTATGCTCCCACACGTTACATACGGGGCCAATAGTAGCTGATAGCTAACTGATATGAAGGTGATAGCTCATGAACACATCAGCATCTTCAAGCAATGATCCCGAAGAGACGAACGAATCTGTGCCCCATCGCTATATTCCATTCCGCAACTTCGAGAGCCTGATTGATCAGCAGATGCGTACCGCTGAAGCGGCCGGAGCCTTTGAGCAACTGCCCGGTGCGGGGAAGCCGCTTGACCTCCACGATGATGACTATGTTCCCGAAGAGATGCGGGTTGGCTTTCGTTTGCTCAAGGGGAATGGCTATACCCCCTCGTGGATTGATATGCAAAAGCAGGTACGCGCCAGCCGCGAGCAGTTCAGCCACTGGCTGGCCCAATTGCGCCAGCGCTGGCCGCACCTCAAGCCCCACGAGCGTGCGGCATGGCAGCAGGAGTATGAACAGCGGCTGCGCGATCTCAACCGCGAGATTACCAACTATAATCTGACTGCGCCGCCGGTGGTGGGGCAGATGGCGTTGCTGCAAGCCGAGGATTTTGAGTAAGTGTATGTTGACGCCAAGGCGCAAGGACGCAAAGATTTTGCGATGGGTCTAGCCTAAAGACTTTGCGCCTTGGCGTCTTTGCGTCAAAACTGGGATGCCAACAAAATCATGAATTTTTTTTCTCTCTATACCCACGGTTTTGCTCGCGTCGCCGTTTGTGTACCCGCGCTGCGCGTCGCCGAACCGGCCTTCAATGCTGAACGCACCATCGCCTTGGCCCAACAGTCGTCGGCGGCGCACGCGGCACTTGCGCTCTTTCCAGAACTGGGGCTTTCCGCCTATAGCAATGAGGATCTCTTCCACCAGGATGCGCTGCTCGATGCCAGCCTCGCGGCGCTGCAACGGGTGGTGGCGGCCAGCACCGATCTGACCCCGCTGCTGCTGGTGGGGGTGCCGTTGCGCCACGAGGGGCGGCTCTTTAACTGTGCGGTGGCGATCTATCGCGGCCAGATTGTGGGCGTGACGCCGAAGAGTTACCTGCCCAACTACCGCGAGTTCTATGAGAAGCGCCAGTTTGCGGCTGCCCGCGATGCCCTCAGCGGTGCGATCCGGGTGCTGGGGCAGACGGTGCCCTTCGGGAACGACCTGATCTATGTGGCTGAGGATCTGCCGGGGCTGCGCATCCATAGCGAGATCTGCGAGGATGTCTGGACGCCCGTGCCGCCCAGTACAATGGCGGCGCTGGCCGGGGCGACGGTGCTGTGTAACCTTTCGGCCTCGAACATTACGATTGGTAAGGCCGATTATCGCCGCGATCTGTGTGCCGCCCAGTCGGGGACGTGTGTGGCCGCCTATCTCTATTCGGCGGCGGGGCCGGGCGAGAGTACTACCGATCTGGCCTGGGATGGCCATGCGCTGATCTATGAGAACCATGAGTGTCTGGCCGAGTCGCAGCGCTTCTGCGATAGCGAGCAGGTGATTCTGGCCGATATTGATCTGGATCGCTTGCTGCAAGATCGTATGCGCTTGGGCAGTTTTGGTGATAGTGTCGCCGACCAGCGCGAACGGTTGCGCCAGATGCGCCAGATCCCGTTTGCCTTCCAGGTGCCCCAGGGGGAGATCCGGCTACTGCGCCATGTCGAGCGGTTCCCCTATGTGCCCGATAATCCCGCCACCCGCGACGAGCGCTGTTATGAAGCCTACAACATCCAGGTACACGGCTTGCTGCAACGCCTGCGCTCGACCAAGATCGAGAAGTTGGTGATCGGCGTGTCGGGTGGCTTGGATAGCACCCAGGCATTGATCGTCGCTGCGCGCACGATGGATCGCCTGGGCTTGCCACGGCGTAATATTCTGGCCTACACTATGCCGGGCTTCGCCACTAGTGAGCGCACCCACCAGAATGCCCATGCGCTCATGGCGGCGCTGGGGGTGACAGCAGCCGAGATTGACATCCGGCCTTCGGCCCTACAGATGCTGCGCGATCTGGGGCACCCGTTTGTTGAAGGTGCCGCTCAGTATGACATTACCTTCGAGAATGTGCAGGCCGGGGAGCGGACTTCGCACCTCTTCCGGCTGGCCAACTACCACAACGCGCTGGTGCTGGGTACGGGCGATCTGAGCGAGTTGGCCTTGGGTTGGGCCACCTACGGGGTGGGCGATCATATGTCACACTACAATGTGAATGCCTCGGTGCCTAAGACGCTGATTCAGCATCTCATCCGCTGGGTGGTGCGTCATGGCGAGTTCGGGGCGGCGGCAAATACGATCCTCCAGTCCATCCTCGACACCGAGATCTCGCCCGAACTGGTACCGGCCACAGCGGGCAACCAGGACGAACCGGCGCAGAGTACCGAGGCCAAGATCGGCCCCTACGCGCTGCAAGATTTCAACCTCTACTACACCACGCGCTACGGATTCCGCCCCAGCAAGATCGCCTTCCTCAGCGAACATGCCTGGGCCGATGCCAGCCGAGGCCACTGGCCAGAGGGCTTGCCGCAGGAGAAGCGGGTCGCCTACGATTTCCCCACCATTCTGCACTGGCTAGAGGTCTTTCTGTTCCGTTTCTTCCAGATCAGCCAGTTTAAGCGCTCGGCTGTCCCGAATGGCCCCAAGGTCGGATCGGGTGGCTCGCTCTCGCCGCGTGGCGACTGGCGCGCCCCTAGTGATGCGAGCGCGACGGTGTGGCTGGAGGAGTTGCGGCGGGTGCGCGAGACAACTGTTCATACTTGGGGAAAGTAGAAATCTCGTGTTGACGCAAAGACGCAAAGACGCAAAGGGTTGTTGCAGGCTTTGCGCCTCTGCGTCTTTGCGTCAAAACCTGGAGGCTAGGAGAAGTGTGAACAGTTACGGGATAACTGTTACTGTGCGAGGAATAAGAATTGTAAGGACTACACAATGCGACGCTCCCTCATCTTCATTCTAGCCCTGCTCGGCCTAACTGCCTGCGGCATGACCGCCACTGCCACGGCTGACCCGGTAGCAACCGGGCGGAGTGCCTATACCATCCACTGCGCTGCATGCCACTCCGTCTCGGATGTCGGGAACACGTCGTTTGGGCCAAACCTGACCGCCCTCTATGAGCGTGCGCAGACCGAACCCGATCCCGAAACATGGCTGCGCGCGGCGATCATCTACCCCAACACCGAACTCGCCCCCGGCTATCAGGCGGGGATCATGCCCATGAGCTACGCGACGGATCTCAGCGCGGAGAAATTGGATGGTTTGGTGGCCTACATCCTGAAGGTGGGGGCACCCCAGCCATGAGGATGCTGCCGGCTGCGATTACCACTGCGTACCATACCGAACTGGGCCTGAGCTACCTGTGCGCCGGTGATACTGGCCCGGTGCTGCTCTTTTTGCACGGCTGGGGGGCGTTCAAGGAGTTGTGGTGGATGACGCTGCGCGATCTGGGGCAGGATTACCGCTGCTTCGCGCTCGACATGCCGGGGCATGGTGACTCGCGGCTGGGGCGGGCGGCGACGATCCCCGCTCTCGCTGAGGTGGTGATTGCCTTTTGCGAGCAGATGGGGCTGCGCGAGGTGATCCTGTTTGGCCACTCGATGGGCGGGAGTGTGGCGGCGGAGATCGCCCTCCAGCGCCCCGATCTGTTGCGCATGCTCTTCTTGGTAGATGCGGCGGTGGAGTCGCAGCGCATGCCGCTCTTCACGCGTATCTACCTGTTGCCGCATGTGGGCTGGCCCGCGCTGCGCCTGAGCCAGATGTTGGGGCGACTCTTCAGCCCGTTGGGGATGCGTGTCCCCCACGAGCATGGCGGGGGGGTGTTGCGGCCCTGGGCGCGCCGGGCGGCCTACCTGGCGCGCTTCGACCCCGAAGGACTCTATCGCCTCTTGCGCTCGCTCTTCACCCACCGCGAACCAGCGCGGCTGCGGGGCATCAGCACGCCAACCGTGGTGGTGAGCGGGCTGTTTGATCTGCTGGTGCCGATCTACCTCTCCTACCGCTTGGCGCGGCATATCCATGGAGCCAAGCTGTCCATCATCCCGGCTGCCGTCCACAACCCGATGGATGAACGGCCAGGCGATTTTTGTCGGGTGGTGCGTAGGTTGCTTGGGGAGTAAGCCGTGGACACCTTCGAGATCACGATTCAGCGCCGCGATGGGACGGGTTGGCCGGTTATTGTCGAGCAGAGTCATCCGCAGAGCCTGACCCCGGAACGTAGCGAGGGGCGGCTGCACTTCAACCTAGAGGAGTTGCGCGGGCTGGAGGTGCAGCCGTTGGCCTACGGGCGCTTCTTGGGCGAGGCGCTCTTTCACGGATCGATCCATGATGCCTTTCGGCGCGCCCTCGCCCGCAGCGAGGATCGGCTGCGGGTGCTGCTCTTCATTGAAGATGCCGAACTGCGCGGGCTGCGCTGGGAGCGTCTGTGCGCCCCGATTGATGCCGATTGGCCGATTCTGGCACTCAGTCAGCGTGCACCCTTTTCGCGCTACTTGCCCAGCCTGACCGACCGGCGCTTCCCGCAGATTGGCCGCCAGGATCTGCGTATGCTGATCGTGGCCGCTAGTCCGGCCAATATGTCCCGCTTTCGGCTCGAACCCTTCGATGTGGCGGCGGCGGTGAGCGGGGTGCAACGCGCCTTGGAGGGGCTGCCCACGAGCTTGCTGAGCGATCTGCCCGACTCGGCTGGCCCACCCAGCCTGGATGCGATCTGCGCCCAGATCAGCGCCGAACCCTTCACCATGCTGCATATTGTCTGCCATGGGCGGGTCATGCCCGATGGCGAGAGCGTGATCTTCCTGGCCCGCGACGATAATCCGGCTGAGGTTGATCCGGTTCCAGCGGCGCGTCTGATCGAGCGCCTAGGCAACCTGCAAGGAGCGCGGGGCTTGCCGCGCTTCACCTTCCTCTCGACCTGCGAGAGCGCTAGCCCCGGTGCTGATGTGGCGCTGGGCGGCTTAGCGCAACGCCTCGTGCGCGATCTGGGCATGCCCGCTGTGGTTGCGATGACCGACAAGGTGCAGATTAGTACCGCCAACGCGCTGGCTGCCGCCTTCTACCCGCGCCTGCGCGAGCATGGCGAGGTGGATCGCGCCCTGGTTGAAGCGAGTGCGGGACTCGCCGAACGCGGAACGATCCTGGTGCCGGTGCTCTTTAGTCGCCTGGGGGGCCAGCCACTCTTCAGCGACTCGCTGGATCGTCCGCTCTCCGCCGACGACATCGCCGCCGGGTTGGGTCTGCTGGGGCCACTGGTGGGTGAACGGGCGCCGATTCTGCGGGCTGAGCTTGATAGCGCCGCCGCGACCATCCGGCGCACGCTGCGTGCCGATCCGGGTGGCCTGACCCGCGAGGCGCGCCAGGAGCGCGATGCGGCAATGGCAGCCATCGAGACCATCTGTGCCGAGGCGAGCGACCTGAGTTTCCGCGCTCTGGCGCTGGGGCAACCCGTACCACCCTACGATGAGCGCTGCCCCTTCCCCGGTCTGCGCTCCTTCCGCGCCGATGGGCGCGACTTCTTCTTTGGCCGCGAACCGCTGGTGCAGCGTTTGATCCAGCGCCTCGCCCAACAGCCCTTCCTGGCTGTGCTGGGCGCAAGTGGCAGCGGCAAATCTTCGCTCGTCTTTGCCGGTGTGCTCCCGGCACTCCAAGCCAGTAGCCCCACCCTCCAAGTGATCACCTTCACCCCCGGCGAACGCCCGCAACTAGCCCTGGAATCCGCACTCGCCAGCACTGCCACGGGCGAGCGGATCGTGGTGGTGGATCAGTTTGAAGAGGCATTCACGATTTGCCAGGATCTGCAAGAGCGCAGCACCTTCTTCCAAACCCTGCTCGACCTCCATCCACAGACCCCGGTCATTATCACCATGCGCGCCGATTTTCTGGGTGAAGTGGCCCCCTACGCTGCCCTGCGCGACCGCGTGCAGTCGGCGCAGGAACTGGTGGCCCCGATGACCCCCGAAGAGTTGCGCCGCGCCATGGAGTTGCAGGCGGCGGCGGTCGGGTTGCGCTTCGAGGCCGATCTGAGTGGCCAGATCTTGGATGATGTGCGTGGCGAGCCGGGGGCGATGCCGCTGCTGCAACACGCGCTGCAAGAACTGTGGCAGCGCCGACGCGGGCGTTGGCTACGGGCGATTGAGTACCGCAATGTGGGCGGCATTCATCAGGCGATTGCGCATACCGCCGACCAGATCTATACGGCGTGCCGCCCAGCCGATCAGGAGCGGCTACGCGACATCTTCGTGCGGCTGACGCGCCTGGATCGTGATGCGCTGGCCGGTGAGGAGCGCCGCGATACCCGCCAGCGCGTGACGCTGCACGACCTGACACCCGCTGGGGCTGATCCGGCTCCGTTACGCGAACTGCTGCGGCAACTGGCCGATGCGCGCCTGATTGTGACGGGTGTGGATGCCAGTGGCGCAGAGACGGTGGAGGTGGCGCATGAGGCGCTGATCCGTTCGTGGCCGCGCCTACGCGGCTGGCTGGAGCAGGATCGCGCCGGGTTGCTCCTGCGCGACAGCATCCGCCAGGCGGCGCTGGAGTGGCAGCGCGAGGCGCACGATCCAGCGCTGCTCTTCCGGGGTGGCCGCCTCGATGAAGCCCTGGCGCTCGCGCTGCTGGCGCGTTTCGCCCCGAATGAACTAGAACGCCATTTCCTGGATGCCTCAGCCGCACAGCGGGAACAAGAAGCCGCCGAAAAAGAGGCCGTGCGCCAGCGCGAACTTGAACAGGCCCGCGCCCTCGCCGCCGAGCAGCAGCAACGTGCCGAAGAGCAGGCCACCGCCGCAAGCCAACTGCGGCGCCGAGCGATCTTCCTGGCGGGCGTCGCCGTCGTCGCCGTGGTCGCCATGGTCGCGGCGGTCATCTTCGGGGCGCAGGCGCAACGCAGCGAGCAAGCCGCCAAGCTCAGTGCCGCCGAGGCCAACCAACGCGCCCTGATCGCCAACGCCCAAACCTTTGCTGGCCAGGGTCAAACCGACTTGGCCATGGCGCTCAGTTTTCAGGCTGCGAGTAGTGACAGCCCCTTGCGGGCGGCGAATAGCGTGCTGGCCAGCATTGCCGAGAACGCCGCGCGCTGGCGCATCAAGCCGGAGAGCAGCACCCCGATCTATGGCATGACCGTTAGCCCACAGGGCGATCAACTCTTTCTTGCCGCCGACAGCGGGGTTGAAGTGTGGGGAATGGAACAGGGAACACTGCTGCGCAGCCTGAGTCTGAGCGCGATCAGCAACCTCGCAGTAGCGCCGCAAAACAGCGAGCCGATGATGATCATGGACGCCAATGGCCAACTTGTCCCCGTGGAGAGCGCTCCACAGACACTTGGTGTTGGGCAACTCATCATCAGCCCCGATGGCAGCCAGGTGGTGGCCACATCTAGCTACTCGCTGCTCAGTTGGGGCGTGGCGGGCGGGCGATCCTACCGCGAAGCCCTCGGCGAGATGCAGCCGGGGCTAATAGACTTTTTGCCCGACAGCCACACCCTGGCGCTCGCAAGCAGCAGTGAAGGCCCGCTGCTCTTCGATCTGGCCACGCAGCGCATCACGCGCCGCTTCAGCCCGCCCGCCGACACCTTCAGCCTGATCAGCCTGGATGTGAACCAGCAAGGCAGCCTCATCGCCGCAGTCTACGAGTCCCCTGCAATGGTGGTGATCTGGGATCTGCGGTCGAGCAACCCCAACCCCATCCACACGATCACCAACGAAGGCGGCTACTATGGGCCAGCCATGTTCAGTGCCGATGGCAGCCGCTTGGCCGTGATCGTGAACGGGCTAACCGTTGAGGTGTGGGAGACCAACAGCTACAGCCTGCTCTTCAGCATTAAGCACGACACCCTGGTGACGGCGCTGGCGCTGCACCCCGACAACCACATGGTCGCTACCGGCACCACCGACGGCCTGGTTCACCTGTGGAGCGACATGAACGCCGAGCGGTCGGGCGAAGCCGAAGAGCTACGCCGTTACAGCGGGCACACCCAGGGCATCAGCATCAACACCCCCATAGACAGCCTCATCTTCAGCCCCGACGGCAGCCGGATCATCTCGGCAGCGCGTGACATGTCGGTACGGGTATGGGACAGCGCCGGGTACACCACACCCAATGATGCGTGGCCCAGTGAAGAAGCCGCGAGCTACCCAGATGTAGGCGGGCAGATCGTGGCGGTGAGCGCCGACCAGCAGCAGATCGCCATCTTCCGCAGCCCGGACGGATCTGCGCCAGAGTATGGTTCCACCGGCGACATTGGGATCTGGAATATGGCACAGGGAAGCGCCCAGATGTTAGGCAGCGGCGCACTCTTACCCTTGGCCCACTTCAGCCCCGATGGTAGCACCTTCTTGGTGCAGGACAGCAGCGGCATGCTCCAGATCTACACCACCGCGAACCTCAGCCTCGTGCGCGAGCTAGGGCCGATCAACGGCATCTACCGCATCAGCCCCAACGGACAACAGATCGCCGCACAGAGCAAGGCCGAAAATGGCACACAGACCATTGCGCTGTGGGATCTGACGAGCGGCAGCATCAGCGCCACACTCAATGGCGAGCAGTCTGAAATTTACAGCAGCGCCTACACCAAGGATGGGAGGCTGTTAGCGGTGGGGTATGAGAACGGGCGGATCGAAATCTGGGATGTGGGCAGCGCCAGCCTCCGCCACAGCATCATTGCGCACCGCCAACTGGTGATGAGCCTGGATTTCAGCCACGATCAGCACTACCTACTGAGTGGCGGGGGTGACAAACTGGTGCGCTTGTGGGATGTTGCGAGTGGAGAGCTTGAGCGCGACTTCAGCAGCCTGCTGGACGTGATCGCCAGCGTTGCGCTCAGTGCTAACGGAGATCTGGTACATGCCACCGACCAACTCGGCAACAGCGTGACATGGAGCAACCTCACCGGCAAGGCACTCGTCGAGTGGGTACGAGCCAACCGCTACCTCCCCGAACTCAGTTGTGCTGAGCGAGCGCGCTACCTGGTGGAGCCAATTTGTCCATAACATGAAGGGGTGTAGCGGTTCTGCACAGAGCGCTATACCCCCGATTCTGTTCTCTGCCGCCATCTCTCTCTCCGCCAACGGCGAAGGCCGCTCCTAGCGCACCGGGGATTACCCGATTTACCGTCGCGGCGGCGATACGAGCGAGCGGGGTGGTACAAACGCCGTGCGGCTCCCACCGATAAGCCCGCCCCACATACCTTGCTCCCCATCAGCCGGCGCAGTCGCCTGGCCGCCGACATCACTGCCGACGCCGGTGGGCTCTTACCCACACCCTTTCACCCCTCACCGGGCGCACCCGGCGGGTCTGCTCTCTGTTGCCGTCTTGCGTCGCGCTGGCGTTACCACCAACGTGCCCCCACTTGCGGTTTCGTGGGGCGACCTTCCACCCCGATGGGGTGGGCGAGGAGTCGGGAAGTTCCTCTGGAGAAGACTCCAGCGGCGGCACACGCTCTGTGCATTCGGGCTAGTATACCACGGCATAAGGTCATACACTATGTTGGTTATCGTGCAGGTCAACTTACCGCAGGGGCTAACGCCCCACGGCTTGTACCTCACTCCTGACGCCTAGGCGTCGGGACGGATACGATTGGCTGGTTGACAGGCAGCCCGCCCGCAGGAGATGTACCCCCACGGGCATGGTACGTGGCCGCACTATTCCGCGCCGCGTTGAGGTCGGCATGCAGCTCGAAGCCACACACCCGACACACAAACCGACCACGGGAACGGCGGTTGTTGCGGGCGATATGCCCACAGCAGCTACAGGTCTGCGAGGTATGCCGGGGATCGACCCCAGCCACCGTACACCCCCGTCCCTCGGCTTTGTACTCGACAAATCCCTTGATCTGCGCAAACGACCAGCGATGCACCCGGCGGCTGGTTTCCGTAAGGGATACCACCTGTGCGGAAGCGGGAATTAATCGGATTCGGATGGTTCGCTGCATGCGTGTAGTATAACACAAATGTGCGCTTTTAGCAAATCGCAAGCCGTTGTTCGCGGCGCACGTATCCGAGGACTTCGGCGAGCTCAGTCGAGCCGTGCGTGCCTTCCATGCGCCGCGTCCGCGTTTCCTTTGCCGGGGTTAAAACCCCGCAACTACCACGCGGGTTCGGATGGTGTACGATCAATTGCAGGAGATCATCTCTGGCAATTGCAGGAGATCATCTCCGGGTACGTTCATGATCTTGACCGAACTTTAACTTTTGCGCGGCCCCTACGAAGGACGGTTGGTATGCAGCACCTACAACAACACAAACAGCATGGTCAATCGGCAGTTGAAATTGGTCTCCTCCTTGCGCTGATGGCTGGTATAGTCATCGCCACGATGAGCATCACCGGCACTAGCACCGAAGATGTCTATTGCCAAGTGAGCAGCGCCTTTGGTGGCGGGAGTTGCGGGGCAGACACACCACTCATGCAAGAGGATTTCAACGACATGAGTGACTGGAAGGTGGTATCGGGGTCGTGGAAAAATAGTGGCGGGGTGCTGCACGGCAACTCCGGGGAGGGACGGATCTTCGCTCCGCCGATCAACGCCAGCGACTATACAGTAGATGTGGGCATGGGGCGGCTGACCGCCGGAAACGGCTATGGAATCTTCTTCCGCGCCGACAACATCACCAAAGTGAACGGCTACACCTTCCAATACGATCCCGGCTTAGGCGGCTTCGCCTTCCGCAAATGGGTCAACGGCAACGAGATTGATAAACCCATCGCCTTCGTCAAGGCTCCTGCGGGCTACAACTGGCACAACACCGATCGTCAAGTGCAAGTGCAAGTGAAGGGCGCTACCTTTACCGCCGTCATTGACGGCAAACCCGTACTCTCAGTCACCGACGCGACCTATAGCCAGGGCGGCATCGGATTGCGCACCTGGTACGGCACCCAAGCCGACTTTGACAACATCACGGTACGTCCGACCCGTTAATACGATGAGGTGTCCTATGTTCTTCCAACAACTCATCCCCCCCAAACCACACCCGCGCCAATTCCCGCCACCCCGCCCGTATGAATGGGAGATTCGGGTAGGAGTACGGATTGGAACCCTGATCTTAGCGTTGGTTCTTGTCATCCTCGTCATCATCAAGATCGCCCAGAGTCCCGTGATGGGCAACATCGGCGGCTATGGCAGCATCAGTGGCGTCGTGATCGACTCGGCTGGACGCCCTACCAGCGCCGAGATCATTATTGAGCAGACCAACCTCATCATCCAGACCGATGCCAACGGGCGCTTTACGCTTGAGAAGGTGCCAGCCGGAGCGCACCTCATGGTTGTCGCACGCGGCAATTTGGGTGTCGAGTACCCAATCGTGGCCGTCGCAGGCAACAGCGTGGATATTGGCCAAGTGGAGGTGGTAACCACGGCGGTGCCGGAGCGGTAGCGAGTGGGGAATAAATACTCCTACGTGGAGCGTGGGCGTTGCGCGTAGGAGTGTAAACAATAACCCGAAAGAACCCTCTTGCAAAACTTCAAAGCTGTGCTATGATTAGCACAGACGTATTCAACACGTTTTCGTTTAGATACAAAGGAAGAGAAATATGAGTTCTATACATGCACTATCGGCATTTGAAGATGTTCTCACAGTTTCAGTAGAAGACATTGAGTTTAGATTACAGGGTCATACTTCCATTGAATGGTCGGATTTTATTTTAAATCCACGAACATTACGTGGTAGTGATTTTCTTATGCGTTGGTCTCAGGGTGTTTGGAGCGAAGAACGTATAGTACAAGCTGTCAATGCAACGAACCTTTACTACGCAGTCCCCTATGGGCCTAGCGGAACTGCACCTGATCATGATGTTCGTGAATTTGAACTGTATTTTGAACGATTAGATGCGGCAGGACTAGGGAAAATTAAGCGACCAGATCTTCTTGTCTTTAGAAAAAACGATCAATCTGTAGTTGATATGATAATAGACGAACTTGGTGGGCTTACAGAACTTCCATTCATCTCAGAAGACAACATGAAAGAGCTACTTAAAAAAGCTATCGTAGCAATTGAGTGTGAAAATAGTTTATGGAGAGCAGAGCAAATGCCAGATTACAATACACCTATGCGAAGTCAAAAGCGTTTAGGTGGAAAGTTGGGATTAAAGAAAGCGGCTGTACTTCCAACAATCATCATCAAGGAACAAGATCTACAACCCCTCCAAGACTGGCAAGACTATGCTGGAGTGCCAATTCACATTTGGCACGTATTTTATGACAAAGCTTACGGAATTGCGCTTGATGAAGCACAGAAACTCATTAGAGAAGGGCTTATTGAACCAACGAAACACGTTTTTCAAGCTCCTAATGGTGCCACTTCACAGAAAGTAATCTATAAATTTTACTATCATTATGCGTATAAACTTGGTCATTCACAAGAAGAACCTTCTCTGGTTGCTAAATCCATCACTGATAAAAATGGGCATATTTTGCCATACGTTGCCTTCAGTGGTGGCATGTTATCACTAGACAATGATGTATTTGAAGTTTTGGATGAGCTTACGAATAGGTGAAAAGGCAACCCTAATGTCATTGCAACAAAAACTACCAACAAACTGGGAAGAGCGCGAAAATCTTCGCATCAAGGGCCAATTCTGGACACCTGCTTGGGTCGCTGATGCGATGGTGAGCTACGCCATTGCAGGTGGTTTTAGAAAACTCTTTGACCCTGCGGTTGGTGCTGGAGCCTTCTTTCTCGCAGCCAAGCGAGTCTCACTTCAGACAGGCATACCGTTAACACTATCAGGAACTGAAGTTGATCCTGAAGCATTATACGAGGCAAAGAGATGGGGACTAACAGATGTAGATCTTTCAGCAGTCCAATTGCGCGATTTCGTGCTCAATCCGCCCCAAATATCTCTTACTGCCACGGTAGCGAACCCTCCATATATTCGACATCACCGCTTAGATAGTATTGTCAAATCCAAGCTCAAATTACTCTGTCAAAAAATTACAGGTTTTACTATTGATGGACGTGCGGGTTTACATGTCTATTTTCTTCTTAATGCACTTTCGATGCTCCATCAAGATGGACGACTCGCCTTTATTATGCCTGCTGACACTGTAGAAGGTGTCTTTGCAAAGAAACTCTGGACATGGATTACACAGCATTACTGCCTTGATGCGGTGGTAACATTTGCTCCTGAGGCTACACCCTTTCCTGGAGTAGATACCAATGCCCTGATTTTTTTTATCAGGAAGGCTGAACCCAAGCAGCATTTCTTTTGGGTTCGCTGTCGTTCGCAACATCCGAGTGACCTCAAAGAGTGGGTATTATCGGATTTCCTGTGCCTAACGAACACAACCCTCGATATTCACAACCGAACCTTAGAAGAGGCGATGAAGACAGGATTATCGCGCCCTCCAAGCATTGTTTCAGATGCTACCTACCGTCTTGGCATGTATGCAAGAATCATGCGCGGGGTTGCTACTGGTTCAAACGAGTTCTTCTTTCTTACCCGTCAGCAGGCCCGTGATTTGGCAATTCCTTCCTCATTTTTACGTCCGGCACTTGGTCGAACCAGAGACATACCCGAAGATGTAGTCACTGACAAAACCGTTGAGGATGCCGAACAGTCAGGTCGTCCAACCTTACTTCTCAATTTAGATGGCCGTCCTATCGAATCGTTCCCATCGCCAATACAAGAGTATTTAGCAAAGGGTATTGAACAAGGGCTTCCCTCGCTTGCACTGATTAAGCAACGTAAACCGTGGTATAAGATGGAGACCCGCACAGTACCACCATTCCTTTTCGCCTATCTAGGTAGGCGGAATGCACGATTTATTCGTAATGAAGCGAAGATTATTCCGCTCACAAGCTTTCTCTGTGTCTATCCACGCCACCAAGACAAACACACTATGAATGCGTTATGGTCTGTCTTATCGCACCCAGAGACTGTCCGTAATCTAGTACTTGTCGGTAAATCCTATGGTGCAGGTGCGATCAAAGTTGAACCAAGGGCACTTGAAAAATTACCCCTACCTGATGCGGTAGTAGAAGCATCAGGGTTGAGTCGTTGCAATCAATACACATTAGGTTTGTAACACCTCCACCACCCCCACGGATGCTGGTATCATACATGTTATGAAGTACCTCGCCTGCATCCTGCTGCTGCTCATACTCCCCGCATGCAGCCTCACCCTACCCGGTGTGGCCGAGGCTCCTGCGCTGACTCCGCCACCCAGCGAGCGCCCCTCACTCCCCCGACCGCCGCGCCCCCCCACGCCCACCCCACCCCAGCCGACGCTCGCGCCTACCCCCACCCTCGCCCCGCTCAGCCTCGCTGAACGCCGCCGGATCTTCGTGCAGGTCTGGGAGACGGTGCGCGATCACTATCTCTATGCCGATTATAACGGTGCGGATTGGCAGGCGGTCTATACCGAATTTTCGCCCCAGGTTGAGGCGAGTACCAACCCCGAAACCTTCTACCTCCTCATGGAGTTGATGATCGAGCGGCTTGATGATGACCACTCGCGCTACGAGTCACCCCAGGAGGTCGCTGCGCAACAGGCCGAGTTCTCCGGGACGCTGCGCTATGGCGGGATTGGGGCCGAGATCCGCGATGTGGATGAGGGCGGCTTGGTAACGTCGGTGGTGCCGGGTGGCCCGGCGGATCGCGCTGGGATTATGCCCCACGATCTGATTATCGCGGTTGATGGGGTGGATTACCAGGATAGCGCCGCCTTTGGCCCCGGTGGCCCGATCAGCCAGGTGCGCGGCGAACCCGGTACGCCGGTACGCCTCGGTATCCGCTCGCCCAATCAGCCGCTCCGCGAGGTGCTGGTGGTACGCGAGGTGATAGACCTCGATGCCTTTAATCGGGTGAGTGCCCGCCGCCTCGCGGGTAGTTCGGTCGGCCTGTTGAGCATTCCTAGCTTCTATGTGGAAGGGGTGGATCATCAGGTGCGCCACGCAGTTGCGGATCTGCTTCAGGATGGCCCGCTGAGTGGCTTGATCATTGATGTGCGCACCAATGGCGGCGGCTATGTTCACCTGATGCGCAATACCATCGCCCTCTTCCATGATGGTGGGCTGATCGGCAGTACCAGCGGGCGTACCAGTAGCGAGGAGCAGCGTATCCCCAGCGGCAAGCTGATCCCCGATCTGCAAGCGATACCGATTATCGTGTTGGTGAGTGAGGAGACCAATAGCGCCGCCGAGATGTTCGCCGCTGGAATGCAGGTGCTTGGCCGCGCCCAGGTTGTCGGTACCCCCAGCGCGGGCAATACCGAGAACCTCTATAGCTACGACTTCGCCGATGGTTCTCGGTTACTGCTGGCCGAGGTCGCCTATTACCTCCCCGATGGTACCCCGATTGAGGGCCAGGGTGTGCAACCCGACCGCATGGTTGTTGCTGAGTGGTGGCGTTATTTGCCCGAAGATGACCCCCAGATTCAGGCTGCGCTCGAACAACTCCAACATCCGTAGTAAGTCAAACGTGCTATACTTGGAGCAGCGTGTCGTAGACACTCCCAATCTCCATATATAGGAAAAGACTATGAGTACCCGACGTATCTTTCGCATAGACAACAGTGAAGATAAAAAGACTCTCAAAATGCAGTGCCGCCCAGTCAAATTGCCCGACCCCAATTTGAAGCAGTTGGTGGCCGACATGTTTGAGACCATGCGCAAGGCTCATGGGGTTGGTCTGGCGGCACCCCAAGTGGGCTTGCCCATTCAACTCTGCATTGTTGAGATCCCCGCCGAGATCGAGCAACTTGATGATGGTACCGAAGTTGAGGTTGCTCCCGCCGAACAGTATGTGCTGATTAACCCGCGCATCGTCAAGACCAGTGGCGATGAGATCATGCGCGACGAGGGGTGCCTCAGTTTACCCGGTTGGTACGGGATGGTTCCGCGCCACAGTTGGGTCACCGTTGAGTACCAGGAGCCTAACGGCAAGGTGCGCCGCTTGCGCAAGGCCGATGGTTTGCTGGGTTGGGCGATCCAGCACGAGGTTGATCACCTCCACGGTGTCCTCTTTACCGAGCGTATCCGCGATCTTTCCACCCTGCGTGATGTGAGTAAGCAGCCCGATGAGTTGGTGGCGGCGTAGGATAGGTGGATCTTTGTGTGGTGGCGTTTGCTGGCTGCACCGCCAAATGCCACCACACATTGGGGTTTGGGGCTGCGCCCCAAGGAATCATCCCGGCAGGTACAACGTAAAGATACTCCCCTCACCATAGCGACTCTGCACCTGAATTATGCCCCCTAACATCTCGGCGAGGCGTTGCGAGAGGTGTAACCCAAGCCCCGTGCCCTCACGTTGGCGCACCTCGGCAGAGTTGACTCGCCCAAACTCCACAAAGAGCAACGGCAGATCGGCTTCGCGAATCCCAATTCCCGTATCTACCACGCTGATCGCCACCTGATGATTCGTATTGGGGAGGGATAACTCGATCCGTACCGCACCGTGATCGGTAAACTTGATCGCATTACTCACCAGATTGAGCATGATCTGATTCAAGGCGCGCCGGTCGGTGTGGAGGATCTGCGCCGCTTGCGGTGCGATCAGACCCAACTCCAATCCCTTTTGTTCGGCCATCGGGCGTAAATGCTCGATCACCTCGTTCAGTACCTCTTGACAATTGACCGACTCCGAATGTATTTCAAGGCGTCCAGATTCGATCTTGGCCATATCCAAAATATCATTGATCATACTGAGCAAATGGCGCGAACTACGCTGAATGGTGTTTAATTGGCGCTCCTGATCAAATGTGAGCGGGCCAGGCAGTTTCATCAGCAGCGTACCAGTAAAGCCCATGATGGCATTCAGCGGCGTGCGCAGTTCGTGGCTCATATTGGCCAGAAACATATCCTTTGCCTGATTGGCCCGCTCCAACTCGGCAGTGCGCACGGCTACTCGTTGCTCCAACTCACTATTCAGCAATGCCAGATCGCGCTCAACTTGGCAGCGCGCCTGTTCAGATACTGCCTGCGCATGGCCAAAGCGTAACAATACCACAGCAAAGATCATCAACAAGATTGCTGCGAGACTCAAAAAGAACGTAAATACCTGATCAATCCGGATTGAAAAATCACGAAATTTACCCCGTACATCTTCATCTAAGCCATTAGCTTCCAATTCCAATTCGTGAAAACTGAGCAAAAGTGCGATTGTTTCACGTGGCGAGGGCTGCTCAGCCATATTCCATCGTTCAAGAGAGCGATAAAAACGTTCTTCTTTCATCTCATACGCAGCCAGAGCTTCTCCACTTGCATCAAGATTGATTGCATGGGTTCGGATCTGGGTGAGTGCCTGGGCGATCAACACATAGCCCTGCTCACGATTAAAGGGTAGCATCGGATCGCCCGCCATGGTGAACTGCACAAAACCTTCGGAGAGATCAATCCGTGCCTGCCGCAGGGTGTCAAGCTCACGCACGATGTCATAAAAAGAGCGCCGCTGTTCAAGATGCAACGCAACAATCACCCCGCAGATCATGATCGCGAGGAGTACTGTCATCCACGCCATTGGTTGGTTGCGCAAAGCGGCTAGTGGAGGTGTTGCGGGTGTCATTGTGTAAGAACCTCCTGGGTGGTGATTGCACCAGGCAGCTCAGCCTCTGTAAAACCAAATGGAGCAATGATCTGAAGATGATCACGGCTATTGATCAACGTATCCATGGCCCGATTCCACGCCGTTCGTAAGGCGCGATCTTCTTGGCGGAAGGCAAAACCACCATAACCTAAGCCATCCGTATGTGCTGGATCGGGTTGCACAAAGGGCGTCGCTACCTCAAGTTGGGGGACATACTCATACTTGACGAGCCAGCGGAGTGTGGGGGCTGAGATTGCAAAAGCGTCGGCCAGATCGCTCTCCACCGCCACCCGCGCAGTCGGAATATCGGGCGCACGGATTAGGCGCTCCGGTGCCAACCCGATCTGTTGCAACATGCGCTGTTCAATCGAGCTATCAAGCACAGCCACCCGAATCCCTGCCGTCTGCACCACCTGTTCATACGTATGCAGGTTGTGGGGATTGCCAATACGCACCAACAAACCCTGTTGGACATGAAAGGTGGGTTCGGAGAAGGCGACCCACCTGGCCCGTTCCGGCGTGATAAACATCCCCGCTGCGATCACATCAAAGCGCCCGTTGCGCAGATCGGGGATGAGTTGATCAAACTCGGTCTGTATCCAGGTGATCTGGCTAATCCCCATGCGCTCCACCACCGCACGGGCCACCTCCGGTGACTCGCCCGTGACGCGACGATTCTCACGGGTAAAGGCAAACGGAGCCTCAACTGCATAGCCAATGCGAATGCGATCTGCACGCTGGATGTTCTCAAATGACCGATCACGCGCCACAAAGAGGCCAACTAGGATGGCCAAAAGAGCCAAGCCTAGCCAAAAAGTGATTCTATTACGACGTTGTTGGTGTGTGATCATGCTTGCCACGACTCGTTATATCTAACTAGATACGATCTATTGTACTACCCCTATAGGCACACCATACAGGCGAACCAACCGTACCGCGCCCCTCGCCACACCCCATGCACAGGGTGTCACGTAACGTTTTGCAGCAACGCATTACTCAGTAAGGAACATGGAGGGGCGCGTCGCGACGCGCCCCTACGCACGCATGGACGGTTCCGTGCAAAACGTTACGTGACACCCCCATGCACAACTCTTATACTTCATGCCAAAGCCAGTGTGCTATACTAGATTTGGCGACATGATCAAGTTGTGCATCATCACGTCAATTCCGCTCCATCCAACCATCCGCTGTGATCGGGATTGAATGAACCAATGGCAAGCTATCGCGTCCCGGCTTCCCTGGGAATACATGTCGGCTTGCCTCACGAGGGAACTGATTATGAGACTTGAGCGCTTCACCGAGAAGGCGCAGGATGCGTTCCAGGCCGCCCAGGAGATCATGCAGGAGCAGCACCATACCCAACTCGATGTTGAGCATGTCTTCCTCGCTATGCTCCGCCAACGCGATGGCCTTACCATCCGTACAATGCAGCGTCTGAACCTTGATCCTGAGGTGGTGGCTTCACGGGTCGAGCGTGAGTTGGAGAAGTCGCCCAAGGTCTATGGGCAATATGGCTTCGGCAATCAGGTCTATGTCACGCCCCGTACCCAACGCCTTGTCAAACGTGCCGAAGAAGAGGCCAACCGACTAGGCGATCAGTATGTGGGGATTGATCATCTCTTGATCGCCTTGGCCGGTGAGCGCGAGGGCGCTTCGGCGCGCATCCTCAATACCTTCAATGTGGATCAAGAACGCATCTACCAGATGCTTATGGAGATCCGTGGCTCGCAACGTTCGGATGATCCCGGTGCTGAAGGGCGCTATGAGATTCTCGAAAAGTATAGTACCGACCTGACCGAAATGGCCAAGCAGGGCCAGCTCGATCCGGTGATTGGGCGCGAGCCGGAGATTAGCCGCGTGATCCGTATTCTCTCGCGGCGTAGTAAGAATAATCCGGTGCTCGTCGGCGAGACTGGCGTGGGTAAAACGGCAATTGCCGAGGGTTTGGCGCAGCGCATGAGTACCGGTGATGTGCCGCCAACTCTGCGCGACCGTAAACTACTGGCGCTCGATCTGGCCGGGATGGTCGCAGGCTCCAAGTTTCGGGGCGAGTTTGAAGAACGCCTCAAGGCGGTGATGGACGAGGTGCGCAGCGCGAAGGGCAAGGTCATCCTCTTTATTGATGAGTTGCATACGGTGGTCGGCGCGGGCGCAGCCGCTGGTAGTATTGATGCCTCGAATATGCTCAAACCGGCGCTCTCACGCGGCGATATTCAGGTGGTCGGGGCCACGACGATTGATGAGTACCGCAAACATATCGAGAAGGACGCTGCTCTCGAACGCCGCTTCAGTCCGGTCTTTGTGGAAGAGCCGGATGTCGAGATGACGATTGAGATGCTCAAGGGGTTGCGCCGCCGCTATGAGGAACATCACCAACTCACGATCAGCGATGATGCTCTGCACGCGGCTGCTCATCTCTCTAGCCGCTATATCAACGACCGCTTCCTCCCCGATAAGGCGATTGACCTGATTGATGAGGCCAGCGCTAAGCTGCGCATCGAGATCTTCGCCATGCCCAAGGATCTCAAGGAACAGGAGATCGCGCTCAAGAAGCTCCAGCAGGAAGAGGAAGAGGCCGGTGCGCGCCGCGATTATGAGCATGCAGCAGTTCTGCGCGCCCGCTTCTTGACTATGAACCAGCAGTTTGAGCACGAACGTGAGGCATGGCTCAAGTCGGCCAATCTCGATGAGGTGGTTGATGATGAGGATGTGGCCCAGATCGTTGCGAGTTGGACGGGTGTGCCGGTGAGCCGGATGCTCGAAACTGAGCGCGAGAAACTGATTGATATGGAGACGCGCCTCCACGAGCGTGTCATCGGCCAGCACGAGGCGATTGTGTCGCTCTCCGATGCGATCCGCCGCGCTCGGAGTGGCCTGCGTGACCCGCGTCGCCCGATTGGCAGCTTCATCTTTGTTGGCCCCACCGGGGTCGGTAAGACCGAGTTGGCCAAGGCGCTCGCTGAGTTCATGTTCGACAGCGAAGACGCGATGACTCGCGTGGATATGAGCGAGTTCCAGGAGCGCCACACGGTCAGCCGCCTGATCGGTGCGCCCCCCGGCTATGTCGGTTATGACGAGGGTGGCCAGATCACCGAGCAGATCCGTCGCCGCCCCTACCAGGTGGTGCTCTTCGATGAGATCGAAAAGGCCCACCCCGATGTCTTCAATGCCCTGCTTCAGGTGCTTGATGATGGCCGCCTGACTGATGGCCAGGGTCGCACGGTTGATTTCCGTAATACCGTCATCATCATGACCAGCAATGCCGGTACTGAACACCTGCGCAGTTCGGGTATCGGCTTCTCTACCATCAACCGCGACCACAAGGCGGTTGATATCAAAGAAGCGCGCCGTAAGGTGGACGAGGCGTTGCGCCAGGTCTTCCGCCCGGAGTTCCTCAATCGCGTGGATGAGATTGTTCTGTTCCATGAACTCGGCTTTGAGGATCTGACCCGGATTGTTGATCTCCAAGTGAATGATCTGGCTAACCGGCTGCGTGATCAAAAGATCGCGCTCACCCTCACCCAAGCCGCCCGTGAGTATCTGGTCAG
The DNA here is from genome assembly GCF_004138135.1 of Candidatus Oscillochloris fontis. Classification (GTDB taxonomy): domain Bacteria; phylum Chloroflexota; class Chloroflexia; order Chloroflexales; family Chloroflexaceae; genus Oscillochloris; species Oscillochloris fontis. The sequence continues at coordinate 35,396 of NZ_RYFD01000026.1, forward strand.
CGAGGGCTATAACCCGATCTATGGTGCGCGACCATTGCGTCGCACAGTACAGCGGCTTTTGGAGACCCCGATCTCGCACGAGTTACTACGCGGCATCTTCAAAGAGGGCGATACAATCCATGTCGATCTGGAGAATGGCCAACTTGCATTCCTACGGGGAGGGGTGTTGGCGATTGAGAGCAAACATCCAGCCGAACCGTTAGGTGCATGAGCTTGGATCAGGGGTCACAATGCCCGATGAGTCCAGTAGAATGTGACACCTATGCCCACGCCGCTGAATACCATGCCGTTTGCATCGTCCAACCACCCGAACCGCCGCCTCCGCGAAGCCCTGGTGGGTTGTGGAGATTTCTTCGCCGCCGCACGGCGTCAGGCTGACCCACTCCCCACGCTGCGCGATCTGGCGGCGGATTGGTTACACGCCGAACAGCTTGAGATCATTGTTCCTGCCGGGACAGGCAGCCTACATACCGGCGAGCCAGGGGTGTTGTCTGGTCCCATCCTGATTGGGCGGCGCGTCATCGGGCGGATCGAGGTGCGCCGCTCACTCCCTTATACCGAGGATGACCAGGCACTTCTCGTCGCACTGGGCCAGATCATCGGGGCCGCCCTCGAATTTTCTGCCCAACAGGGGCAACTCGATCAGTACTACCACCAGTCGCAGGCCCATGCCGATACGCTCGACCGCTTGCTCGGTTTTGGCCGTTTAGTGGTGAGCGCCACCAGCAACCCCCGTCAACTGGCCCTCGAACTGGTGGTTCAGGTGCCCCACATGGTCACCGGCGAGCGTGCCGGGTTGTTGTTGCTGCCCGTGGATGACCCGGATGGCCCGATCCTGGCGTTGAGTAACGGTACCTTTAGCAGCACCGAGCGTGCGCGTGATGTGCGGGACCACGGGTTGGCCGGGTTGGTGTTGGGGTCGCGGGTACCCATGATTATTGACGAGACTGACACCGATGCGCGCTGGTTGGCCATCCGCGACCGTGAACAGGACGCGCCGACCCGTTGTGCCATGGCTGTCCCGCTGGTGTGGGGCCAGCGCCTGCTGGGCGCACTCACCGTCACTACCACCCAATCGCGCCTCTTCGGCCCACCGCAACTCAATCTGCTCGAACTGGCCGCCTGCCATATTTCGCTGGCCGTCCATGCCGCCAATAGCGATGCCTATTTGGCCCAGGCAATGTGCACCATGAGCGATCTGTTGCACGAGCTTGATCTGGCGATGGCCGAGGTGAGTAGCGCCGATCCCGCCGCCCTCAGTCGCCTTCAGGCCATCCAGCAGCGGCTGGCGTTGCAGCAACGTACCATCCACGAGGCGATTTAGGGGAAATCCCGGTTTTGACGCCAAGACGCAAAGGCGCAAAGTCTTCAAGGATATGCCCCCATCAAAACCTTTGCGTCCTTGCGCCTTTGCGTCAACATGAGGTTGCTGTTTCCTCCAAGTTTGAACGGTTGCGATTTGGGGTACAATACCGGGCATAGCAGCAGGGGAGTGGCTAATCAACCATGAACAACACACCAAACAGCCCCGATGTGGCCGAGGTCTTAGAGGCGTTGCGCGCCGAGGTGCGTGCCGCACATGCCAACACGCAGAAGAGCGATCATCACAGTGGCATTGAGCGCGAACTGGCCCATTGCGCCGAGGAGATCGAGATCGCCCGCGTGGTGAGCGCCCATTGGCCACTCGAAGGCCGCAATGCCTACGAGCGCGGCTGGGCGATGATCAACAAGGTGGTGCGACGCTACCTGCGCTGGTACATCAACCCGATTGTCGAGCAGCAGAACTCCTTCAACGATGCCAGTGCGCGCGCTATTCGCCAGTTGATCGCCGCCAACAGCGAATTACGTGCCCAGGTCGCCGAACTGCGCAGCCAACTCGCCCCCACCAAGCAAACTGAGGAATCATGACTGCCAAGCGCATCCTGATTGCCGCCACCCAGGTGCCGTTTGTGCGCGGTGGGGCGGAGTATTTGGTCGAAGGGCTGCGTGATGCCCTGCGTGAACGTGGCCATACGGTTGATGTGGTTGCTCTGCCCTTCCAGTGGAACCCGGTCGAGCGCATCCCCGAACATGCGCTGGCATGGCGCATGCTCGACATCAGCCATGTGAACGGCGAGCCGGTGGATCTGGTGATTGCCACCAAGTTTCCCTCCTACATGATCCGCCACCCGCACAAGGTGGCATGGCTGGTGCATCAGCACCGCCAAGCCTACGACTGGTACGGGACGGCGCTGAGCGACTTCAGCAACACCCCCGCCCACCGCCAAGTGCGCGAGGCGATCTTCCAGATGGACCGACGTGGCCTGGGGGAATGTCGGGAACGCTACACGATCTCGCGCAATGTCAGCGGGCGGTTGCGGCGCTTTAATGGCCTAGAGAGTACGCCCCTCTACCCACCCAGCCGCTACGCCCAGAGCCTGCGTGTGGGGCCATATGGCGACTACATCCTCTCCTCGGCGCGCCTCGACCGCGCCAAGCGTCTCGATCTGCTCCTGCATGCCCTGGCTCACACCGACGCTCCACTGCGTGCCATCTTCGCCGGTACTGGCCCCGACCGTACACGGCTTGAGGCCATCGCCGCCGATCTGGGGCTGGGCGAGCGGGTACGTTTTCTCGGCTTCGTGAGCGATGCCGAACTGATCGATCTCTATGCCAACGCCCGTGCCGTCTTCTACGCCCCGCTGGACGAGGACTACGGCTTTGCCACCGTCGAAGCCTTCGGCGCGGCACGCCCGGTCATCACCGCCGATGACTCCGGTGGGGTCTTGGAGTTTGTGGTTGATGGTGAAAACGGCCTCGTCACCCGCCCAGAGCCAGCCGCCCTCGCCGCCAGCATCGCCGCGCTCGCCCACGATCCGGCGCGAGCCGAGGCACTGGGCCGGGCGGGGCAACCCTTGGTGGCCGCGATTACCTGGGAGAAGGTTGTGCATGCATTGGTGCGGGATCGCTGATCCCGTTCTACATGTAACTGTTCACACTTGGCGTAACCAGAAGCCTTGTGTTGACGCAAAGGCGCAATGACACAAAGGTTGTGATTGGAGCCTATCTTGAAGGCTTTGCGCCTTGGTGTCTTTGCGTCAAAACCAGGATGTTAGGTAACTGTTCACACTTGGGGTAAAGGAAGCTTCTGATTGACGCAAAGGCGCAAAGACGCAAAGATTTTGTTGAAGGCTTTGCGCCTTTGCGTCTTTGCGTCAAAACCGGAATGCTAGGAGAACTGTGAACAGTTACGATGTTAGCAGAACTGTGAATAGTTGTATCTACATAAGGAACCCCTATGTCTATCGTGATTGTCGGCGGCGGTGCGATTGGCCTGCTCGTCGCTGGGCGCCTGAGCCACGCCGGAGTGCAGCCCACAACCCTGTTGGCACGTCCGAGTAGTATGGCCGCACTGGCCACCCAATCACTCAGCATCACCCAGCAGGGCCAGACCACCCGCCTCCCAGGGTTGCGCGTCGTCGCCGACCCCGCCGCGTGTGCCCAGCCCGATCTGGCCATTCTGTGCGTCAAGGGCTACGACACCCCCGGCGCAGTGGCTACGCTCCAGGCGCTTAACCCCAGCCAAATCCTCACCCTCCAGAACGGCATCGGCAACGAAGAGATCCTCATTGACGCCTTCGGTGCTGCGCGGGTGATCTCCGGGGCCATCACCACCTCAGTTGATCTGCTCAACCCGACCACGATCAGCGTCACCAAAGCGGGCGGCATCGGTTTAGCCCCGACCGCACCGGGTGGGAGCGTGCAACTCTGGGCCAAAGCGCTGGCAGGCGCGGGGTTTCGGATCGCCACCTACCCCAACCATCGCTCACTCAAGTGGTCCAAGGCACTCCTCAACATGCTCGGCAACGCCAGCGCCGCCATCCTCGGCATGAGCGTCGCCGAGGTCTACGCCGACTCTCGCCTGATTGCGTTGGAGCGCCGCGCCTACCGCGAAGCTCTCGCGGTGATGCAGCGCATTGGGGCCAGCCCGATCAACCTGCCGAGCTACCCGGCGGCCTCCCTCTCATTCGCCATGACCTGGCTGCCCCGTCCATTACTCTTCCCCATCCTGCGCAAAGTCGTCGCGGGGGGGCGCGGCGGCAAAGCCCCCTCGCTGCTCCGCGATCTGCGCGCCGGGCGCTCGCGCTCAGAGGGCGAGTTCCTCTACGGAGCCATCGCCGCCACCGCCGCTCAGCAGGGCATCGCCGCGCCGGTGAATGCCGGATTGTGGCGGGTATTGGGCGGCATCGCAGCCGGCATGATCCCCTGGGAAGAATACCGAGGCCGCCCGGAGAAGTTGTTGATGGCGGTGGAACGATCTTAGACAGGGTGCGTAGCAATGGGTCACATTGCCGCCGGATGCCCTCACCCCCAGCCCCTCTCCCGCGAGCGGGAGAGGGGAGATTCTGCACAGAGATGTGTTCGATTCCCCCTCTCCTGTGGGCGAAGCCCACGGGAGAGGGGGCTAGGGGGTGAGGGCCATGCGGCGGCGAACTGCCACGTGGCTACGAACCATGTCTAAAAAAGTGACACCCTTTGAGGGGGTGAGGGCCAATCATCCCGGCACGCGCCGCAACCGCGCCACCAACTCACTCAACGCAATCGCGGTGGCCCCCCACACCTTCTGGCCCGCGAGTGCAAAATAGGGTACCCGCACCGGGACACCCTGCATCTGCCACTCCTCGACCACCACTGTGGCGGGGTCGAGCAACTGATCGAGCGCCACCGTAAACGCCAGTTCCACCTCACCGGGATGCGGCTGGAGGGTGGGGGCTTGGGCACACAACCCCACCACCGGGGTGAGCATAAAGTTGCTGGGGGGAATATAGAAACTGCTCAAACACCCCAGCACCTCCACCATCCCCGGATCAATCCCCAACTCCTCGTGCGCCTCGCGCAGCGCCGCCGCCTCGGCACTCGCATCGCCGGGATCAATCGCCCCACCGGGGAGCGAAACCTGACCCCGATGGGTCGGCAAGTGGCTGGTGCGCAGCGTCAGCGGCAGGTGCAGGTGGTCATCCTGGGGAAAGAGGAGGATCAACGCCGCCGCCCGACGCGGCACGACATGGGGCGGAGCCGCCATCTGCCGCGCAATCTGGCCATCCACGTCACGCGGCAACAGCAAATCAGCGAGCGTCACCGCCGCCTGCGCGGCCATCGCCCGCCGCAGCCAAGCGGCTTGAATCTGCCAAGACATCATGGGCGCGGAAAGGTATGCTCGGCAGCAGGCACAAACTCCGCCGCAGCATCCTCGTAAATCATATGGGTAATCCGCACCTGCTGATCATCAATCGCGATCAGATTGCAGGAATTCTTGCCATGCTCACTACCATGGCCACGCTGCGAGGTACTGGTACCACTCTGACAGAGCAGCGTCCCCCGGCGCAGGGCAGGGTTGATATCGCGAGTATGGTTGAGCGCAAAGAAATGCAGATGGCCACTGAGCAGCAGATCCACCCCACATGCATCGAGCAACTGCATCGCCGCATCCGCCCCCTGCATTGTGCGATCACGCTTGCTCCCCGGCGGTGTCACCAGCGGATGGTGCCAGACCACCACCTTATAGGTCTCCGCGCCATAGCCAGCGAGAATATGCCGCAGCGTGTGCGCCTGTGCGCGACTGAGGCGCCCGCCATCAAACGTGAGGCCGTGGGCCGTATTGGCCCCCACCACCACCACCCCCGGCAACTCACACACCGGGTTCAGATCGCGGCTAATATGGCGCCGGTAGCGCCCCATCGGGTTGAACAGGCGCAGGTGCAGGTTGAAGAGCGGCACATCATGGTTGCCCGCCACCACCAACTGGGGCGTCGGCAGCGCCGCACGCAACTCCTTCGCCGCCCGCCACTGGCTGGCAAAATCGGCGCGCTGCACAAAATCGCCCGAAATCACTACCAGATCCGGCTTTAGGCGTTGGGCCTGCGCCGCCAGATGCTGCGCGACCTGCGGGAGGAAGGGTGGCCCGGTATGAAGATCGGAGATGTGCAGAATCCGCTGGGCCACAGAGCTTTACTCCTCGGTTGTGGCAGCCACCACTGCGGGCGACTTGGCCTTCTCAACCGCTAACGTCACAAGGGCACGCCCAATCAGCACAACCTCCACCACAGCGGCGGTGACAAGGCCGTAGCGTAGGATGGCAAGCATGATCTCCATAGATAATCTCCGTTAAACAGGTCGTTCGATGCCTCGCATTGTAGCACAGTAGGGGCGAAGCTTCGCCTCTCCGTAACTGTTCACACTTGGGGTAAACAAAGCCTCTGGTTGACGCAAAGGCGCTAAGACGCAAAGGTTGTGATTGGAGCCTCACTTGAAATCTTTGCGCCTTGGCGTCTTTGCGTCAAAATCGGGATGCCAGGAGAAGTGTGAACACTTACGCCTCTCCAACGGATCACCGCCGCTTATGCCGCAGCGCATACATAATCCCGGCTTGAAGCGTCCCTGGTGTGCGCAACCCACTCAGGTCGGCCCCGATCCCGATCAGCGTCTGGGCCACTTCGGGGCCAATACCAGTGAGCAGCACTTCAGCGCCGAGCAACTTAACTGCTTGGGCAGCTTGGAGCAGCGCATTGGCAACCTGCGAATCAACCACCGGCAGGCCGGTAATATCGAGGATCGCCAACTGGGCTTGGTGTCTACTCACCCCATCGAGGAGTGTCTCCATAACCTGAGTAGCGCGGGCGCTATCAATCGAGCCGATCAGCGGCATAATCACGATATCGTCATCGAGCGGGATGAGCGGCGTATTCAACTCACGCAGGGCCGCCTGCTGCGCGGCGATGATCTCCTGCTGGAGGTTCTCACGGTCGCGCTCGGCACGCTTCAGATCGGTCACATCGGTTGAGAGACCACAGATCGCGTATGGTTGGTGATCACCATCATAGAGTGGAAACTGCACACTAATGAACTCGCGTGCCTCACCATTGATAGAGAAGGTGTTGGGAAAGTGCATCGGCTGACCGCTAGCAAAGAGCTGTCGGTCACTCTCGCGCCAACTCGCAACCAGATCAGCGGGGAAGAGTTCGTCTTCTGTACGCCCAATCAGATCCTCGACCGTGCGCCCCATCACCGCTGCGTAGGTCGTATTGACCAGAATCAGACGATTATTGGGATCTTTGACATAGATGACCGTCGGTGAATTGTTGACGATCCCTTCCAGAATCCGCCGCGTCTCGGCATAGCTCGCCTCGGCCTGCACCCGGTCGGTGATGTCGGTCGCCACACCGCCGAGGGCAATAGGCGTTCCCGTGATGTCATAGAGCGGGAAACGCATATTATCGTAGTGACGGGCCGCGTCACCTTCGCCAAGGATCTCCTGATTGGCAACCAGAACGCCGCCCTGGATGGTGTCATGGACATTCTGTTGCCACATAGCGGCGATCTCGGCTGGGAAGAGATCGCTCAATGCACAGCCTTCAAAGTCGCTGGGAACCTTGCCCCAATTAGCGGCAAAGCTGGTGTTGGTAAAGGCGATGTGCCCATCTGCGCGGGTAATATAGATCGCCGCAGGTAGGTTGTTGAGTACCTGGCGTAGCATATGCCCGTACTCTTCACTCGTGTTCAAGCGTTGTTGTAACTCAGCGACATGATGCCGTAGAAGATCGAGTTCGCTCTGGTCTTCCGGTTGTTGATGATCAGACACGGGCTTCTCCCCTCATCATGAGCTATCGTTTGCCCATTCTCGACCATATCAACTCTATTGTAAATGAGATTTGCAACCACAACAAGACTGGCCGCACCTGTTATGGTACGGCCAGTCTTATGGTGGCGGGGAGGGAGGGATTCGAACCCTCGGTAGGATTGCTCCTACAGCGGTTTAGCAAACCGCCGCACTAGGCCACTATGCGACCTCCCCATAGATTGTAGACCGACAGATGTTGGTGGCGGAGGAGGTGGGATTCGAACCCACGGGCCTTGTTGAAGGGCCAGTCGTTTTCAAGACGACCGCATTCGACCGCTCTGCCACCCCTCCAACGATTGCCCTGAGAACTGTTGGCAGGCGGGACAGGAATCGAACCTGCAACCTGCGGATTTGGAGGCCGCTGCTCTGCCTAATTGAGCTACCCGCCTTCACACGCGGGATATAATACCATAGACTAGAATACTTTGCAACCGTGATCTCCGGTGGGGGTTCGGGGGCGGCGCATCCGCCCCGAAGATCTTCTTTTGTTGTGTATTGGCGGCTTCGCCGCCAATACACAACAAAAATCAGGGTTTGAGGCGCAACCCCAAGGACTTTGCACATGCGCTGAAAGTGGTACACTACAAGCTACGCAAAAGAAGATTCCATCGCCAGAGCATGCCACAAACTTCGTTCATACCGATCAAAGGCGGCTGACTCCTTCTACCCGACAGATGCGATGAAAGAACTCCTAGCCCATTTACCCTATCAGATCGCTGTCGATCTCCTACACCACGCTGAGGCCATGGTTGGGCGCACCCACCATGATGATGCAATCACGCTCTTTGCCGATGTCTCCGGCTTCACCCCGATGAGCGAGGCGCTCAGCCGTTTTGGCCAGGATGGTACCGAGGATCTTACCGCACTGCTTAACGACTACTTCGCGGTGATGATCGATCTGATTGCGGCCTATGGCGGGGTGGTGGTCTCGTTCGGTGGTGATGCGCTCACGGCGCTCTTTATCATTCCCAGTGGGCAACCAGCCACCAGCTATGTGCAGCGGGCGATTCGTTGTGCGCTCGATATGCAGATGCTGGTTGAACCGTACCATAACATCGAGACCCGTGCTGGTCAGTTTAGCCTCGAGATCAAGATCGGCTTGGCACTTGGCCCAATCCTCTCCACGGTGGTTGGCGATCCCGACGTGCGTTTGCAGAGTATCACCGCCGGCTTCGCGTTAGAACAGGCAGCACAGGCTGAACACCTCGCACAGCGTGGTGATGTGATGATCCATCGTGATCTGCTGGCCTGCGTGCCTGAGCTTGAGGTCGCTCACGACTACGGCGACTATCTCCAGATTGCCGTGATGCCATACCAGCCCGCGTATGCGCCGCTCGCCGCGCTGCCTGAGGTTGCCCCCACCCTGCTCCCAACCCTGAGCACGTTCCTGCATCCCTCACTGGCACGTCGTCTGCTGGATGGCAAGACGGGGTTTATCAATGAACATCGCAGCATTACCGTACTCTTTGTGGGCTTTAGTGGTTTCGACTATGACCACGACCCGGAGGTGGGGAGTAAGCTCCAAAACTATATTGCCCAAGTTGCCCGGATTGTCGAACGCTATGATGGCGATCTGAACAAGATTGATATGGGTGATAAGGGTAGCAAGATGGTGGTGATTTTTGGTGCCCCGGTGGCTCATGAGAATGACACCGAACGCGCCATGCGCTGTGCCTTGGCCCTACGCGATCTGCGGGTAGAACATTTGGGGATCGGGATTGATCCCCATACGCCCCCGCCGACTGGCTTCTCCATCCGCATCGGAATCGCCTCAGGGCTGGTCTATTGCGGGTTGGTTGGATCAGAAGAGCGCCGTGAATATACGGTGATGGGCGACACCGTCAATCTTGCGGTGCGTCTCATGCAGGCCGCCGCTGCTGGTGAGGTGATCGCCGCGAGTGGTAGCCATCGCCCCGTCGCCGACCAATTCCTCTGGACGGCGTTGGATGCGATACCGGTCAAGGGGCGTTCACGCCCGGTGCCGGTCTTCCGCTTGGAACAAGAACAACAACGCGCCAGCCGCCACCAAGAACCAGCCTATAGATTGCCCATGGTGGGGCGCGAGGCCGAGATGCAGGTGGTGGAGAAGAAGATCGATCTGACACGCCGCAACCTTGGGCAGGTGGTTGGTATTTGTGCCGAGGCTGGTATGGGCAAATCCCGCCTCTTGGCCGAGGCCATTCGGATGGCCGCTCGGCGCGGGATGGTGGTGCATAGTGGTGAATGTCTCTCCCATGGTGGCACTATGAGCTACTTGCCCTGGCAGAGCCTCTTGCTCGGCATCTTTGAGATTGACCCCAACTGGTCTAAAGAGGTACAGATTAACCACCTGCGTACCAGGGTGAGTCAGTTTTGCCCCACCATCCTACGCCGCTTGCCGGTCTTGGCGGGGGCGATGAACTTGAGTGTGGAGGAGAGTGAACAGACGCGGGGCTTGGATGTACGGGTGCGCAAGGATGTCCTTGAAACGACGGTCATGGAGTGTCTGCGGGCCATGTCTGCCGATGGGCCGGCCATCCTCCTTGTGATCGAGGATTGTCACTGGATCGATCCGCTCTCCCACGATCTGCTTGAGGTGGTGGCGCGGGGCATTCGTAATCTGCCGATCATGATCCTGCTGGCCTATCGTCCCCCAGATCATGAACATCACCGCCTGCGTGTTGCTCAGTTGCCCCACTTCCATGAGTTGGCGCTGCATGAGTTCAGCCTGCGCGAGACCGAGTGGCTGATTGGGCTGAAGTTCGGCTACCTCTTTGGGGCACGCGGCGTGCTGCCCACGAGTTTTGTCGAGCGTATCACGACCCGCTCGCAGGGCAACCCCTTCTACATTGACCAGATGATCAACTACATCCAGGATCAGGGTATTAGCCCCTTCGATGTCCATGCGCTCTCGATGGTGCGCCTGCCCGATAGCCTGCGCTCACTGATCATTAGCCGTATTGACCGTCTGAGTGAGCAGGAACAGATCACTCTCAAGGTGGCGAGTGTGATCGGGCGCGTCTTTCGCGCCAGTTGGATCTGGGGTATCTACCCGCAGATCGGCCACCCGGTACAGGTGCAGGCTAATCTGGATCGCCTGAGTCGGCTCGATCTGACCCCCATGGAGAAGGCTGAGCCAGAGATGGAATACCTCTTCAAACACATGATCACGCAGGAGGTGGCCTACGAGAGTCTGGCCCATGCCACCCGCACCATGCTCCATGAACAGGTGGGCGACTATATCGAGCGCGAGTTTGCCGATGATGTCGAGCATTATCTCGACATGCTCGCCTACCACTATGGGCGTAGCGAGAATTTGCAACGCCAGCGCCACTACTTCCGCCAAGCCGGGCAGGCGGCCCAGGCTACCTATGCAAATGAGAGCGCCCTCGAATACTATCGTCGGCTGCTCCCGCTCTTGGAGGGTGCCGAACAGGTGCCGATCCTGACCCGGATTGGTGAGGTACTCAAGCTGATCGGGCGCTGGGACGAGGCGATGGTGGCCTTCCAACAGGCTACCGCGATTGCTACTACCACCAACAACCATACCGGGGCGTTGCACTGCCAGAACGCCGCAGCGCAACTGCTGGCAGCACGCGGTGAGTATCAGTCCGCTTTGGTGTTGCTCGAACAGATTATTCCGGCCTGGGAAGAACTGGGTGATCTGGAGGGTCGCTACCACGCCCTACGCATCCTTGGCTCAATCTTGATTGCCAGAGGTGCCTATACCCGTGGGTTGCGCTCCGTCGAACACGCCCACGAACTGGCCGTTCAACTCAACGACGAGACCCTCATCGCCCGCTCCATCAGCGCGATGGGGGTGGTCTATCTCGATATTAGCGACTATGAGATGGCGCTCTACTGTCTCGAACGTAGTACCCAAATGGCCACCCGGCTCGGCGATTGGGATCTCCTGGCCTTCTCGCGTGAGCATATGGCGTCAATCTACCTCAACCAGAGTCAGTTGCTCGAAGCACTCGACATCTTTCAAGAATTGTTGTTGCGGGCAGTTGAAATCGGGGATCGCTGGGCAATGGCGCGGCTGAGCCGGGAGATTGGGCGTGCGCATACGTTGTATGGCGAGATCCATGTCGGGATTGAGTGTTACGCCCGCCAGTTGGTGATCGCACTTGACCTGGGTGAACGGCGTGAATTGGCAATTGGGCTAGGCTACATTGCCCATGCCTACACCCAATTAGATGAATGTCGGCTGGCCGAGCGGGTGAGTGATCTCGCAATCACGCTGTGTGACACGATGAATCTTGTCTATTGGGGTTGCCAGTTCCGCCACGACTACGCCCAACTGCTGATGAGCCAGGGCCGTTTTGCTGAAGCTGAGGCCATGAATAGCGCTGCCTTCGATGAGGCGCGGCGTTTGGGGAGTAATCGGGCGATGCAATTGCAAGCCACGTTGTTGGCCGCCCGCTTGGATGTGCAATTGGGGCAGGTCACTGCACCCAATGTAATTCAAGACCTACGCATGTTGAACGAGGATTGGTATGGGCCATGCGAAGAGGCGGCGATCCACTACACGATCTGGCAGATTGATCCTAGCCAAGTAGTCGATCAGGAAGCTGCCGGGGGCATCTACCAAGCTCTTGCCATCACCCAACCCAGCGCCAGACACCGAGCACGCGCACTAGAATTGGGCAACCCTGTTCTGCCTCCACTCACAGCACTTGCTCCACCACCCAGCCTGATCAGTAACAGCGCCAGCCCGAATCTGAGCAGCCTGATTGATCAGGTGGAACAGATGGAGGGGGAGTAGTTGGGTGTTGTTTGGCGGCGTAGCCGCCAAACAACACCCAACATTGGGGTTTGGGTAGGGGCGCGTCGCGTCGCGCTCCTACGCGATGTTCTGTAACTTTATACGGTGATCAGGTCGCGGAAGATGTTGATGTTTTTGTGGCCAATGCCAGAAATATCAGTGAGCTGATCAACCGAGGCAAATGGCCCCTTCTCTTCGCGGTGGGCGATGATGCGCCGCGCCAGCGACTCGTTGATGCCGGGGAGGTCAATCAGGGTCTGGAGATCGGCGGTGTTGATGTTCACCAGCGCTACCGGCTCGCTCGCCTCGGCCACTGCCTCCTCGACCGCCTCGACGACCGGGGCCGCTGCCTCCTCGACCGCCGCGACGACCGGGGCCGCTGCCTCCTCGACCGCCGCGACGACCGGGGCCGCTGCCTCCTCGACCGCCTCGACAACCGGGGCCGCTGCCTCCTCGACCGCCGCGACGACCGGGGCCGCTGCCTCCTCGACCGCCGCGACGACCGGGGCCGCTGCCTCCTCGACCGCCGCGACGACCGGGGCCGCTGCCTCCTCGACCGCCGCGACGACCGGGGCCGCAGTCGCTGCATTCACGGGGAGGATCTCATCAGCGGGCTTCGGCGGCTCAGGCGGGGCACCCCGATGCACACGGGTCGCAATCCGGCGCGCCGCGCCATTGTTCGCACCACCCGTGGCTGATGTGGTCGTTACCACCGTGGTGTTACGGGTTGGCGGTGGCGGAACGTGGGCATGGGTCGGGCCGGAAGCGGAACTCTGCTCCGCGACCTGGCTCTGCCGCCAGCGCCAAACCGCAAACCCCACGCCCACCGACAAACTAATCCAGAAGATCTTACGTGGCTGCAACATACACAATCCCTCCAGGGTGCAGCGGGTCGTCCGCTGCTAGGCAGTTGTACTCGCCTTCCCAACCAGCGAGCGCAAGAGCGACAAATTCTCTCTATCCTCGTCCATCGCGTCACCTTTGGGCGTCTCGATAATCATCGGGATGCCGGTGAAACGCGGATCGTTGACCAACAGACGGAACGCTTCCAGCCCAATGCAGCCCTGACCAATATGGCTATGGCGGTCTACCCGGCTGCCCAGACCCTTTTGCGAGTCATTCAAGTGGAAACATTTGATACGTTCAATCCCCACGAGGCGATCAAACTCGGCAAAGGTGGCGGTGTAGCTCTCCGCATCGCGGATATCGTACCCAGCGGCGAAGATGTGGCAGGTATCAACACAGACCGCCATACGATCATGGTGGGGCACCAACGCGAAGAGCCGTGCGAGGTGCTCGAAGCGGCAGCCCAACGCACTCCCCTGGCCAGCGGTTGTCTCCAACAAGACCACCGTTTGGCCCCCGATACCCGACTCAAAGATGCGGTTGAGTGCAACCGCCTCGCGTTCCAAACCCACGTCCTCGCCACTACCAGTATGGGCACCGGGGTGCGTCACCAAATAGGGGATACCCAACAGATCACAACGCTCAAGTTCGTGGCTGAAGGCGGCAATGGACTTCTCCCACAGTTCATCGGCGGGGGCAGCCAGATTGATCAGGTAGGAGTCGTGGACAATCACCGGGCCGATCCCGGTACGGGCTTGTTCTGCCTTGAAGGCGGCGACCTCCTCTGGTGGAATGGGCTTCGCATTCCACTGGCGCTCATTCTTACTAAAGATTTGCATGGCCTCACAGGCAACCTGTGTACCACGGGCAAACGCCTTTGAGACGCCGCCAGAGATTGACATATGAGCACCAAAGGGCATACCGCACTCCAGAATAGATGATATCTCATATTATAGCAGATGTAGCGCTGCTACCTATGCGCAGGGTGTGTGCAAACTCACCTCCGGTGGGGGTTCGGGGGCGGTGAAGCCGCCCCCGAAAATCCTTTTTGGTGTTTTTTGGCGGCGAAGCCGCCAAAAAACACCAAAAAGGTAAATTTGAGGCTACGCCCCAAACCCCTACCGGATGTAGCGCCACAATATCTTGATCTTGTGGCGCTACATCCCCGCCCGATCATAACGTCGCCCGGCGCGAGCACCTGGAACTGCTACCGCTGCCAGCACATCGGTGATTACCGCCGCCGGGGTGACACTGCGGATGCGGGCGGCGGGGCTGATGATCATGCGGTGGCCCAGCACCGGCAAGGCCAGGGTCTTCACGTCATCCGGGGTGACATAATCGCGCCCGTGGATGGCCGCCCACGCCTGCGCGGTGCGGTAGAGCGCCAACGAGCCACGCGCACTTGCGCCGAGGTAGACATCCTCGTGGTGGCGCGTGGCTCCCGCGAGGGTGACAATATACTCGCTGATCAGGTCATCCACATAGATCTCTTTGATCGCTGCTTGGAATTGAAGCAGGTCTTCGATCTGGGTGACGGGGTGCAGGTGTTCGAGCGGATGCGCTTGGCGTTGGCGCTTGAGGATGGCGATCTCGTCAATCCGATCCGGGTAGCCCATGTGCAACCGCAGCAAGAAGCGGTCGAGTTGGGCTTCGGGCAGCGGGAAGGTACCCTCATACTCGATGGGGTTCTGCGTAGCCAGCACAATAAAGGGCGCGGGCAAGCCATAGGTCGTCCCATCAACCGTAATCTGGCGCTCCTCCATCGCCTCCAGCATGGCACTCTGGGTCTTGGGGGTCGCACGGTTGATCTCATCGGCGAGCACGATCTGGGCGAAGATCGGGCCGGGGCGAAATTCAAACTCGTGGTTCTGCTGGTTAAAGATCGAGATCCCGGTCACGTCCGAGGGCAAGAGATCGGGCGTGAACTGGATGCGCTTGAAGCTACTTCCAATCGAACGGGCAATACTCTTGGCCAGTACCGTCTTACCGGTACCGGGAACATCCTCAATCAGCAGGTGGCCCCGGCAGAGCAGCGCCACCAGCACCAACTCAACGGCGCTGCGCTTCCCCACCATCACCTGCTCGACGTTCTGGAAGATGCGTTCGGCAAACTCTTTGACGGTATTCAAGCGGTAGCCTCAGTACTAGCGTATGTATCACCCAGAATCACTGCTTGACGCAAAGGCGCGAAGGCGCAAAGATGACGATGATTTCCTCTAAATCCTTTGCGTCTTGGCGTCTCTGCGTCAAAATCATGCTACGAAGCCAGAATCTGGCGCACCAACGCCTCCGGCACATCATCACGCACCTGCACCTGGCCAATCGCACACGGCAAGACCCAGCGGATCTTCTTGGCATGCACCTTCTTATCGCGCATCGTCAGGGCGATGACCGCATCGGAATCATGATTGGGCAGCGCCGTCTTCAGGCCATAAGCGTGAATAAGCGCAGCTTGACGTGCAACCAGATCGGGGTCACACATCCCCAACGCCTGAGCCAGACGCGCCTCAGCGTGCATTCCCACCGCCACCGCCTCACCGTGGAGCATGGCGTAGCGCGAAAGTTGCTCAACTGCATGGCCGATGGTGTGGCCATAATTGAGCGTGATCCGTTCACCCTGCTCGTGCTCATCAATACCCACCACCTCGACCTTGACCGCCACAGCGCGGCGGATAATCGCGGTGAGCCGGGCGGTCAGTTCCGCATCGTGGGCATCCCAGAGGCCACCGGGCTGATCGGCATTCCAGCCGCGTTGCGCCGCCAGCGCTTCGAGATCCGCAAACAGACCCGCATCGCGGATCACCCCATGCTTAATCACCTCGGCCCAACCCTCACGCAGCGAGTGGGGCGGCAAGGTGGCGAGCGTATCGGTATCGGCCAACACCATACGCGGCTGGTGGAACGCGCCGATCATGTTCTTGCCGAGCGGATGGTTAATGCCGGTCTTGCCGCCCACCGCCGCATCCACCATCGCCAGCAGCGTGGTTGGCAACTGCACCACCGCAACCCCGCGCAGAATAGACGCAGCCGCAAACCCGGCCAGATCGCCCACCACACCACCACCGAGCGCCAACACCGTATCACGGCGCTCAACACCACCGGCGATCATCCAGGTATGCAACTCGGAGAGCTGAGCAACATTCTTACTCGCATCACCCGGTGGAACAGGCATCATCTGCACAACAAAACCCGCATCCCGCAAACGCGCCGCGAGGGGCGCAGCATACCAATCCGCCACCGCGCCATCACACACCAACCAGAGCGTCCCGCCCAGGCCCAACGTGCGCAACCGCGCAGGCAGATCGGCCAGGGCACCCGCCGCGACAACGACCGGATAGGAGGTGGTGGAGGTGGTGAGAGTGAGATCAGAGTGCATATTATGATTGTTGACGCCCCAGCCCTAACCGATCATAGAGATCGGGTGGCTTTGGCCCAATATAGAGAAGATCAACCACAGATTCTTCATCGAGAACTTGATACACCAAACGATGCTGACGGGGCAACCAGATACGAAAATAGGTCGGATGCATATCAAGTTCCTTGGCTTTGGTTGGGCGTGGTGTATCGGCCAAGGAACGAATGAGGTGACGTGCAACACTCCGCAAGTCGCCAGGAAGCGACTCGAGTTGGCGCATGAAGCTCCGATCAAATCGCAGACGATAGCTCATGACTCTTGCTCATCCAGATGTGCGGTAAGCAGATCCCATGTTGCGACATCAACCGTTTGCACAGCGCCTGGATCGGCTTGGCGACGGTGTTGCACCTCCTCTACCTGCTGCCAGAGGAAGGCTTCTTCAGCTCGGCGCGCCTTGATAAAGAGCAGAAAGTCGAGTACCTCTTGGGCATCGGATTCATTGAGATCATCAATTTCTTGTTTGAGCATTGTATGTGTGCGTGGTAGTGCCATACATGCCTCCTCATCCCCTTGCCAAGTATCGCCCACCCACATCATACCATGTTGCTTGGTTGTGGGTGGTAGGTAGCGTGCTTCCCAGAAGTTCCCCCTTGACAACCCTCTAGAATAGTGTATACTAGACACCAAGTAAGGGTCAATGACCCTTCTTCTCTCAACATTAAATAGTGTCCTAACAACAATAACTACCAAGAAGGAGCCTCCGATGGAACTCTTCATCATCATCGCCATCAGCAGCCTCTTCGCCCTCGCCATCTTCAGCAGCTTCAACAAGCAGCCGAGCGCCCCGCCGCCCCAGGTGATCTACCTGCGCGCTGACCAGATCGAGGCGTTGTCGGCCCCGCAGCCGCAGAGTGGCTTCGCGTTCTTCATCTTCTGTGCGGTGGTGGTAGCGGCGATCTGGATGTTTTAGAGGGGTTGGATGTGCGCCCCATGCGTCTCCAAGTCTTATGAAGGCTCCGATCATCGCGCCAGAGGGCGCGTCACGACGCGCCCCTACGCATGCCCGAAGGCAGCACCTGCTTCTCGCCGGTCACGATGCACTACCGACGGGCGAGAAGCAGGTGCTACTTTTGGGCGTAACCGAATGCCTATGCGTTGATGACGCAACGGTCAAGCTGATTCGGCCATTCTGAAACCGCGCCTCTACGTCAAAACTAACGCTATGCTTCGAGGTAGGTGCCGATGGTGCGGTATTTCTGGTAGCGCTGTTTGAGCAGTGTACCGATCTCGATCTGGGAGATGATCTCTAGGTGAGATCGAATGCGCTCGCCAAGCATGCGGATCGCCTCTTGAGAGGCTTGGTGTGCGCCACCTTCTGGCTCCGCTACTACCTCGTCAATGATGCGCAGATCGTAGAGATCCTGGGCGGTCAGTTTGAGTGCCCGCGCTGCATCGGCGGCCTTGGCTGAGTCGCGCCAGAGGATTGAGGCGGTTGCTTCGGGTGAGGCCACCGAGTAGATGGTGTTCTCCTGCATGATCAGGCGGTCGGCGACGCTCAGTGCGAGTGCGCCACCACTGCCACCTTCGCCAATCACCGCTGAGATGATCGGTACGCGCAGGTTGGTCATCACCAGGATGCTCTCGGCAATCGCGTTGGCTTGGCCGCGCTCCTCCGACTCCTTCTTGGGGTCGGCGGCGGGGGTGTCCACAAAGCAGATCACCGGGATGGCGAACTTCTCGGCCTGCCGCATGAGGCGTTGGGCCTTGCGGTAGCCCTCTGGGTGGGGCATGCCGAAGTTGCGCTTCACATTCTCGCGGGTGTCGCTGCCCTTCTGGTGGCCAATCACCATCACGGTGCGGGCAGCAAAGGTGGCGAGGCCACCCACAATCGCCGCGTCGTCGCCAAAGCGGCGATCACCGTGCAATTCGGTAAAATCCTCACATAGCGCACCGATATAATCGAGCGTGTGCGGGCGCTGGGGGTGGCGGGCAAGCTGCACGCGATCCCAGGGCGTCAGTTCGTGGGGCTGGGTTTCAGCGTGTTTGGTCGTCTCGTCCATATACTTTCAACGTGATTTGGGGCGGGAACGCTCCGCCCATTGATATGAAGTTACGCCTCCAGGCGGGGGTTCGGGGGAGGCTTCGCCGCATAGGTATTCGGTTAAGCATCCTCTTGCGCCCCGATTGTTGACCGCAGAGGATGCAGAGGAGCGCAGAGGAAAAACTAGATGTCGTACCCACAGGGAGCGTGAAACCCATCCCTTTGCGTACCTCTGTGTCCTCTGCGATTGTTATGCCTGTTATGTACGTCCGTTGACATAGATCTCGGATGATACCATGAATTGCGCTACTGGCTCACGCCGCCCGGCGTAGAGCCGTAAGAGACGCCCTAGGGTGGCGCGCAGTTGGTTGCGTTCGACCACCATATCCACCATGCCATGCTCAAGCATGAACTCGGCGGTCTGGAAGCCTGCTGGTAGCTTTTGGCGCATGATCTGTTCGATCAGCCGCTTGCCCGCAAAGCCGATGTTGGCTCCTGGTTCGGCGATGATCACATCGGCCACCGACGGGTAGGAGGCTGTCACCCCACCATAGCACGGGTCAACCAGCAGCGCAATATGTGGCTGGCCAACCTCGGCTAAGCGGGTGAGCGCCATGGTCACTTTGGCCATCTGCATCAGGGCGATGACGCCTTCTTGTTGGCGTGCGCCGCCTGAGGTGTTGATGGTGAGGAAGGGGATGCCGAGGTCGGCGGCGCGCTCCGCCGCCCGCGACATCTTCTCGCCATAGACGCTGCCCATGGAGGCACCCATGAAGGCAAAGTCGCCTACCGCCAACGCCAAGCGCTGGCCGCCAATCATCCCCATGCCAGAGATGACCGCATCGGGCATGCCGGTACGCTGCTGGGATTTGACCAACTTGTCGGCGTAGCTCTCATCGAGCGACACAAAGCCAAGCGGATCGGTGGGCCGCAGATGGGCGTCCGTCTCGCTGAAGGAGTCGGCATCCAGTAGGTCGAGCCACTCCTGCGCACTCATGCGCATGTGATGGCCACACTTGGGACACACCTTGAGGTTGTCGTTCAGTTCCTTTTTGTAGACGAGATCGCGGCATGCTGCGCACTTCACCCACATATCGTCGGGAACCGGGCTACCCTCAGGTTGCTCGCCCGTGGTGAAGCTGGTCTTTCGTCGCCGGAAAAACTCTTTCACCGTGCCTCGCTTTTTCGATAGACCGCTAGCACGCTAGGGCTATACGGTATCATTGTTGTTTTTATCACGAAGTAGGGGTATCGCCACATTATAGCACTTCTGGCGCTGCGGCTGCGCAATCCACCTGGGCATGCTCGGCCACCCCATCCAGCAGATAGGCGATCACATCAGCGACGCGATACTGGCTACGTCCATTAAGGAAGGCCGCAATCTGGCGCAGGTCATCGCCACTAGTGATCAGGGGCGGTTCCACTAGCCCGTTGGCTTGCAGTTGCGCCAGCCCGACATTGGCCATGAGGGCGTTGCACAGGCACTTGCGGCCTGCGGTCTCTTCTACTTTACCGCCCTTAGATACATACCCATCCACAGGTGCAGCCGGGCAGCGGAAGCGAACCTGACCATCCGCATAGTAGGCACTGCGCAGATAGCCTAGGTCGCAGATGCGGGCGCGTTGCTCCCAATCGGCGGGGTTGGCGTCCCAATCCACCACCTTAAAAGGGAACCCGGTGGGCGAGGCACGCGGATCGGTCTTGACATCCACCGCATCGCGTATGGCGGCGGCCAGGATGGAGGACTTGAAATCGGGCGCATGACCGGCCTCATCGCAGAAGGCGAAGAGCGTACCGACCTGAATCCCCGCCGCACCGGCTTCGAGCGCTTGGCGCAGTCCTTCGGGGCTACCCATACCGCCCGCCAACCAGAACGGCAAGCCCAACTCGGCAATCTTGGCCAGATCAACCGCATCACGCGGGCCATAGATCGGCTCACCACGCGCATTGAGTTGGGTCGCGCCACGCGGTGGGGCGTTGTGGCCACCAGCGGTCGGCCCTTCAATAATGAAGCCATCAATCCGCCCGCTCGACTTCCGCGCCATCATCGTGGCCAGCGAGTTACTCGCAATGATCGGCAGGAACAAGGGGCGGCCTAGTGGCGCGGGAAGATTGGCCCAGTGCTGGGTTGGATCAAAAGCGATCTGGCAGATCTCAGGGTTAGGCGCACCCTCGACATCAAAGGCGGCCACTGCCGGGCGATGTTCAGCCAAGGCGTCCAGTGCTGCCGGGAACTCACGCGGGATGCCCGCACCCATCAGTACCGCATCCACACCGGCCAGCATTGCGCCATAGAGCGTGGCCAAGTTGGGAAGCTGGATCTTGGTCAGCAGGTTCATTCCCACCAACCCACGATGGCCCTCACGCGCCAAATAGACCTCAACAAAACCGGCCAGCATCAACAACTGCTCACGTTCCAGCCCCAATTGGGCGTGGTAGAGCGGCAGAAGTGTATAGGGTGTGCCAGCAGCGCGGCCTGCGGGCTTGTAGTAGCGATCAAGAATCCGCTCAGCCACTTCAGGCAGCGGGAAACGCGCCATCGCCCGCCGCATATGCCCATCGGGGTCACCATCCTGAAGGCGACGCACCAGAATCGTATCGAGTGCCGTCCCCGACACCACACCGAGTTGGCCCTGCTGCGCGACGGCATTCGCCAAACGCCAATCGGAGACACCGGCCCCCATGCCGCCCTGGATAATCATGGGAAGAATGACAGACTGCACAGGCATGCTGCTACTTTCTAGGTAGGAGTATGGGAGAGAGACGTGTTGAAAACCAAGGGAAACGGATCACACGCCAGGTAGTGCGGGTGTCAGCATGGGACACCGCAGCAGGGAGCGGGGCAAACTGCCGGGGAGGTATGCGCAACAACGAACAGCTCCTCAAGCGTACAGACGTGGTATCGCGTGTATAGCCTACCGATTCTGCGCATTGCTCGCAAGTGTCGCAAGACACATTAGAGGGGGATGTCGCGAGTCACAGATAATTCCGGAAGCGCAGTAGGGGCGAAGCATCGCCCGCCATGAATCCTCTACCTGGGTGGGTTGCCCGCAGGCGATGCTTCGCCCCGGCGGGTTCCATCGCCCGCCATGAATCCTCTACCTGGGTGGGTTGCCCGCAGGCGATGCTTCGCCCCGGCGGGCGCGTCGCGGGATGGCGGTGGCTGACCCATGGGCCATTGGGTACTCAGGGTGGCGAGGCTCTTTACCCCACGGATGAACAATTACCGCTACACGTAACTGTTCACAGTTCTCCTAGCCTCGTAACTGTTCACACTTCTCCTAGCCTTCAGGTTTTGACGCAAAGACGCCAAGGCGCAAAGCCTGCAACAACCCTTTGCGTCTTCGCGCCTTTGCGTCAATCAGAAGCTTCCTTTACCCCAAGTGTGAATAGTTACCTAGCCTTCAGGTTTTGACGCAAAGACGCCAAGGCGCAAAGCCTGCAACAACCCTTTGCGTCTTCGCGCCTTTGCGTCAATCAGAAGCTTCCTTTACCCCAAGTGTGAATAGTTACCTAGCCTCCAGGTTTTGACGCAAAGACGCAGAGGCGCAAAGCCTGCAACAAAACCTTCGCGCCTTCGCGCCTTTGCGTCAATACGAGATTTCTTTTACCCCAAGTGTGAACAGTTACCGCCACATTCCAACTTGCCAAGCATGGCAGTGGGTGGTATCATCCGCTCTGCCCTGTCTGTCCGTGCGGCGGGTGCGTGTTTTGAGCCAACACGGTTTCGATGGGAGCTTTGCTCTTATGAGTTGAGCCAATGCGGCGGGCCGCAGAAGCTCACAGGCAGGCACCCCCCTGCACCAGCAGGTTCGAAACTGGCTCGTCCACGACAGATCAGGGCACCTCACATGATCTACCTCCTCCATGGCCCCGATGAATATCAGCGTAGCCAGGCGTTGCTACGCATGCGCGCTGCAATTCCGGCAGATGTGGCCGATCTCAATATTACCTACCTTGATGGGCGTAAACTAAAGCTGGATACGCTGGCGGCGGCCTGCGAAGCCTTCCCATTTCTGGCCGATATGCGGCTGGTGATTGTGAGTGATGCGCTCAAACAGACGAAGGCCGGCAAGGAGCGCGAGGATCTGCGTGCCTACTTGGATCGCGTACCCGCAACCTCCGATCTGGTCTTTGTGGAGAATGATGAGGTAGACCGGCGCAGTATTCTCTTCACTTACATCAAGAAGGTGGGCAGTGTCCTTGAGTTTACCCCCCTGCAAGGGAGCGACTTGAACCGCTGGGTACACGAGCAGGCTAAGGTGTTCGACGTGACGCTTGAGCCTGCGGCGGCGCAGCGCTTGATCGAGTTTGTGGGCGGGGAGAGCCGGGCGATTATTAATGAGTTGGGCAAACTGGCCAGTTATGTGGGGCGCGGCGGGCGGATTAGGCCAGCCGAGATCGATCTGTTGGTGGCTGATGGCCAGGAGCAGAATCTCTTCAGCTTTATTGACGACCTGAGCGCTCGCCGCTTGGGGGCGGCGCTGCGTGGGGCGCGTATGCTGCTCGAAGATGGCCAAGCTCCGACCTACATTCTGTTTATGTTGGCGCGCCAGATCCGTATTCTGCTGGGGGTGCGCGAGTTGGTCGCCCGCCGTATGCGTGCTGATGAGATCGCCGCTGAGTTGGGGCAACGCCCGTTTGTGGTTAAGAAGGCAATCGAGCAGGTGCGCAGTTTTGAGGCCGCGACGTTGGATCGTCTGCATGATCGGCTCTTGGAATTGGATCTGGCCACTAAGACCGGGCGTATTCAGGCGGATGTGGCGCTGGAGCTTTTTGTGAGTGAAGCGTGTCGGTGACGTTCAAAGCAATGGGCTTTGATGTGCTGCTCCCAGATTTTTCAACGCTACCTTGTCAAGCACCTGAGTGCGTCACATCCTTCACCTAAAGGGTCGCTACACCACCGCTGCTCTGCTATAACCAGAGCAGCGGTGGTTTTCTTGTAGCCTTTGGGGGTGGTGCGATGTTGACGCTTCGACGCCCGTTGCTTATGCTCACGCTGGCCCTCGGATTGGGCTTGGTGGCGGATATGTTTTTCTATGCGCGGCGCTTGGATGGTGTGGCGACCCCGATCTTCGCCATGCTGGTGCTGCTCGCCCTTGCGGGGATGAGTTGGCTTGAACAACGCCCCGCTGGCCCCAATCGCTGGCTGATCCTGCTGGTGTTCAATTTCTCCCTCTGGCCTATGCTGCGTACCGAGCCGCTGTTGGTCTTTCTCGATCTGCTCGCCTTAGCCGGGGTCTGGGTGGTGCTGGCGGCGAGTTTTCGGAGTGATGCGCTCTATCTCTTGCCGTTGCAGCGGGTGGTACAGCGGGTGGTGGCGACGCTCTTTGATCTGATTTTGGCTCCGCTCTCGCTTGTGGCGCACCATGTGGCCCAGATCTCCTGGCCGGGCCTGCGTTTGCAGCGCATCTTCGCGCTGCTGCGCGGCTTGTTGTTTGCGCTGCCGGTGTTGCTTGTCTTTGCGGCGCTGTTGAGTTCTGCCGATCAGATCTTTGCGACCTATCTCACCCAGATCCTGACTCTCCAATTGCCCTTTCCGCCGGAGGTGTTCTTCAAGCATACCTTCTTGCTGCTCTTGGTTGCCTGTCTGGTGGCTGGTCTCATCATTACCGCGCTTGCTGATGGTATGCTGGCAACGCCAACCCTCCCGGCTGAGGGCGATACCGAGCGCCTTGATCGCGCTGGCCTGATGCAGTTGCGCTTTTTGGGCAGTACCGAGGCACTGACGATGCTCTTTCTGGTCAATCTGCTCTTTGCGGTCTTTATGCTGGTGCAGGCGGCCTATCTGTTTGGGGGCCTGGATACGCTGGCGCAGAGTGGCCTGACCTATGCTGAATATGCGCGGCGCGGTTTCTTTGAGTTGTTGCTGGTTGCCTTCCTGACCTTGGGTATGCTCTGTCTCTTGGCTGTCATTACCCGTGATGAGTCGCCTTTACGCCGCACGCTCTTCCGCTTGGCGAATGTGCTGCTGGTGCTGCTGGTGTTGGGCATTCTGGCTTCGGCCTTCCAGCGTATGTGGCTCTATGAGTTGGCGTATGGGTTTACCCGCCTGCGTCTCTACACCCACAGCTTCATGATCTTGTTGGCGGTGATCTTTCTGCTCTTTAGTGTTGCGCTGGTGCTGATCCGCCCGCGTATCTTTGTCCTCGGTACGGTTGCGGTGATGCTGCTCTACCTGACGATGCTCAATGTGGTTAGCCCCGATGCCATGATTGTGCGCGAGAATGTCGCCCGCTACCGTTCCTCGCCGTATATGCAGACGACGTGTGGGTATTGTTCGCCCTTGCCGATGGAGACGACGTGTGGGGGGTGTTCGTTGGCTCCGCACCCTTCGCCGATGTTGGATCTGGACTACTTGCTCTCGCTCTCGCCCGATGCGATACCGGCATTGGTGCAGGCGTCGTCAACCTTTCCTGCCTATGAACAGGAGCAGTTGGCCCAAGAACTGGCGGAGTATGAGCAGCGTTTGGAGGTGGAGTATCGTGTGGCGGGTTGGCAGGGCTGGAATATTGGTCGTCTGCGGGCGTTGATGGCGCTTCAGGCGCTCGATCTTGCGCCCTAGGTGGGTGTAGCGCATAATAGCCGCGCTGCTCTTCTGCCAATGGTAATTGTTCTCAGTTTCTCTAGCATCTCGATTTGACGCCAAGACGCCAAGGCGCAAAGCCTTCAATAAAACCTTTGCGTCTTTGCATCTTTGCGTCAACATGAGCTTTCTGCTTACCCCAAGTGTGAACAGTTACTACCATCATAGGATCGCCTATGCGCACCGCTCTGCGCGGCCTCCAGATCATCCTGGCGCTGCTCTTGCTGGCCTACCTGCTCTATTTCGCCGATCATGCTCGGCTCTTGTTCGGCTTCGCCTTCCCGCTTGATTATGGCGAGGGGCCGCTGTTGGCTCAGGTGGAACGTCTGCGCACGGGGGTGCCGATCTGGCACCTCTATGCCGATCCGAGTCTCCCACCCTTCCTCATTATTAACTATCCGCCGCTCTACCTCTTGCTGGCGACGGCGCTCTCCTACCTCACCGGCTCGGTGTTGCTGGCGGGGCGGCTGATCTCGCTCTTCGCCGCGCTGGCGGCGGTGCTGGCGCTGGCGCGGCTGGCCCGCCCGACGCCCGCCTCCACCCAACGTGAGGCAGCGCTGCTGGCGCTGGGCCTGAGTCTGCTGTTGCTGTGTGTGCCGGTGATCCGTGAGTGGGCCGCGCTGATGCGTGTGGATATGCTCGGCCTCGCATTGGGGCTGTGGGCGGTGGTGGCGCTCGGTTCGCCCGCTGCCCCGCGTCGCCCATTGCTGGCGGGGTTCTTGCTGCTGGCCAGCCTCTTCACCAAGCCCTCGTTGCTGGCCGCGCCCGTGGCGGTGCTGGGCTGGCTGCTCTGGGATCTTCTGCGTAGACGTGGGCAGTCTTGGCGCTCGTTACTCGTAACTGTTCACACTTCTCCTAGCCTCCAGGTCTTGACGCCAAGACGCAAAGGCGCAAAGTCTGCAACAAAACCTTTGCGTCTTGGCGCCTTTGCGTCAATCAGAAGCTTTCTTTCCTCCAAGTGTGAACAGTTACCGTTACTCCTCGTTCTGGCTCCGCTGCTGCTCGGCGGGAGCCTGCTCTTTGGGCTGTTGCAGTGGGCCAGTGGCGGTTGGTTCGCGCTGCATGTGGTGGCCGCGAATGCCAATCAGTGGCAACCCGATCTTGCCTGGGGGTTCTGGCAACAGCAGATGCGCCTGCGCTGGCCGTTGGGGCTGGCGGCGCTTGTGCTGCTGCTCTTTTCCCCGGCGCTGCGCACCTCGCCCGCGCCGCTGCTCTACTGCCTGGGGGCGTTGGTGAGCGCGGTGGGGGTGGGTAAGGTCGGCGCGTATAGTAACTACTTCTTCGAGCTGTATGCCGGGCTGATCTGGATCGTTGCCCGTGGCCTAGTTGCGGCGCACCTCGTATCTGGGAGTGAGGGCGTCCCGCATAGGCATTCGGTTGCTCCCTGGTTGTTGACCGCAGAGGACGCAGAGGAACGCAGAGGAAGAACCAGAGGTATATTGTGCTTTGTACCCACAGGTATCGCGAAACTCATACCTCTGCGTACCTCTGTGTCCTCTGCGGTTGATATGCTTTACCACCAACGAGGTGGAGGGGCTTCATCACGACGAAGCCCCTCCTTACCCGAACGCCAATGGGGCGTCCCGCCACGAGGGCACGATGCCCTCGCTCCCAGGCGCTTTTTGGCCCCGGCCACCTACCTGTTGCTCATCCTCGCCTTGCTCTACTACCCCCCGCTCTGGGACCCGCTCCTGCCGCGTCCGGCGGGGCTACTCAACCCTAGCCCGCCGCGTCTGATTGTGGGGCGCTACGGGTTGTGGGACGATGCGCGCCGCGAGGCCGATCTGCTGGCCGCGTTTGCGCGGGTGGATGCGGCCTTGGGGGTCGAGGTGCGCCTAGCAGGCCAGATCTTTACCGATATGCCGGGCATGGCGGCAGCCTTCGGGGTCGAATCGCGGATGCAGGTCTTTGAGACGCGCCAGTTGCTCGATCAGGGCTTGGCCGACCAGTCGCCGCTCCTCGCCGAACTGGCCGCTGGCCGCCCGCCACTGGCGCTGATAGACTACTTGGGGAACTGGCTCACCCCGCAGATCGTGGATCTGTTGCGCCACCGCTACGCCCAGGATGGTTCGCGGGGCACCTTCGATCTCTACCGCCCGGTGGATGCCGGGCCGCTCCAAGCGCTCGATCCGCCCGTTCTGCTGGCCGATCTGCGCTTGCTACGCTATGCGCTGGCTGCGCCACTGAGTGCCGCCTATGAGCCGGGCGAGTTGCTGGTGCTCAATCTGGCCTGGGAACGCGGGGCAGCAACACCCTCCGCCGATCTGCCGGTGCGGCTCATTCTCACCACGCCCGACGGAACGCCGCTGCTAGAGAGTAGTTTGCCGCTGCTCTACGCGGCCTTCCCGCCCGCGCAGTGGCCCTCCGGCGTGGAGGTGCAGCACCTTCAGACGCTCGCGCTGCCCCCCGAACTGCCGCCGGGGCGTTACGGGTTGGCGCTGGCGCTGGGGAACGATCCGCCGCTGGCGCTGACCACGTTGGAGGTGCAGTCGGCGGGCGGGCACTACTTCGAGGCCACCGACTATTTTGTGCCTGCGCCGATGATGCAGGCGTGGGCCGAGTTGGGCGCGTTGGAGCGGCTGGGCTTGCCGCTCACTCCGGCGGTGCCGTTTGCCTGGGGGCGTTTGCAGTGTTTCGAGTTGGGCTGTTTAGAGTGGCGAGCAGGCACGATCAGCCTGCGCCCATTGGGGCAGCAGCTCTACCTCGGCGAGACGATGCGCGCCACGGGCTGCCCCGCCGCCAGTATGGATGACGGGATCTGCACGGGGTTTGCCGGGTTGGTCGAGCAGCACGGGGCCAGCCTGGGGGCGGGGGTCAGTGGGGAGTTCGAGCGCTACGGTTGGACGGTGCAGTGGAGTGAGTATGCGCGCCTGGAACGCTGGGAGGCGCGCAACGCCCAGGGGTTAGGCCGCTTAGGCGAGGAGAGCCTGCGCCTCGCGCCGGGGATTCGCTATCGCTGGCCAGTGGGTGGGGAGGAGTAGATCCACGGGATGGCCCGATTTTTCACCGCCGAGGACGCCGAGGGGCGCGTCGCGACGCGCCCACGGGGGAGCGATAATCGCGGGGGGCGCAGAAGAAAAAGAGTGTTGAAGGCTATGCTTATGCATGATTATTTGGATTATCCGTAAGCAAACCCTCGGCATGAGCCGCCGTTAGCAAATC
>NZ_RYFD01000126.1 GCF_004138135.1 Candidatus Oscillochloris fontis
ACCATTTTTCGCACATTTGCGGGGCGCCTCATCCGGAGTAGCTGGTAGCTACCCGGTCAGTACCTCGAAACGCACGAGGCCGTTGAGCCTCGTCATATCCATGTATCTACGCGATCCCCATTCCTTGCCGGCGATGTATCGAAGCCGCGCCGTTACCAGCATAAGGGCCGATCGACCGTCTGGAAAGTTACCGACCACGCGCGTCCTTCTCCTGATCTCGCGCATGATACGCTCCATCGGGTTATTGGTCCTTATGCTCCGCCAGTGTTCCCGCGGGAACGCCGTATACGTTAAGGTTTCCCGTATACCGTCCTCTACGGTCTTCGCGGCGACCGGCAATTTCATCGCCTTGAGCTTTTCGATGACGAGCTCGGCCTTTTGGACCGATGCGTCACGATCCTCCTGCGCATGGATCGCCTTGAGCATCGCCGCGACCTCCTTGACCTTCGTCGAGGGGACGTTGCTAAACACGTTTCGGTAGAAATGCACGGCGCACCGTTGCCATGGTACCTCGGGGTAGTACTCGCTGAGCGACTCGACGAGCCCCATGCACTTATCGGAGATGAACAACTGAACGCCGTCTAGGCCGCGCTGCTTGAGCGAGGCGATGAACAATCCCCAGCCGGCCTTGTCCTCTTTAGCCCCTTCGACGGCGCCGAGGATTTCCCTGTACCCATCGGCATTTACGCCGAAGGCGACGAGGATCGACACATTGCGTATCTCGTCGGCCCAGGTGCGTTTGAGCACGATGCCGTCGAGGTACACGTACGGAAACGCACCTTCTATCGGGCGGGTGCGCCACAGATCGATCTTGTCGTACAGTTCCTGGTTGAGCTTCGAGACGATGCCGGCGGAAACGCGGGTTCCCCAGAGCGCTTCGGTGATGTCCTCGACCCGACGCACGGAGACGCCGGCGAGGTACATCTCCATGAGCGCTTCCTCTACCGAGCTTTCGCGCCGGCGATAGCGGTCGATGATGGCGCTCTCGAACGGTATCGTTCTCAGCTTAGGCACCTTGAGCTTAACCCTTCCGGCCTTAGTATCAAGCGTCCGCTCATAGTGTCCGGCCCTGGTATCGATCCTGTCCGGGCTTCGGGCGTAGCGCTTGGCGCCGCACAGTTCGTCGGCTTCGGCGTCGAGCATCTTGTTGAGCGTCTGCTCGACCGTCTCCCGAACGACCCTTCCCAGCTGGCTCTTCACGAGCCCCTCGTCGATGCTTATAATCCTTCCCTGTGAGCGTTCTTCGCTCATGGCGTCCTCCTTTGGCTGGTTTTGTGTGGTAACTTAACTAAACCAGATGAGGACGCCTTTTTCAATGACCGCTAAATGTGCGAA
>NZ_RYFD01000127.1 GCF_004138135.1 Candidatus Oscillochloris fontis
GAGTATGTTCAATTAAGTGTGTCAAAGTGAAATCAAAAAAAACAAATAACTTTGACAATGGAAAAGAAACAAGCAAAAAAGCGAATCAGGCAACCACGCCTGGACGAAATCATACCTAACGAAGAAATGCGAACAGAGATGTTAGGCAGGCTCTATAAAGGCGAACCCATCTTAGGAGAAGGAGGCATTTTTACCAATTTGCTTCAATCCTTTGTAAATGCTGCACTTGAAGGGGAAATGGATAATTACCTTCAGGAGTCAAAAGGGATTGATTCAACCAACAGGCGTAATGGACACACAAGCAAGTTATTGCGCAGTACAGCAGGCCCCTTTGAAATAAAAACGCCTCGCGACCGATTTGGAGAGCACGATCCGATCATCGTTAAAAAGCGAGAGCGCGAGTTAAGTACAGGACTTGATGATATTAT
The DNA here is from genome assembly GCF_004138135.1 of Candidatus Oscillochloris fontis. GTDB lineage: Bacteria > Chloroflexota > Chloroflexia > Chloroflexales > Chloroflexaceae > Oscillochloris > Oscillochloris fontis. The sequence goes on from NZ_RYFD01000127.1 coordinate 429, forward strand.
CATGAGTCTCTATGCACGCGGCCAATCGGTTGAAGATGTTCGTTTTCAATTGCATCAGATCTACGGTCTGGAGGTAAGTACAGGTGCAATAAGCGCTGTAACAGATCGGGTTTGGGGAGAAATAGCAGAATGGCAACAACGTTCTTTATCAGCTTGTTATCCAATAGTTTACCTGGATGCTATTCATTATAAGGTTCGGGAAGACGCAAAAGTAATATTAAAGGCTGTATATACAGTCTATTCAGTAAGCGTAGACGGAGAGCGGGATATATTAGGCCTGTATTTGAAGGAATCAGAGGGGGCCCGCCAATGGGGTCATATACTGGAGGATTTAAAGCGCAGGGGAGTAGAAGATATATTCTTCTTTAGCGTAGATGGTCTATCTGGCTTTAAAGACGTAATAGAGCAGGTTTATCCAGCTTCAGCACTTCAGCGTTGCATTGTTCATAAAGTTCGCAATTCAACACGCTATGTGAGCGAAAAAGACAGAAAAGCCGTATGCAAGGATCTGCGAATGATTTATACCTCATCGGACAGGCAACAAGCCGCAATAGCATTGGAATCGTTTGGACAGCGCTGGGATACGAAATACAAAGAGATAAGATCATCCTGGGAAGATGATTGGGACGATCTGATGGTATTTATGGATTACGGTGAAAACATTCGGCGAATGATTTATACCACAAATCCGGTAGAAGCAGTTCACCGGGTACTGAGAAAAGTCACTAAAACCAAAGGAGCCTGGAGCAATGATAAGGGCTTGCAAAAACAGTTATATTTGACACTGAAGTACAGCCAAAGAAGCTGGAAAAGAAAGGCATTTAACTGGGTGATTATACAACGTGAACTTATGGAGTACTATGGAGAACGGTATGTCAAGCACTTGTCATAAAATAAATAAAGAGG
>NZ_RYFD01000027.1 GCF_004138135.1 Candidatus Oscillochloris fontis
TAGACACTGAACGTATGCCCCGATCCGCTCATGTTTTCAAGTCCAACGTCCGACCACCATTAAGCATACACCTACCCTGTGCTCATCGGGTGGCTCTCTTTCTCGTTAGGGTTGCTATCTCATACGGTTAGTTACCCTTTGGTGTGAATTGTGCTTAGCGGGCGCATCACGATGCGCCCCTACGGATGGGGTATCGGGCATCCCAATGGCGTAGGGGCTTCGTCGCGACGCGCCCAGGGGTGGTGTGGCGTTGGCTTCGGCAAGCTCAGCCAACGCCAGCGCATCGTTGGCTGAGCCTGCCGAAGCCAACGGCGCATCCCAGGACTAACAAAACAATCTGCGCAATCTGCGCAATCTGCGTCATCTGCGGATAAAGCGTACCTCCCTCCAATCTTCAAAAGATCTCACACCCATTCCAAACAAATTCTAAGGAATGCCTGCTATCCTTAGCCCATCAGGTAAGGATACGACAGGAGCATTCCCGATGAATCAACGCAGCGCTCTACTGATTGCCGCCGCCCTCACCGCCTTTCTGCTCGTGCTTGCGGGGGGCTTGGCGAGTCGTCTATCGAGTAATGTTGGGGCCACCGATGTCACCCCAACGACCATAAGTACCCTCGAACCAACCGCACTGGTGAGCCTTGACCCGACGGTTGAGGCGCTGATCCAGCAGCGTGAGGCCGCCTACCAGCAGGCGCTTGATGAAGCCAATGCGCGCCTCAATGCGGCCAATGACCAGATTGCCCAGGCGAATGACCAGATTGGTACCTTGGAGCAGAGCCGCCAAGCGATTGCCGATCAAGCCTCGCAGTCTGTGGCGGTGGCGAGCCGCCCGGTGGTGGTGGCTCCGGTGGCGGCACCAACTGTGGTTGTGCCTCCCACCGCCGTACCGGCTCCAGCAGCCCCAACTTATGCGGTCTCTGCCGATCAGGCGCGTGATATTGCGCTGAGTGTGGCCGATGCTGGGGCAACCTTGGTGAAGGCACCCGAATTGGTGAGCTACCAGGGGGTTGCGGCTTATGAGGTGACGCTCGATAAGGGCGTGGTCTATGTGGATGCGCAGAGTGGCACGGTGCTGCTTAATCAGGCAGTTGCGCCTAAGCTGATCAGCCAAGAGCAGGCGACCCAGTCGGCTCAGGCATATATGGGCGGCGGAACTGTGCAGAGTGTGCAGTTGCAGCAGGATCAGGGCGGCGCACAGACTTATGTGGTCATCTTTAGCGATGGTAGCAAGATCTATGTTGATGCGCTGAATGGCCAGGTGGTGTATGCCGAGATCCGTACTCCGCCTGCGCCGCCTGCGCCGCAGTATGCAGATGATGATGATCACGAAGAGCGCGAGCACGAAGAGCGTGAGCACGAGGATGATCACGAAGAGCGCGAGCACGAAGAGCGCGAGCGCGACCACTAGTAGGGGCGAAGCATCGCCTACCATGGTGCGTGGGGAATACGAACAACACGGGCGGGCGATGCTTCGCCCCTATTGAAGGAGCATAGAACGATGGCACAGCAACGTAACCCCCGTGTGAAGGGTACACCTGGGATAAAGGCTCTGGTGACGACGACTGCGCTGGCGGCGACGATTGCTGGTTGGGCGACGTTGAGTTCCGGAACCACCAACATTCAGGCCGCAACCCTGCCAGAGGTCGTGGCAACCCCGACGACAGTACCGCCCCCGGCGTGGTTGTTGGAGGCTCCGCCGATTGCTGCGCCGCCACCAGTAGCGACGGTTCGCCCGGTGGGTGCGGCTCCGGTCATCACGCTGCCGCGTCAGGAACCGGTGGCTGCCGCCCCGGCGGCTGCGGCTCCGGCGGCTGCGGCTCCAGCCGCCCCCGCCGCCCCAGCGGCTCCACCAGCCCCGGCGTTGCGTGAGGCGGCCCCACCACCCGTACCGACGGCGCGGCCTGCTGTCCCGCCCCCGGCGGCTCCGGCTCCGGCAACCAATACGCGCTCGTCGCGCTAACACTTCCCACTGCTCTGGTATTGTAACAGTTCACACTTCTCCTAGCTTCCAGGTTTTGACGCCAAGACGCAGAGGCGCAAAGCCGACAACAAAACCTTTGCGTCCTTGCGCCTTTGCGTCAACACGAGGTTTCTTTTACCCCAAGTGTGAACAGTTACCAACCTTTGCGTCTTGGCGCCTTTGCATCAATATGTGGTTTCTGTTTACCCCAAGCGTGAATGGATACCAATACTGAAAGGATCGCTCGATGACCGAAGAGAAAGCCGCCCGCTTGGCAGCCATCCGCGCCGCGAAGGCGGCGGCCAAAACCGAGCCAGCCGCGATTGTTGCGCCGCCTCCGGACGCAGCGCCAATGGTTGATGAGGATCTGGCCGCGATGTCCTTCCCTACCCTGCTGCTGATGCTGTTGGCGGTTGGCGCAGGGGCGTTAGGGGCCGTGGTGCTCGTACCGCTATGGCTGCCCGGTCTGACGGCTTCGTTATTGAGTGCTGAGCCGAAAGCCTACTGGTATCTGGCGCGCAGTAGTGCCTTTGTCTCCTATGGCCTGCTATGGCTGGCGATGATCTTTGGCTTGCTGATGACCAGCCGCGCTGCGCGGCTCTGGCCGGGTGGGCCAGTCGCCTTCGATCTGCATCAGCATGCCAGTCTGCTCGGTTTGGCCTTTGCGCTCTTTCACGCACTTATTCTGCTCGGTGATAACTACATTCAGGCTGATCTGCGGCAACTGCTGGTGCCGTTTGCCTATACGAGCTATCAGCCGTTCTGGGTGGGTTTAGGGCAGGTGGTCTTCTATCTGATGCTGATCGTCAGCCTGAGTTTCTACCTCAAAGGGATCTTGGGGCGCACGGCATGGCGCGTCATCCATGTGCTCAGCTTCGCGCTGTTTGCCCTCGCACTGGCCCACGGGGTATGGAGTGGCAGCGATAGCAACACACTGTGGGCGCAGCAGTTGTATTGGGGCACCGGCGGGAGTGTGCTCTTCCTCACGCTCTATCGGGTGTTGGTGGCGCGACGGTAGGCGACGTAAGATGGTGCGGCGCAATCTACCGCCGCAAAATGGTGCGGCGGTAGATTGCGCCGCACCATCTTGCGGCGCTACCAACTATTTGGTGGTGGTGGAGGTGCCGGGAAGGGTAACGGATCGTTCGGGGGTGGTGTTGGCACCACCGGTTCCGCTGTGGGTAGAGCCGGGGCCGGAGCCGTGTCGGGGGCGCGAATCCCCAGCACCACCGTCGTCCCTGGTATGATCCAGTCGCCCGCTGCCGGTAAGGTACTTACCACCGCGTAGGGTACAAAGCGGTCATAGTCGCTGGGGATGCGCTCGCGGGTCTGGTAGTCCACATAGATCTGCCAACTGGGGATGCCCAGTGCTGCCAGGGCTTCCTTGGCTTGGTTCTCACCCAGACCTTTGAGGTTGGGCATGAGGATGGCCCCGGCTACGGGTGGTATGGGCACGGGTGGCTCGAACATGTCCGGGGTACATTCGGGTAGCCCGGAGAGGCTCATGCCGCCTGAGGCCGCCGATCCGCCGCTCCAGACGTAGCGCACCCGCTCATTCAGATCGGGCGGGGGAATCTTCCAGATGTAGATCGTTTTGCGCAGTCCGTCAGGGTAGGTTTGTCCGGCCACCGGACGACAGTAGTTGCCCTGGCTGAGCATACTCATATCGGCAACGCTATTGTTCTCATCGCTGCTGGGAACCTGGATCTGCAAGATGCCGTCGTCGCTCCATTCTTCTTCACTCGGAATACGCACCACATCGGCCTTGGTGAAGGCGCTACATGGGATTTGGATGCTGTTCAGGCGCGCATCCAACGCGGGGCCGGGGGCGAGGGTGTTGGTGGGGGTGATCAGTGCGGTGAGCATGGGTTTGGTGAAGAGTTCTTCGTTATAGCCCCCAAATGGCCCTGGAAGCGCACAGATTGGCCTGCGAATGATCGAGCCATCATCGGGTAGGCTGAAGCTGGTCGGCATCGCGGCTCCGTCAAAGGGTGCGGCGAAGAGTTGCTGGTAGCGCGGCTTTTCGGCGATCCAGACGAAGATCTCCTCCATCACATTGCGCCAGATGATCCCGCCGCCGGTGAGGCTCTCCACCTTTTCGGTCGGTTCGTTATTGTTGTTGCCCGTCCAGACCGCCACGGTGACAAATGGCGTGAATCCGGCTGCCCAGGCATCGCGCCAGTCGTTGGAGGTTCCGGTCTTGACCGCCGCTGGCAGGCTGAGTTGGAGCGGGCTGTTCAGCCCCCACACGGGTGCGCGGGCGCGGTCGTCGCTCATCATGTCGGTGATGATGGCGACGAGGCTCTTATCTACCACCTGCGGGCCGGGGCTGGGCGTGAAGTGTTCGAGAACCTCACCCGTTGCGTCGCTAATCTCTAGAATAGCGCTGGGGGCATAGTAGCGCCCACCACTGGCTAGTGTATTGTAGGCGGTGGTCAACTCCAGCGGCGTCACCTCGCCGCCTCCCAGCGTGAGCGAGAGGCCATAGAAGGACTCGCCACGCTTGAGGCCGCTCTTGATCCCTACGCGGTCAAGCAGATCGAGGGTGTTGCTAATGCCCGCCAGCTTCAGTGCCCGTACAGCGGGAATGTTGAGCGAGTTGGCGAGGGCATTGCGCATGCGCACCGGGCCATTAAACTTGGCGTTGTAGTTGAGCGGGGCGTACCATTCACCGCCACTCAGTGGGAACTCAGTGGGCACATCCCACAACACCGTTTCGGGGCTGATCCCCTGCTCCATCGCCGCCAAGTAGGTGAAGGGCTTGAGCGCCGAACCGGGCTGCCGCTCGCGGGTGGCCACATTCACTTGGCCATCAATCACATTGCCGCTCTCGCCGGGGGTGCGGGTCGTCTCGACCGCGTTATAGTCAATACTACCCACCATGGCCAAGATCTGGCCGGTGTTGGGCTGCATCACCACCACGGCTGCATTATGGATGTTGCGCGCCCGGATCTCGGCGATGCGCTCGGCGGCAGTGCGTTGCACCATCATTTGCAGATCGAGATCGAGGGTGGTGGTGATGCGCAAGCCACCGCCGGTAAGCACCGCCTGGCCGTACTGCTCCTGAACCAGATCACGCACATAGAAGACGAAGTGCGGCGCATTGAGCGGTACCTCCTGGGCTGCGAAACGTAGCGGTTGGCCGACCGCGATCCGCGCCTGATCGGCATTCACATAGCCATCCTCGACCATACGCCGCAGCACGGAAATCTGGCGCCAGCGCGGGGCACTCAGATTGGCGGGCAGTGGGTAGTCGGGTTGCTCCCAGCCCTCGCTCAGGTAGACACCGGGCAGGAAGCCGCCCTCAGCATCGCGTTCCAGATAGTTGATCGGGTTGTAGACACTGGGGAGTTGGGGCAACCCGGCCAAGAGCGAGGCTTGGTTGAGGGTTAGGTCTTTGGCTTGCACCCCAAAATAGACCTCGCTGGCCGCTTCGATACCATAGGCGAGGTTGCCATAGAAGTTCTCGTTCAGGTAGAGTTCGAGGATCGCCTCTTTGGTATAGAGCTTATCTAGCTCTTGGGCCAGCAGAATCTCTTTGACTTTGCGTTCGTAGCGTCGCTCTGGATCACGCTCTTCACCCGTCAGGACATAATTCTTGATCACCTGTTGGGTGATCGTCGAAGCCCCACCCGTCTCTTCACCCGCTTGCAGGCTGCTCATCGCGGTACGCACAATCCCGTTGAGGTCAATCCCCTGGTTGGTGAAGAAGGTCTTATCCTCAATCGCCACGGTGGCGTGGATCAACAGCGGCGAGATCTGATCAATACTGACGTTAGTGCGCTTACCAGCATCGAAGAACTCATAGAGCAGCGTGCCATTGCGGTCGAAGATGCGCGAGGTTTGGAAGAGATCGCGCTCATTGAGCGCATCGAGGCGCGGCTTGAGGCTGGCGGTCGTCTGCGCGTAGGCGCTATAGGCCGCTCCCAAGACGCCACTTATTATCAGGACAACCAAGAGCGTGAGTGCGACGAAGAGTTGGGCCAGAATGCGGGGCAGCCGAGCCGGTGGGCGCGGCTTGGGCCGCAACAGCCGAGGATAGGCGGGGCGGCGGGGTGTCGGGTGTCCGCCATAGGTGCGGCGGGTGAAGCGATCACGCGGTAGTGACATGCGAGTATGTGCGAGGGTCGGGTACAGGCTGCGCCTGACACCGACGATATCCGTATTGTTACACGAGAAGAGTATACCATGGCGGTATGTTACAATACCAATTGGTGCGGGTGTGAGGGTGTGAGCCTTAACGTTGAACGCCACCTATGCTGAATTCGCTCATCAATCAGCGCCTCGGTCGGTATGAGATCACTGCGCTCCTTGGTCGTGGTGGGATGGCGGCGGTCTATGCTGCGACCGACACGTTGCTCCAACGGGCGGTGGCGCTCAAGGTGCTCTACCCGCAGTATAGCGATGATCCGACGCTGATCGAGCGCTTTAGCCGCGAGGCGGTGATCGCTGCCAGTTTGGAGCATCCGCATATTGTCCCGGTCTATGATGTTGGCGAGCATGACGGAATGGCCTATATGGCTATGAAGTTGCTCCACGGCGAGACGCTTCAGGATCTTCTGCAACGGGCTGGTGCGTTACCCGCCGCCGAAATCTGCGCCCTGCTCCAGCCCGTCGCCGCTGCGCTCGACTACGCGCATTGTCGCGGCGTGGTTCACCGCGATATTAAGCCGGGGAATATCTTCCTCTGCGCGACCTCCGCCGGGCCACCCCAGGTGATGCTCACCGACTTTGGGATCGCTAAACGCCTCGACGCCCCCGGCCTGACGACCACCGGCTCACTGTTGGGCACCCCCGACTATATGGCCCCAGAGCAGATCGCTGGGCAACCAGTGGATGCGCGCACCGATGTGTATGCGTTGGGGATGCTCGTCTTTCGCGCTCTTACCGGGCGGCGCGCTTTTGAGGGCAGTACCCAGGATATCTTGCTGGCGCATCTCTACCAGATGCCGCCCGCGCCGAGTAGTGTCGTGTCGGGGCTTGATCCAGCTTTCGATCCGATTATTATGCGCGCGGTCGCTACCGATCCGGCCAACCGTTTCCCGACTGCCAGCGCCTTTGTGGCCGCCCTCGCGGCACTTGATGTGGGGCAATCCACGGCGGTGGGGGTTCCGCCATTGCTGCCAGCGGCTCCGGCACTGATCAACAGCGCCCCAACGCTGGGGAACGTGGTGCGGCCACTGGCCACTGCGGATTCATCCCCGTCACCCCAGATCCCCGTAACCCCCACACCACTCGCGGAGGTGCGGCACAGTAGCAATCTGCCCTGGATCATTGCGATCATCCTCGCGCTCTTGGCGGGTGGTTTGGCGGTGGCCATGGGGATGATCGTGGGAACACCGCCGAGGGCGGAGCCTTCGAGTGTGGCCGTGGTGGATACGCCGACGGCGAGCTTCACGCCCCAATCAACTCCCGTGCCAACCCTCGAACCGACCCCCGTACCGGCGGGTGTGCTTGAGCCGCCTAGCCCAAGCCCAAGTCCAATCCCTAGTGCGATGCCCACCACCACCCCGCTGCCCACGGCTGCGCCGGTAGTGGTGGTGGTGACGGCAACCCCCAGTATGACCTCTAGCTCCACGCCGATTCCGCCCACCGCGACCGCTACACTAACCCCAACCGCGAGCGCCACGCCCACGCCGACGGTGGATTGTACCGAGGGCATGCTTCAGGGCGGTTTTGGGCGGCTCTACCGCGAGGAGGTCAGCATCCGTACCCGTTTGGGTTGCCCCTTGGCGGGCGAACAGGGCGGCCATGCCGCGATCCAGTTCTTTGAACGCGGCACCATGTTCTATTGGGGACTCAACCCGACCAAGATGAAAGATACGATTGTCGTCTTCTATGGCTTGAATAACGGTGACTACACGTTGGTCCCGGCCACCGAAGCCGCTTCCTACCCCGATGTTACCCCAGAACCGACTCCAAACTACCCGGTGCGTGGCTTTGGCCGCGTTTATTTTGGCAAAGCGGGCGTGGCTGAGGCGTTGGGGAACTGGCGTAGCGCTGAGATTGAGTTGAAGGATACGAATCAGGGCGTGATCCAGTTCTTTGAAGGTGGCACCATGATCTTCACCCCAATCTACCAACAACCCGGTTCAGGCACCAAAGCCATCTTTATACTCTATACAGATGAGGGGTTTGAACGGTATAATGACCCATAGTCAGATAGCTCTGCGTGGGTAGTGCATGCCCGCCAACTACTAGGAATATTCCAGGGCAGAGACTTCTTATGACTGAGGTTGTTCAGCACAGCAGTGTGGCCGAGTCGCGAATGGCGCTCTTGCCACTCAAGTTCACCCCGCCGCCTATGCGCAGCGAGGTTCTATTACGCCCCGATCTCCATGCGTTACTGGCTGAGGTGCGCCTCCGTCCGGCAACTCTGGTGACGGCACCCGCCGGTTATGGGAAGACCACCCTTCTGACGCAGTGGGTGGCCGATTTGACGCTTACCGGGGCTGATGTCTGCTGGTTGAGCCTGGATAGTGGCGATAGTGCGCCCGCGCTTCTCTTGGCGTACCTGATCAACACCGTTCAGCGTCGTTTACCAGAGGTGGGTGTTGAGGCATGGCGCTTTTTGCAGAGTGCGGCCAATGTCACCCGTGATTGGCCATTGGTGGCGAGTGCGCTGCTGAGTGATCTCCAGAGCAGCCTAACAACCCCAACCTTTCTGGTGATTGACGACTTTCACCAGATTGCCGATGGGCCGATCACGGCGGCGCTGATCGGCTACTTGTTGCGCACCGCGCCACCCGCGCTGCATATCATTATCGCCTCGCGCCGCCCATTGAGTATGGCCCCCTTGCCACGGATGCGTGCTGAGGGCCAGTTGGTGGAGGTTGAACGGGCCGATCTCTCGCTTACTCATGCGGAAGTGGCCGACCTTTTGGCGCGGAATGGGGTTGAACTGGATGCGGTGGATCTGGAACTCTTGCTCAATCGCACTGAAGGCTGGGTGCTTAGCCTGCAACTTGCGGCTCGTGCCTTAGCTCGTCAAGCCCCGGAGCAGCATTCGGCCTACCTACACGCGCTCGACAACAACCAGCAACATCTCTTTGATTACCTCGCCTCCGAGGTGATGGCCGACCTTCCATCTGAACTGGTCGCTTTTCTTGCCCACGCCGCACTGGCGGCCCACATGGAGAGCGATGTCTTGGCGGAGGCATTGCCGATGCCAGATGCCGAGCAGATGTTGGGGCGCTGTGTCCAACTCGGCTTGCCGATCACGGTGGTCGAGACAAGCGAATGCCCCGTGCGCAACTACCGTCTGCACCCGCTTTGGCAGCGGCTGCTCCGTGAACGTGCCGTACAGATCTCCTCGCGTGAGGAGTTGGTGGCGCTGCATCAGCGCTATGGGCGCGCCTTTGAGCAACGCGGCAACCTTGAAGCCGCGATCAGCCACTACGTGCAGATCGAGGATCATGCGGCGATTGCGTATGCCATCCGTAGCCATGCCTGGCCGCTGATCAACACGCCCCAGCGCGAGAGCATCCGGGCTTGGATCGAGCATCTACCTACCGCGATCCGTGATCGTGATCCAGAGTTGCTGCATATGTGGGGCCAGAGCTTTGCGGTGACCAGCCGCAGGCAGGCGATGGAGTCGATCAGTCGGGCTGCCGAGATCTACCAGACGCAGGGCAACCCGCAGCGCGAATTGCGGGCACTCAGTGATATGGCGGCGCTCATCTTCTGGGAGGATCGGCCCACCGAGTTTGCCGCGATCTGTATTCGGGCGGTACGGGCTGCCAACCGCGACCGTGATGCATGGGCGCGGGGGGCGGCGCTGGCGAGTGTGGTGGCGCTGCTCTACAACCAGGGGCGCTATGCAGCGGCCTTGCGGGTTGCTACCCAAGCTGCCCGCCATCCGCGTGGCCTCTTTTGGCAGTGGCTCTTGGCCATGATCGTCAGTTCGATCCATATTGAACAGGGCTACCCGGCGGCGGCCTTGGCAACCATCACTGCTGCACTAGAAAGTCCGCAGATTGATCGTGATGATCGCATGCGCCAGAATCTGCTGCGCCTCCAAGCGATGGCACTCTATCTCCAGGGCCATTTGCAGGAGGCGACCGGGGTGGCGCTGGATGTGCATCGTCGTCTGGGCGATTTTACCAACGAGGGCGTGCTTGGGCGCAGTGCGCTCTTCTTGGCGTTGCTGATGTTCGATCAGGGCCGCACGGAAGAGGCCGCAACCTATTTGGCACGGGCAAGATCGGTCGCTAATCGGGTTGGTACGGGGGCGTTGCTGACGCGGGTGCAGGTACTCGATACTTACGCGCTTCTTAAGACGGAGCAGCCAACCCAGGCCGCAGCAGCAGCCTCGCACATGTTGCGCCGGATGCGGAGCAGTGCGGCTGAGACGGTCATCGAGCCACCATGGCATGATCATTCTGAAGATGCTGAATCGCCCTTCAATACCATGTCCACCCATGATCTCTGGATGCAGTTGCTCCTGTTGATTGGATTGGGTGAAGGTGGTGAACTGGATCGGGCGGCACTGCTGGCTGATGATATTGTCGCGGCGATGGCGGTACGTGGCGATGGTCTCTTCCTGGCGCTGGCGCGTTTCTACCGCGCCGCACTTAATCAACGCCGCAACGAGCTGAATATGGTTGATGAGGATATGCAGAATGGCTGGCAGATCTGCGATGAGTATGGCTTTGGCTATCTGCCCTTCCTCCCCGCCGCAACCATTGAGGTCGCAGCAGAACACAACCTGCGTCTCGGCATCGCCACCCGTGCGGTGGGGGATGTGTTGCGCCGTCATATGCCCACCGAAGCTCCGAACTTGCTCATGCGGATGTTAGAGACAGGGCCAGGCCCGAATGCACGGGTGCGCATTGCCCAGTTGCTCGGTGATGCCGGAGCGGCCTCGGCCTACCCGGCGCTGCGGGCGATGCTCAAGGATCGCCACGGGCCGGTGCGGCTGGCCGCCGAACAAGCGATTGAACGCCTCGTCTACCGTCCGGCCTATACGCTGCATATTCGTAGTTTAGGCGGCTTTGGCGTCTGGCGCGGTGATGTCGAGATCCGTGACCGGGATTGGCGGAGTATCAAGGCGCGCCAATTGCTCCAACTGCTCTTGGTCGAGCGGGGCCGTATGTTGCCCCGCGACCGCATCATGGATATGCTCTGGCCCGGCCTTGAGTCGGAGGCGGCGGCGAATAATCTGCGCGTTACTCTCTCGCGGCTGACCAAAGCGATTGAGCCTAATCGCCCTGAGGGTGCGCCGACCTACTATGTGGTGCAGCAGGGCGATACGTATGGCTTCAATATCGAGAGCGACCATAGCTATGATGCGGCTGATTTCTCGGCCCAAGTTGAACAGGCCCGTAGTACCTACCACCAAGGTCGGCACAATGAGTCCCTACCCCTCTACCAGCGTGCGGTGAGTCTCTATGGTGGTACCTTCCTCCCCGATTGTCTCTATGAGGATTGGTCGGTGGTGGAACGTGAACGCCTGAGTCTGCTCTTTACCGAAGCCTCAATCCGCTTAGGCAACCTGCTGCTCTATGATGGCCAACCCCATGAGGCGATTGGATTGGCGTGGCGGGTGCTGGAGTATGATCAGGCCCAGGAGGAGGCGTATCAATTACTGATGCGTGCGTATGGGGGCTTGGGCGAACGCAGCACGGCCCTGCGTCTCTATGCGCGCTGTGTGACGGCATTGGAGCAGGAGTTGGGGGTGGAGCCGCTGCCAGAGACGGTGGCGATCTACGCGCAGATCAAAGCCGGGGGTGATCTTTTGCGAACGTAGATCGTAGCAGGTAGCCGAGGACCAAAGAAGGAGTACGAGGGCAGGCGAAGGGGCGGGGATAGCATAGACCTGGGGATGAAATGGCTACCTGCTAACAATCACCACAACCATACATTCATTCAGCCGTTCGTGTCGGCTCGAAGGTAAATTCACGTGTACCACCATGGCCACTGAGGTGGTTGGAGATGAAGGTTACCGCCTGAGCAAGCTCGTTGATCTGCTGCTCAGCCCCACTGGCAACATGCTGGATGCGTCCGCGCCACTGGGGTGGCTCGGATCGTGATTCGTCCGAGACGACAATCCGTAAAAGAAACGACTCGATCCGTCGCGTTGCCATGGGTTTCCTCTTTAGGTACGGCTCGTTCTATACGCTACAGCGTAGTTGTTTCCTGTGTTCGCAGTATACCTAGTAAAAGTTACCCGTTCGTTACCACAAGAGATCGTGTGGTATCATCGGGCTGATATTCGGCTTGAACTGAGAGGTTGAGGACGTGGATTACACAATAACCGCCCTACCGGGCGATGGGATCGGCCCGGAAGTGGTGGCTGAGGCGATCAAGGTGCTGCATGCGGTGGGGGTGCGCTATGGGCACACCTTCACCATCCGTGAGGCGCTGATTGGTGGGATCGCGATTGATCAGACCGGTACCGCACTGCCTGAGGCGACGATTACGGCGTGCCAGGATTGTGATGCGGTTCTCCTAGGGGCGGTGGGTGGCCCGAAGTGGGATGACCCCAACGCCAAGGTGCGCCCCGAACAGGGTCTGCTCGGTATCCGTAAGGCGTTGGGGTTGTATGCCAACCTGCGCCCGGTGACGCTGCACCCCTTGTTGCTCGATGCCTCGCCGTTGCGCCCGGAGCGCCTGGTGGATGTGGATCTGCTCGTGGTGCGCGAACTGACCGGCGGGATCTATTTTGGTGAGAAGCGCCGCGACCATGATGCTCAGGGCGAGTGGGCCAGCGATCTGTGTGTCTATACTCAGGCTGAGGTGGAGCGGATTGTGCGCCTCGCGGCAGGCTTGGCCCGGCAGCGCCATGGCCATCTGACGTTGGTGGATAAGGCGAATGTGTTGGAGACGAGCCGCCTCTGGCGCAGTATTGCGACCCGCATTATGCACGAGGAGTTTAGCGACTTGCAGTATGACTGGATGTTGGTGGATGCGTGTGCGATGCACCTGCTGCGCCGCCCCAGCGATTTTGATGTGATTGTCACCGAGAATATGTTCGGCGACATCCTGACTGATGAGGCTTCGATGTTGGCGGGTTCGATGGGCATGTTGCCGAGTGCTTCGCTGGGTAGTGGCAAGATGGGCCTCTATGAGCCGATCCACGGCAGTGCGCCGGATATTGCTGGCCAGGGCAAGGCCAATCCGCTGGCGACTATCCTGAGTACGGCGCTGCTGCTGCGCTACTCGCTCGGCTTGGAGCAAGAGGCGCGGGCGGTTGAGGCGGCGGTGAGTGCGGTGCTTGAGGCCGGGATCGTGACCGGCGATATTACCCGTGGTGCGCAGCGTGCCCATAGTACGGTTGAGGTGGGTAGCGCGGTGGCGAGTCGGATCTAACTAATGGGGCTTTTGTGGCAACACCGGCTTCTAGCCGGTGTTGCCACAAAAGCCAAATCATCACGAGTATAGTCTTCGATTCGTTGAATGCAATCAATGATATGGCCAAGATAGGTGCGGTCATCAGTCATAATGCTACCGCTTCGCTCAGGACGCGATCACGGATACGCACATGCAGCCCGCGTTCAGTAATCACATCAACCTTGCACCCCAAGAGATCTTCAAGATCTTGCCAGAGGCCAATAAGATCGAGCAAGCTCCGGTCGTCGGCTAATGCAACAAGCAGATCAATATCACTCGCAGGTCCAGCCTCGCCACGGGCAACCGAGCCAAAGATGCGTAGGTTGGAAGCACCATATTGGGCTGCGATGGCGAAGATTTCGCTCCGTTTAGCACTGAGCAGTTCGCTATACTCCATTGCATCCTCCGGTGTTGAGAAAATCTTCTTTGGTGGTATTTGGTGGCGCAGCCGCCAAATACCACCAAAATGTCTAAATGAATCCTTTACCGGCGGTCTTGGTGATACGGACATCAAGGCTGCCGGCGAAGACCTTGAGGCTCTCGGCATCGAGCGCTTCGAGCGCCTCCAACTCTTCGGGGGTCAGATCGTAGCCTTTGCATGCCGCTTTGGCATTGTCAATGAGCTGCTGGCGGAACGCTGCGTCGGTGACGGCACGGCCAATGATCTGCTGGACGGCTTCTTGTGACATGGGGTTACTCCTGTCTCTGCTGGGTAGTACGGTACGCGATTAAGTGATGTAGTTCGGCGTTGGCTTCAATCCGGCGGAAGGTTTCTTCGGCTTGTATAAGATACGTCGTTGCCGCCGCCGGGTTGCAGGAACTCAGATAGGCACCATAGGCTGCCCACGTGCGGGCCAGTTCCAGGCGGCTCTGGATCTGGTGGAAGGTCTGTTCGGCGGCGAGGAAGTGTTCGTCTGCGGGGAGGTTCTGGGCGGCGGCGATCTGTCCGAGCAGACGGCGGGCTGTGCCGTAGTTGGCGCGGCTGCCGATCTGTTCGGCGAGCGTGGCGGCTTGGGTGGCCTGCGCCACCGCTGCGGTCAGCGCGGCGCTGCGCAGATCAGCCTCGGCGAGGGCGATGAGTGCCTCGACGAGGAGTTGGGGCGCTTGGATGCGCTCGCCAATCGCGTAGGCTTGTTGGGCCAGTTCGCGGGCCTCGGCTGGGCTGTTGAGCGCGTTGCGCATACTGGCGATCAGCGCGAGCGTATTGCCCTCCTGGTAGCTGCTATCGAGTTCGCGGTGCAATCCTAACGCGGTCTGGTAGTGGGTGAGGGCTTGGCTATATTCGCCCCGACTATCGGCAATAAACCCCAAGGTATCGTACACTTTGGCGATCCCATCACGGTCGCCCATCTCTTGAAACAGCGCCAGCGCCTCTTTGCAGGTATACTCGGCCTCAGCGTAGCGATCCAAGCGGCAGTAGGAATCGGCGAGGTTGAGCAGGACACTACTCAATACATACTTGGATTGCACCTTGCGGGCTAGTTCTTGGGCCTGCTCGTAGTGGCCAACAGCGCGTGCATAGTCGCTCTCCAACTGGGCCAGATAGCCCAGGTTGTTGTGGGAGCGGCTGCATCCGAAGAGGTCGTCAATCTCTTCTTGGGCGGCCAGCGCATTCTCAAAGTGGAAGCGCGCCTGATCATACTGGCCACGCATGGCGTGGATCGTGCCGATCTGGCGTTGCAGATCGGCCTCAATCCGCTCATCTTCGGCACTGCGGCGATTATTGCGGATCTTGGCCAGCCCGGTCTGACAGATACTCAGCGCCTGCTCATACTCACCGATGCGGAAGAGCACCATGCCCATATCGGCATAGATCGCCGAGAGCAGCAGGGGTGGTACGGTATTGAGCGCCTGTTGACAGAGCGACTCGGCTTGGCGCAACTTTTCCAACGCCTCGGCATAGCTGCCCTGCTTCTCCAGTGCATCGCCCCAGGAGCGCAGCACCTCGGCGGCGACGGCGGGCGGCAGGGGCGTGCCGGTATCCACGAGGAGTGCGGCATATTCACGCTGGGCCTGATCGTAGTTGCCTAGGGTGCAGAGGACATCGCCCATCGCCTCGCGGGCTTCCCACATCTGCGGGTCGTGTCGTTTGTCGCCGAGGGCTTCGAGTGCCCACTGGTAGAACTGGAGTGCCTGTTCGTTGGCGTAGTCATCGCGGGCGATATGGCCAGAGAGCAGCAAGTAGGGCACCGCACGGTCGGGGCGGTCGCTATTGCGGTAGTGGTGGGCCAGCAGGAAGATCGCATTCCCATTGGCGCGGGCGGCCCGGCTGAGGAGTGAACCATTGCGCCCGATCTGCACGAGGTATTCGCGGCTGGCATCGCCATACTCGGCACGTACCTGGGCCAACTCATGTGTGTACTGGTGCTCCAGGTATTCCCCGATGCGGCGATGCAACTCGCGCCGCCGGGAATAGAGCAGGCTCTGATAGATCACCTCCTGCATCAACCCGTGGCGGAAGAGGTGGATGTGATCAGGGAACTCGCGTTCGAGACGGGTCAGTTCTTGTGCATCAAGGTTCGCCAATTGGTTGAGCAGAACGCTCTGTTCCTCAAGGTAGACGGCACGCAGCACACTGATCGGGAACCGCTGGCCGATGACTGCGGCCACCCGCAGGAGGGCGCGGGCGCGTTCATTCAGGCGATCAATACGTGCTAGGAGCAGCCCGCTCAGGCTATCGGGGAGGGCATCGAGGGCCGTATTACTGCTGCGTAGGGCGTGGAGCAACTCTTCGAGGAAGAGTGGATTGCCACCCGCACGGGCAATGATCTGGTAGCGCAGATCATCACTCAAGGTATGATCGCGGGCGAGACTCGCCAGCAGACGAGCGCAATCGGCATCGGCGAGCCGCCCCAGATCCAATTCGTCGGCGGCATCCCCTTGGGGGCCACCGCCCCAGTTGAGTTCGCCGCGATGCAGTCCGAGGAGCATGATCGGCATGGAGTCCAGATTGGCGGCCAGGTACTGCCAGAGATCAAGCGAGACCTGATCGGCCCAGTGCAGGTTATCGAAGGTGATCAGCACCCCATGTTCAGTACGGGCCACCGTATGCACGAGGCTGGTGATGATCTCGAAGCGGCGCACTTGGCGTTGTTGGGGATCGAGCGCCCGGATGATCGCCGAGTCCCCAACCTCAATGCGTAGCAATTCAGCGAGAAGGGGCAACCAATCCTCAGCCGGGATATTGCTGGCTTCAAGTGCGCTGCTCAGG
The DNA here is from genome assembly GCF_004138135.1 of Candidatus Oscillochloris fontis. GTDB lineage: Bacteria > Chloroflexota > Chloroflexia > Chloroflexales > Chloroflexaceae > Oscillochloris > Oscillochloris fontis. The sequence continues at coordinate 16,506 of NZ_RYFD01000027.1, forward strand.
CGGGCGATACGAGTGGTGTGGTCATCAGTCGGTTCAACCCCACAGATGGTGCTCAGGAGATCGGCCCATGGCGTGTAGGGCGTATTGGTATTGAAGGAGAGGCAGCGCACATGGATGGTGTGCAGATGCGGATGATCATCGAAGAGTTCGCTCACCAGGCGGGTCTTGCCGATACCGGCCTCGCCACTTACCCGCACCACCCGACCGCTACCGGCGAGCATCTGGGCGACATGTTCGCGTAGCCAGATCAACTCCCGTTCGCGGCCCACCAGAGGTGTTCGCACCTCCAGTTGATCGGCATCCACGCCGCGCTCACCCACCAAGCGCAGGAGTTCGAGTGGTTCGGCTTTGCCCTTCACCGCAACATGCTGCGGATCTTCGCACTGCAAGGTATGGCTGATCAGCGTCGCGGTGGCAGCGGAACAGCGGATCTCGCCCCATGCCGTCTTGACCATCACGCGCGCAGCGACATTGACCGCATCGCCCATGACGGTATACTCTTTGCGTTCGGCGGTACCGACATTCCCGGCAAAGACATTGCCCGTATTGAGGCCAATCCGCAGGTGCAAGGGCGGGAACTGGCCGAGGACACTCTTGGTGAGATGTTCATGTTGCAGCGCGACCTGCATTGCCAGCGCCGCCCTGGCGGCGCGTTCAGCGTGATCTTCATAGGCAATTGGGGCACCGAAGATCGCCAACAGCTTATCGCCCTCATCGGCCAGATCGAGCTTATTCACAAACCCGCCATACTGCTGCACCGCAGCCTGAAGTGGCTGGAGGAAGGCATCCACCACTGCGGCGGCATGGTGGGCGGGGAGTTGCTCCACCAGATCACTCAAGCCGATCACCTGAGCGAAGAGCACCGTCACCGGACGCAGATCGGCCTCGATCACCGGGCGCTGCGGGTCGGCGAGGATACGCAGCATGAGACTAGGGGGCAAGTAGGGGCTAATCTGGTCAATCTGGCTCATGAGCCGGGTGATCGCCGCCATATCGAAGCTCGTGATCGGCTCATCCAGGGGAGCAGGCGTGATCGTTGGCGCACTCTGGAAGTGGTGGACGCGCACATAGCCGGGGTACACCTCTTCGCCCTGAGCCTCGGCAGCGACGATGGGCCAAGCGAGTGGGCCTAGCACCAGTTCGCCCCGACCGCCGTAGCCTTCGGCGAGGGCCACACAATTGACGGTATGGCCCATTGCGCTGTAGCGTAGGGCTTGGGGTTGGCCAGCGCTCACCAGGGCGATCCGCCCACGTTCGACACCGATGTGCATACTGAGGGGGAAGGTGCCGATACCCGGAACATGGCGTTGGAAGTCGCTCAGTTCATGCAGCAGATTCAGGGCGGTAGCGGTTGCAACTTGGGTATGGTTGGCACCCTCAAAGAGCACCAGCAGCGCATCACCGCCGAAGGTGATCAGATCGCCCCCGGCGCGCTGGATACTGCGGATCATCGTGCCGAAGTAGGAGTTGAGCGTATCGGTGACAATCTCGGTACCCTCGCGGCCCAGGGTCGAGAGGCGTTCGGCGAGCGCAGTTGAGCCGCTCACATCGGCAAAGAGCAGCGTGCCCTCAACCCATTCGAGCCAGGGTTGCGCACACTGATCGTGGAGTTGGTGTTGGAGCAGACGACGGGGCAGGTAGGTCGTCAGGGCATAGCGCACACTCGCCAGATGGGCCACCGCAGCGAAGAAATCCTGGTCGCGGGCGGCACCACTGAGCAACCGATCCGCCAGATCAGCACCGAGGTAGCGGCGCAAGACATCGGGTGAAGGGGAAGTCGTGATGTGGGCATTCTCAGGCATCAGGCAACTTCCTCAGGGTCGAAGCATTGCCCACCAACCCAGTTCGTGTTCCCCAGAACCTATGGTGCGCGATGCTTCGCTGTTATAGGTGATTAATGGGGCGGGGCGCAGGCAGGCGCTTCAGTCAGCCAGGGGGCAAAGAGGATATTACTGCCCACCGAATCGCCGCGACCCTCTGGGTTGGCATCGGGTTCATAGGGGCCAGAGGAATCGCCCCACCAGTTGTTGCGCATATCGAGCAGCACTTCGCTGGTCGCCCCCCGGCCCAGGCCATATTTGAGATAGACCGGTTCGATGGGTGGAACGTGCTCATCAAGCAGGTTATTGATCACATTCAGTTGCCCGAAGGTCGGCACACCATTCGGCGCGACCTGAATGGTCTGGGTGCGTAGCCCAAAGCCGAGGCCATCACCAATCAGGGTATTACAGGTGACATTCCCCTGGATCGGGCCATTGGTGAGCAGTTGCAGATTGGGCGTCCCACCGCGTACCAGATTGCCAGCAAGATCGAGCAACAGGGCACTAAAGGTACTCTGGTTCGCGATCCGCACCATGGGCGCACCATCGCTCAGCCGGTTCCCGGCGATGCGGTTGCGGTGCAGGGTGACATTGGTACCCAGGCTATAGCTGGCATCAAGCGCAGCACCAAACGGCACATCATTCCCGGCGATCTCGCTATCCTTGATCTCCAACTGGGAGTCATTCACCAACACCCCGCCGCCATTCTCGGTGATGCGCGTGTTGCGCAAGGTCAGGCTGCCCGACTCAACCGCCATCAGCGTACCGCCCGCTCCCCCGCCACTAATCTGGGTATACTCCATCACAAGGTAGCTACCGGGGCGACCGAAGATACCACTCCAGCGGGCGCGGGTAGTACCAACAAAGCGTACCGGTTGTTGCGCCGTCCCCATCACCAACAGGCGACCGCCATCAACATAAATTGAGACCCCTGGATCGAGGCGCACCTCAACCCCCGGCTCGATCACCAGTTCAGCGCCGGGCGGGATCTGAACATCGCGACGTAGCGTAATCGGGCTTTGCCCAGTTTGCCAGTGGACATCCCCGCGCACCACATCAGCCGGGATGGCTGTGGGCAGCACCGATGTGGGCGTGCGGGTGGGTGGTGGCTCCTTGGGATCGGCGGGGATGGGCGTATTGGCGGGAGCGTCGGCGGCGACCACCGAATGGGTAGGGGTGGGCGGATTGGTCGGCAGTGGCGGGCTTGTCGGTTGAACCACCCGAGTCGGCGCAGGTGCCTGGGTTGGCACCGGCAGAACCGTCGGGCTAGGTCGCAGCGTCGGCTGGGTTGGCGGTGTTCCTTCGGGTTCCACAATGGGGTACGCGCTGGTGCTACTCGTTGGCGACTCGAGAGCGTTGGAGGTGGCGAGGGCCGCATTCGTGGTTGCATCCAACCCTGGGTAAGCACTGACCGTTGCACTGGGATTGACCGGGCTGGGATTGACCGGGCTAGGATTGACCGGGCTAGGATAGACCAGATCAGTTGATGTGGGGGTAAGCCCCGCCATTCCTGGATCGGTGGGCGTAATCAGGGCGACACTCGACGGTTCCAGCCCACCGGACGTACTCGTTGGCGGGATCGGTGGGGTACTCAGATTAGGGGTGAAGAAGAAGGTCAGTCCCAATGAGAAGAAGAGAAAGACCAGCGCACCGATCAAGATCAACCGTTCGCGGCCGATATGTGGGGTGGAGGATGGATTTGGTGGTGGCGTCTCTTCATCAGACACGGGGACTTTCCTTTGTCCGGCTGAGCTTCCGGGAAGCTTCAAGCTTCTCGGAAGCTAGGAGGTTGCCTTAATTCAGATCCTCAACACTATTGGTAGACAAAAAGATCACCCGCTCACCAATGTTTGTGGCTCGGTCAGCGGTACGTTCGAGGGCGTGGATGGCATCAAGCATATCAATTGCGGCTTCGACCTTGTCTGGATCAGCCTTGACGAGGCCGATAATCTCACTACGCAGTTGATCTTCGAGTTCATCAACCCGTTCATCGCTCTGCGCCAGACTGTGAGCGAGGGCCACATCCTGACGGATGAAGGCTTCGAGGCTGGTATTGAGCATTTGGATGGCCAACGTAGCCATCTCCTTGATCGCCGGGGGTGGCGTGACTAGCACCGGACGACGGGTTGCACGGCGGACGCGGCGGGCAATAATATTGGCATAATCGCCAATCCGCTCCAACTCGCTCGCAATTGCGTTGGCGACGGTGATGAGCCGCAGATCGCTGGCGACAATCGGCTGCTGGGTGGCCAGCAGATGGATAGTGCGTTCTTCTAACGAACGCCAGACCTCGTCGATCTGCGCATCATCGTGGATGATTTGCGTGGCTATCGTCGAGTCCCACGTATCTAGGCTGGTGATGGCCCGCAGCAGGGCTTGTTCGACCATGCTGCCCATACGCAGCAGGTCTTCGCGTAGGCTGCTGATCTGCCGGGTGTAGCGCTCGCGCACCATGGGCGTTGCTCCTCAAACTCAACGAGAAGTATGCCCATAGGATAGCACATTTTCTGTGCTTCCGGGAAGCTTCAAGCTTCCCAGAAGTAGGGCATGCGCAAAGTCACCTCCGGTGGGGTTCGGGGGGTGGCGACGCCGCCCCGAAGATCTTTGGTGGTGTGTTTTGGCGGCGAAGCCACCAAAACACGCCACCAATTGGGGCCTGGGGCTTGCCCCAACAACGTTGCATATGCCCCGAAATAGGAACTTGACAACCACCGTTGGGGGATTTATAATTAGTGTCAATAATACACTAAAATCAATCGGAGGCTCCTATGACCCGCGAACTCAACCTCTGCCGCACCGCGCTACCCTTCTTGGCCTACGTGGATGCTTGGTACGCCAACTTGCCCGCCGGGGATCTGGCTACTCTGGTTGGCGATCAGCCGGAGCGGGTGGCGATCTTCTCGATTGATCTGATCAACGGCTTCTGCACGATTGGGCCATTGGCTGGGCCACGTGTCGCGGCGCTGATTCCCGGCGTGGTTGATCTCTTCACCCGCGCCTATGCGTTGGGGGTGCGTAACTTTGTTCTCACTCAGGATACCCACGATCCGCAGGCACCGGAGTTTGCCTGTTACCCCCCACACTGCCTCGCCGGAACCCCGGAGAGTGCGACGGTCGCTGAGTTAGCCGCGTTACCCTTTGCGGATCAGATCACCACGATTGCCAAGAACTCGCTCAGTTCGCACCTCGGCACAACCCTTGGCGCATGGATGGCGGCGCATTCAGCGGTAGATACCTTTGTGGTGGTGGGGGATTGTACCGATCTGTGTGTCTTTAGTGCGGCTATGCACCTGCGCCTAGAGGCGAATGCGCTCAACCTCCAGCGGCGGGTGATCGTTGCAGCCGCAGTGGTAGACACCTTTGATACGCCGGTGGAGGTGGCGCAGCAGTTGGGGATCATGGCGCATGATGGTGATCTGCACCATGCGCTCTTCCTGCACTCGATGGCCCAGAACGGGGTTGAGGTAGTGGCGAGCCTGTAGGCGCTACTCCTCAATAATGAAGATACTCCCCGGCATGTGTTTGGCGCGTTTTTTTGGATCGACTGAGCGCTGGGCGACTTCGCCGGGGTGGCTGGGGTGGCGCAGGCGCGAACTGACCGCAATGATCGAGATGCTCACGAGCGGGTAGATGCTAGGATGGCCCTGGCGGTCGTGGCCACTGATATAGCCGCGTTGGCGTGCCTCGCGGTCGTAGAAGAGCGGGGCTGTGGTATCGAAACGAGTGATAGCGTTGTGGCAGATCGTCTCAAGCCGATCAAGGCTGGTGATCACCACAAAATCATCACCGCCAATATGGCCAACAAAATCGTCGGGGTTGCCAAACTCGCGCACGGCATCGAGCAGGATCTGGGCGGTGCGTTGGATCACCGCATCGCCCTTGAGGAAGCCGTAGGTGTCGTTATAGGCTTTGAAGTTGTCCAGATCGCAATAACAGACGGCAAAAGGAGGATCGCGCTGCTCAATCCGTTGGCTAATCGCACGTTCGATGGCGATATTCCCCGGTAGGCGGGTGGAGGGATTCGCGCCACCTTCGCGTTCACTGCGGCGCATCGCGGCTTGGACGCGCGCATTCAATTCAACATCGCTAAAGGGTTTGGTGATGTAATCATCGGCTCCAAGCTGCAATCCGCGTACCTTGTCGGCAGGTGAATTGATCGCCGACAGCAGAATGATCGGGGTGAGTTGGGTTTCGGGTTGGACACGCAAACCGCCTAGCACCGTAAAGCCATCTATATCGGGCAGCAACAGATCGAGCAGTATGAGATCAAACTGCTGCTTGCGCACAATCCGCAACGCCTCGGCACCACTACTCACCACCGTCGTCATGTAGCCTTCGCTAGAGAACTGCGCGGCGATCAGGTAGGCGATGTCGGGTTCATCCTCAACGATCAGGATGTGGGGCATACTATGGCGATGGTTACAGGTGAGGTGAAGACAGATCTCGATCTGTTCGAGGAGCCAGGTATCATCGTTGCTTGGTCTAGTGGCCGTATCAGGCAGCAAGATGAGCGGGATCATCTTGGTTTCGGGATCTTCGTTGAGGATCTGGCCGATCAGATTAGCTTGGGCATCCAGATGCGGATCGAGAATGATGATCCCCGGTCGTACTTGGCGCGCCAGATCGATCCCGGCGCTGGTCTCGTTGGCCCAGATCAGGTGGTGCCCGCGCACCTCTAGCTCCATGATCAGGTTCGCAGAGATGCTGGTCGGGTTCATGATCAGGAGCAGATTCTGGTGCTGTGAGGGCTGGTTAGGGGTCGCAAGCGGGCCATGGTAGTGGGTCGCAACCGGGCTGCGCTGTGTTGCTGGCGGCTGTACCGGGTTGGTTGGGCTATGCGTCTTGCCGATCATCCCCGTTGGCAACTCGATGCGGACGTGGCTATCCACGATCTGCGCGTGGGTCAGAATCTGATCACAAGCGAGGCGGAGACGTTCAATATTGCGCTCAATGGTTGCCAAGAGCAGGAGCGCACGCTGCTCATCTTCGCGTGAGCGGCGCAATAAGCCTACCGCCCCTTGGAGTGCCGTAAGCGGTGAGATCAGCGTATGGACAAAACGATCTAGATCGACCGAGCTAGAGTTCATGGTGGTCCTCGTCGGGCATCCGAGGCGACATCACCATACTGATTAGCCGCTCGTAGGTGATTGGCTTTTCCAGATAGCCGTCGGCTCCCAGACGCAGTACCTGTGACTGAAGCGACTCGCCAAGGTCATTGGCGGTCAGGATGATCACTCGTGTCATTGCCGTCAGCGGATTCTCCTTGATCCGGCGCAGGACTTCGGTACCATCAATACCGGGCATCTTGATATCGAGCAGAACCACATCGGGGCGGGCCTGCTCAATGATCGTCAGAGCGGTCAGGCCATCAGCCACATTGGTGACGCGCAAGCCGTGGCGTTGGAGCAGCCGCACCAGCACCGGGCGCACATAGCGGTCATCATCGACCACAAGAACATGCAATTGTCGGGTGGCAACCACTGCCAACGCCTCTTGGATGATCTGATCACCATGGGTGGAGATGCCAGGGGCGACCGGCAGGGTGAAGGAGAAGGTACTACCGTGGCCGAGGTTACTCTCTAACCAGATCCGCCCGCCCTGTTCTTCCACCAGCGCCTTGGAGATCGAGAGGCCCAGCCCTGTCCCACCCACATCACGGGTGGCCGAGCTATCAATCTGCACGAACTTATGGAAGATCCGCTCCTGATTCGCAAGATCAATCCCGCGCCCCCAGTCGCGTACCGAGAAATAGACCATACTCCCATCGGTGCGCGCACTGAGCAGAACCGACTGGCCACTGGATGAGAACTTGATCGCATTAGAGAGCAGATTGATCAGGATTTGGGTCGAGCGGTCATGATCGGCGAGAACACTGGGTATCCCAGGTTGCAGGTCAATATCAATACTAATCCCGCGATGATTCGCAAAGGCGTGCATCTCGGCGGCGGCAGCGCGACAGAGTTCATCCACGGACAGGGTTTCACGGCGCAGTTCGATGCGGCCCTGTTCAATCTTGGCCACATCAAGAATATCATTGATCAGCCGGATCAGCCGTTCGGTATTATTGAGCGAGACGCTGAGCAGATCGCGGGCACGTTGTGGTAAGCCCTCGCTGCCGGTGCGTTTTGGCCCTAACACCAGTTGCAGGGCACCCTGGATGCTCGTCAGCGGTGTGCGCAATTCATGCGAGACATTCGAGACAAACTCACTCTTCATGCGTTCCACCTCGCGTTCGCGGGTGATGTCGCGGAAGACCAAGATCCGCCCCAGGTAGCGGTCGTGTACATCCATAACGGGGGCCGAGAAGCATTGCAGCAGGCGTGGTTCGGGGCGGACGATACGGAACTCGGCGACCACGCGCTCGGTAGGCGAGCGCAACAGTTGGCGTAGCCAGCCATGGAAGCGTGGCGGGTCTTCAAAGATCCGATTGAAGATGACACTCAGTTGGTCGAGATCCTTCTCTTGCAACTCGCGCTCCGCGATCCCAAAGAAGAAGCGCGCCCGCCGGTTGATGATCATGACCCGGCGGCGCTCATCGAGCATCAGGATGGCATCATTAGTTGCATCAACCACAGCGCTGGTGCGTTCTTGATCGTTGCGGGTCTGGGCAAAGAGGCGCGCATTCTCTATCGCCACCGCTGTCTGGCGGGCCAGAATATGGAGGATCTGGGACTGATACTGGTTGATCGAGGTATGATCATTCGTCACCACCTGCAACACCCCGGTGAGCCAGCCGCCGGCCAGCAGTGGCACACTGATCAACTGGGCCACTCCTAGATGACACTGGAAGCCTTGCAGATCGCTACTACTACTCACCAAGACCTGGCCTTGGTTGGCGGCCTTGCGGGCCTCGGCGATGCTGGTGGGGAGGAGCGCCGCTTGCCAGAGGGTGATGAGGTCGCTATGCTGGCCATGCTGGCTACTCACCAAGGCCGAGGCGACCTCCAGATCCTCCGATTCATCGTTATAGAGCAGGATGGCCCCGGCGGCGAGGTTCAATGCATTGAGGATCTGATTCAGGATCGCATTGAGCATTTGGTCAATGACATTACTGTAAAGCAGGCCGATATCGGTAACGGCATTGACCGCTGCGAGAATGCGGTTAGAGTGGCTCAGGTTGGTATCGTGCCAGATCGCTTCAGCGCGGGCGATGCGATCCAGCGCCCGACAGGCATCGCTCACCAGATTCAGCAAGGCGGCGTGTTGGGTGGATGCGAGTGGCCCTTTGGTATGGGCGACGATCAGCAGAGCGTGGGGTTGGGGCGGGATCGTTACTGGCAATATCAGCCATGGCCCACTCGTGCACATACTTGTGGCGAGGGTGGCCCATTCTGGCGAACGCTCATCGGCTACCAGCGCACCACGAACATCAAGCATGGCCACGATGTGGGGGGCGAGTTCAATTTCGGTGTGGGCACCAGCAGGGAGATGGAATTCCGCTGTGCGCCGCAGCCGCTCGGATGTTGATGTAGAGGCAAAGATCGCATTCGGCATGCCGGTGAGTGCATACACCCCATGGACGAGCAGATCGAGAATTTCGCTGCGGTTGGTAGCGCAGGCAAATTGACGACTGGACGCATAGAGTGTGCGGAGGGCGGCTGATTCGAGGATGTCGAGGCTAGCGACCCATTCAGGGTCGCCACCCCCACACCCCTCTGATGGGCTACGTGGTGGAATGATCATGGTAGGTTGGCCCGTGTTGGAACGGCTTATGGGTTGTGGTTTCCGAGGATAGCGCTGATTCGATCAACGAGACTAAAAACATCAAAGGGCTTGACAATATACCCGCGTGCGCCTATCTCCAGGCCGCGTTGAACCTCAAGTTCCTGCGATTTGGCGGTGAGGAAGATCACCGGTATGTGGCAGGTTTGTGGGTCGGCGTGTAGGCGCGCACAAGCGGTAAAGCCATCAATCCGTGGCATCATCACATCCAGCAAGATCACATCAAAGGTTTCGTTACGAACCCGTTCAAGCACTGCTTGACCATCGCTGACCGCCACGACGGTGCATCCGCCATCTTCGAGGGCCATGCGGGTGATCATCTGGATGTCGGGTTCATCTTCGGCCAAGAGTACTCTCATGATTCACTGCCCTCCATCAGCGTGAGTTGGCGAGCGACCTCTTCGACCGCGATACGTTGCTTGCGGTAGAAGTCCGACTCACTCATGGATAAGCGATGCGCGACATCCCGCACGGTCTTGCGTTGCAAAAAACGACCCTCAAGCAGATTATAGAGCAACCACTCCTGGGCTGAGGGATCGAGTTGTTCGTGCGGGCGCAGGTTGGCGATTGCTTGACGTAATACTGCTTGGAGCGCACGGGTCGGGCTGCCGCCTTGTTCGTGGAGCAGGCGTTGCACGGTGCGCAATCCGAGCAAGGGGCTATCGGAGAGTTTGGGGCCGCCCCAAAACTGGGTTAGGGCATCCTTGACCATCTGCGCGAAGTCGGGATTAAGGATGAGATCGTTATCAATCTTGGCCAACTCAGCCGGAGTTGCCTGTTCAATGCGCGAGGAGATCTGTTGCAGCGACTGGATCTCCGGGCTAAGCCCGCGCAGGGCGTCGAAGATGAGTTGCTGCATCTGCACGGTCGAGAGTGCCAACTCCATCTGGTGGGCCAAGACGCCGATCAGGTGGCGCACACTGGGATCAATCGTACTTGCCTGACGCATCTGATCGGGGGGTAAGGCGATGCCGAGTGCTCCCAAGAAGGCTCCATCGGGGCTGCGCAGCGGCATCAGGCAGAAGTTGTTACAGTCGAGAAAGGCGTCGGTTGGTAGTAGCCCCTCGGTATCGTGAGGAGGCAGGCGCTCGATCTGGGGCACCAGCGTATCGAGGGGATGCTCGCCAACAAAGCGCTTCACCTCGCGGCGTGAGCCAGAGATGGCCTTAACCGTAAAACCATCATTGCCGGGCGCAACCACAAACCCCGTCTCGACCCGCAGCGCTCCACAGATCGCCACCAGCGAGTTCTCAAGCAGTGAACGCAGATCGGCGCGCGTAAAGGTGCTGCGCGGCAGATTGCGCAGGTAGTCAATCTCGTCATGGTCTTGATGATAGACTAGTGCATCCAACAAGGGTCGGATGCGACTCACAAAGATCGGCATGAGTACGGTCATGATCATTACCCCAAAGGTGAGCAGCGTATCGCGGGGGAGTCCTAGTAAGCGCTCAAAGACGGGCATAGATTGGATGAAGAGAATGATCATGATGCCGACGAAGGGGCCATAGAGCCACCAGCGGATGAAGTCCTGTTTGATCAGGCGGTCCGGCAGGAGCACGCCGTGAAACGCGACGCTGTAGGTCATCACGGTGATCATCACGATCACGATCAGGCTGGCGATGGCCTGAAGGATCATGATGATGCTCTCCGGCAGGATGGCGGGAATCCCAAAGACAAGGAACGGGAAGACCCCAATGCCGGGAGCGGCAAAGGTGGCTCCGAGGTAGGTCATGCGTCGCCGCTGGGCCGGGGTGAGGGCGCTGCGCCACGAGTCGATCACCGCCAGCAGGGTACTGACCATCCCGATCAGAAAGAAGAGCGTATACGACCAGAAGAGCGGGCCAGCACTGAATTGGGCAACCGGGCCACTGGGCAGTTCACCACTAATAATCAGATCGGTACCGAGCAGCACTAGACCCAAAAAGACGGCACTCCCGGCATACGCGAACCAGACCAACCAGCGCAGCCGGATGGCGATCTCGCGGTGCGAGCTGAGGGCAAGCAGCGCACTGGCCAGATGGATGTAGGCGGCGGGTACAATCGTGATGCCGAACCACTGGCTCCGCCCCAGAAAGAGTGTGGTGGCGGCGTTGTTCGCCCGGCTGATCAGTAAGTCACCGCCATAGACAACCACCACACCACTCAGTAACAGCAGAAGCGACCGAGTTATATCGTTACGCCAGTTTTGCAGTGTGATGTAGGCTAAGAGTGAGAAGGTGACAATCAAGACTGCTGCGGAGAGCAGTTGATTCAGTTGCTCAAGGACGTGTGTCATAGAACATCAGTGCAGACGTAATGACGGTGTCCAATAACCGCCGGGGGTAGTAGGATGCCCAGATTATACCATAGTGAGCTTTCGGGAGGGTGTCACGTAACGTTTTGCGGTAACGCATTGCCCAGTAAGGAACATGGAGGGGCGCATCGTGATGCGCCCCATGCATCCCTAAGCGAAGACAAGGTTCGTCGCAATGTGACTCATTGCCGCCCGATGCCCTCACCCCCGGCCCCTCTCCCGCACGCGGGAGAGGGGTGATTCCGCAGCGCGATGGGTTCGATCCCCCCCTCTCCCACGCAGTGGGAGAGGGGGCTAGGGGGTGAGGGCCGCCCACCGCGCACGCATGGACGGTTCCGTGCAACGTTACGTCACACCCTCCCAGAACGTAACTGTTCACACTTCTCCTAGCTTCCAGTTTTTGACGCAAAGACGCAGAGGCGCAAAGCCTGCAACAAAACCTTTGCGTCCTTGCGCCTTTGCGTCAATACGAGATTTCTTTTACCCCAAGTGTGAATAGTTACCCCAGAACTTCTTCGCGCTAACAAAGATCTTTTTGTGCTATACTATACCCCTCCCCCCAGGGGAGGGGTATAGGAGCCACCCGATGCGCAGCGAACACCAACAAGACCTGATCAATCGCCTCAAGACCATCGAGGGTCATGTGCGTGGTGTGCAACGAATGGTAGATGCCGATACCTATTGTATCGATCTGCTCAAACAGACACGCGCTATTCAACAATCCTTGGCCAAGCTCGACAGTATTATTCTGGCCGAGCACCTGCGCACATGTGTCACCACGGCTATTCGGAGCGATGCGATCAGTGAACGTGAACGGGTCGTCAACGAGTTGTTACAGGTCTTTGAGAAGTTGCAGTAAGGAGGTTGCCCCATGATCAGTGCCAAGTTTCTGGTGCCCGCCGTCTCGTGTCAGCACTGTGTCCGCGCCGTCACCACCGATGTAAGTTCGTTGGCGGGGGTGCAGCGGGTTGAGGTGGATCTGGCGACTAAAATCGTCACGGTTGAGCATGATCAGGATCTGGAGGCAGCAACGATCATCGCCGCCATTCAGGAGGCGGGCTATGATGAGGTGCAGCGGCTTGAGGCGTGACAGAGGCTTTCTATGTCTGAGCAGATCAACATTCCTGTCACCGGGATGACGTGTGCCTCCTGTGTGATGCGGGTGGAGCGGGCCTTAAAGAAGGTTCCCGGCGTCTTGGAGGCGCGGGTCAATCTGAGTACCGAGGGGGCGAGCATCACCTTTGCGCCGGAGCATGTCGGGCCGGATGAGATCAAGACGGCGATTGAACGTGCCGGGTATGGGGTGATCGAGACTAGTGCGACTGATGCCAGCCCGCCGGAGGATGTCGAGGCGGCGGCGCGGGCGCACGAGTTGGCCGACAAGCGCCGCAAACTGGTGGTGGGTGTGGCGTTTGGTCTGCCGCTCTTCTTGCTCTCCATGAGCCGTGATTTCGGCCTGCTCCAACCGTGGTGGATCGGGGCTGCGGCCAGTATGGCTGGCCACTCCGCCATGGAGTCGCTCCCCGCCCGCAATGATCTGCTCAACTGGCTCTTCTTGGTGCTCGCGACGCCCGTCCAGTTCTATAGTGGGCGCGACTACTATGTGCATGCCTGGAAGGCGCTGCGCGCCCGCACGGCCAACATGGATAGCCTGATTGCCATGGGTTCCTCGGTGGCCTATCTCTACAGTTTGTTGCTGCTGCTGAGTGGTGCGCCGGGGCATGTCTACTTCGAGACCGCCGCGATGATCATTACGCTCATCTTGGTGGGGAAGTACCTTGAAGCACGCGCCAAGAGCCAAACCGGCGCGGCCATCCGGGCGCTGATCGGGCTACAGCCCAAGCTGGCGCGGGTGTTGCGTGGCGGCCAGGAGGTGGATGTGCCGGTGGCCGAGGTACGCAAGGGCGAGATCGTCATTGTGCGCCCCGGTGAGAAGATCCCGGTGGATGGCATGATCATCAGCGGCGAGTCGGCAGTTGATGAGAGTATGGTGACGGGCGAGAGCCTGCCGGTGGAGAAGCGCCCCGGCGATCAGGTGATCGGGGCCACGCTCAACCGCAGTGGCAGCTTCCAACTGCGCGCCTTACGCATTGGCAACGAGAGCGCCTTGGCCCAGATCATCCACCTCGTGCAAGAGGCGCAAGGCTCGCGTGCCCCGGTGCAACACCTGGTAGATCGCGTGGCAGCGATCTTTGTGCCGGCGGTGATCGGCCTAGCGCTGCTCACCTTTGGGGTGTGGTGGGGGATCGGCGGGGTGGGGGCGACCCAGGCGATGCTCTTTGCGGTGGCGGTGCTGGTGATTGCCTGCCCGTGCGCCCTCGGTCTGGCCACACCCACCGCGATCATGGTCGGCACGGGCACCGGCGCGGCGCGCGGGATTCTCATCCGCAACGCCGAGAGCCTCGAACGGGCCGCGCACATCCAGGCGGTGATTCTCGACAAGACCGGCACGATCACTCAGGGCCAACCGGCTGTTACCGATGTGCTCCAGATTGCCCAGGAGGCGCAGGTGCATATGCTCGCGCTGGCCGCCTGCGCCGAGAGTCGCTCCGAGCATCCCTTGGGGGCGGCGATTGTGGCCGCAGCGCGGGCACAGGGCGTGGCGTTGGTGGCCCCTGCCCATTTTATGGCGGTGGCGGGTGCTGGGGTGGTGGCGACGGTGGAGGAGCGCCAGATCGTGGTCGGGACGCTGCGCATGCTCCAGGAGCATGGGATCGCACTCGGCGATCTTTCGGCCCATGTCGAACGGCTTCAGGCTGAAGGGAAAACCGCTATGCTGGTGGCGCTGGATGGGGAGGCGCTCGGCGTGATCGCCGTCGCCGACACGATCAAGGTCACCTCGCCCAGCGCCATCGCCGCACTGCGCACGCAGGGCATTGTGGTGACGATGCTCACCGGCGACAACCGCCGCACCGCCGAGGCGATTGCGGCCCAAGTGGGGGTGGATCGGGTACTCGCCGAGGTGCTGCCGCACGAGAAGGCCGCCGAGGTGAAGCGCATGCAGGCCGAGGGCGTGGTGGTGGCGATGGTCGGCGATGGGGTGAACGATGCGCCCGCGCTGGCTCAGGCCGATGTGGGGATCGCCATTGGTACCGGCGCGGACGTGGCCATGGAGGCCGCCGATATTACCCTGATGCGCGGCGACCTGCACAGCATTACCCAAGCCATTCGGCTCAGCCAAGCCACCATGCGCACGATTCGCTGGAATCTCTTCTGGGCCTTCCTCTACAATGTGGTTCTGATCCCAGTCGCGGCGGGTGTACTTTACCCCTTGTTGGGTTGGCAACTCAGCCCCATCCTGGCCGCAGCGGCGATGGCCTTCTCATCGGTCTTTGTGGTGAGTAATAGTCTGCGGCTGCGCTGGGCTTTGGGGGCACGTTGACCTGCGGTGGGTGTTCGGGGGCGGCAAGCCGCATGGGCATTACGTTCGGTACATTGTAGGGGCGAAGCATCGCCTACCAACCTTGATCGGGTTCCCTTGCTCCATGGAGGGCGAT
Source organism: Candidatus Oscillochloris fontis (assembly GCF_004138135.1). GTDB lineage: Bacteria > Chloroflexota > Chloroflexia > Chloroflexales > Chloroflexaceae > Oscillochloris > Oscillochloris fontis. Next base: position 31,838 of record NZ_RYFD01000027.1, read on the forward strand.
GCTTCGCCCCTACGGGATGATCGGGGTACCCCACCGCTTGTGGTAGCATGGAAGGAGGCGTAGCGTCCTCCCTACCATGTGGAGCCTTCCCATGAACATCCCACCCTCCCAACAACTCTGGATCTACATTACCGAGAGTGATACTCACCGTGGCCGCTCGACCGCTATGCAGATCATTGAGGCGCTACGGGAGGCTGGTTGCCCCGGCGCAACGGTCTTGCGGGGCGTGGCGGGGTATGGTGGGCATCACGTTCTGCACAGCGAACTGGCGATTGAGGTGGCCAGCCATCTGCCGCTGGTGATTACGGTGATTGACCACGCCGAACGTATTGCGCAGGTCTTACCGACGCTGCGGGCGTTGGTGCATGATGGCATGATCACGATCACTCCGGTGGAGGTGGTGCATGTGTGTCACCGCGAGCGTGACCCCTTCCCGCGCCACTTGATGGTCGGGGATGTGATGAGCCGGGCGGTGGTGAGTGTCTACCCCGATGATTCGCTGAGTACGATTGTGAGTCTGTTGATCGAACGGCGGTTGCGTGCATTGCCGGTGATTGACAACGAACGCCGGGTCGTGGGCATCATCACCGATGGCGACCTGCTCAACCGGGGGACGCAGGGTTTGTCGGTGCGGTTGCAACGCTGTCTGCCCTTGACTATGCAGATGACTGAGGCGACTGATTTGGAGACTCATCCGCAGACCGCCGCCGATCTGATGACGCCCAACCCTGAGACGTTGCCCGAACAGATGCCCTTGGCGCAAGCGGCTACCGTCATGTCGGGCCATGATCGCAAGCGCATGCCAGTGGTGGGGCCGGGTGGCGTGTTGGTGGGGATGGTCAGTCGTTACGATCTGCTCAAGACGGTGGCTGAGGGGATGCGTCAGCATCCCGAAGAGGCGATCCACCTGCCTGAAGGGGCACCTGCTACGATAGCTGATCTGATGATCACCACCTCGGCCACCGTCTTGACCGATGCCCCGGTGGTGGAGGTGCTCAATGCGTTGATGCTCTCGCCACTACGGCGGGTGGTGGTGTTGGATTCCAACCATACGGTGCAGGGAATCATCACCGATGGCGACGTGCTGCGGCGCGCCTCGCGGCGCATGCAGCCGAGTGCTTTGGGGCGCTTGGTGGCTTGGTTGAGTGTGAGTAAGGCTCCCGCCGCGATCCAGGTCGAGGGCTATGATCGTATGGCCTCGGAGATCATGAGTTGTCCGGCAATCACGATTCGTGCCGATGCCTCGGTTGCTGAGGGGGTGCGCCTGATGATGGCGCACAAGGTCAAGTCGCTGCCGGTGATCAATGCCTATGGCGCATTTGTGGGCATGGTGAATCGTTCAGGGCTGCTGGCCGCGTTGAGTAGCCCGAACAGTTTCTGACGCAAAGACGCAAAGACGCAAAGTTATACAAATCTTTGCGTCTTTGCGCCTTTGCGTCAAAAAACGCATGCCTCTCTACGTCAACATCACCAGTGACTCGCCCTCCAAGACCACCTCCCCATCCTGGTTGGTGATCGTGGTTCCGAGCGTCGCAATCGGCTTATCGCTACGCAGTTCCTTCACCTCCACGGTTGTTGTAACGGTATCGTTGATGAAGATCGGGCGGCGGAAGGTCAGGGTCTGCTTGAGGTAGATCGTGCCGGGGCCGGGCAGTTGCATGCCCAACACCGCCGAGATGAGTCCGGCGGCGAGCATGCCATGGGCGATGCGCTTGCCAAAGCGTGAGTCGCGTGCGGTAATGTCGTCGGTGTGGAGTGGGTTCATGTCGCCAGTGACACAGCCGAAGAGCACCACATCAGCCTCGGTGATGGTCTTACGGATGCTGGCCTTTTGTCCAATGTAGAGTTCGCGCATCGCATTCTTCTCCGTTAGGCTAGATGATGATCAATCACCCACTGCTGAATGGCGTGTGCCATCGCGGCAGGTTGTTCAAGCGGTACCATATGTCCGCCATCCAATTCAACGAACCGCGCTTGGGGGAATCGGCGCTGGAGTTGGTGCCAAGAGCGGTCAACCATGAGGTCGGAGCGCCGCCCACGGATGATCAGCAGCGGCAAGCGCAGGGATTCGAGGGCGTGCCAGGTATCCACCGGCACCAGACTAAAGATGTGCGCTTCCCAGGCTTTCGGCCATGCCAGCGTTACCCCGTCGCCATCGGGTTTGAGGCCACCATCCAGGTAGCCCTCCAACGCAGCGGCGTCAAGGTCGGCAAAGATGCCGCGCCCGGTATAGCGCGAGCGCGCCTCATGCGTACTGGTGAAGCGGTCGCGGCGACGGGCAGCACCTTGGGCGAGGGGTGAGCGGTGGTGTTGGCCGATCTGGCGTAGCGCCCAGAGCAGGGGGAGCATGTGGCGTGGCATCACCACTGGGTCAATCAGCACCACCCCCCGGAAGCGTTCGGGTTGGTGGACAGCGGCATAGAGGCTCAGAATGCCCCCCAGCGAGTGACCTGCTGCGATGAAGGGGCCATCGCTCCGGGCGTGCAGATCGCTGAGCAGATCCACGGCCAGATCGCGCCACGAAGTCACCTCGGCAGGGACACTACCCGGCCAGAGCGGGCGTGGGCGGTAGCCGATGACGTGTAGTTGGGTACTGAGGGCGGTTGCGAGTGGACGGTAGGCTTCGGGGGGGAAGCCATTGGCGGGGGCCAGCGCCATGGTTGGGCCAGTACCGCCAAAATCGAGGAAGTGTTGCATAGTGATACAAAAGGCGCAGCAGACTTGGTCTGCTGCGCCTTCCACATCTTTAATCGCGTCGGCGCGGACGCGGGCGGTCGCCACGGTCACCACGGTCGCTACGCTCACCCCGATCACGCGGCGGGCCGCCCTCACGCGAACGTGGAGCAGCACCCGCCGCCTTGCGATCATCCGCCGACTCGCCAGTCAGGATGGCGCGGCGGCTGAGGCTAATCTTGCCACTCATGCGGTCAACATCAATCACCATGACATTGATCTCATCGCCGAGCTGAATGACATCCTCAACATTCTCGATCCGGTTCTCGGACAGTTCGGAGATATGCACCATCCCGTCCTTACCGGGCATAATGTTGATGAAGGCACCGAAGGGCTTGATGCTAACGACCTTCCCAAGGAAGACATCGCCGATCTTGGCTTCGCGGGTAAGCCCCTCGACCATTGCGACGGCCTTCTTCGACGCCTCACCATCGGCGGTAGCGATGAAGACGCGCCCATCGTCCTCGACATCAATCTGGGCACCAGTGGCCTCAATGATGCTGCGGATCGTCTTCCCACCCGGCCCAATCAGGGCACCGATCTTCTCGACCGGGATCTGCATGGTGATGATACGCGGTGCGAAGGAAGAAAGCTCCGCACGCGGGCTGCTGATCGCCGTACTCATCTTATTGAGGATGAAGAGGCGGCCATCACGAGCCTGGGCGAAGGCTTGGCGCATGATGTCGTAGGTAATACCAGTGGTCTTAATGTCCATCTGGAGGCCGGTAATACCCTCGGAGGTACCGGCAACCTTGAAGTCCATATCACCCAGGGCATCTTCAAGCCCCTGAATGTCGGTGAGTACCGTCCAGCGGCCATCGGGGTCGGTGATCAGACCCATGGCGACACCGGCGACGGGGCGCTTAATCGGCACACCGGCGTCCATCAGGCTGAGCGAGGAGCCACAGACGGAGGCCATCGAGGAAGAGCCATTGGACGAGAGCACCTCAGAGACGAGGCGCATGGTATAGGGGAACTCCTCTAGGGAGGGCAGAACGGCATAGAGCGAGCGCTCGGCGAGGGCACCGTGGCCAATATCGCGGCGGCGCGGCGACCCCATGCGCTTGGCTTCGCCGGTGCTGAAGGGCGGGAAGTTATAGTGATGGATATAGCGCTTGCTGGTCTCGATACCCAGATCATCAAGGCGCTGCTCCTCACCGGGCGAACCGAGCGTCGTCACCGTCAGAACCTGAGTCTGGCCACGATGGAAGAGGCCAGTACCGTGGACACGCGGGATCACCCCAACATCCACACTAATCGGACGGATCTCGGTGGTAGCACGGCCATCAACGCGGATACCTTCATCCAGGATCGCGTTGCGGACTTCCTCTTTGAGCAACTTCTCAAACGCCTTACTGACATCCTTAATCCGGGTGGGCAGTTCCTCTTCAGGCTCATCGGCGCTAAAGTGGGCCACCACCTCGGCCTTAAGCGCCGCAGTGCGCTCCTCGCGCTCCTGCTTGCTCTTGCTGCGCACGGCCTCGCGCAGGCGCTTGCCCATCCACGAACTAATCGTCTCCTCCAAGGAGGTATCAATCGCCGGGGGCACAAACTCCCGCTTGGGCTTGCCACATAAGCGCACGAGTTCTTCTTGCAACTCACAGAGCTGCTTACAGACGGCATGCCCCTGCATGACCGCATCGAGCATCTCATCTTCGGTCAGTTCATAGGCTCCCGCCTCAACCATCAACACCGCGTCCTTGGTTCCCGCCACCACCAGATCGAGGCGGCTGCGCTCCAATTCAGACATAGGCGGATTGGCGGCCAGTGCGCCATCGAGGTGGGTCATCTGCACGGCACCGACTGGCCCCTTGAACGGGATGTCGCTAATCGCCAGTGCCGCCGAGGCCCCAATGATCGCCATAGGGCCGGGGTCATTGACCATATCAATCGAGAAGGTGGTGATGATCACCTGGACTTCGTTGTAGTAGCCTTTGGGGAAGAGTGGGCGCAGCGGGCGGTCGGTGAGGCGCGAGGTGAGGATCGCGGTTGTGGTTGGGCGGCCCTCACGCTTAAAGAAGTTGCCAGGGATCTTCCCCGCCGAATACATCCGCTCCTCATAATCCACCGTGAGCGGGAAGAAATCAATACCCTCACGCGGCTCCTTCGCCGCGACTACCGTGGCCAGCAGGACGGTATCGCCATAGCGTACCGTTACGGCACCATCGGCCTGCTCGGCAAACCGGCCTGCTTCCAGGGTGAGAGTTCGGCCAGCGATCTCGGCGCTGACCGTATAGACTTGATGCTCGGTCATCTGAATACAATCCTCCACATAGCACAATGTTCGGCCAGTATGGCCGGGCCAGCGACCCATGTCGTCTGGCCGTTGTCGGAGGGGAGTTCGGCACTGGAGCCTACAAACAGCGGGTCACTCTTTGCACGCTCCAATCCCGAACGTTCACCCTCCGACCCTGATGCCTAGCTTCCCGGAAGCTCAATAGCAGATGGGATGCTCAAACGCGCAAGAGCACCGGCGACAGCATTCGCCAGTGCTCTTGCATCATCCGCAGTTGCTGGGCATATGATCCAATGTTAGCGGCGCAGACCGAGACGCTCGATGACGCTACGGTAGCGATCCTTGTCACGGCTCTGCAAGTAGTTTAGCAGGCGGCGACGACGGCCAACAAGCTTCAACAGACCACGCCGGGAGTGATGATCGTGAATATGGGTGCGCAGGTGGTCAATCAACTGGTTAATTCGTTCGGTCAACAGCGCTACCTGAACCTCAGGGGAGCCGGTATCGGTACTGTGTACCTGATAGTCACCGATAATCGAACCCTTCTCATCTTTTTCAAGCGCCACAGGAGTGTCTCCTTCGGTAATCGCGCACAGGCCGGCGCAGCCTGGCGTTCTGATAATATGGTTGGCTGATTATACCATAATTTTGAGGAGCCTTGTGAGGGGGGGAGCGGCTGTGATGCCCACCTTGCCGCCTGCCTAAACGCTATGCTATACTTGCCCAACAGGGCGAACCATAGATCAAGAAGACGGAGAGATCCCCATGAGCGCCGAGCCATCAGCGCTGCTCGATGCCGCCCATGCGATCATTGCCGAGCAGTTGACGCGCCTCCGCGAACTGCATCAGGTGGCACAGCAGCGCCATGCCAAAGTTGAGGCCGATCTGCGTCAATCGGCGCGGCTGCTTGATGAGGCCAGTATGCAACTGCGTTTTGCGGCTGAGCGTGGTTTGACCAATGCCGCTGCGCTGGCTGAACGCGAACAGCAATTACGTAGTGAGCATGATCTGCTCAACCGCGAGTATGTGGCTGGGCGGCGCGCCTTGCGCCAACTCGATCTGCTTATCCGCCAGATTGATATGAGTAGCACCACCCTCAATGGCGATACTGAGAACGAACCCGATGACCCGTGGGTACAGGCGCTGCGCTCGCAGGTGGTGATGGGTCGTGAGGATGAACGCTCACGCCTCGCCCGTGAGGTGCATGATGGCCCCGCCCAAGTTTTGGCGAATGCGTTGATGGGTCTCGAACATTGCCAAAATCTGCTCAAGTCTCAGCGCATGGAACGGCTGGCCGAAATACTCCTCCAGTTGAGTGAAGCTGCCCGCGAGGGTCTGCGCGAGGTGCGGCGCTTCATCGCCGATCTGCGCCCCGGCAAGCTCGATGAACAGGGGTTACATGGTGCCCTCACCGAGTATGTCCGCCGTTACCACGATACAGTAAGTGCTCAGGTGACGTTTGAGGCCGATCCGCTACCACGTCTCGCTAACGAAACGGAGATTGTTCTCTATCGAATTGTCCAAGAAGCACTCCAAAATGCTCACAAACATGCACGTGGTGCTCCCGTTCATGTAGTCATCAGTGCGCGCAATGGACAACTCCATTTAACGGTGCGTGATGAGGGGCCGGGCTTCGATACCCGTGCGGTGGCCCGTCGCGCTGGCCGTGAGAGTTGGGGCTTAACCAGTATGCGCGAACGGGCTGAGTTGGTGGGGGCGCAGTTTGTAGTAACGACCCGTCCTGGCCACGGTACTGAGGTCACAGTGACGATGCCACTGGTACGGCGATGATTGTGAGATGGATTATGCCCACAAGTGCAAAAATCAAGGTGCTGATTATTGACGATCACCCGCTCTTCCGTCAGGGTATTCGTTGGAGTTTGGAAGATGCTCCCGATATGGAAGTGGTCGGTGAGGCCGAAAATGGGCAGGAGGCGATCAAGCTTACCGAACGCCTTAGCCCTGATGTGGTGCTGGTGGATATTAACCTCCCCGGCCTTAATGGCCTTGAGGTGGCGCGGGTGATCAAACGCCGCGACCCGCGCATCGGGATTGTTGTCCTGAGTGTCTATGAGGATGACGATCAACTCTTTCAGGCGATCAAGGTTGGCGCGGCGGCCTATTCCTCGAAGGATGTCAATCCCGAAGATCTGCTCTATTACATTCGTACTGTTGCGGCTGGTCGCTATCTGATCAATGATTCCGTTCTCGCCAAGCCAAATGTGGCCACCCGTGTCCTGCATCAGTTCCGCGAACTAGCTGCTACCGAGGATGAGCAGACGAGTGTGCTCTTCGCCCCGCTTACCAGCCGTGAGATTGAGATCCTCGATTGTATTGCCCGTGGCCTCTCCAACAAAGAAATTGCCAATGAACTGAATATCAGCGGGCAGACGGTCAAGAACCACATCACTTCAATTCTCTCTAAGCTTCAGGTGAATGACCGTACCATGGCGGTGATCTATGCGATCAAGCGCGGCTGGGTGCGCTATGGTTACCCCGAACAGGGTCGGGTGCATGAGAATCTTGAGGGGTAGGGGGTAGAGACGGCCCGGTGGGCTGTCTCATCCCGGAAGACGGCCCGCCGGGCCGTCTCTACTTCTTACCCCCTAAGATTGGTGGTAATTGGCAACGCAAACGCAAAGATGCTTCCCACGCCCTCGGCACTCTGCAACCAGATCTTCCCGCCATGCGACTCAATCGCCAGCTTACAAAACGTTAATCCAAGCCCTGTACCACGTACCTTACGCCCGCGCACCTGGCCAAACTTCTCAAAGATACGTTCGTGATACTGCACCGGAATACCTGGCCCTTGGTCTTGCACCCAGAAGATCAGCCACTTACCGTGGTGTAACGGCGGGACTTCAAGCGGGATCGGGAGGACGTGCGGATTACTCCACACATCATCACTCATCTCCAACACCGCCCCTCCCAAGGTTACGGTCTTACCAGTTGGAGAGAACTTAATCGCATTATCTAATAAATTCTGGAGCACCCGCACCAGTTTATCCCGATCTGCTTCGATCAGGGGTAAATCGAGGGCCAGGTGTTGTTCTAAGAACACTTTATGGTTACGGGCCGAGGCGACTAAGCGGTCTAAGGGCTGATCCACGAGGGCATAGGGCGAGATCTGCTCAACATCCAAGGCCATGTGACCCTGCTCCATCTTCGAGATATCGAGCAGCGTATTCACCATCTCCAACATCGCTTGGCTACCCTGATGTGCAATGGACAACAACTCTTGTTGTTGCTCGGAGATCGGCCCACCCAAGCCGCGCTTCACCATCATAATCCCGTTCATAATCGCAGTCAGCGGGGCACGCAGATCATGCACGAGCATACCGGTATAATCCTCGCGCAGTTGGGCCAGTTCGCGCTCCTTCGAGATGTCTTGGAACAGTGCTAGTCGCCCCATCTCGGCCCCATTCGCCTCGCGTACTGGCAGCGTATAGTGGCGAATGAAGCGTGAGGGCGGCAATTCCACATCAACCACCTGTTCACTACCGTTCTGATCATTCAGCCACGAGGGGCTACTCACCGCATGCGCACGGGACTTCAGTTCGGCCAGCAATTCACTGAAGGGCCGACCGATCAATAGTTCTTTACCACAACCAAAGAGTTGTGCCGCCATTGGGTTGGCCGTCACCACCGTCCCATGCATATCGGCCATCAGAATGCCATCGTTGGTCGAATTGAGGATGGCTTCAAAGCGATCCCGCACCGTCGTCACCTCTTGGAAGAGATGGGCATTCTCCAACGCTACACCAATCGTGGCCGCCATACGCATCAGCCGGTCGGCCTCCTGCTCGGTAAAGACTCCATCGCGCTTGTTGAGCAGCTCGATCACTCCAATCGTGCGCGCCTTAACAATAATCGGCACACACAGGATCGTATGGACGACATAATTGACCGACTCGCTCACCTTGGCGTAGAAGCGCGGATCTTGCTGCGCATCATGGATGATCGCGTAGCGTTGTGTCTGTGCGACGAGGCCCACAATACCCTGGCCCTGTGGCACGCGCACCCCAAACAGCTTCTCCTCCCCCGCCTCCAGGGTCATCACAAAGACCAGTTCATCGGTTTCGGGATCGATCATCAAGAGCGAACCAGCATCAACCTGAAAATACTCGTTCAGTTTCTCCATCACCAGATGGTAGATGTCACGCGCATTGAGAGAAGAGGTCACCGCTGCCGAGATCTCATTCAGGGTACCCAGTTCAGAGGTACGCCGTTCGGCTTGCTCGGTGATGCGGAACGAGGTGATCGCCGCTGCCAGTTGCCCCGCCATCAGTCGCGCCAGGGCCACCTCGCGCTCGCTGAAGTGGCGTGTCTGATCCACCGTCGCAAAGATGATCAGCCCGATGACCCGATCCTGCGCCACCAATGGCAAGAGGAGGAGTGAGCAGAGATGCTCCTGATCAAGCAGTTGCATGAGCAGGTGCGCCGCTTCACTCTGCACTTCTACCAGCGGGGTCGCGTGAATATTGGTAATCTGTACCACCCGCCGTTCACTGATCGCCTGGAGTAAGAGCGGTGCTTCGGCCAAATCAATCGCCGGGGGCAGGTTGACACGCGGGGGATGAGCATTCACCAGCCGCGCACTCACCCCATCTTCACTCACAAAGAGCACACCACTGAAGGCAATAGTGAGGAGTTGGGCAAATTCTATCTGACCAAGAAGAAGCAACTCATCCAGCGTCGCAGCCGTCTCGATCACCGAAGCGATCCGTAACAATGCGCTCGTGCGCATATCGGAGCTGGGATCACTACTGGAATGTTCTAGTGAATTGCTTCCACTCATGCTGCTGTCCGCTCTTCTTCTATACACCGGTCAGATCTTCGGTTGTCTCAGACCTATCAGGTGGCCGTATCTACGGTTCGTACTCAGCACACAGTTCATCACAATGATGAACGCGGTCTTGCTTTGAGTTTGCAACTCGTGGAAGTGCGGCCCACTACAGTATAGAGGGATGCGCAAGGGGCTGCAAGGGGATCGGCGGGTTCTTGAGCTTTCGGGAAGCTTCAAACTTCCCGGAATAGGGTATCAGGTAAGATTCTGGATTGCCCAGAGCGCGGCCTGGGTACGGTCACGCACATCCAACTTACCAAGGATACTACTAATATGATTCTTCACCGTTCCGACACTAATGATCAACGCATCGCTAATCTCCTGATTCGAGCACCCCTTGGCCAACATCTGAAGGATACTGCGTTCGCGCTCAGTCAGGAGTTCGGCGCGTGCGGGGGGCGGGGAGGCGGTCGGTGGGGGAGTCAGGTCTGATGGTTGGTCGGCCAAACGACCGAGGTAGGGCAAGATCTGGGCGGTAATCTCCGGGTTGAGCAAGGCACCCCCAGCGGCGACGGTGCGGATGGCATCGGCGAGGGCGCGGTGGTCTACGTCCTTGAGCAGGTAGCCACGGGCACCAGCGGCGATTCCCCGAAAGACATATGCATCATCGCGGAAGGTGGTGAGGATGATCACCGCTGCCTGGGCACCCGAAGCCAACAGGCGACGGGTAGCTTCAACCCCATCCATGCCGGGCATCATCACATCCATCAGCACCACATCGGGGTTGTGGGTGGCAACCATCCGCAGCGCCTCGGCACCATCGGCGGCCTGCCCCACCACCTCCATATCGGCCTTGCGGTTAAGCAACGTTTGAATACCGGTACGGATCAGGGCTTGGTCATCAACAATCAGCACCCGGATCTTCTTCTCACTCATGGCGTGCCCTCTCAACTGGTAGAACCAGCCGCAGACGAAAGCCGCCTTCAGCCAGCGGTCCCGCTTCACATGATCCGCGCAAGGCATCGGCGCGCTCACGCAGCCCCACGAGGCCATAGCTCCCGCAGCGGGCTTCATGATCAGAAATGCTCGTTCCCGGCTGGGTATCATTCCAGATCGTCACGCTGATCTGGGCCTCAGATTCAAGCACCTCAATCGTAATCTGCGTGGGGCGAGCGTGCTTCCATGCGTTTGTCAGCCCCTCCTGCACGGTGCGATAGATCGTACAGGCCAGCGGCGGACTCAGATCTTCAACCTTGGCGTGGATCGTCAAGCGCACCTCTCCGGCGGTTCCCTGGCGCGATTGCGCCACCAGATCTTCGAGGGCGTTACGCAGATTCGCCCCAGTGAGCGGCAACTCCGCATCCGCCACTGCCAGCACACTGCGCCACGCTGCATGCAGTTGGTCGCGGCTGGCCTGGAGTTGGGCCAGTGCTTCATCCGAACTCTCGTTGATCAACTCCTCGGCCAACTGAAGTTGCAGATTGATCAACATGAGGCGCGATCCCAGATCATCGTGGAACTCACGGGCCAAGCGCGAACGCTCGGCAGCAACGGCCAGCGAGCGGTTTTGGGCGGTCTGTTGCTCAATCTCACTCGCCAGAAGCGCAGCGCGCAACTCAGCTTGGTGGCGATGTTCGAGCTGTCGCCGGGCCAACAAGAGCGGCCCCAGCACCGTCACCGCCGCAACGGCTGCGATCAGGAGGCTTGTGGCATCGAGGGCCAGGGATTGAGTGCGCACCAGCAGCAGGCCCACCAGGGATGAAGCCGTAGTCAGAAAGAGCATGATCTGAGCCAACGGCAAACGCAGCGCGATCTGCCAGAGCACCAGCAACAGCCCCAGCATAATCGGCAGCGCCTGAGTCATGATCGCCAACGCCACCACCGCTAAGGTCTGACCGGTGAGGCCAATCTGAAGCAAGAGCGGGTGGCGTGCGCGCTGGGTATAGATATAGGCCAGGAGGAGCAAGGCATCAAGCAGCAACAAACCCTGGATAAGTTCGGACGTAAATGCATGTTGGGTCAGCGTCACCAACAACGAGAGCGCAACAAAGATCAGCGGCAACACCCAATTGAGGATGCGGTAGGAGTGCGAGGTAATGATCAACTCATCGAAGGGAGTCGTGAAATGGAGGGCAAAGATCGGTGCGCGGGGCGGCTGTTCAAGCTCCTCACTCCGGCGCAACATCGTGATCGCACTGCGCAGGCGTTCCACCGCAGTCCCCGCCGCATCACGGGTCTGGGTAATTGCGCTCTGCAACCACGCCAGATTATGCTGCGCCTGACCGAGTGTGGTGGCAATACTCTGCTCGGTACGTGCTAGGGCCGCTTGCACCTCAGAGGTAATCATCTGGGCCAAGCGTTGCCGCTCTTCGAGGGCTACAATCTGTTGCATCTCGCGCAGCGCAGTCGAGAGGCTATCGTAGCGTTGCTGCATCTGCTGAAGCATCTGCTGCGCCTGCTCACTGCGGCGGTGCTGGCGCAGGTAGATCGTAGCGGCGATGATAGCGCAGGTAGCCGGGAAGGCGAGCGTGAGATTGCTCTGCACCCACGCAAGCGCACTGGCGGTGGCCATCATCACCCCGCCACTCCAGACAGCCCACACGCCAAGGGCGAAGATCAGCGCCAGCCAGGGGGTGAAGAGCACCAGGGCTTGCAGGACAATTACGAGGTAGACATAATCAAATAGAGGCGTAGGAAAGAGCATCTGAGCGAGTGCCGTGCCCCCAACCTGAAGGCTGAGATAGAACATCTGGCCCCAACGCGGCATACGGCGTGCGGGCAGGGTGAGTGTCGCGAGGAGGTGCAGCGCGACCAGCAGGCACATGGCCCAATAGTGGGAACTACCGACATGGGGCAGGCTCAAGCCACTCAGCGGGGTCATGATCAACACCAGCGCAACAACCCCCTGGAGAGCCAGAGGGTAGGGGGTGAGGCGTTCGATTGTGGTGCGGATCATGGTGCGCATGGTCACTAGTGTAGCACAGGTGGGGGTGGGCTGAATGCGACCAATATCGCCGCCTACGCAGCGACCGGGGTTGATGTATTGGCTACATCGTGGCCATATAGTGGCCCACCCGCCGATATTGCTGTCGCGATGAGTCTGTTGGAGGGAGAAACGGGGTAGGGCCACATCATTGTGTAGGGGCGAAGCATCGCCCTCCATGTGCTAGGGGAACCCGAACGAGGTTGGAAGGGCGATGCTTCGCCCCTACTCGGTGATGATGGGGTTTCTTTTACCCCAAGTGTGAATAGTTACCTGTCGCGATGAGTTTGTTGGGGGAGAAACTCCAGCACCTGAATGAACTGATGATCGGGCTATACCGTTCTATAGCAGCATCTACGGCCTCTATCTAGCTAAAATATAGAGGCCGTATGATCTTGTTGGGTGGCGCAAGAACGTTCGTGCCGCCGATGTTGAATAGGAGTTGGTAACATGCCAAAATAAGTTACTTGCCTTGGTAATAGTTGAAGTGTATATTTCATGTGGCTACAGTGAACTGAATTTATTATCAGATAGCTCTGAAGGAGTAACGGCATGTGGCAAGAACCAATCTACAAGAATATCGATTCGCTCAAGCCCATCGAGAAGTTGGTCATAGAAGCTAGTTCAGCAGTCTCTGATCCGTTACGGGTGACATCAGACGACCAGGGAATCAATGAAGCCCTCGCCGCAACGGGCGGCATTGGTGCCGGTGCCGCTCTCGGGTTTGCCCCCTTAACGCCCCTGCTCTTGTTTCTTCAATTCGGAACCATCGGCAATAAACAGTACACAATAGGCGAGGTCGCTCGGCAAATGTACCGTAGCGGTTATGATTTCCGTCACTTTATGGCTAGTTCAATAGCCGTGATGGTCACAGAAATCATCATCAGACTTGGAAATGTTATTGAATCACTCAGTGAGGGAAAGACCCTTACCGAAGCAACACCGTTGGACTCCTCATTGAAACTCAGGCGGCAACTTTTGTTGGCTCACGGTGTTGCCACACTGATCAATGCCGGTAAGGTCTCTGTGACGCAAAACCCACTGGCGCTCAATTGGCCACAAGTACTGGCATTTATTCATTATGTTATGCCAGAATTAGCCTTTTTGCTCTATGGCCAGGAGGCTATACGATCACAGTTGGTAGAGGGTGAGATTCTTCGCGACTATCACGCTATTAACAGCGAGATAGACACATTCCTAAGAAGCCAGGATAATTTTTTCCTCGTAATATAGTAAAGTGATTCGTATATGCACGACGATATCGTCATTGTCCTCTCGCAAACCATGCTCCAAGTTGCGCTAGAAGCATACACCGCCGAGAATTTTACTGATCAAGTTTTTCATTTCACGAGCCTTGGCGTATCGTTTCTGGGTAAAGATATTCGATTAGAGATACAATCAGATAAAGCGATACTCTTTATCTCGGTTTTGAGTAGATTTCAAGTAAAGGTCTGGAACAAAGCTCTTACGGAGCGTCGAGCACCACTGGTTGCAGAAGTCCAAGTGTCATTTACGGTGCAAGATGGACAGCTTTTTGTTCAAATAGGCGAGGGAGTTGTGCGTATCCAAGGAGCGGAACTTATCGAGAAAGTTGCCACCTCCGCAGTAAATATCCTCGTACAGCAGTTATTCTCCAAGCCAATCATCCAACTTCCTATCCAGATCGACACAGTAACGAAACATGCGAATAGCACCGATGAATCACATATAGCCCTGCAATCGGTTACCCTTCAACGCGGCGCACTACGGGTTGCGTTCATCCTCAAAAATGAAGTAGTACCCTATCCGACAGCGTTTCATGGATCAACACAGCAACGCTACCAGCGATCCCGTGCGATTAATGTAACCGCAAGTGCCGTGGAATCCTATAATCAAGGGATGGTTGGCCGTGCTGCCGGTCTCTTGATCAAAGCGGTGTGCGAAGCTGATCCATCATACGAACTTGGCTGGTTATGGTTGTCGCTGCTTGTAAAAACGCAACCAGAGCGAAAATATTGTCTCGAACGTGCGCTTCAGATCAATCCGCTTAATAGTAAATTGTCTCAAGAATTAGACGCACAGAAGTATATTACTGCGGTTGCACCCAATCTTAACGATTATGATATGTTCTCGTGATGTACTGCTCGAAGGGCTTAGGTCGCAGGGAAGTAAAAATCAAGTACCTGTTTGATTAAGGAGGTTTCGATGATAAACGAACAGCCTGAACTGCGCTTTGTTATTTGTATTGAAAATACCGAGTATCCCGTTGCTCTTGAGCGACGGAAGATTTATCAAGTGCTCCCGGATGATCGTGCCGAAACACAGCACTTGTTGCGGGTGATTGATGAATCCGGTGAGGATTATTTGTATCCCCAAGGGTATTTCATTCCAGTTGATTTTGCCCCAAGCATTCAAGAAGCGTTGCTCCACGCTGCGTAAGGCGATGCGGGTTTCCGATAGACGCATCACTGAACCAGAAAACTCGGCTTCTCGTGATCCATGTCGTATCTATGCTGGAGGCCCCCATGAATATCACGCTGATCTACTTCTCGCAGACCGGGAATACCCGCCGGGTTGCCCAGGCGATGGCTGAGGTGTTTCGTGGTGCGGGGCATACCACACGGTTGGTTTCGTTGAAGAAGGCGTCTGCTCAGGATGTTGTCGCATGCGATCTGCTGGGGATAGGAACACCATGTTTCTCTAGCCAAGCCCCTACGCCGATCAAGACCTTCCTCCAGAACCTGCCAATGTTGCATAAGAAGCGTGCCTTCGTCTTTGCGACATCCGGCGGTGCGCCTGGCCGCGTACTCTACGATCTGGCCCACCTGCTGCAACGCAAAGCGGTTGATGTGGTGGGTGGCGTACTCGTCCGGGGCGTGTCGCACCACCCAGCCCCCTGTCTGTATGGCCGCATGCCGGATCGCCCGAATGCCGAAGATCTGGCCCACGCCCAACACTTTGCCACCGCTGTCATGGAGCATGTCGCCGCGAACCGCCCCGGCCCTATCGCCGTGAACCGCCCCGATGTATTGACACCGGGACGAGGTTTCTATGATCTGGTGGCGGCGATCAGTACGGATGCGTTCTTGCGCCGGACGTTGCCGGAACCCAATGTTGATCCTGCTCTGTGTACGCAATGCCAGTGGTGTGTCTACGAGTGCCCGACTCACACTATCAGCCTGCAACCCTACCCAACGCTGGGCGATGCGTGTATTCGCTGCTATCGCTGCCTGAACGGCTGTCCCCAGCATGCGTTTCGTGCCGATTGGCGGGTGAGCAATCTGGCGGTTTGGGCCTTCTATAATACAACGTTTGAGCGTTGGTTTGGTGATCTAAAACCAGGCGAACTGTAGTACAATCTAGTTCATGCCGCTCTTCACTACCATCCCGCCCCACCTCTTTAAGCCCCTCGCCTCACCGGGGGCGGCGGTCTATGCGGGGGTGCTGCTGGCGATCTTTGCGGAGACCCGTCGCCATCAGCAGCCACTCTCGCGTGATCTGGCGCTGCATCTCGTGGCTGAGACGTTGTTGGTGCTTGAGGATGGTCTCGCTGCGACCCAGGATGCCGAGGAGGAATCTCCTCCGCCCGATGATGATCCGCTGAATGCGCGCGCCGGGGCGATTCTGCGCTATTTGGCGCGTTCGGGGTGGTTGCGGATCGAGACCCAGAGCGATTTTACGCAGTCCTATACGTTGCCCGATTATGCCTTCCGCCTGCTGAATGTCTTCCACGAGATTGCTTCTGATGAGCCGCTGCCTATCCAGGGGCTGATCTTTTCGATCTATAGTCTGCTTCAAACCTCGTTGCGCGAGGGCAATGCGCATATCTCGCTGCCAGAGGCGCATCGCCAAACGGCCAGCCTGATGAGTGGCCTCAAAGAGCTTCAGCACAATATCGGTGTGCATATTGAGCAGGTGCTACGCCAGTTGCAGGCGCGTGATGTGTTGGAGCAGGTCTTTACGCTCTATCACGGCGAGGTTATGGATAAGGCGTATCATCAGTTGCGTACCACCGACCATGTTTCGCGCTTTCGGCCCGGTGTGTTGGAGGCGTTGACGCAGCTCTCTACCGATCAGCAACTGCTTCAGATTGCGCAGAGTCTGCGTGCGAGTGGCCTCGATCCGAGTGTTGAAGCAGCGGCGGCGCGTCTGCACGAGCAGATCCGCGAGATTCGCGATCAGTTTGAACTGCTCGATTATCTGCTGCAAGCGATTGATGTGCGTCATAGTCAGTTTGTCGATTCGGCGGTGCGCACCATTGAACTCCAATTGACGGCGAGTACGACCACGAGTGGCCAATTGCATGCGATCTTGTCGCATCTCTTGGCTGATTCGGATGCGGAACTGCATGATGATCTGGATGCGAGGATTGATCTCTTCGCGCTGAGCTGGCCCGATGCTGAATCGCTGGCTGCGCCGGGGCGCACTGCGACGCCGTTTGTCTCTGTGCCCGTACCAATTGTGCAGCCCTCGGCGCAGGCGATTGCGGCGGCGCAGCAGCGCACGCTCGAACAACTTCAGCGCAGTATCAGCCGTGAACGGGTGCGGCGGTATGCCCAACACCTGCTGGGTGCGCAGAACGAGGTGCGGGTGGGGGCGTGTGCGCATCCCGACGCGGATAATCTGCCGCTCTTGATCTACCTGCGCCAGTATGGTGATGGTGCGTTGGGCTATCGGGTTGAGGATCTTCCCGATGGGGCTTGGGTTGAAACTGATGGAATTGGATTCCGCGATTTTATGATTCGACGCTCATGAGTCTGCTCCAGTTTGCGCAAGAATATAGCCAACTCGCTAGTTCCGAACAGGCCCAGTTTGCCCATGCGCTGCGCCGCTTGCTTGCTGATGGCCTGATCTGGCGCGAAGATGAGGCGGATCGCTCGATCTACGCCTTCCTCATCCGCCGCCGTGAGTTGGTGGCCGATTATCTGGCGGTGGTGGGGTGGGAGTTGCGCTTCGCTGAGCAGGTGGGGGTCTTTCATGTGGTGCATCGTGATGGTGCGCACCGCCGCCGCTTTAGCCGCGAGATGACAATCTGGCTGCTGCTTTTGCGCCTGATCTATGCCGAGAAGCGCGAACGTCTGGAGGTGATCCTGACGCGCTACCCGGTGATCGAGACCGGTGAGGTGGCGCGCCGCTATGCCGAGTTCTTCCCCGGCCAACAGGTACGTAAACGGTCGAGTCTGGCCGATGCGTTGCGCACCTTTCAGACGCTCAAACTGGTGCGTGTCGCCGGTGGCGGTGCGATCCGCACGGGTCAGGCTGAACAACTGATCGAGCTACTGCCCACGCTGGAGATTATCGTGCCGGCTGCGGGAATCACTGCGCTGGCCGAGCGGCTGCGCGAGTATGAGCGTGGGCGGGGCGAGGAGGAGGGGGAGATGTGATGTTGACGCTAAGGCGCAAAGGTTTTAAGGTTTGACATTTGGCCTATAATTGAAACACAGATATATAAGGCGTGAGAGGAGTCTTCAATGCTCCCCCGACCAGTGATGGATATTGCGCAAGTGAAAGACCTGCTCCAGCACCATCTGCCCGCGATCAAGCATCGCTATCACATCAAATCGCTCGGTCTATTTGGTTCTTATGTTCGCAATGAACAAACCGCCACCAGTGACCTAGACGTGCTCGTGGAATTTGATCAGATTCCAGGGCTATTAGCGTATGTAGAATTGCAACAGACTCTCTCTGATTTGCTCCACCTGCCGGTTGATCTGGTGCATCGCCCCGATTTGAAACCGTTGATTGGTGAGCGGATACTTCGTGAGGTTGTGCCATTGTCAGATACCCAACGCTGAAGCTGTTGGGCTTGTGCTCGCTCCTCCACCCAAAGGTGGCGCAGCACCATAGGCCGTCTGACGTGCGGCCCGAAAGGCGATATTCACGGCAGCGTTCGTGTCAGCGGCAGCCGTATGGCCGCAAGAGAGGCAACGAAAATGGGCTTGATTGGGACGGTTGGCTTTCTCGCAGTGACCACACACGGCACAGGTACGGCTGGTGTTGTGCGGATCTACCGCAATCACCAGTACGCCCGCTTGCTGCGCCTTGTAGGTGACAAAGCTCCGCAACTGCCGAAAAGCCCAACTAGTGCGAAGACGACGCTGCGAACGTCTACAACCATTGTCTGTGCGCTTGCGGATATGGCTCAACTCTTCAAGCGCAAGTGCCTTCCGTTCCGTCTTCGCTTTTGCCACCAGCTTCTTGCTGATGCAGTGATTCGCATCCCGCTGAAAACGCGCCTCACGGCGGGCGTTCTTCCGCAACCGCCAGCGGGCGCGACGCGTGTTGGCTTTCTGAAGTCGCTGACGGTGGCGGAAACGCCGTTCACGAACCCGCTTCACATCCTCGCCGCTATACGTCTCACCATCACTATCGGCGGCAAGGTTGACGATGCCGAAATCAACCCCCAGGAAGCCGGTCGGCTCGTCGGGCGCGGGGTTGGCCTTGGTCTGCGTGATGTGCAAGAAGAACTGCCTGTCCCGCTGCACAAGCTCCGCCCCGCCAATCTTCCAACTCGTGTCGTACAGGTAGCGTCGCTGAAAATCGCCCAACACCAGTTGACCCATGACCCGCCCCGTCAGGGTGTTCAGGCTCACGCGGTCGAGGCTCATCAGGCGGTAGGTGCGTGCGTCGTAGCGGATCGCGCTATCCGGCTTAAAGGTAGGACATGTGTCCGAACCATGCGCCCGCACCGCTCGCACCGCTTCAGCCGCCTTGTCCCTGGCGCAACAGGCCAGTTGCGCCCCCAGCCCGTACTGGACGCGGGTGGGAACGTAGACGATGTGGTGCAGCGTGTTTTTGTTGGTGATGCGCTCCTCCCACGCGACCGATGCGCAGTAGGTAGCTGCCGCGTTGAACGCTTCAGCCGTGGCTTGAAGAGCGGCTGCGGCATCAGCGTCAAGCGACAGCTTGCAGCATACGGTTCGTGTGGAGAGCGTCTGCGTCATAAAACCATGTATACCACAATTAGAACGCCCGTGCAAGTATGCGCTAGTACCTTGGTCACTGATGATTGGGATGCGGAATGTCATCGTTCATGGGTATTTTGCTATCAATCTACAGATTATCTGGAAAACAATCATTGAGGAACTTCCGCAACTAAAAGCGAGCCTTGTTCCCATCCTGAGTGCTATCGAATCGGGCAACGAGGTATAAAAGCATGGGAGCTGCAGGATGAAGCCTAATGGTGTGCTGGCCTTGTCGCGCATCTTCCTCCATAACTGGCACCGCTTCAATCACCACCTGATTGATGTGCAGGATGGCCTCTATCTCGCTGGACATAATGGATCGGGCAAGTCATCGGTGCTCGATGCGCTTCAGTTTGTGTTGATCGCTGATCAGCAGCGCATTCGCTATAACAGCTCGGCCCAAGAACGCTCGGCGCGCACCCTGGATAGCTACGTGCGCGGCAAGATCGGCGAGAATCGCTACCTGCGCCCCGGCAATACCGTGGCCTATATTGCGCTAGAGTTTACCCACGCCCAGACCCAGATCACGCTAGGGGTGTGTATCGAGGCGACTGATGGCCAGACCCCGGAGCGCACCTTCTTCATTCTGCTTGAACCGATTGATCCGGGCCTCTTTGTGGTCGAGGGTCGCCCGCTGCTGCGCCGCGAACTGCGGGCTGTTCAGCGTGGGCGGCGCGGCATGCGCATCTACGATCAGGTGGGTGAATATCAGGCCGATCTGCTCAACCGCCTCGGCGGTCTGCATGAGCGCTTCTTCGATCTCTTTCTGCGTGCGCTCACCTTCCAGCCGATCCGCAACATCAACACCTTTGTTGAACAGTGGCTCCTTGATGGCCGCCCGCTCGATGTGGATGCGTTGCAGAAGGTGGTCGAACGGCTCGATCAACTGCGGGTGACCGCTCGCGAGGTGCAGGAGAAGATCGCCGCTTTGCAGGCGATTGAGAACCAGCAGGCCGAGGTGCGTAACCGGCGCGATCTGCATACCGAGTACCTGTTGCTGGTGGCCTTTTTGCGGCTGGAGGATGCGCGTTCGTATGCGGCGACCCTAGCGACCCAGCGGTCCGATCTGCTCCAGCGGATTGCCGCTGCGGAACGGGCATGCACCGAGGCCGCAGCGGCGCGCCAGGGCGCGGAGACCGCGTGGCAAGATGCGGTCAAACGCCTGGGCCAACTGGATGTGGTGCGCCGCCGCGATGAGTTGCAGAAGCGTATCGCCCACCTGCGCCGCGATGCCGATCAGATTCACCACGTCTACAAGGTGTTGCGTGAGGATCTTCAGCGCGAGGCGGACGCCCTGGGCGATCTGGCTCTGCCGAGTGTGGTGGGGTTGTGCGCGGCGATCCGTGGCCTCACCCCGGAGGTGCCGCCTGCCCCCGATCTGCCCGATCTGCTCGATCAGGCGGTCGTCGATCTCGATGCTTTGCTCCCGACGACCCAGGAGCGCCGTTATGAACTGACGCTGCGCAAGCGCACATGGGAGGAACGCGCCACAACCTTGGAGCAGGAGTTGAAGCGGCTGCGTGAGAACCGCCGTTTGGCCTACGCCCCGGCGCTCGAACGCCTCCGCGACCTGCTGACCCCGATTGTTGGCGAGCGCCCGCCGCTCCTGTGCGAGTTGCTCGAAATTCCCAACGAGCGTTGGCAGAATGCGGTCGAGGCGATGCTCGGTGCCCGTCGCTTCAACATCATTGTGCCGCCGGAGTATTTTGAACGCGCCCTCGATACGCTTGACAGTGCGCGGGCGAACGAGCGGATCTACGATGTCGGCTTGCTCGATCTGGCCAAGGTGCAGCACGAGGCGCGTCCGGCCCAACCCGGCTCGTTGGCCCAGCAGGTGCGGGCGAAGGCCGAGCGCATCCAGAAGTATGTGGATAGCCTGCTGGGCGATGTGATCACCTGTGCCGCCCCGCGTGATCTGCGCCGCCATCGGCGCGCCATCACCGCCGAGGTGCTGGTCTATAGCGAGTGGACAGTACGCGCCATCCCGCCGGAGCGTTACCAACCCTGGTTCATTGGGGAACGGGCGCAGCGTTCGCAGATCGACATTCGCCAGCGCGAACTGGATACGGTGCGCGCCGATCTCTTGGCACTGACTCCCCAACTTGCCGCTGCTGAAGCCGAACTGAAGCGTCTTGAACGTGGGCGCAACCTCTCCAACCTACGCCAGCGCCTCGATGCCCCCCTCGATGAGCGCCCGTTGCGCAGCGAAATTCAGGAATCTCAGGCCGAGTTGCAGGCACTTGACACCAGTGGGGTAGCCGCGCTAGAGGCCGAGATTGCGCGTCTGCGCACACTCGCCGACCACGAGCAACAGGCTGAACAGGCCGCAATCCGCGCCCAAGAAGGCTTGAAGAGCCAACTACCCCAGTTGGAAGAGAAGATCCAGCGCAACACCACCCGGCTCGCCGAGGCGGAACAGAAGGCCGAGGAACTGCGCGTGGCCCACCCGCAGCGCGTCGTCCCCGCCGAAGAGCGCTTGGCCGAACGGCTTGCCCGGGGCGATCTGGCGGAGGCGCTGCGCAACGCCGAGAGCACCGTCACCAACTTTGAATCGCGGGCCAACAACGAACTCCAACGCCTAATCGAGATGGCCAGCGCCTTCAACACGCGCTTCCAGTTTGCGGCATTGCCGAGCAATGTGGATGAAGGGCGCTATACCACCGAGCTTGAGCGGTTACAAGCGACCGAACTGCCCAAGTATATCGAGCGTATTGATCAGGCCCAGCATGAAGCCGAGGAAGAACTGCGCGAACACGTCCTCCACCGTCTGCGCGAGCAGATCATCCATGCCCGCAGCAAACTGGATTGGATCAACGACGCACTCGAACGGCTCGCCTTCCACGGCGAGCGCTACCGCTTCCGCTCCCAACCCTCTGAAGATGCACGCCACTTCTATGATCTGATCAACGACTCGCAACTACTCGGTAGTGGCTCGCTCTTCGCGAGCGACTTCTACCAGCGCCACAAGACCACCTTCGACGAATTCTATGCACGGCTCACCCGCACTCCCCAGTCGGACGCCGAGCGGCGCGAGCAGGAGCGCCTGGTTGATTACCGCCGCTACCTCAACTACGACATCGAAATCACCCACCCCAACGGCCAAGTCTCGCGCCTGAGCCGCATCATGGGCCAGACCTCCGGCGGCGAGACCCAGACCCCCTTCTACCTGACGATTGCGGCCTCCTTCGTGCAACTCTACCACATCGGTGAGCGCCAGAACCGCCCCACCATCCGCCTCGTCGCCTTCGACGAAGCCTTCTCGAAGATGGATCAGGATCGCATCGGTGCCACCCTAGATCTCTTCCAGCAATTTGGCCTCCAGATCATCACCGCGACGCCCCTGGAGCGCTGCGAATACCTCGTACCGAAGATCTGCACCAGCCTCGTGCTCTCAGCGGTAGACGACGGCGTCTGGGTCGAGCCATACCGCAACTACGCAGCGCGGCTGAGCGGGGAGGGGGGGATGTGATGGTGATACGAGGCTAGTAGCTTTGCTAGACTGAGGCTGGTGTCGGGCCACTCTCTTCAATATCTTCAGGTAGTCCATCTTCAGTAGAGGGGATTTCCTCAGGAGTATTTCTTTGTATATAAATGTACTCCTTACCTACTTCCATGACAATTTTACCTGACTCAATTCTTAAAGTTAGGCTTGGCAATTGCTCTGGGCTTTCCTTCACCAAAGTTGATAATGGGTCATGAACATAGAGTTCTAGAAACCTAAACATAGTTGGCCCTGCTATTTCTGATAGATGTTTCCAAGCTTGTTCACCGATATACGCAGATCCACCAACTGATATAAATGCTCTACTCAATTCTTCTAATTTCATATTTGGAGTAGGATCAAGTACAACTAATATAGGTGTATAACCACTCGACTGACAATCCCTTGGAAATTCGAGTTCTTCTCCCCATCTACCTTGACCCGAAGCAGCAATAGTAACACGAATCTTAAATTCATAAGCTTTCTTGTTAATAATACAATCAACTTGTCTACCCGCTGTTCCTTGTCCACCTCGTTTTATTGGACTCTTCTTTGCGCTATAAGGAACACCTCCTATTGCATAGGCAATAATTGGCTCAAAGACATATCCTGTTTCTTGAGCGGATCTATTATCAATATCGTACATCCACTTGCGCCAAAACAATAGTGCAATGAGAGCGGAAGGGCTTAACGTTCCATACTGTAACAGACCACGAGGCCCTACCTGATCTACAGTAGGAATAGCCTGAGATTGAAGAATTCTTTCATACTTTAATCGAGCTTTATGAAGAGTAGCTAGACAGAAAAAATATGTATCAACATCTGTCTTTATTGCAATAAGCCTTTCAAAAAAACTTTCGAACGCTACTCCGGCTAGCTTTAAATTTTGAAAGCTTTTGGATCCAAAAAAGGGAGCAACATTTAGAGGAATATCACGAAATTCCTCTTCTAAGTTGAGGTCTTTGACAATTGTCGCTAACAGATAACAGCACACCGCATCATCAAGCGATACAGCAAGATCACTTCCCCCTCCTGTTCGTGCCTTTGTGATAAGTGCTCGCTGTTGCGCAGTTAATCCCATAAAGGTAGCCTTTCTATGATTGGTTGCTTGAAATATCGCTGCTTCACTAAAGCAATTACTTGTTTAAGAGCAGGGCTAAAACCAGAAGAGAGAGTTGGAACAAAACTTAAAATCTCCCCTTCTATAAAAAGATCTGATTTAAACATATATTTTTGCAGATCAGCAAATAAACTTCTAGCTATGATTTCACTCATTAATGGTGGAACAGCATTGCCTATTAATTGCATTTGATCAGCTATACTTCCAAAAAATAGGAAGTCATCAGGAAAGGTTTGTAATCTAGCACATTCTCGAATCGTAAGCGGCCTATGCTCTAAAGGATGCAAAAATTCTCCTTGCATCCCACCAGTAACGGCTTTTGAAGGTTGATTAGGTTTTAGCCGCTTCACTCCTGATGGTGCACCTCCGCGTTTCTCTGATGGGGTACCATCCTTTACTCGGCGAAAAGCACGGCGTCGGAAACTCTCATGCTGCAACTCTTCTGGGAGATCTTTCATGCTTTGACCTGGAGCTAATGACAGAGCACGTTTTAATTCTAACCCCTCAAGTTTACGAAAAAAATGCCCTTGTACTATGCCTGGAGCAGAAGTACTAGCAGCGGGGAGATCTGCTAGAGCCTCCATCACAGAAGGGGTCAATGGCAATTCTTGAGAAGCTAGGTGTGCTCCCGGCGCACCATAAGCTGTATGGGTATACTCTGGGAACGATGGCGACCACCCTAACCCACCAATTGCAATAACCCGTTTTCGGTGTTGAGGCACTCCAAAATTCGCAGCGTTAACTTTTCGGAGATGAATTTTATATCCCACCTCTATAAGAGGATCTAGTAAATCTACAACCTTATTTCCATGCTCTGATGTTAAAAATCCTTCTACATTTTCAAATATGAATGCACGAGGTTTTAATTCTGCGATAATCCGAGAAAATCTTTCGACTAAACTGTTTCTAGCATCATTAATTTTTCGCAATCCCGCTGAAGAAAACCCTTGGCAAGGAGGGCCACCGATAACAACATCTACATGTGGAAATTGGTAATCCTGTGATAGATCTAGATTTTCTATATGAGAACCTAGATTATAGTTATAAGTACTAATTGCTGGTTTGGAATTGTCAACCGCTTGTATTATCTTAAATCCAACTCTTTGAAAACCAAGAGACAGACCTCCTGCTCCAGAGAATAGATCCAAGACGGTGTAAGATGAATCCATCATACAGTTGTATACTCCTCATGCCATGCTCTTACTTGAGAAATAGTAACATATGTTCTGTTTTCTGACAAGAGCCGGGTTGTCATTTCGGGCTGAGACAGTCCAACTTTCTGTTTAACGTACCACATTGCGGAATAGTTGCCCCTCTCTCTCACCGGGATACTGAGACCCATTCAGTTCATCGCAATGCGGTAAGCCGCTTCACCAGCTAACCGTTCTATCCGCACGTACACGATATGACAAATGATGTTTCGCCCCTGCCCCGTAGGAGAAGTGTGATGCACAAGAATCCCCTCCCCGCCGTGGCCGCGCTGCTCCTCCACACCCTGCTCGATCGCGCCGAACAGCCGGGGCGCCAACAGGTGATCCGGGTGCGTCTTGTGCCGGCGCAGCACCCCGATTACTTCTCGCCAGAAGATGTGGCTCCGCGCCAGCAGACCAACCAGATCGTGCAGCAGCTTGCCGACGCCGGGGCGCTGCGTCTACATTGGCAGAAGTGGGAGCAGGGGAATTGGTTGGAGGCGCTCGATCTGCTGCCGGAGCGGGCGAGTGATCTCTACCACTTGCTGCAACGCCAACCGCGTACTGATCAGGTTGCCGATCTGCTGGCTTTGCTCGATACCCAACACCCGCCTCCCGGCTGGTACGCCCGCTTCCTCGCCGGGGTGCGCGATCAGATTGCGGCTGGGCGTGCGCCTACCCCCTTGGTGCTGGGCGATGCTGCCTTCAATGCCGATCTGCTGCGGCTCCTCGGTACTCTTGCTGAGCTTCAGGCACCCATACTGGAGCGCTCGCTCAGTACGCGCCTCTTTGGCGATAGCAAGCGCCTGGAGGAGTTGCGCTCGCCTCTGCTGAGTGTCTTGCGTGGCTATGCCCCCGATGCGGCGAGTTTTGCGGGTGATGATGCGGCGCTGCTGCGTGCCTATGGTATCGAGCGAACCCCCGAATATATCCCGCTGGCCGGGCCGCTGATCTTACAGCCTACGCAGGGCGCGGCGATTGATCTGGCCCACTTCAGCCCCTCGCTGGCGCTCTCGGCTGCGATGCTGCGCCAGATTGATGTGGCGGCGTGTTCCGCTACGCGGCTGCTTACGGTGGAGAATGCGACCAGTTTTACCGAACTGCTCGCGCTCCGCCCGCCCGATCTTCTTCTGCTCTATACCGGCGGCTTTGCCAGCCCGACGCTGCTCGTGTTCCTGCGCTCGATCTGTCAGCTTCGCCCCGATCTGCCCGTGTACCACTGGGGCGATCTTGATGCCGGGGGGCTGCGTATCCTGGCTCATCTGCGCACGCACCTCGGCGCTATCTCGCCGCTGGCGATGGATGTAGCCACCCTCCGCGCTTACCAACACCACGCCAAGCCGCTTACTTCCAGCGATCAGCGTGCGCTGCTGGCGCTGAAGAGCCAGCCCTTGCTCGCCGACTGTCTGCCCCTGATTACCACGCTGCTCGAATTGGGCTGCAAATTGGAACAGGAGGCTCTGGATGTGCGAACAGTGGTGGGCATGCTGTAGGGGCGAAGCATCGCCTGTCATATAGTTTGGGAAACACAAACTGAATTGGTGGGCGATGCTTCGCCCCTACAGGGTATAATGAATGCACCATTTCCTTATAGTCTGAAGGGTTCCCCTATGCACCCATTACTTAGTCTTTCTGCGAGCCAGTTGGCTCAGGCCATCCAACAGGGTACATTTTCGCCCTCTACGGTGGTAGATGCCCATATTGCCCGTATCGAAGCGGTCAATCCGGCGCTGAATGCGGTGGTGCAGCAGCGTTTTGCGCGGGCACGCCAGGAGGCGCGTGAGGCCGATGAGCGTGTGCGCCAGGGTGCGTCGCTTGGCCCGCTCCATGGTGTACCGATCACGATTAAAGAGGCGTTTGATGTGGCTGGTACGCCCGCAACCTGTGGCCTCTTGAGTGCCAAGGTGCATCTGCCGCAGCAGGATGCGGTGGCGGTGGCGCGGCTGAAGGCGGCGGGGGCGATTGTGTTGGGGAAGACTAATACGCCCGATAATTGTTGGGATCAGGAGACGATCAGTTACCTCTTTGGGCGTACCAATAACCCCTGGGATCTGGCGCGTAGTCCCGGTGGCTCAACTGGGGGCGAGGCGGCGATCCTGGCGGCGGGTGGCTCGCCACTGGGCCTCGGCTCGGATATTGCCGGGAGCATCCGGCTGCCCGCTGCATGGTGCGGGATTGTCGGGCTACGCCCCACGAGTGGCCTGATCAACGAGGTGGGCTTCTGGCCGCCCTCGGTGGGTCGTCTCGCCGATCTGAATGCGGTTGGCCCGATGGCGCGCCGAGTCGAGGATGTGGCACTCGCGTTTGCTATCCTTAGCGAGCAGCCTGCCCAACCCCTCGATAGCGCTTCGCTTGCGGGCCAGACCTTTGGCTTCTGGTTGGATGATGGTCTCATTCCCAGTAGTGGTGCGGTGCAGGGCGGGGTGAATGCCGCAGTGCGCGCCCTTACCGACAGCGGCATGCGTGCCCACCAAGCCGCCCCCGATCATCGCCGCTTGGCTGTGGCGGGCTGGTTGGCCAGGATCAATGAGGATGAGCGTGAGGCAATCTGCCGGGGCTTTGGTGGTGGTGAGCTTTGGTCGCCGCTGCGCGAATTGCAGAACAACCTCACCGATCAGCCGCGCATTGCCACCGGGGCGCTGCGTTATTGGCTCTCTTCCCACTATGGCTCGCTCCTGATGAATCGCCTGGGGGTTGATGGTCAAATCTGGCGCCACCAACTACGCGCCGAGTTTACCGAGCTTGTGGGTGAGGATGGCTTCGCGATCTGCCCGGTCTTCCCCACGACTGCCCCGCGTCACGGCTGGAGCGTCATCTTCCCGCTCACCATCAGCTATCAGACCTGGGTTAACCTGGCGGGTTTGCCCGCGCTGGTGGTGCCGGTCGGGCGTTCGGGGAATGGCATGCCGGTGGGGGTGCAATTGGTCGGTGCGCCCGGCACGGAGTGGACGTTACTCAAGGCGGGGTATGCGATCCAGCAGGCGTTGATGCCGGTGGCGATGAACTGTTTACACTTGGGAGAAAGCGGTTTCGCTGCTTGACGCAAAGGCGCAAAGACGCAAAGGGTATGATTTGGAGGCTATATTGAATCCTTTGCGCCTTTGCATCTTTGCGTCAATCCTGGGTGCCAGAGAAACTGTGAAATACAAAGAGCGCGATGACAATCACGTGTCATCGCGCTCTCTGATTCTGGTAGCGGCGACAGGATTCGAACCTGTGACCTTCGGGTTATGAGCCCGACGAGCTGCCACTGCTCCACGCCGCGTCACCACAGGCAGTGTAGCAGGGTTCTAGGGTGGCGTCAAGAGAAGTTATGACAACAGATCGGCCACGATTCGATGTGTCACGCCGCGAAACTGGCCCCAGGCGCGCCAACTGCCACTGATCACCCGTGATTGGCTGGCGTCCAGGTGCTCCATAAAGGCGGCCTGAGCATAGAGTTGTGGGATCTCCACCTCTTCAAATGCCTCGATCCGCTCGTCGGGATCTTGCACCTGTAACTCGCCACTCAGTTCATCCAGTAAAAAGGCGAAGGTGAAGAAGGTAAAGTCATCACGGGGCGGCGTGGGGGCGCGGTAGGCGATCAGGCTGAGGAAGCGCCGCACCGCCACCTCTAGGCTGGTCTCCTCGGCTACCTCGCGCATCAGTGCTTCGGCAATCGGCTCGCCCGGATGGATGCCGCCAGTCAGCAGGCGCATCACGCCGGGCGGGTAGATCTCTTTGCGGCATGTGAGGATGCGCCCGTTGCGCCGCCGCAACACCATGCACACCTCGCCGATGCGGTCGGTCTTGATCAGTGGATCGAAGAGGCCATCGGGCAGATCGGCCAGGACGAGGCTGGGTTGGCCATAAGCCGTGGTCAGGTCATCAAGCTGCGCCAGGATCTCCTGGGGCAATCCGAGTTCGTCGCGGGTGACGTGGCGTACCGCGAGGGCTGAGTCGTGCATGGGTGTGGCTCCTCTCCGTAGAGTGTCCGCAGATGACGCACCGGATGATATGTCCGCAGATGACGCACCGGATGATATGTCCGCAGATGACGCAGATTACGCAGATTTTTAGGATAAAATAAAAACAATCTGCGTCATCTGCGTAATCTGCGGATAAACATCTGTACCGGGGAGTCTGTGTATGTCGGATGATCTCGCTACGACGCTTCAGCAACTCCGCGATCTGCTCGCTAAAGGTGTGTTGGACGCGGATGAGTATGCGCAGAAGCTTGATCGCCTGCGCAGTAAGTATACCCCCGCAGCGGTCAATGCGCTCCTCGCTGCCGATACTTTACAACCTGCCCCGGCGGGCAATACCCAGACCATCAAGGATGAGGCTAACGTCGGTGTTGCTGTTGCCGGGCACGTCTATGGCCACATCTTCATCAATGGCAAGCGCGACGCGGATGCCAGCACACTGATCGCCACCTACCTGACTCAAGTGGCGCGTTTGTGCGAGGTGATGCCGCTACAGGGGGTCTCCCACGAGCGCGAACGTGACGATACGCTGCGCCTGGGGCTTGATCAGGTCTACACCCAGTTGGCGACGACGGCACTGTGTGATCGTGAGCAGTTTGCGGTTGCCGATCTGAGCAAAGAAGCGCTGGATGCCTATCTCCAAGCCCATACCGGGGCGGCGTGTATGCCCGCGCACCGGCGCACCACCTTCCGCAGCCTAGAGCCACACCGCACCGAGGGGATGCTGGCTGAGTATCGTAGCCCCGATCTCGAACAGACCAGCGCCGCAGATCTCTTGCAGATGGTTGCTACCTGGGAGGGCGATCACCTCACGCTGGTGTTCCAGGGGCCACAGATTGTCACCGAGGCTATCGCCGCGCAGCGCCATGTGGTATTGATGGGCGAACCCGGCGGGGGTAAGAGTACGGTCTTGCGCTACCTTGCCCGCCATTTGGCGCGTGCCGGGATCGAGGCGGCGTATGATCTGGCGGCGCATCTTGACGGCTGGGGCGAGCTTGGCCGCCTCTTGCCGATGGTTGTGCCGCTCTTACCCCTGGCGCGGCTGCTCCAGAGTAGCCCCAAGAATTGTGGCACGGCCAGCGATCTCTGGAACTACCTCGTTGACCACCTCCAACCCAAAGGCACCGCCACCGGCCTCGCCGATGCGGTCTGGGCTGAAGTGGAGGCGGGGCATGTCATGCTGCTGCTCGATGGGCTGGACGAAGTGGCCGGACCTTTACGACCCCCGGAAAAATCTGGATGCCACTATAGGGGCTAAGGCAGAAACAACCTTGGCTATGACTGCGCAGCCCGATCAGGACTTGCGGGTGTACGGTTCAGTGGGCGTAGATTTGGATCCCGCTTCCGGTCAATATACTTGGTCGGACATTACGTTGGGCGAACTCTACGCAGACTACTATGGAGTTCCCCTAGCCTTCATTCGCGTCGGCAAATTTTCGGTTAACTGGGGGCAGGGTAGACTTTTTACACCCGGCGACATCATGGCCGACAGCGACGAGGGAACAGCCTTCCGCCTGAGCCTTCCAACCATGCTGTCCGGCATTTCGGCTATTGCGCTCGCCCAGAAGGATTTTTTTGCCGAGCCGAAGAATCCTTCCTACAGGGAGTTGGCCTACGGCCTGAGCGCCGACCTGGTGTTCGGTTATCTGAGAACAGGTTTCGGTGCCCGTTATAGGGGAGCCGAAGGGCTCAGAACAGTGTCGTCCCTAAAGACAGTACTCGGGGGAACTGATTTCTTTACAGACATCATTTTCAATTATTGCGACGGCGAATCCGACTTTGGGCTCCTTTCCGGGTTTTATCGTAGCTGGGGGAACTTGCTTTCCTATGGAGAGTATTATATCGACGCAACAATCCCGGGAAAGATCGGACATAGTGTCGGTCTTGCACTAGGCTACAGCGGCCTTTTCAGCAAGCCCCTGGATGCCGGTGTAAAATGGTTGCACACATGGCAAGACGATTCGGGCTCCTTTACTGCCGGACTCGTTTGGCGTCATCGCTCCCATCTGAGTATAAGCGCTGCCGTGCCGATTACCTATGGAGCAGAGAGCACG
>NZ_RYFD01000128.1 GCF_004138135.1 Candidatus Oscillochloris fontis
GCCTTTAGATTTGCAAACTTTATTAACAACAATTTACTAAGAATTACTATAACTACTTGATTTTCTTTTCTTTTTGCTACTTTTTCTTTTCTTTGTTAATTGTTGTTAATTTGTTAATAAAAAGAAGAATGGGGTGAACTTTCCCGATTGCTAAGCGAAAGGCTTATCGATAGTATTAGACCCCATTCTCTTAATTGTAGTAGTTTGGAACCATTTAGAATTGTAGATTTCCAGATCTTATTAAAGGTTATAGTTCAAACTACTTTTTTATAAACAACTAACAACAAAATTATGAAAAACTTTCAGATTATTGGTGTTGATGTATCTAAATCAACACTCGATGTGTATCTACACACAGCCAAAATCCACTTTAAGGTGGACAATTCTAACCAGGGGATGGTAGAACTACTTGAACACTCATTATCTTCTTTAAATTGCAAGCCAGATGATTTAATGATCTGCTTTGAGAACACAGGTAAGTATTCAAAGCTATTAAGCGTAATGCTTGATTCACTAAACATTAAATTTTTAATGCTTTCAGCTTTAGAAATAAAGAAATCGCTTGGATTGACAAGAGGTAAAAATGACAAGATTGATGCGATGCGAATCGCCAATTATGCATTTGAAAAAAGGGAGAAACTTAAACCAACCATTCTGCCTGGCGTCAATGTGGATAGGATAAAGGCCTTACTATCCTTACGTGAAAAACTAATTCGTCACCGCACTTCATATAAAAATGGATTAAGCGACTTAAAAGATTGCTACATTGAAGGCGAGAATTCTTTGATTGTTGAGGTCCAGATGAATTTTATCGGAGAATTGAATAAACAGATTCAAAAAGTTGAAGATGAAATCCGCATGATTATTCAAAATGATGAATTATTGGAAGTTAATTATAATCTAGCAAAGTCAGTAGTTGGTGTTGGGCCTATATTAGCCGCTTATTTGATTGCCTTTACAAACAACTTTATCAATTTTGATAACCCTCGTTCATTTGCATGCTTTGCTGGAATTGCGCCATTTTCAGAGTCGTCTGGAAAGCAAAAGGGGAATGCTCGCGTGCATCCCTATGCTAACAAGCAATTAAAATCGTTACTGAATATGGGTGCAATGTCTGCAATACGAATACCTGGCGAACTAAAAAACTATTATCTTAATCGAGAAAAAGCTGGAAAAAACAACATGAGTACGCTGAATATAATTCGAAATAAAATTGTATTCAGAGTGTTTGCCGTCGTTAAGAGAAAAGTCCCGTATATTAATCACTCAAAATTTGCTGCTTGAATTGAAAAAAAACTTGCTTTTGTCTTAGAATACTAT
>NZ_RYFD01000129.1 GCF_004138135.1 Candidatus Oscillochloris fontis
TAGTCCGTAAATTAAGACCTCTTGTGTTCTATCGCCACGTCACTTAGACTGGTGGCATGAAAAAACAGCACCTCACCTTGACGGACACCGACCGGACGACGTTGGAATCCCTGCTCGCGAAAGGCACCCTGGCCGCCAAAACCTTCAAGCGCGGCACCGCCTTACTGGAACTTGATCGCGGCAAGACCTTGGCTGCGGTGGCCGAGACCCTGCATGTCAACTACAACACGGTGGCCGCCTGGCGGAATGGCTATCGGACGAAGGGCTTGGACGGTCTGTATGATGCCCCACGACCGGGTCGCCCCATTGAGATTGATGGGAATCAACGGGCGTATGTCACGGCCCTCGCGTGTAGTGATGCCCCGGCGGGCTATGCCCGCTGGAACTTGCGCCTCCTCGCCGATAAAGTGGTGGAAGCAGGGGTGTGTGAGTCGCTTTCCCATACCATGGTTGGTACCATTCTGAAAAAAACGAACTGAAGCCCCATCGGAATCAAACGTGGTGCATTGGGGAGCTGAATGCGCAGTTTCTCTCCCACATGGAGCGCATACTGTGGCTGTATGCCTTACCCTATAATCCGCAGTATCCGGTCGTGTGTTTTGATGAACGGCCCTGTTTCTTGATTGGGGATCTGCTCCCACCGGTTCCGATGCAGCCTAGCCAGCCACGGAAAGAGCATTATGCCTATGAAAAACACGGCTCATGTGCCCTGCTCGCCGCAATTGAACCCCTGACGGGTCGGCGTCTTGGGCAGGTGCAGCCCCAACGTACCAAGCGAGAGTATATGGAGTTCTGTCGGGCACTCGCAGCTACCTACCCGGATGCGATCAAGATTCGGCTGGTACAGGACAATCTGAACACCCATAACGCGAGCGCGTTTTATGCGCATCTCCCCGCTGACGACGCGTTTGCCCTCGCGCAACGCTTTGAATTCTACTACACGCCGAAGTCGGCGAGTTGGTTGAATATGATCGAGTGCGAGTTTTCGGCCTTGGCGCGGGGGTGTCTGCATCAGCGCATCCCAACCATCGAACAACTGCGCACGTCCGTTCTAAACCTCTTG
Organism: Candidatus Oscillochloris fontis; assembly: GCF_004138135.1. Classification (GTDB taxonomy): domain Bacteria; phylum Chloroflexota; class Chloroflexia; order Chloroflexales; family Chloroflexaceae; genus Oscillochloris; species Oscillochloris fontis. The sequence continues at coordinate 1,064 of NZ_RYFD01000129.1, forward strand.
GCGGAGCGGAGTGCCAAGCAGATCAAGATTCACTGGCAATTTTCCATTCAGACGGCCCGCACCAAGCTAAACACCCACTATGAGCGCGTGCATGCGGCCAATGTCAAGTATGCCGAACCGCATCCATCGCCCGACACCAGCGCTCTTGGTCAGCCTGGTGCAGCATCCCAACCGGAACCCGTTGCGGGCGTTCAAGGTGAGCGGGTGGGTAGTGCTATGTCGCAAAAAGACCTGGAAACTTAATTTACGGACTA